>PAQV01000056.1 GCA_002709405.1 Paracoccaceae bacterium
GCCGCCCGCCCCCGCCGCCGCCCCGCTCGGACCGCCCGCAGGGTGGTCCGACACATGGCTGCAGAACAGCCGTCCCGCACACCGCCCGGGCCCCTGGGTGCCGCCTATCACCCGAAACTTGCTCCCATTTGCCCGCGACCAGGCATTGGCATAGGCACGGGCACATCTCCAACCAGCCCGCCAAAATGGCCCCCCGGCCATCACGCCCCTTGCACGAGACCCGCGAGATCATACATTCTTCGTATTGATTAAAGGAGTTTCCCCATGGGTATGCCGGCCGCGCGCGTGACCGATATGCATGTCTGCCCGATGGTCACACCGGGCACCCCCCCGATCCCCCACGTGGGCGGACCGATCATTCCACCAACCTCGATGAACGTGCTGACCGTCGGCCTGCCGCAGGCTCGGCTGGGCGACAAGGCCATGTGCGTCGGACCGCCCGACGTGCTGGTCAAGTGCTCGATGACGGTCATGGTCAACAAGATGCCCGCCGCCCGGCTGGGCGACATGTTCGTCCATGGCGGCTCGGTCGTGGCCGGCGCGCCGACCGTGCTGATCGGCGGCTAGGCCGCACCCCGGACCGCCCGATGGCCGGCTTCTCCCCCGAGCAAGGGCCCGCCCTTGCCGCGATCCCGCCCGGCACCCCGATCTCGGTGACCGCCGTGCCGCCGCAACTGGCCCAGCTGTCGGCCCTTGCCAAGATCGAGCCGCCGGCCGGCGGCACCGCCGCCCAGGACCAATCCCAGGACCAATCCCAGGACCAATCGCAGGGCCAGACCCAGGCGGCCACGCAGGCCCCCGCCCCCCGGGCGGACCAGGCCCTGGCCCGCGACCTGCCCGACATGTCGCCCGAGGCCTGGACCCGCGCGACCCTGGCCGCCTCGGCCCCCGAAACGCCCCTGCCCGCGCGCCTGCCCATGGGCCCCGGAGACCTCATCTCGGCCTGCATGAAACTGGCCCAGCTGGACGGCCAGTTCGCCCTGGACGACCCCGAAAAGATGGTCGAACAGCTGCAGGCCGAAACCGAGGCCTTCCGCGAGGGGCCCGGCCAGGCGGCCTCGGCCCTGGTGGCCCTTGATACGCCCGACCTGCAACGGCTGACCGAGGCCGCCCGGCTGACCCTCGACCTGCGGGCCGAGGGGCTGTGCCCGCTGGAGCTCACCGGCGTCGATCCGCGCTTTGCCCAGGTGGAAAACCTCGCCCCGGCCCGCCAGCGCTACCAGGAGATCCTGGCCAATGCCGCGGCCGCCGCCCAGGTCGCCCCGCCCGTCTTCGCCATGACCGACACCCAGGAGCAGCTGGCCAAGTTCCTGGCCTCCTTCGCCACGCTGCCCCAGCTGGGCGAGAAACTGGGCATCGTGCCGCCCAGCGATCCCGCCTTCCCCCAGGCCGCGATGAAGCTGCTGGCCGGGCTGGCGAAAATACCCGCGGCTGAAATCCCCTTCCCGGTCCAGGCCATGCTGCAACTGGCCTCGGCGGCCGAGGCGATCACCACGATCCAGAAGGCCTTTGGAGACGATGCCCTGACCCTGCCGGGGCTCTTGCGCGTGAACACCATGCTGGGCAAGCTGGCCCGCCTGTCGCTGCCCAAGCCCGGGCCGGCGGCCGCCGTGCAGGCCCGGATCGACGAGCTGCCCGCCTATGACGACATCCGCGCGGGCGCCCAGGCCGCCAAGGCCTCGGCCCCGACACTGGCCGCCTCGGCCGTCGAACAGCCGCCCGACCCGCCGATCATCGACCCGCTTCAGGCCCTGTCGGCCGTGTCCAAGGTGGTCATGCAATTGCTGGACCTGGACCCGCTGTCCCTGCTGATGCCCCCGCCGAAACCGCCCGAGGATCCTGCCGCCCCCCCGCCCCAGGCCTGAAACCCAAGCCTGAAAACCCAAGCCTGAAACTCAAGCCCATACTGGCCCGGACCAGAGGTGTTCCGCCGCGCAGGGTGCGCGTCGGCCGGCGCCGGCCCTGCGGGCCGGCGCGGTCAGAACCCGGGCTTGGCGCGAAAGGCCATCATCCGCCCGCCATCGGGGTGTTTCACCTTCAGCTCTTCGGCATGCAGCATCATCCGGGGCGCCTCCAGCGCCGGGCCCGAGGCATAAAACGGATCGCCCAGGATCGGATGCCCCAGCGCCAGCATGTGCACCCGCAACTGGTGCGACCGCCCGGTCTGCGGCATCAGCTTGACCCGCGTCGTCTCGTCCTCATAACGCTGCACCCGCCAGTCGGTCACCGCCTGCTTGCCCGTCTCGTGGCACACCATCTGCAGCGGCCGGTTCGGCCAGTCGACGATCAGCGGCAGATCCACCGTGCCCGTCCGAGGCTCCAGCCGGCCCCAGACTCGGGCCACGTAGGTCTTCTTCGTCACCCGCTTTTCGAACTGCAGACCAAGGTGGCGCTGCGCATGGGGTGTCCGCCCGAAGATCATCACCCCCGAGGTATCCCGGTCCAGCCGGTGCACCAGCAGCGCCTCGGGGAAGGCCGCCTGCACCCGCGAGAGCAGGCAATCGGCCAAGTGTTCGCCCTTGCCCGGCACCGACAGCAAGCCCGCCGGCTTGTCGACCACCAGCAATTCGTGGTCGTCGTGCAGGATCGCCAGGGGCGTGTCGGGCGGGCAGTATTCTGTCTGGATCGGTCCGGAAGCGCTCATGACGCCGCCATAGCCCCGCCCGCCCCCCGAAGGCAAGCCAAGCGACACCTCCCGGGCAAGCGACACCCCTAGGGCACGTGGGTCAACCAGGCCTCGGTGTCGAACTTCTCGGCCACCAGCGCCTTTGCCGCGGCCCATTCCTCGGCTGTCACCGCCCCCTCCGTGCCCCCGTTCAGCCGGGTGAAGGTGTCGATCATCCGCGCCGTCACGTCCTCGCGCGTCATGCCCGTCTGGCTGCGCACCGGGTCCACCCGCTTGGCCGCCGAGGCAATCCCCTTGTCGGAAATCTTCTCGCGCCCGATGCGCAGGACCTGTTCCATCTTCGCCCCGTCCATGTCGTAGGCCATCGTCGCATGGTGCAGCACTGCACCCCCGCCATAGCGCTTCTGCGCCGCCCCGCCGATCTTGCCCTTGGGCGAGGCGATGTCGTTGAGCGGCTTGCAATAGGCCTCGATCCCCAGCTCGTTCAGGGCCTGCAGCACCCAGTTGTCCAGGAAGGCATAAGACGCCGCGAAATCCATGCCCTCGACCAGCTCGCCGGGGGCGTAAAGCGAATAGGTGATGGTCGAGCCCGGCTCGACGAACATCGCCCCCCCGCCCGTCACCCGGCGCACGACGGTCACGCCATGGGTCCGGCAGGCTTCCATGTCGACCTCGTTCTTCAGCGACTGGAAATTGCCGATGATGATCGCCGGCCGGTCCCATTGCCAGAACCTGAGCGTCGGCGCGCGCGTGCCCTTGGCCACCGCCCGCGCCAGCACCTCGTCCAGGGCCAGGTGCATGGCCGGGGCCACCGGCCCGGTGTCGACGATCTGCCATTCGAAATCGCGCCAGGTCCGGGCCACGCCCAGCGCCCGGCGCACCGCGATGGCAATCGATTCGACGCTGAAGCCCACCAGGGCCGTGCCCGCCGGGATGCCCTGGTCCAGCGCCGCGATCATGTCCTCGCTAGAGGCATCGGCCGCCAGCCCGGTCAGGGCCGCGCAGATGTCGGTGATCGCCTCGCCCGGCTCCAGGAAGAAATCGCCCGAGATGCGGACGCCGTGCAACAGGCCGTCCACGACCTGAAGATCGGCCACCACCAGCTTGCCGCCGGGCACCTTGTATTCGCCATGCATCGGACTGCTCATCGGGGGAGTTCCTTTCCGCACACTGTCTGCCCCGGTGTCGGGGATCGGCCGCCAAGTTGCAAGCCATCCGCCCGCATCCCCCATGTGCCAAAAGGTTCCCGCAAAACCCTGATCATCAGCGCACAGGCCCCTGCGCGGATCGGGCCATTGCCCTGGCCCGCAAACGTTTACACCTACAGGGAAACGACCAGAAAGGACCCTCCCCATGGATATTTCATTCAACGGGAAAACCGCCATCGTCACCGGCGCGGCCTCGGGCATCGGCCTGGCCATAGCCGAGGCCCTCGCCGCATCCGGCGCAACCGTCATCGTCGCCGATCTCAAGCAAGAGGACGCCCAGCGCGAAGCCCAGGCGATTACCGATGCGGGCGGCACGGCCTACGGCTTCGGGGGCAATGTCGCCGACCCGGCCAGTGTCGAGGCCATGGTCGCCTTTGCCGAAGAAAAGACCGGCGCGCTGCACCTGCTGGTCAACAACGCCGGCATCAGCGGCCCGGCCGTCAAGACCGGAGACCACCCCATCGACGCCTGGCAATCGGTCATCGACGTCAACCTGAACGGGGTGTTCTACGGCATCCGCTACGCGATCCCTGCGATGAAGCGGGCCGGAGGCGGGTCGATCATCAACATTGCCTCGATGCTGGGGTCGGTGGGCTATGCCACCGCGTCGGCCTATGTGACGGCCAAGCACGGGGTCGTGGGGATGACGAAATCGGCGGCCCTGGAACATGCCGAGGACAACATCCGCATCAATTCCATCGGCCCGGGCTTCATCAAGACGCCGCTGCTGGATGCCAACCTGGATGACGACACCAAGGCCTTCCTGTCGTCGCAGGCCGCCCAAAACCGCATGGGCACCCCGGACGAGGTCGCCAACCTGACCCTGTTCCTGCTGTCCGACAAGGCCAGCTTCATCACCGGGTCCTACCACCTGGTCGATGGCGGCTACACGGCCAAGTAGGCCCCGTGTCCGGGGACCCGTGTTCGGGGCCCGCGCGCGACGTCGGCGCGCCCCGGGCGTGACCAGGGCGGCCGCTGGACTGGCGCGGGTGCCGCCGGGCGTGGCATGAGCGGCCACTGCCGTAGCCTGAGTGTCGCTTGGCATGCCGTGGGCGTATCAGGGGCCGGCCGTTTACGCCGCGCGACGGGACGGGCCATATCCTAACGAATGGTAAATCTGCCGCTGCAAGTGCTTGAAATCATTGCAGCGGCCCTCTGTCCCACGCGTGGGACAGGTTACTCGGCAGCCATCGCCTTGACCGGCGGAACCGCCTCGGCGGTCAGCGGGCAGATATAGCCCTCGGCCCCGCCCCGCGCCCGCAGATCGGCCCAGGCCCTTGCCCGCAGGTCGGCGTCCAGCAGGGCATCCACCCCGGTCATGGCCATCACCTGGGCGGCATGGATCATCCCCTTGGCGGCCGGCCCGCTCTTGCCCTGGGCGGTCATCTGCCAGGAATGCAGCTGGGTCCCGATGGCCGAGGTCGCATCCATCAGCTGGACGGTCGGCACCACCCAGGACACGTCGGCCACGTCGGTCGACCCGCCGAGCGGCATGGCCGGGGCATCGGCGGGCGGGATGAAATCGGCCAGCACCTTGCCGGGCTTTGGGGCCAGCCCCGCCGAGCGGTAGGCGTCGGCAATATCCTCGGGGCTAAGCGTCGCCTGGAAGCCCGCCGCGTAGGTCTCGTCCTCGGCATCGAAGGGCACCGGGCCCAGGGTCTCCAGGTTGCGGTACATCGCCTCGTAAAGGGGCGTGTTGGGCAGCAGGTTCGACACCGCGGCCAGGACCTCCTGGGTGACGCGCGTCTCGGTCATCAGGGCCGCGCCCTGCGCCACCTTGCCGACCCGGTCCAGCAGGCCCAGCATCTCGGGCACGGTGTCCGAGCGGACCACGTAGCGCACCTTGGCCCGGGCCTGCACCACGTTGGGGGAAATCCCGCCCCCGTCGATGATCGCGTAATGGATGCGCGCCGAATCCGGCATGTGTTCGCGCAGGTAGTTCACCCCGATGTTCATCAGCTCCATCGCGTCCAGGGCCGACCGGCCCAGGTGCGGCGCCCCGGCCGCATGGGCGGCCCGGCCCTCGAAGGTGAAATCGACCCGCGTGTTGGCCAGCGACGATCCCTTCAGGATGATCGGCAGCGAGTTGGGATGCCAGGTGATGGCGATGTCCACGTCCGAGAACAGCCCGTCGCGCACCATGAAGGTCTTGCCCGCCCCGCCCTCTTCGGCCGGGCATCCATAATAGCGCACGGTCCCCGGCGTGCCGGTCTGCTGCAGCCAGTCGCGCAGGGCCACCGCCGCCAGCATCGAGGCCGAGCCCAGCAGGTTGTGTCCGCAGCCATGGCCATTGGCCCCGTCGGCCACCGGGCTGGGCTCGGCCAGGTCGGCCTGCTGGCTGAGCCCGGCCAGGGCGTCGAATTCGCCGAGGAAGGCAATGACCGGCCCGCCCGCGCCCGCCTCGCCGATGACGGCGGTGGGGATGCCGGCGGGGTTCTCGGTGACCTCGAAGCCCTGGGCGCGCAGCTCGTCGGCATGGGCGGCGACGGATTGGCGCTCGGCATAGCAGGTTTCGGGCGTGGCCCAGACCCGGTGCGACAGGTCCACCAGCCGCGGGGCGGCCGCTTCGACCAGGGGCCAGATCGGATGGGCATTCGTGGACGGCGCGTCGGACATGGGCTGAACTTCCTTGTGGGTCTTTTGGGTCGTGACCCCGCCAAGATAGACCCTGGCCGCCCATGTGCAACGGCTGCCCTTGGGGGACAGATAACGGGCGGCCTCATGCCTCAGGATTGGGCGGTTGATGTTTCCCGCAGAAGCGACAGCGAATAAAGCCCCAGGGCCACCCAGATCATCGGCAGCGCAATCGCCCGGGACAGCCCCACGGGTTCGCCAAAGATGAACACGGCCGTCAGGAAGATCAGCGTGGGCGTGATGTATTGCAGGATGCCGATGGTCGACAGGCGCAACAGCTTGGCCCCGTTGGCATAAAGCATCAGCGGCGTGGCCGTGATCACCCCGGCAAGCATCAGCAGCAGAGTATCGGAAAGGTTGGCTCCGAAATGGCCCTCGCCCCGGAGCGCCAGCGTCCCGACCAGGGCCAGGGCGGGCCCGGTCAGGATCAGGACCTCGAGCAGGAAACCCTGGTTCGGCCCCACCGGCAGGCGCTTCTTGAAATAGGCATAGAGCCCCCAGCTGAGCGTGATCCCCAGGGCCACCACCGGCACCTGCCCTGCCCCCACTGACAGCACGATCACCGCCAGGGCGGCCAGCGCCACGGCCACGCCCTGCAGGCGGGTCAGCCGTTCGCCCAGCAGCGCCGCGCCGAGGGCAATGTTGAACAGCGGGTTGATGTAATAGCCCAGGGCCGCGTCCACCGCCCGGCCATGGAAGACCGCCCAGATGTAGACGCTCCAGTTGACCGTGATCAGCCCCGCCGTCACCGCCGCCATCGCCAGGTAGCGCGGCGTGCACAGGGCCACCCGCAGGTCCTGCCAGCGCCCGGTCAGCCACAGCACCGCTCCGGCCACGGGCACGGACCACAGGACGCGGTGGGCCACGACCTCGGCCGCCGGCACGTGGTCGACCGCCTTGACATAAAGCGGCAGCACGCCCCAGGCCACGTAGGCCAGCACCGCGTAGACAAGCCCCGCCCGGCTGTCGCCCCCGGTCTTGGTCATATTCGGCTTGGTCATGTTCGACCCGGTCAAGTTCGGCCGGGTCATGCCCGGACCCGAAGCGATTGCGGGTCGTAGAAGGGTTTCATCGACGCCCGCGCGGCCACCCGGGTCCCCGCCACGTCGATCTGGTAGTCCGAAGCAAGCACCGCCTCGGCCGGTTCACCCCGGCAGGGCACGTAGCCCATGCCCACGGCGCATCCCAGGTGGTGCCCGAAGGCGCCCGAGGTCAGGTGGCCGACGATCTCGCCATCCCGCAGGATGGGCTCGTTGTGATACAGCAGCGGCTCGGGGTCGGTCAGGCAGAACTGCACCAGCCGCCGGTCAAGGCCGCGGTCCTTCTTGTCCAGCACCGCCTCGCGCCCGATGAAATCGGGTTTGGCGGTCTTCACCGCAAAGCCCAGGCCCGCCTCCAGCACGTGATCTTCGGGGGTGATGTCATGGCCGAAATGGCGGAACCCCTTTTCGGCCCGGGCGCAATCCATCATGTGCAGCCCGCAAAGCCGCAGGCCCATATCCGCCCCGGCCTCGGCCAGGGTGTCAAAGGCATGGGCGGCCATGTCGGCGGACACGTAGATCTCCCAGCCCAGCTCGCCCACGTAGGACACACGATGCACGCGGGCCAGGCCCAGGCCCAGTTCGACCTGACGTGCGGTGCCAAAGGGATTGGCCGCGTTCGAGAAATCGTCCGGAGACACCGCCTGCATCAGCTTGCGCGCATCAGGGCCCATCACGGCCAGCACGCCCTCGGCCGCGGTCATGTCGGCGATCACGACGCGCGCCTCGCCCAGGTGGCGGCGCAGGCGGGTTTCGTCGGCCAGCCGGGTGGCCGCGGGCGTGACCACCAGGTATGCGGTTTCGGACAGGCGGGTGACGGTGACGTCCGCCTCGATCCCGCCGGCGGCGTTCAGCATCTGGGTATAGACGATCTTGCCCACCGGCACGTCCATCTCGGCCCCGCACAGGCGGTTCAGGAAACCCGGGGCATCCGGCCCCTCGACCCGCAGCTTGCCGAAGGACGACATGTCGTAAAGCCCGACGCCCGTGCGCACGGCGCGCAACTCCTCGGCCACGTTGTCGAAGAAAGGCTGGCGGCCCCAGCTGTAGCGGTATTCGGCCGGCTGACCGGGCCGGGCGAACCAGTTGGCCCGCTCCCAGCCGGCGAGTTCGCCAAAGACCGCGCCTCGTTCGGCAAGCTGGGCATGGAACGGGCTGCGCCGGATGCCCCGGGCGGTGGCCTTCTGGCGGAACGGGAAATGGTCGGCGTAAAGCAGGCCCAGGGTTTCCGTGGCCCGCGCACGCAGGTAGCGCCGGTTGCCCTGGAACTGTTCCATCCGCGCGATGTCCACGTCGCCCAGGTCAAAGGGTTTCTCTCCGCTCTCCATCCACTGGGCCAGGGCCATCCCGGCCCCGCCGGCCGACTGGATGCCGATCGAGTTGAACCCGGCGGCCACCCAGACATTGTCCATCTCGGGGGCCAGGCCAAGGTGGTAGGCATCATCGGGGGTAAAGCTTTCGGGACCGTTGAAGAACGTGTGGATCCCGGCCTCGGCCAGCATGGGCATGCGGTGGATGGCCTGCTCCAGGATCGGTTCGAAATGGTCGACATCCTCCGGCAGCTGGTCGAACTCGAAATCCGGGCGGGGCGGGCCCCAGGGCTTGGCCACGGGTTCAAAGGCGCCCAGCAGGATCTTGCCCGCGTCTTCCTTGTAATAGGCGCATTCGTCCGGCACCCGCAGGACCGGCAGGCTGGACAGGCCGGGGATGGGCTCGGTGACGATGTAGAAGTGCTCGCAGGCCTGCAGAGGCACGTTGATGCCGGCCATGCGCCCCACCTCGTGGCCCCAGAGCCCGGCGCAATTGACGACCATGTCGCAGGTGATGCGTTGTGGTCCGTCGGCGGTGTCCACCTCGACCGCGCGCACCCGGCGGCCGGTCCGGACCATGCCCGAGACCCGCGCGCCTTCGGCAATCACCGCCCCCCGCGACCGGGCGCCCCGGGCCAGGGCCAGGGCGATATTGGCCGGATCCCCCTGCCCGTCCTTCGGTAGCCAGACCCCGCCGGTCACCCCGTCCAGGTTCAGGTGCGGATAGCGCGCGCCAATCTCGGACGGCGCAATCTCCTCCACCTCGACACCGAAGGCCCGGGCCATGGCCGCCGTGCGGCGCAGCTCTTCAAGGCGCTCCCCGGTCAAGGCGGCAGTGATCGATCCGACCCGCTTGAACCCGGTGGCCAGTCCGGTTTCCGCCTCCAGCCGCCCGTAAAGTTCCTGGCTGTACTTCGCCAGCCGCGTCATGTTGGCCGAGGACCTCAACTGCGCGATCAGCCCGGCCGCATGCCAGGTGGTTCCGGACGTCAGCCGCTTGCGTTCCAGCAGCACGACATCCGTCCAGCCAAGCTGGGTCAGGTGGTAGGCTACGGAACAACCGATGACGCCGCCCCCGATGACGACGACACGCGCGTGAGACGGCAGGTTCATTGCTTCGACCTCTGTGCTGATGGGTGCGGCGGAATTTGCGTATTTGGGCAAAGATGAAGACAAGAGTTGCGCCAGGCGGCCCGGCCACTGCGAAGGGCCGCCAGTCCATATGCCCAGCGGTGCGGATCAATGTGCAGGGCTCGGAGCCTGCTCCCGCCTGCTGCTTCTTTCTCTTTCCAAATACCCCGGCCGAGCGGGTGACACCCGTCCCACCGCTCGACAAGGGCGCGCCGCTGCCACGTCATGCCCGCATCCGCGCGTTCGACGGGTCCCAGACGGCGCATTCCGGCTGGACCACCGCCCGATGCAATTTGCCGAAGCTCTCGACTTCCAGCTGGGCACCCGGCTTCGCCAGGTCAGCGCGCACCATGGCCAGCGCCACCGACGCCCGGACCCGGTGGCCCCAGGCGGCCGAGGTGACCGCGCCCACTGTATCTCCATCATGTACCAGGGGCGACATGGAGGGGGGCTCGGCTGCGCCCGCATCGACGATCAGCGCGACGAACCGGCGGGCCGGGCCTCGGGTTTGGGTGTCGAGCAGGGCAGCGCGGCCCGGGAAGTGTTGGGGCTTGTCGAAGCGGATGAACCTTTGCAGGCCGGCCTCGATCAGGTCGTAGTCGCTGGACAGCTCGCCCTTCCAAGACCGGTAGCCCTTTTCGATCCGCAGCACGTTCAGCGCCCACATGCCGAAGGGGGTTGCACCGGCCTCCAGCACGGCATCGTAGAGCGCCGGGATTGTGGCTTTGTCGGCGTGGATTTCCCAGCCGAGTTCTCCGGCGAAGGATACGCGGGCCAGCGTGCAGGCAATGCCCTGGACCCGCGCGGGCTGGACAGAGAGCCAGGGCAAGGCGAGGTCGGCCTCTGTGCCCAGAGCCTGGAACAGGGTCCGCGCAGTCGGGCCCGTCACCAGAAGGGTGGAGCGGTCGGTAGTGCGGTCGACCAGGGTCAGCCCCTCGGGCATGGTTTCAAGCAGCAGATCGCGGTCGTGCCATTGGGCCGCCGCCGCCGTGATCAGCGTGAACCGGTCGGGGGCCTCGCAGATGATGCTCATCTCGGTCCGGATCCGGCCGCGATCGTCGGGGAAATAGGCCAGGCCCATCCGCCCCGGCCTTGGCAACCCGCCCGCGATCCGGCCCAGCAACCATTCGCCCGCCCCTTGCCCCGTCATCTCGAACCGGGAAAATCCGGGCAGGTCGAGCACGCCCACATCACCGGCCACCGCCTCGCATTCGGCGCGGATGCGGTCGGCCCAGGGGCCGGCGCGCTCCCAGGTCTGGGTCGCCTCCCACGAGGTGTCATCGCCCGGCCCGGCGAACCAGTTGGCCCGTTCCCAGCCATTATACGCCCCCATCTGCCCGCCCATCGACACCACCTTGTCGTGCACCGGAGACAGCTTGCGGTCCCGCCCGGCCGGCCAGGAGGCCCAGGGGAAATGCATGGCGTATTCGTGGCCGTAGATCTCCATCCCCTTGGCCACGCAATAGGCGTCATCCGTGTAGTCGGTGTAGCGCCGGGAATCGCAGGACCACATGTCCCATTCGGTCCGTCCTTCGGTCACCCATTCCGCCAGCACCTTGCCCGCGCCCCCCGCCTGGGCGATGCCGAAGGTGAAGACGCAGGCCTCGAAGGCATTGGGCACCCCGGGCATCGGCCCCAGCAGGGGCATGCCGTCCGGCGCATAGGGGATCGGCCCGTTGATCACCTTGTTGACCCCGACCGAGCCCAGCAGGGGCACCCGGGCCATGGCGTCCTCGATGTACCATTCCAGCCGGTCCAGGTCGTCGGGATAAAGCTGGAACGAGAAATCCTCGGGCATCGGGTCAGCCGGATCCACCCAGTGCGCCCGGCAATTGCGCTCGTAGGGGCCCAGGTTCAGCCCGTTCTTTTCCTGGCGCAGGTAGTAGGAGCTGTCGACGTCGCGCAGCAGGGGCAGCTTGTGCCCCGCGCCCTCGGACCAGTCCTGCAGCTCGGGGATCTCGTCGGTCAGCAGGTACTGGTGCGACATGACCATCATCGGCACGCGCCGCCCGCCGTAGGGCACGAACCACTCGCCCACCCGCTGGGCATAATAGCCGGCCGCATTGACCACGATCTCGCAGCGGATCTCGCCCTTGGCCGTGGTCACGATCCACTCGCCATGCGCGCGCCGCACGCCTGTCGCCGGGCAGAACCGTTCGATCCGCGCCCCCTTGTCGCGCGCGCCCTTGGCCAGGGCCTGGGTCAGTTGCGACGGGTCGATATCCCCGTCATTGGGATCGTACAGCGCGCCCTTCAGGTCATGCAGCTCGATAAAGGGATACATGGCCTTGATGTCGTCCGGACCGAGGATGTCGATATCCATGCCCTGGGCCCGCCCCATCGCCCGCGCATGCAGGAATTCCTGCATCCTCTCGTGCGAATGGGCCAGCCGGATCGACCCGGTGACATGGTAGTTCATCGGATAATCGACCTCGGCCCCCAGCCGCCGGTACAGCTCGGTCGAATAGCGCTGCAGGTTCATCACCGACCAGGCCGTCGAAAACGTCGGCACATTGCCCGCCGCATGCCAGGTCGACCCGGCTGTCAGCTCGTTCTTTTCCAGCAGCACGCAGTCGGACCAGCCCGCCTGGGCCAGGTGATAGAGGCACGACGCCCCCACCACGCCCCCGCCGATGATCACCACCCGGGCGGTTGTCGGAAACTCGGTCATGGGCTCAGTCCTCTTGTGCCCGGTCCAGGCTGTCATCCAGCGGGTAATACCCCCCGGCATCGGCCGTGAAGATGTGCTTGACCACCTTTCCCGGATGCGGCGGGGCAATGGCGCCCAGCGAGACCGAGATCTTGTCCTCGGCCCGTGGATCCCAGAACAGCACCGATCCGCAGGCCCCGCAGAACCCGCGCCGGGCCACGTCGCTGGCCGCGTACCAGCGCAGCTCGGCATCGCGGGTCAGGCGCAGGTTGGCCCGGGGGATATGGGTCGAGCTGTAGACATGGCTCGTCTGCTTGCGGCACTGGCTGCAATGGCACAGGGTTCCGGGGGCCAGGTCGCCGGCGATGTCAAAGGCGGTGGCCCCGCACAGGCAGGATCCGGTCAAAACGGTCGACATGGGGGTCAGCCTTTCGTTGGGGTGGCGGAAAAGCCCAGAAGCAGGCCGTAGACGATGAAACACAGGGCCAGCACCCGGCGCACCCAGACGTTGAACACCGCGACCAGGGCTGACCGGCCCATCAGGGCACCCAGCAGGGTGAAGCCGGAATAGCTGAGCGTGGTGATGGTCAGGGCGGTGGGCACGATGATCAGCATCTGGTCCCATATTGGCACGTCCGGCTGCACGAAGGCCGAAAAGGCCGCCAGGTAGCCGGCCACGCTTTTGGGGTTGATCGTGGCCACGGCCAGGGCGTGCAGGTAGATGTGGCTGGACGGTTTCGGATCCAGCCGGGCGGGCTGGCGCGCGCGCATCCAGGTGCGGATCCCGTTCCAGATCAGGAACCCCGCGCCCACCAGCTTGGCCACGAAGAACGCCGTGGGCGAGGCCGCGATCAGGGCCGTCACCCCCAGCGCCGACAGCACCAGGAAACAGGTCGCCTGGGTCAGGATCCCCAGCACGCCCACGAAAGCCCGCCGGAACCCCAGCGTCATCCCGTTCTGGATGCAGTTCACCGCGTTCGGCCCCGGAGTGGTCACGAAGACCACCCAGAACAGGGCAAACACGGTCCAGGCTTCGAAACTCATGCGCGACATCCTTCTTTTGCGCTCCTGCCCTTAGCCCGCGGCATGTGCCACCCGATGTCATCCTGGCGCTCATCTCAATAGACCGGAGGCGCGATCACCCAGATCGCCACCGCCGGTTCCTCGTGCGGGTTTTCCCAGGCGAAAGGCTCGCCCCGGATGCGGAAACTGTCGCCGGGCCCCAGGTCGAACACCCGCGCCCCGATCTCCAGCCGCAACCGCCCCGATATCATGTAGCCCACCTCCTGGGTGGGCCGCGTCACCGTCTCGCCGATGCGGGACTTCGGCTCGAACACGCTGTGGACCATCTCGAAATCGTCGGTCAGATCGGGCGACAGCAGCTCTTCCACCAGCCCCGCCTGGTCCGACCCGATCGCCCGCCGCGCCCCCTTGCGCACCACGTAACCGGCTTCCTCCGCCGGGGCGGCCGCCTGGCCAAACAGCATCGACACCGATACGTCCAAAGCCGCCGCCACGTGCCGCAGGTCGGTGATCGACGGGGCCGAGAGATCCCGTTCCACCTGGCTCAGCCAGCCCACTGACCGGTTCAGCCGGCCGGCCAGCTCTGCCAGGGTCAACCCCCGCGCCCGCCGCAAGGCCCGCAGATCCGCGCCCAGGGACGGGCCTATGGATTGGCCCACGGATTGGCCCCGCGACAGGTCCGGATCAGGCGGAATGGCCGTCATGCGGTGAAATTCTTCGTCATGATTTCACGATGACGTCCGTATGTGAAAAATCAACAAATAATTTCACCCGCCAGGTCACATGCCCCACCCGAACCGCCATCACACAACCCACAAGCGTTTCCCCCGGCCCAGGCACACTCCTGGCCATGCATGGATACGACTTGGTAACGATTGAGCCGTACTCTTTCGCCCACCCAAGGGATGGAGGACAGTGATGACGCTCATCACGGCTGACAACGGGGCGACGCGGGTCGTCACAGTTCAGGACGAACGGATCGACGCCGCGCTGGCCATCCGCTTCAAGGACGACATGCGCGCGGCAACCAATGGCGGGCCCGAACGCGTGGTGCTGGACCTCAGCCAGGTCGCCTTTATCGATTCCAGCGGGCTGGGCGCCATTGTCGCCTCGATGAAACAGCTTGATCCGGCCCGCAAACTTGACCTGGCCGGGCTGACCCCCAACGTTGAAAAGGTGTTCCGCCTGACCCGCATGGACACGATCTTTACCCTTTATCCGACCCTGGAAAAGGCCCTGGGCGCCCCCGCAGATTGACCGATGATCTTCACCAGTAGAAGGCGCGCGCAAATGCTCCACACCCGCGAGGTCCTGTCCCTGCAAAGCGAGGCCACACCCGAGGCCACGCGCGGGATGCTCTCGCGGGTCATGGCCGAGCTCAAGGACCTGATGACCGCTGAACGCGCCGGCATGATCGAGGTCGCCCTGGCCGAGATCGTCAACAATATCGTCGAACATGCCTATGCCGAGTGCCCGGACGGCGAAATCCGCCTGACCGCCCTGGTGGACGACACCTTGCTGCGCTTTGAAATCCGCGACGACGGCCTGCCGCTGCCGGGCGGGACATTGCCACCGGGCCGACCGGCCGACCTGGGCGGCGGGCGCCAGGCCCTGCCCGAAGGCGGCTTCGGTTGGCTGCTGATCCGCTCCATCGCCCGCGACCTGTCTTATGCCCGCCAGGACGGGGTCAACCGGCTGACGGTCGACTTCGACCTCTCTCCGACCGGCGGCCGGGCCCGGCGCTAGGCCCGGGCCGCGCCGGGCCCGGCCGGGGATTCGCGCCCGTCTCTCTCCCAAACACGGCCCCTCCGGCCCGAATGTCCCGTTTCGGGCAATCCCCGGCCGGGCACAGCGCCCAAAAACGCGCCGAATGTGCCGATCGTTTCAAAGTTAAACGTCCTGCCGCAAAAGCGTCTTATTCGCTCCGCATCCGTGCCCAGAACCGGCGGCACTACTGGTCTTGTAGCTGCACATAGCTTCCCCCGGCGTCGCGGTATCAACAGCCCCCACCCAGTTCGCGGCGCCGGGGCACTTTTCCGGAAAACCTGAGACAGGTCCCGGACCTGGCCCGCTTGGCAATCACCGCCGCGCTGTCTAGGGTCCGCCGAAAAGGAAACAAGGGGTGCCCCAGATGCGCGACTTTCACCAGCCCGGCCGTTCGGCCGTATTTGCAACCGACGGCATGGTCGCGACCTCGCATCCCTTGGCGGCCGAGGCCGCGCTGGACATCCTCAAGCGCGGCGGCAACGCGATGGACGCCGCGATCTGCGGGGCGGTCCTTTTGGGCATTGCCGAACCGCAAATGACCGGGATCGGCGGCGATTGCTTCGTGCTCTACAGCCGCCCCGGCCAGCCGGTCAAAGCGCTCAACGGGTCGGGCCAGGCCCCTGCCGCGGCCTCTGCCGCCGCCCTGCGAGCGCAAGGCCTGACCGAGGTCCCCGTCTACAGCGCCCATGCCGTCACCGTGCCCGGCGCGATCAACGCCTTCTGCCACCTGTCTGAAAGCGAAGGCAAAATCGGGCTGGACGCGATCCTGAGCCCGGCGATCCACTATGCCCAGAACGGCATCCCCGTGGCCCCGCGCGTGGCCTTCGACTGGCCCGGCGACGCCGAGAAGCTGACCGGCGCGGCCCGGATGCACTACCTGGTCAACGGCAAGGCCCCCACCCCGGGTCAGCTGTTCTCGGCCCCCGGCCAGGCCGAGGTCCTGCGCCGGGTGGCCCGCGATGGCGCCAAGGCCTTTTACGAGGGCGAGGTGGCCGAGGACATGATCGCCGCACTGTCGGCCGAGGGCGGGCTGCACACGGCCGCCGATTTCGCGGCCATCTCGCACCGCAGCGACGCGCCGGTGCGCGGGACCTACAAGGCCAAGGACCTGATCGAGCATCCGCCCAACGGCCAGGGGGCCACGGCCATCCTGATGCTGAACATCCTGTCGCGCTTCGATATCGCGGGCATGGATCCCTTCGGCAGCCAGCGCGCCCACCTGGAGGCCGAGGCCGCCAAGCTGGCCTATGACGCGCGCAACCGGTTCATCGCCGATCCCGACCGGACCACGGCCCTCGCCCACATGCTGTCCGACGACACCGCCGACAAGCTGGCCGCCCTGATCGACCCGGCCAAGGCCATGGCCGCCGCCGCTCCCCTGACCGAGGCGGTGCACAAGGACACGATCTACATCACCGTGGTCGACCGCGACCGCATGGCCGTGTCGCTGATCTACTCGATCTTCCACGGGTTCGGGTCCGGCATCGCCTCGGACAAGTTCGGCATCCTGCTGCAGAACCGGGGCGCCGGGTTCACCCTGGCCGAGGGCCACCCCAACGAGCTGACCGGGGGCAAGCGACCGATGCACACGATCATTCCCGCCATGCTGGCCACCGGCGATGCGGTCGAGATGCCCTTCGGCGTGATGGGCGGGGCCTACCAGCCCAACGGCCATGCCCGTGTGGTGTCGAACATGGTCGATTTCGGGATGGATCCGCAGGCGGCCATCGACGCGCCGCGCTGTTTCACCGATGCCGGAGAGATGAAGGTCGAGCGCGGCTATTCCGATGCCGTCCGGGCCGAGCTGGCCGAGATGGGCCACACGGTCATCATCCCCGACACGCCGATCGGCGGGGCCCAGGCGATCCGTATCCACGACAGCGGTGTGCTGGAAGGGGCCAGCGACCCCCGCAAGGACGGCTGCGCCTTGGGATTCTGAGCGGGTTCTGAGGGGGTTCTGAGCCAGCTTGCGGGCTTCGGCCCGCCCTGTTTCCCCCGCAGCACGGTGCAAAGATGGGTCAAGACCCATCCTACGCAGCCGCCACGGCGGTACTCAGTTCAGCTGGAAATGCAGCGGGTAGGACCCGTCCTCGAACGGGCCGAACATGTCGGCGATATCGGGATGGTCCACCGGCTCGCCCGAGTAATCGGCGATCAGGTTCTGCTCGGACACGTAGGCGATGTAATAGGTCTGATCGTTCTCGGCCAGCAGGTGGTAGAACGGCTGTTCCTTGTGCGGCCGGCTGTCCTCGGGAATCGAATCGTACCATTCCTCGGTGTTCGAAAATTCCGGATCCACATCGAAGATCACCCCCCGGAAGGGATGCTTGCGATGACGGACTACCTGTCCAAGATGATATTTTGCGTTCGTTTTCAACATCAGTCGTGCCCCTACCGCCCGTTTCTAATGGGGGCAAGCCGATCTGTCCAACCCCTGTCCGGGAAATGCCGGAAACAGTGTGTGGAGCGAAGGTTAACCCGTTGGAATCCCCCGTGCTTTAGCAGGCCATCCGGGCCAGGTGAAATACGGGGGCCACGGTCCGGCGGTCTTTGGCCGGCAACAATCGAAATGTGATTCCACATTTGTGCCAGATCGCGTAAAATACTCTCTAATAACAATGACCGAGCAGTCAGATCATGAACAGGTTTCCCTACGCCCTTGGCGTGGTGCTCTTTCTGGTGTCCTGCAGCACCGGTTACGAGACCCCGCCGGCGAACCTTGACGACGCGTGCAGCATCATTGCCCAGCGTCCCGAATACATGCGCGCCTTCCGCAAGGCCGAGCGCAAGTGGGGCGTTCCGGTGCACGTCCAGATGGCGACGATCTACCAGGAAAGCAAGTTCATCTCGAACGCGCGCACGCCCCATAAATACGTGCTGGGCGTGCTGCCGATGGGCCGGCAATCCTCGGCCTATGGCTATGGCCAGGCGCTGGACGGCACCTGGGACGAATACCGGCGGGTGACGGGCAACCGCGGGGCCAAGCGCAACAAGATCAACGATGCCACCGATTTCATGGGCTGGTATTTCAACCGCACGCTCAAGACCAACGGCATTTCTCTGGACGATGCGGAAAACCAGTACCTGGCCTACCACGAAGGCCATTCGGGCTATGCCCGCGGGTCCTACAAGGCCAAGTCCTGGCTGGTCCGGGTGGCCAGCGAGGTCGACAACCGGGCCACGGTCTACGGGCTGCAACTGGCCGATTGCCGCCGGCGGTAAGGGCTCAGAACAGCAGGTTCCCCGGCCCGAACCTTTCCTGGTAAAGCGTGATGTCATCCGCATAAAGCCGGCGGACCAGCGCGATGGTCTCGTCGTCGTAAAGGCTGTCCGGCGCGGGCACCTGGCCCTGGTCCTTCAGGGCCCGGATCTGGTGGCCCGGGACGGCGGTGAACCGGCCCGAGATCTTGTCCAGGCCCGAGGTGTCATGACCCAATCGCCCCCGCGTGTCGATGATGTCGATCCCCTGAGCGGCCAGGGCGGCCTGGACCCTGCCGAACTCCTCCAGCGCGAAGTAATCGTCATAGTGCCGCAGCAGCAGGAAGTCGGATTGCGGGCGCCAGTGGCTGTCCATGTCGCGCGGCTCCTGCGCGGCGATGCGGCGCACGAAATCGGCAAAGCTCAGCGACTGGACCTTGCGGGCCAGGGCCTGCCGGCCGAAGGCCCGGTGCAGGTAGTAGACCGGCGCGGGGAAGAGGTTGAGAAGGTGGCGCTCGCCGTCGACGATCTTGTCCAGGTAACACGACGCCAGGCGGCGAAAGGGGCAGCGCAGGACGACGAAGGCATAGGCGCAGGTCGCGACGAACTCGGGATCGGCCACGAAGGTCGGGTTGTTGGCATGGATCCAGTTGACGTCCGATGCCGGGGTCAGGGCTCCGTTGGCCACGGCCAGTGAAAAGCGCAGTGTGGAACAGGCGTTCTTGGGAATGAAGCTGTAAAGCACCCGCTGGCGGTAAAAGGCAAAGGCATGGGCGCGGGCGAACTGGTAGGGTTCGTTCCGGCCCAGAGCGGCGTTGGAGCCGTCTGCAAAATTGACAACACGCAAGACCGAAGTCTCCTGCGGAATCGGGACGATCCATGCATGTCACGATCCGCAGGCGGCGCGCAATCGCGCCGTTTGGTCAGCGGTCGCCCGAGTTTTGCCGGGCCGAGGCGGAAAACAGCCGGTCCGAAAGCGACATCCCGGTCTCCAGAGCGCCCAGGATGACCGTGGTCTTCGTGCCCGAGCCATCATGGATCACCCACTTGCGCAGCTCGACGGGCTTGTCGGTGAACATCAGCTCGATCCGGCCGTAATCCGGGTGGTCGGGATCCTGGGCGGTCACGATCGTCGCGGTGCCATCGTGGGCATGGCCCACGACCATGTTGGCCCGGGCCAGGTCGACCTTGGGGGCAAGGATGATCGACAGGGGCGTGCGGTTCAGGGGATAGCTTTCCGCCGGCTGGTTCGACTTTGGATCGACAATCGCCACGACCCCGCCCCCGGCGATCACGCGCGCATCGCTCGGCGGATCATACTCGAACCGCGCCCGTCCGGGGCGCTTGAGATACAACTGCCCGGTCGAAAGGGTTCCATCGTCACTGACCTGCGTGAACGGCGCCTTGGCGGTGCGCATCCCGTTCAGGTAATCCGACAAGGTTGGCAGGGACAGTTTCTCGGCAGCAACCGGACCAGCGGCACACAGCGCCGCGGTAATGGCAAGGAATTGACGGCGTTTCATCATGACCTGAATGTAAGCGTTGATCGGACCGGGCCCAAGCCGGCATTCGGAAATGTGAAACGCGCACCCGGCAAGTCCGTTCCGAATGGGTATTTTTGAAGAGAAAGAAGCAGGAACGCTGTCTGCTGCTTCTTTCTCTTTCCAAATACCCCGGCCGATGGCCTGCCAAGGCGCGCGACGCCGCTATTGTTGTTCAGGCACAAGGATTTCGCGCTTGCCCACGTGGTTGGCGGGGGAAACGAGGCCCTCGTCTTCCATCTGTTCGACCAGACGGGCGGCCTTGTTGTAGCCGATGCCCAGTTTCCTCTGGATGTAAGAGGTCGAGCACTTGCGGTCCTTGATCACGATCTGCACCGCCTGATCGTAAAGCGCGTCCTCGCCGTTGGTGTTTCCTCCCAGGCCCAGGACCGCGTCGATGTCGCTTTCGCGTTCCTCGTCGGGGCCTTCCAGAACATTGGCCATGTAGGTCGGGGGCCCGTAGGCCTTGAGATGGTTGACCAGGTCCTCGACCTCTTCGTCCGATACGAAGGGCCCGTGGCAGCGGGTGATTTTCGCGCCGCCCGCCATGTACAGCATGTCGCCCATGCCCAGTAGCTGCTCGGCGCCCATCTCGCCCAGGATCGTCCGGCTGTCCACCTTCGAGGTCACCTGGAACGAGATCCGGGTGGGGAAGTTCGCCTTGATCGTGCCGGTGATCACGTCGACCGAGGGACGCTGGGTGGCCATGATCAGGTGGATGCCCGAGGCCCGGGCCATCTGGGCCAGGCGCTGGATGCAGGCCTCGATCTCCTTGCCCGCGACCATCATCAGGTCGGCCATTTCGTCGACGATGACCACGATATAGGGCATCTTCTCGGGGATGATCTCTTCGGTCTCGAACACCGGATCGCCGGTTTCATCGTCGAACCCCGTCTGCACCGTGCGCGAGAAGGTCTCGCCCTTGGACAGCGCGTCCTCGACCCGGGCGTTGTAGCCGTCGATGTTGCGCACGCCCATCTTGGACATCTTGCGATAGCGCTCTTCCATCTCGCCGACGGTCCATTTCAGCGCGACAACGGCCTTTTTCGGGTCGGTCACCACCGGGGACAGCAGGTGCGGGATGCCGTCATAGACCGACAGTTCCAGCATCTTGGGGTCGATCATGATCAGCCGGCATTCATCCGGCGTCAGCTTGTAAAGCAGCGACAGGATCATCGTGTTGATCGCCACCGACTTACCCGACCCCGTCGTCCCCGCGATCAGCAGGTGGGGCATCTTGGCCAGGTTGGCGACCATCGACTCGCCACCGATATCCTTGCCCAGGGCCAGCGGCAGGCGCATGTTCGAATCATCGAAATCGCGGCTGGCCAGGATTTCCCGCAGCACCACCATCTCGCGCTTGTCGTTGGGCAGTTCGATGCCGATGACCGACCGTCCCGGCACGGTCGAGACACGGGCCGACAGGGCCGACATCGACCGGGCGATGTCGTCGGCCAGGCCGATCACGCGGCTGGCCTTCAGGCCCGGGGCCGGTTCCAGTTCGTACATGGTGACCACCGGGCCGGGGCGGACCGAGACGATCTCGCCCTTGACGCCGTAATCATCCAGCACGTTTTCCAGCATCCGGGCGTTTTCCTCCAGGGCCTCGTCGGACAGGTGGTGGCGCTGGATGCTGTCGGGGTTGGTCAGCAGGTTCAGGGGCGGCAGTTCATAGCCCTGTTCGGCATCCTCGAAGGCCAGGCTGGGCTGGGCCTCGGCCCGGGCCCGTTTCGACGGCTGGGGCGGCTTGCGTGCCGGGTTCTGCACGACCTTCTTGGCCTCGGGCACCGGAATCGGCGGCGGCGCGGGGCGCGGGGCAACCGGAGCGGCCACGCGGGGGGCAACCGGAGCCGAATCTTCCCAGCTGTCCGAAGCCTCGATTTCAGGGGTTTCGACACCGGCCCGGGGATCGGCCCAGTCGATGATCTCGGCCTCATCCTCGGGCTCGACCTCGGCAAAGCCGGCCTCGAACATCTGCGGTTCTGCGATCTCCGGAGCCATTTCAGCAGCGGATCTTTGCGGTTCGGGTGCGCGCGGCAGGGCCTGCAGGGGCGCGGGCGCGGCAACGGGGGCCGCGCGCGGGGCTGCGACAGGGGCAACAGGGGTTGCAACGGCGGCGCGCGAGGCAGACAGAGGCGGCTCGGGCTTCAGGCCGGTCATCGCGGGGTGGCGCGACAGGGGCGGCTCGGGCGGCAGGGCCACTTCGTCATGGCCCCAGGTTTCAGCCTGATCCACCGCCATCGGGGCCTCGGCCTGCAAGGTGTCGGCGGCCCAAGGATCAATCGCGTGATCCATCTCGGGGTCGGCGGGGCGGGTGGTGTTGACGATCAGCGGTTGCGGGCGGCGTCCCCTGCCCCGGGTCAGGGGCTTGGTCGGATCGTCGACCGGGGCGACGGGTTCTCCGCGCTGGACCCGGCTGCGCACCACGTCGGCGATCTTGGCCCGGATGCGGTCGTCGGTGTAGCCCTCTCCGTCCAGCTCGGCCGGTTCGTCCTCGATCAACTCGGGTTCCGGCATGGGCGCGGGGTCGGCCCGGCGGATCAGGGCGGGCATGCGCGACAACAGGCCGCCGCGCTCGGCGGGCTGCGGGCTGGGCGCAGGTGGGGCAACCGGGGCCGCCGCCACGGCCGGAGCGGCCATCGCGGCAACAGGTGCGGCCGGAGCGCTCATCGGCGGCTCGGCCGTCATGCGGGGGGCACCCTGGGGAGCCGGGCGCGGCGCGTGTCCGGCCATCGGAGCCCGCACGACCATGTTCGAGGGCGCAGCCTGTGGTGCAGTGTAAGGTGCGGCCTCCGGTGCCCCATAATGCGCAGGCTCCGGTGCATTATTATACGCAGCCTCCGGTGCACCATAATGCGCAGCCTGCGGTGCATGACCATGCGCAGCCTGCGGCAGATAACCATGCGCAGCCTTCGGTGCGACCGGCATCGTGGGCACAGCAGCAGCGGCGGCCCGGGCGGCTTCTTCGGCGACAACGGCGGCTTCGGCCTTGCGCTGCGCGCGCATCTCGGCCCGCATCCGGGCGGCATCAGCCGCGCCACGCGCGCCCTTGCCCACCAGCGACAGCACTGCCGAATAGCCCATCACGATGCCCAGCAGCGCGGTGCGCAGCAGGCGCGACAATTCGGCCTTGGTGAACCCGAAGACGAACAGCGCAATGGCCAGCGACGCCAGACCCATCAGCAGCGAGGCCAGCTTGACCACCACGTGAGAGCCCATCGGCAGAAGCGTGAGCAGCGCGCCCATGGCGGTATCACCGAACAGCCCGCCCAGGCCAAAGCTGTGGGTGGCGTTCCACTCGGCCCCCGGCACCAGGGTCGCGGCATAGACCGACAGGATGGCCACGGCGATCGGCGCAAAGATCAGCCGGGCCACGGCCCGCTCCTCGCCCAGGTGCAGCAGGAAGCGGATGCCCCAGGCCAGGAAAATACCCGCAAACCCCAGCGCGCCCCAGCCCACGACCATGAACAGCGGCGCCGATATCGAGGCGCCCGGACGGCCCAGCCAGTTCTGCACCGGCGCATCGGTCGACACCATCCAGTTCGGATCGTCGGGCGTGTAGGACAGGATCATCGCCGTGGCGGCGACACCCAGCCCGATCAGGGCAATGCCGATCAGCTCCTTGCCGCGGCGCTCGATGGCGGCCTGCGTCGTGCTGTCCAGAAGCGGATCGCGACTGCGGGTATTGTATGCCATGCCTGACCTCGGTTCTTTTATGTGTATAGGCAGTCGCGAAGCGTGATCAGCCCGCGCTGCAAGACGTCTTTCGGGGCGACCATGGCCACCCGGATATACCCGGCGCCCGGATTGGCCCCGTCCACGGTCTGCGACAGATAGGCGCCGGGCAGGACCCGCACGCCGGTCTCCGTCCACAATTTCAGCGCCGCCGCCTCGCCGTCCTCGACCGGCAGCCACAGGAAGAACCCGGCCTGCGGGCCCTCGTAGCCGGGCACGCCCGAAAAGATTTCGTCGGCCAGGGCGTATTTCTCGCCGTAAAGGCGGCGGTTCTCGGTGACATGCTGTTCGTCGGCCCAGACCTGGGCTGCAGCGGCCTGCAGGGGCCCGGGCAAGGGCGCCCCGGAATAGGCCCGCAACTGCTTGAGCCGCTTCATGTTTTCCGGCCCCGTTGCGACAAAGCCCGACCGCAGGCCCGGCAGGTTCGACCGTTTCGACAGCGAATGGAAGGACAGCACCCGTTCGGGATCGGCCCCCATGGCATCGGCCACTTCCATCGCGCCCACCGGGGGCTCGTCCCGGTAGATCTCGCAGTAGCATTCGTCGGCGAAGACCCGGAAATCGTGCTTTTCGGCCAGGCCCAGCAGGGTTTCCCAATAGGCGCGCGAGGCCACCGCCCCCTGCGGGTTGGCGGGCGAGCAGATATAGGCCACCGCCGTGCGGTCCAGCAGGGCCGGGTCCAGCGAGGCGAAATCCGGCAGGTGCCCGGTCTCGGCCGTGGCCGCCACGAAGCGCGGCTCGGCCCCCACGGAAATCGCGGCGACCATGTAGACCTGGTAGAACGGGTTCGGAGCCAGCACCACCGGCCGCCCCCCGTTCTTGGTTTCAGGGCACAGGGCCATGGCCGCGTTATACAGCCCCTCGCGCGTGCCGTTCAGCGCCAGGATATGCTGATCCGGGTCGCGCACGACCCCGTAACGCCGCGAAATCCATTCGGAAATCGCGCCCAACAGCTCCGGAGACCCATCGTTGGGCGGATAGGAATTGAACCCGGCCGCGTTCTCGACAATCGCCTGGGTGACCCAGTCGGGAAAGGCGTGCTTGGGCTCGCCAATGGTCATATGCACCACGTCGCCGCCCGGCGCGTGGGGATCGAGAAGTGCCCGCAGACGCGGAAATGCGTACGCCGGCAGGTTCGAAAACCGCTCAGGAAAGTTCATCTGCATGCCTCGGATCGGGGTCGTAATCGCCCCGTTGCACACAGGATACCTACGGCCCACGCTCCCGTCCACAAAAACGGGGTTAATAAGGCGTTAATGTGACTTTCCGGTCATTCGTCCCGCGCCCGGCCGCCCCACACCGGCCCCGCAGGGCCGGCGCGGCAGGCGACGGGCCTGGCAACGGGCCTATCCCAGGGCGGCCTCGGCCGCGGCGCCCAGGCGCAACAGGGCCTCTTCCCCGCCCGGCTTGCCCATCAGCATCACCCCGCAGGACGGCGTTCCGGTCGGCAGGGTCAGGGCGCTCAGCCCCATCAGGTTGCCGATGCGCGTGTTGCGCAGGGCCAGCAGGTTTTCCACCTTGTAATATTCCGCATCCTCGATCAGCCGCTTCAGGTTCGGCGGCAGGATCGGGGCCGACGGGATCAGCACCGCATCATAAGCCGCCGTCGCCTCGGCCCAAATCGCCCGGTAGCGCTCCAGGTCGGCCCAGGCCGCGACATAGTCGGGGGCCGAGACCTCTGCCCCCGCCCGGAACCGCTCCAGGATCTGCGGGTACATCTTCTCGGGCGCGGCCTCGATCACGTCGCGCCACTGGCCATAGGCCTCGGGCGCATAAAGCTGGCCCGACAGGCCCATGGCATCGGCCAATGCGGGCACCTCCAGGGGGATCATCCGCGCGCCGGCCTGTTCCAGCCGCCCCCGCGCGTGATCGAAGGCCGCCGCCGGGGCGTCGCGCAGATCGTCCTGGGCCACGGTTTTCAGCACCGCAATGCGCGCCCCGCCCAGGCTGGCCCCCCGCAGGTCCGGCGCGGCCCGGCCTTCCAGCGCGGCCAGCGACTCGGCCGCGTCCTCGACCGACCGGGCCAGCGGGCCGATGGTGTCGAACTTCAGGCACAGCGGCACCACGCCCTCCAGGCTGACCCGCCCGGACGTCGTCTTCAGCCCCACCAGGTCGTTCCAGGCCGCCGGCACCCGCACCGACCCGCCGGTGTCCGACCCGATCGCCAGGGGCGCCAGGTTGAACGCCACCGAGGCCGCCGCCCCGGACGAGGACCCGCCGGGCACCGCCTCCAGGTCGTTCACGTTGGGCGGCGTGCCCGTGACCGGGTTGTAGCCCAGCCCCGAAAACGCCAGTTCCGACAGGTGCGTCTTGCCCAGGCACACCGTGCCCTTCGCCGTGGAATTGCGCAAAACTTCGGCATCGCGGGCCGGGATGCGGTCCTTCAACAGGGCCGAGCCCGCCTCGGTCGCCACGCCGGCGCTGTCGACCAGGTCCTTCCAGCTGACCGGCACCCCGTCCAGGGACGACAGCCGCCGGCCCTCGACGGCCCGCGCGCGTGCGGCCTCGGCCTCGGCCCGGGCCCGGTCGCCGGTGACCCGCGCATAGATCCGGTCGCGATAGGGGTGGGCGTCGATGGCCTCCAGGTATTTCTCGGTCAGATCCACCGGGTCGATGCGCCCGGCGGCGATGCCCCGGCCCAGGTCGGTTGCGCTCATCGTCAGCCAGTCGCTCATGTCGGTCTTTCCTTTGCCTTCGTCGCCGCGACGGTAGCGACAGCAACGACCGTGGACAATCCCGAAGCCATCGCCATATTGCAGGCCATGACGGATGATTTCGACCTGCTCATCGTGGGTGGAGGCCTGACCGGCCCCGCCCTCGCCCTGGCCGCCGCCCAGGCCGGGCTGCGCTCTGCCGTGATCGACGCCCTGCCCGCCGCGACGCTGCAGGATCCGGGGTTCGACGGCCGGTCCTATGCGCTGGCCCTGGCCTCGCAGCGGATGCTGAAGGCGCTGGGGGTCTGGGACGACGTGGCAGGCGAAGCCCAGCCGATCCTCGATATCTCGGTGTCGGACGGCCAGGTGGGCCAGGGGCCGGGGCCGTTCGGGCTGGCCTTCGATCACGCCGAAATCGAGGACGGCCCCATGGGGTTCATGTCCGAAGACCGCCACCTGCGCCCGGCCCTCCTGCGCGCCATGGCGGCCGAGCCTCGCGTGAGCGTCCTGAACGGGCTGGCGGTCACGGACCAGGCGGTCACCCCGGGCCAGGCCCGGGTCACCCTGTCGGACGGGTCCAAGCTGGCGGGACGGCTGCTGATCGGCGCCGACGGCCGGCGCAGCGGAACGGCCCGGCGGGCCGGGATCGGGCGGCTGGAATGGAGCTACGGGCAAACGGCCCTGGTCTGCGCGCTGTCCCACGAGCTGCCCCACAACGGCATCGCCCGGCAGATCTTCCTGCCCCAGGGGCCACTGGCCATCCTGCCCCTGACGGGCAAGCGGTGCTCCATCGTCTGGAGCGAGGACACAAAGCTGGCCGCCGAGATCCAGGCGATGACCCCCGACGCCTACCTCGCCGCCCTCGCCCCCCGCTTCGGAGACGTGCTGGGCGGGCTGTCCCTGGCCGGAGACCGCTTCACCTACCCGCTGAACCTGACGCTCGCCCGCCAGATGACCGGCGAGCGGCTGGCCCTTGTGGGGGACGCCTCTCACGGAGTGCACCCGATCGCAGGCCAGGGCCTGAACGCCGGCTTCCGGGACGTCGGCGCGCTCGCCCAGGTCCTGGCCGAAGCCACCCGCCGCGGCGAAGACATCGGCGCCCCCGACGTCCTGACCCGCTACGCCCAATGGCGCCGCGCAGATACCACCAGCCTGGCCCTCGCGACGGACGCCTTCAACCGACTGTTTTCCAACGATAACCCCCTCCTGCGCGCGGGCCGGGGCCTTGGCATGGGCCTGGTCAACGCCCTCCCCCCGCTGCGCCGCACCCTGATCAGGGAAGCCGCGGGCATCGCCGGGGACGTCCCTGACTTGCTACGTGGGAAACCACTCTGACGGGATGCCATCTGGCCCGCGTCGGAATTGGGTATTTGTGAAGAGAAAGAAGCAGCAGATGGCGCCTTGCTTCAATCGGGCTCATGCACCCCCGACACCATGACCAAGGCGCGCCGGCCTTCGAATAAGAGCCGGTCTCCTGCTTCTTTCTCTTTGAAAATACCCAAATCCGGGGCCCACCAAGGGCTCAGCAGTCGAGTTTGCGCGCTTCGTCCACCAACATGATCGGAATGCCGTTGCGGATCGGGAATGCCAGCTTGCCGGGCTTGGAAATCAATTCCTGGGCCGCGGCATCATATTCCAGAACCGATTGGGTGAGCGGGCAGACCAGCGCTTCAAGCATGTGGCGGTTGGCCCCGCCGGGTTCGGTGGTCATTGCAAGGTCTCCTCGGCCCCGCCGCGCAGGGTGAATTCGATCAGTGTCACAAGTGTCTCGCGCCGGGTCGACAGCGAGGGTGCTTCCAGCAGGGCCTGCTTGTCTTCGGCGTCGAAGTCCAGCAGCATCGAGAGCGAGTTGATCAGCAGCTCGTCCTCGGCCTCTTTCAGCGTGTCCCAGTCGGTGCTCAGCTTTTGCGAGGCGAAGAACCGTTCCAGCAGGCCCAGGAAGGCCTTGCGGTCGAACTGGGTGTCCTTTTCCGGCGCGCCAAGATCGCGGTCGAACCCGGCCCAGTCGACCTCGCAGCGGCGATAGGGCGTGAAGCCCTGCACCTCCTGGCGCACCCGGAACCGCGACACGCCTGTCAGGGTGATCAGGTAGCGCCCGTCCTCGGTTTCCGAGAACTGGGTGATCCGCCCGGCACAGCCAATGGTATAAAGCCCGCTGCCCTCTTCACGCCCGGGTATCGTGTTCGGCTGCACCATGCCGATCAGCCGTTCCCGCGTTTTCAGCGCGTCTTCCAGCATCTGCAGGTAGCGCGGTTCAAAGATGTGCAACGGCAGGCGCGACCGGGGCAGCAGCAGCGCCCCGGGCAGGGGAAAGACGGCAAGGGTCTCGGGCAGGTCCGCGGGCTTGATCATGATCGCAAACCTAGCCCTCCGGACCGCTCAGGCAAATATCATCGAGCTCAATTTCCGGCGCCCGTTCAGCACCACCGGATCATTGGGCTTGAGCGCGTCGAAGATCGTGAACAGCTGCGCCTTGGCCGCCCCCTCGTTCCACTCGCGGTCACGCCGGAAGAGGGTCAGCAGCTGGTCCACCGCCTCCTCGACCTTGCCGTTGGCATGCAGCGCCAAAGCCAGGTCATAGCGCGCCTGGTGGTTGTCGGGATCAGCCTCGACCGCCGCCATCAGCTCGCCCAGGGGGCCCGCCCCGGCCGCCTGTTTCGCCAGCTCCAGCTGGGCATGGGCGGCCTCCAGCGGCGCCGAATCGGAAATCTCGGCCGGAGCGCCATTCAGCACCGCCTCGGCCTGGTCCAGGTCATCCATCGCGATATGCGCCCGCACCAGCCCGCCATAGGCCGCCGCATGGGTCGGCTCCTCGCCCAGCACCGCCGCAAAGGTCTGCGCCGCGTCCACCGCCGCGCCCTCGGCCAGCATCGCCTCGGCCGCCTCGACCGCATCATCCAGACCCGCACCCGGAGCCTCGCCGCCCGCGGCCGCGATCACCCGTTCCACGAAGGCATCGATCTCTGATCCGGGCAAGGCCCCCTGGAACCCGTCCACCGGCTGGCCCTGCCAGAAGGCATAGACCGTCGGGATCGACTGGATCTGCAGCTGCCCCGACAGCATCTGGTTCTCGTCGACATTGATCTTGACCATCTTGACCGCGCCCTTGGCCCCGGCCACGGCCTTTTCCAACGCCGGTCCCAGCGTCTTGCACGGCCCGCACCAGGGGGCCCAGAAATCGACGATCACCGGCACGGTCTGCGACTGTTCGACCACGTCGGCCATGAAGGTCGCTTCGCTGCTGTCCTTGATCAGGTCTTCGGCAGGGGCGCCCCCGGCGCCGGACATCAAATCCATCATGAGCGTTCTCTCCTTCGCGCTTGCCCCCTATATGCAGGTGACGGGCGTGGAAACCAAGGGGCGGGTGCACCGAATGGCCTGGGATCTCTTTGCACTATCCGAACGGGCCATGGCCATGGACGATGCCGCCTGGGCCCGCCATGCCAGCCCGGCCTCTGTCTGGTCGCGCTTCACCGTCGTGCCCCTGCTCAGCCTGGCCATCCTGTCCCGCGCCTGGCTGGGCGCCTGGGCCCTTGTGCCCGTTGCCCTGGTGCTGGCCTGGACCTGGGCCAACCCCCGCCTGTTCCCCGCCCCCGCCGACCGCACCAGCTGGGCCGCCCGGGGCACCGGCGGAGAACGCCTGTACCTCAACCGCGCCACCCGCCCGGTGCCCGCCCATCACGCCCGCTGGATCCGGGCCCTGGCGACCCTGTCGGCCCTTGGGCTTTTGCCCTGGGCCTGGGGGCTCTGGACCATGCAGCCCTGGCCCACCCTCTTCGGCATGGCCCTGATCATGGGCGGCAAGGCCTGGTGCGTCGACCGCATGGCCTGGATGTATGACGACATGATGCGCGAGAAACCGGACGCCGAAGCCACCCGGAGGCCTCAAAGACTGGTGCTGATGAAGGCGATCAGGAAGTCATAGACCTCCTCTCCCAGCGGGGTCAGCACGACCGTCCAGCACCCCGTCACGTCCTCGTGCAGGTCCTGGATTCGGGCCAGCTCCTCTGGGTTTTCGGTCACCGACAGCACGCCAAGCTCGTCCAGCCGCAGCAGCCGCGCCGTTTCCGCTTCCAGGCCGGGATAGTCGCAGGTGTTAAGGGTAGAGTCGGCCCGTTCCAGCACCGTGGCGATGTCCTCGCCATTCATGTCCGCAAGGGCCGCGCGCACCGGTCCGGACGGGACCTGGCCGATTTCCTTTTCTAATTCGACTTTCAGATCGCCAATTTCGATGACATTCGCCCGGCCCATCAATTCCGGCACCGAATCCACCGCTGTGGTCACCGGCTCCAGGAAGAACCACAACAGGAAAGCCGCGAAACAGGGCCAGACGAGCCCGCCGATGAATTCCAGCACGGCAATGACCACATCCTTGCCGTTGGTTGCCGCGTCCTCTGCCATGGCTCCGCCCCTGCCCGTTGCAGGAGGGATGCTAGCACGCCGGGTCATCGCCCCCTAGCGCGCTCTCTGCCCCCGGCCGGTCTGCCCCGGCCGAAAGCCCGTTCTTCAGTCGTTCGTCACGCGGCCGTCAGATCACGCCGGCGGCAGCGGAGCACAGACCAGGGCGCCGCTTTCCAGCGTCGACAGGACATAGCCTGCCGAACAGGTCGGCTCTCCGGCTTTGCCTTCGTAGATCGGTTGCAGGTAGACCGGCTCGGGTTCCGGCTGGGCACAGGCGGCGACGGTCAGCGCCAGACCAGCGGCGGCAATGTGGAACGGTTTCATGTCTGGTTTCCCCCGTTTGGTTGCATGTGGGCCAAAGCCTAGGGCAGATCCGGGCGCTGCCAACCGGGCGTCCCCCGGGCCGGGCCCCGTCGGCAAGGGACAGCCGGTTTGATGCCGCGCTGCCCCCGGGATGAGCGGTTCAGCCCTGCTCGCGAGGGGGAAGGCGGCGTATCTGGAACCCGGTCTTGCTCTGCTCGAACCCTGCCGCGCGGTAAAACCCCAGGGTCGAGTCCCGTTGCGATCCGGTCATCAGCATGACCTTGTAGCACCCCGCCGCCCAGGCGCGGCGGGCGACCTCGGCCAGCATCGCCTTGCCGATGCCCTGCCCGCGGTGGTCGGCATGGGTGACGACGTTTTCCACCAGCACATAGGGCGCGCCGCCCCGGGTCAGGTTGGGCACAAGGATCATCGTGACCGAGCCGACAATGGCGTCTCCCCTGGTCGCCACGAGGATGCCGCTGCCGGGATAGGCCCCGATCCGGTCGAAATTCTTTAGCGCCGTGGAGACATCGCAGGGCGCGTCCTCGGGGCTCAGATGGCGGTACAGGCCCAGCAAGGCTGGCACCTCGTCGCGCAAGGCCATCCTGATGTCCATCGTGTCACCTCTCACCCTATGCACCTGTCACCTACCGCCGCGAACCGACTGGACCTCATCCTTTCAGGCGCAGGGTCGCGGGGCGGGCGGAAGCTGCTCACCCGATACCCCCGCCCCCAAAACCGCGAAACAACCGGGGCCTGTCCCCTCGGTCACCAAGGGCAGCGCGGGTGCGCGGGGTGGGTGGGCGGGAGCGCTCCCGCGCTGCCCGGCCCGCCACACCGCGCACCCACCAGGCAAACGCCGATACCCTAACAAGACGTAAATCCGCCCCTGTAACCCATTGGAATCCCTCACCCGGCGCGATGTCCCACGCGTGGGACATCCGCGGGGTCACAGGTCGGCGTCACAGGTCGAAGGTCGCAAAAACCGGCACGTGATCCGAAGGCTTTTCCCACCCCCGAACGGCCCGCAGGATCCGGCTGGAATGGCCCGCATTCGAAATGTCCGGAGTCGCCCAGACATGATCCAGCCGCCGCCCCTTGTCCGCCGCATCCCAGTCCGGAGACCGGTAGGACCACCACGAATAGAGGTTCCCCTCGGGCAGATCCTGCCGGGTGATGTCCACCCATTTGCCGGCCTCCTGGGTCTCGGCCAGGTGCTCAACCTCGATCGGCGTGTGGCTGACCACCTTCAGCAACTGCTTGTGATTCCACACGTCATCCTTGCGCGGGGCAATGTTCAGATCGCCCACCAGGATCGCCTTCTCGGGCGTCTCCGCGCGGAACCAGTCCCGCATGTCGGTCAGGTAGTCCAGCTTCTGCCCGAATTTCTCGTTCACCTCGCGGTCCGGCTTGTCGCCCCCCGCCGGCACGTAGAAATTGTGGATCGTCACCCCGTTTTCCAGCCGCGCCGCGATGTGGCGGGCATGGCCGAGCCCGGCGAAATCCTTGTCGCCCGCCTCTTCGATCGGCAGCTTCGACAGGATCGCAACCCCGTTATAGCCCTTCTCTCCCCGCGCCACCATGTGGGTGTACCCCAGAGCCTCGAACAGCCCCACCGGGATCTTCTCGACCGGGGACTTGCATTCCTGCAGGCACAGCACGTCGGGCGCCTCGTCCCGCATCAGCTGCGTGACCAGGCCCGCGCGCAGGCGGACCGAATTGATGTTCCAGGTGGCGATGGTGAAAGGCATGGGAGGTCTCCGGAAAAGCCCCCCTGCCCTACCGCAGGACGCGGACCTTTCCAACCGGCTTGACGCCCCCCCGGCGCCAGCCCGCCCGTGCCATTCAGGACAGGTGATGGCGCCACTATGACACAGCCTGCCGGACCACGAAAAAAGGCCGGGCACTAAGCCCGGCCAGGTCCAACAGGGAGGTACATGCCAATACCCGGGCATGCGCGGGTTCCCTATAAATTACACTAAAATTGCTACCAATTCCTTAATCAATACGTAGCACTTTAGGCGACAAGGCGATATCCACCACTTTCTGTGACCAAAAGGCGCGCATTTGACGGATCCGGCTCAATTTTCTGGCGCAACCTGTAGATGTGCGTTTCCAGCGTATGTGTCGTCACACCTGCATTATATCCCCAGACCTCGTGCAGCAGCACGTCGCGGGCCACCACGCCGTCGGTCGAGCGATAGAGGAACTTGAGGATATTGGTCTCTTTCTCGGTCAGGCGAATCTTGCGGTCGTCCTCGGTGATCAGCAGCTTCATCGAGGGCTTGAACGTGTAGGGCCCAAGCTGGAAAACCGCGTCTTCGGATTGCTCGTGCTGGCGCAGCTGGGCGCGGATCCGGGCCAGCAGCACCGGGAACTTGAACGGTTTGGTCACGTAGTCATTCGCGCCTGCGTCCAGGCCAAGGATCGTATCGGCATCGCTGTCATGTCCGGTCAGCATCAGGATCGGCGCCTTGACCCCCTGCTTGCGCATCAGGCGGCACAATTCGCGCCCGTCGGTGTCCGGCAGCCCCACATCAAGAATGATCAGGTCGTACAGGGCCTCTTTCGCGCGTTCCATCGCGCTGTGACCGTCGCCGGCCTCGAAGACGTCGAAATCCTCGGTCATGACCAGCTGCTCGCTCAGCGCGTCGCGCAGGTCGTCGTCATCGTCCACGAGCAGAATTTTCTTCAGCTGAGCCATGATGTGTTCTCCTGTTTGATACCCAGATGGAAGCCCTTGGCAGCAGGGCAAGATTTCCTGCAAAGGCCTCACGCCGTCGTGTGCACTGCGTGGGTTTTGTTTCACTTCCGTTGCATTATGGCGTAGCTGAAAGCGCGAAATCAGATCTGCTTGGTGGCTCGCCTTGACCCTATCACTCTCCATGCCCGAACGACTGGCCCGCGCGCGGGCCGACATGCGGATGGGCGTGCCGGTGGTCATGCACCACCAGGATCGGGCCGCCTTGGCCGTGCCCACCGAAACGCTGACTTCCGAGCGGTTGGCGGAATTGCGGGCCATGGGCGAGGCGGTCGTGGCCGTCACCGACCGGCGGGCTGAAACGCTTAAGGCCCGGGCCTATGACGGGGACGTGGCGCGCGTGGCCCTGCCCCGGGATGCCGATCTTAACTGGGTGCAGGCGGTGGCCGATCCGGCAGACGACCTGCGGGTGCCGATGAAGGGCCCGCTGACGACGCTGAGGCGCGGAGCGGCGGATCTGCACCGGGCGGCCTTGCAACTGGCGAAGTCGGCGCGGCTTTTGCCCGCCTGCCTGATGGTCCCGGTCGAAGACGGCCCGGCCCTGGCCCAACAGGCCGGCCTGACGCTGATCGACCTGGCCGAGGCACGGGGTCACCTCGGGTTCAGCTCTCCGGTGCATGATATTGTCAGCGCGCGCCTGCCGATGGAGGTCTCGGAGGCCGGCCGCCTGCATGTCTTCCGGCCCGAGGACGGGGGAGAGGAACATTATGCCATCGAGATCGGCCGCCCCGACCGGGCCAAACCGGTGCTGGCGCGGCTGCATTCGGCCTGTTTCACGGGCGACCTGATGGGATCGCTGAAATGCGATTGCGGGCCGCAGCTGCGCGGGGCGCTGGCGATGATGGGGGACGAGGGCGAAGGCGTTCTGCTGTACCTCAACCAGGAGGGGCGCGGCATCGGGCTGGCCAACAAGATGCGGGCCTATTCCCTGCAGGATCAGGGCTTTGACACGGTCGAGGCCAACCACCGGCTGGGCTTTGAAGACGACGAGCGCGACTTTCGGCTGGGGGCCGAGATCCTGAAAGAGCTTGGCTTTTCCGCCGTCCGGCTGCTGACGAACAATCCCGGCAAGATCGCGATGATGGAAAAGGCCGGGGTTGCGGTGACGGAACGTGTGCCCCTGAAGGTCGGCGAAACGGCGCATAACAGGGCCTACCTGGAGACCAAGGCGGCCAAATCGGGCCACATGCTGTGACCCCGCGCGACCTGGTCCTGACGCCCCTGGGGCTGCGTGTCCTTGGGCGGGTGCTGCCCTGTTCCGTCGGGCGCGGCGGGGTGTCGAATGACAAGCACGAAGGCGATGGGGCAACGCCAACGGGCACGCATCGGATCGTCGGCGTGCTCTACCGGCCCGACCGGGTGCAGGCCCCCGTGCCCTGGGCCCGGCCGATCCTGCCCGGAGACCTCTGGTCCGACGACAGCGGCGACGTGGCCTACAACCACATGGTGCGCGCGCCCTATGCGTCCAGCCACGAATGCCTGCGCCGGGCCGATCCGCTTTATGATATCGTGCTGGTCACCGACTGGAACTGGCCCGAGGCGACGCCCGGGCGCGGGTCGGCGATCTTCATCCACCAATGGCGGCGCCCGGGGTATCCGACCGAGGGCTGCATTGCCCTGCGCCGGGATCACCTGGCGTGGCTGGCCGCGCGGATCAGCCCCGACACGCGCCTGATCGTGGGCTAACCCCTACCCCGCCGGCGGTACCCGATCCCCGAAAATGGCCGAGCCCACGCGGACATGGGTCGCCCCCAGGGCAATGGCCGATTCGAAATCGGCGCTCATGCCCATCGACAGGCCGGGCAGGCCGTTGCGCTCGGCGATCTTGGCCAGCAGCGCGAAATGCAGGCTGGGTTCCTCGTCGACCGGGGGGATGCACATGAGCCCCTGGACCGGCAGATCAAGGCCCCGGCATTCGGCGACAAAGGCATCCGCGTCGGCGGGCAGGATCCCGGCCTTCTGGTCTTCCTCACCGGTGTTGACCTGGATGAACAGGTCCGGGCAGGCTCCGGTTTCCTGGGCAATGCGCGCGATGGCCTTGGCCAGCTTGGGCCGGTCGACGGAATGGATCGCGTCGGCAAGCTCCATCGCCTGGCGGGTCTTGTTGCTTTGCAGCGGTCCGATCAGGTGCAATTCGATCCCGTCGTAGCGGGTGCGGAAGTCCGGCCACTTGCCGGCGGCCTCCTGCACCTTGTTTTCCCCGAAGATCCGGTGGCCCTGGTCCAGCACGGCCTCGACCCGGTCCAGCGGCTGCACCTTGGACACCGCGATCAGCTTGACCGATCCGGCCGTTCGGCCTGCATCGGCCTCGGCCCTGGCAATCCGGTCGCGAATATCCTCAAGCGGCATGGGGTCTGCTCCTGTCCCGGTGGTCGGGGCGACAAAACACCGATGCGGCGGAAATTGGAAGGCCGGGCGGGCACGTGGCGGCGCAAATCCCCGGGATCACGCCGGGGGAGCTACAAACGAAAAGGGCGTGCTCGGATGAGCACGCCCAAATCTGACGGTTGTCAGGTTCAACTATTAGAAGTTGAAGCGGACACCCAGGTCACCCACGGTGTTGTCGGCGTTGGAGCCGATACCGCCGCGCAGCGTAACACCGCCGCCCAGGTCGTGGATGAAGCCGATGCCGTAGCCTTCGGTGTCGGTCGAGCCTTCGCCGTCGCCGTAGGAGGCAACGATCGAGGTGGCTGCGCCAACGTCGAAGGACAGCGACAGACCGTAGACGGTGCCGTCGTTGGTGGCGCCAGCGCCCAGATCTTCGTCACCGACGAACGCGGTGCCCGAGAAGCGGTCGAAGTCGGCGCCCAGGGTCAGGACGACCAGGCTCTGGTCGGCTTCGTTTTCACCGTAAGCAACAGCTGCGGTGAAGTTGTTGAAGGCATACGAAGCGCCAATGTCCCAACGGTCGTTGCCGCCGACTGCGTCGGGGTCATACGATGCGCCGAAGTTGAAGCCGCCAGCAGCGTAGTTCGCGTACACGGCGTTCGAGCCGACACGGCCGTTGTCGTCGAATGCCAGGAACGAGTAGTCAACACCGACGTACTGACCGGTGAAGGCTTCCAGGCCGGGCTCGTTACCGTAGTAGTTTGCCAGGTTGTCGAAGGCACCCGAGACGTTGCCGGCGTCAACACGCAGGCCGCCGTAGATCACCGAGAAGCGTGCACCGCCGAGGCGGCCGGCTGCTTGCTCGTTGATGCCCGGGGTGTCGTCAGCTTGCAGACGGACACGAGCCGAGAACTCGACGCCGCCGTCGGTGACAGCGTTTGCGTCGATGTTGATCCGCAGACGCGAGACCAGCGCGGTCTCTTCGGCGCGACCTTCGTTGTAGCCCAGACCAAAACGGCCATAGCCGCTGAAAGACACCTGTGCTGCGGCTGCGCCAGCCAGCAGGACCAGAGCGGTCGAGGTGATAAGGGTCTTTTTCATGATGTTCCCTCGGTTTAAGATTTCGCGGCCCAAACGAATGCGGACAGGCACGAGCTTGGGTATGCACACCGTGTCGCTCTTTTGAGGGGGTTTGTACAAGGTAGCGCATCGGAACCCGCAGCAATCCCCCCGAAATTGGTGCAAGGATGCCACAGTGATCCGAAGGGGCCGCCCCGCTTGGGCGTGGGCCGCGCGAAGTCCCTGTAATCAAGGCCCGCCGGGCATGCTTTTGCCCCGGGTATTAAGGTTCCGTTAGGCCCTCGCCAGGACAGGTCCCGAAGGCGGAAGGCGCAGGCGGCGCGCACGAGGTCAGCGCGCCGCCGAATCCAGTCGCCGCAGGGGCGCCCAGATTGCTGGCTTAGAAGTTGAACCGCACGCCGAGGTCGGCGATCAGGTTGCTGTCGCCATTCTTGGGGCCCGACGCGCCGATCCCGCCGCGCAGCGAGACACCGCCGCCCAGGTCGTGGATGAAGCCGGCTGCATAGGCTTCGGTATCCGCGTCGCCGTCACCGCTACCATAGGACACTTGCAGCTGTGTGGCCGCACCGATGTCCATCGCGCCGGACACACCGTAGACAACGCCTTCGTTGGCGGGCGAACCGGCCAGTTCTTCGTTGCCGACAAAGCCATTCACGGCGAACCGGTCGAATTCGGCACTGACGACACCGATCAGCAGGCTTTCGTCCGCTTCGTTTTCACCGTAGCCCACGTAGACCGAGAAGCCCTGCGGGAAGTAATAGGTGAACGCGGCATCCCAGCGGTCGTTTCCGCCCACCGCATCCGGATCGTAGGACGCGCCGACCTGGAAGTTCTCTCCTTCGTAGAACGCGGCCACGGCGTTCGCGCCGGGTCCGGTGCTGGTGTATTCGAGGAATTGATAGTCGACACCGACATACTGGCCGGTGAATTCCTCGAGGCCCGGTTCGAACCCGAAGTAGGCCCCGGATTCGTCGAAGGCACCCGACACGTTGCCGACATCAAGGCGGAAGCCCTGGTAGATGGTCGAGAAGCGTGCCCCGTTCAGGGTGGCGCCCTGCTGTTCGTTGATGTTCGGCGAATCGTCGGCCTGCAGGCGGACACGGGCCGAGAATTCAACGCCACCGTCAGTCACGGCATTGGCGTCGATGTTCAGGCGGAACCGCGACACCAGGGCGGTATCTTCGGACACGCGGTCTTCTTCATAGCCAAGGCCGAAGCGGCCATAACCGCTGAAGCTCACCTGGGCTGCGGCGGCGCCGGCAACGAGGACCAGGGCCGATGAGGCGAGAAGAGTTCTCATGGCGATCTCATTCTATGTAACGGAATTGTAAAGGTTTATGGCGCCCGAGCGGGATTTTGGACGTCTCGTCCGGGTGTGACACCGATATGGGATTGTTCCCCGGTGAACGGAAGAAAGCGGCGGCAAATTACATTTCAAAACTCGCATGTGATGCAATTTTGCCACATTTCAACTTTTTCTCACATTGGTGTGAACGGGGTTGTTTCGAAAGGGCGGCACACCGGGTGCAGCAAGGGCTACGGACCAGGCACCACAGGCCGGTGAATGGCCGCATGCGCCCCGGGGGACTTGTTGTGCTGCGCGGGCTTCTCTAGAGATGTGTCGAAACGAACCCGGCATGCGCATTTCGAAAGACGAGAAAAGATGAGCTGGCAGAAGATCATGGCAAGCCTGGCCCTTGCGGGCGTGGTAGCGGGATGCGGCAATAGCGCGTCGACGACGGCAGCGACCGGCAGTCCGGCCGCCACGCGGGAAGAGATCGAGAACGGAGAGGGCGAGGACTCGATCTGGACCCTGTTCAACCGCCCCGACGCCGAGGCCACCGTCCAGGTCAACCGCTACCTGTGGTTCGCCTCGCTGGATATTCTCAGCTTCCTGCCGGTTGAAACCGTCGATCCCTTCACAGGATTGATCGTCACCGGCTACGGCACCCCGCCGGGCGGGGGCACCTCCTACCGCGCAACGGTGCACGTGACCGATCCGGCGCTGGATGCCCGGGCCTTGTCGGTGTCGTTGCAGACCCGCAGCGGGCCCGTCAACGCGGCCACCACGCGGGCCGTCGAAGACGCCATCCTGTCACGCGCGCGCCAGCTACGCATCGAAGACGACAAGTTCTAGACCCACTGGCGCAGCCGCCGTTTTCCCCCTATCACGACGCCGGGCCGCACAAAGCCCGGCGTTTTGCATTGCAAGGACCAAGAATCCATGTCGCGTTACTCCGCAGCCGAGATCGAGGCCAAATGGCAGGAAGCCTGGAACAAGGCCGATGTCTTCAAGGCCGAACGCCAGCCCGGCAAACCCAAGTACTACGTGCTCGAGATGTTCCCCTATCCGTCGGGCCGCATCCACATGGGCCACGTGCGCAACTACACGATGGGTGACGTGATTGCCCGCTACAAGCTGGCGACCGGGCATTCGGTGCTGCACCCGATGGGCTGGGACGCCTTCGGGATGCCGGCGGAAAACGCGGCCATGGCCAGCGGCGGCCACCCCAAGGACTGGACCTACGGCAACATCGCCCAGATGAAGGACCAGATGAAACCGCTGGGCCTGTCGATCGACTGGTCCCGCGAATTCGCCACCTGCGACCCGGAATATTACGGCCAGCAGCAGGCGCTGTTCCTCGATTTCCTTCAGGCCGGGCTGGTCTACCGCAAGAATGCCGTGGTGAACTGGGACCCGGTCGACATGACCGTTCTGGCCAACGAACAGGTCATCGACGGCAAGGGCTGGCGGTCCGGGGCGGATGTCGAACGGCGCGAGCTGACCCAGTGGTTCTTCAACATCTCGTCGATGGCCGGGGAATTGCTGGATGCAATCGACGGACTGGACAGCTGGCCGGCCAAGGTCAAGCTGATGCAGCAGAACTGGATCGGCAAATCGCGCGGCCTGCAATTCGCGTTTGAACGCACCGATGGCGGCGAGATCGAAGTCTATACCACCCGCCCCGACACCCTGATGGGCGCGTCCTTCGTGGGCATCTCGCCCGACCATCCGATTGCCAAGCAGCTTGAGGCCGAAAACCCGCAAGTCGCTGAATTCGTGGCCAAATGCCGCAAGGGCGGCACCACGGAAGAGGCACTTGAGAAGGCCGAAAAACTGGGGCTCGACACCGGGCTGCGGGTCAAGCACCCGCTGAACCCCGGCTGGGAGCTTCCGGTCTGGATCGCCAATTTCATCCTGATGGATTACGGCACCGGCGCCATCTTCGGCTGCCCGGCCCACGACCAGCGCGACCTGGATTTCTGCCGGAAATATGACCTGCCGGTGGTCGACACCTTCTTTGCGCTCGACAACCCGACGCCGGTCGGAACCGAGGCCTTTGTCCCCGCCAAAACCGAGAAGGTGAAATGGGTCGACCATTTCGCCGGGCTCGACGAGGCCACGGGACAAGAGGCCATCGACGCCACCATCGACTTTGCCGAGACCGCCGGCTGGGGCAAGGGCGTGACCAATTTCCGCCTGCGCGACTGGGGCCTGAGCCGCCAGCGCTACTGGGGCTGCCCGATTCCGGTCGTGCATTGCGACGATTGCGGCGTGGTGCCCGAGAAGAAGGAAAACCTGCCCGTCCAGCTGCCCTACGACGATGGCAACGGCACGCCGATCGACTTTTCGATCCCCGGCAACCCGCTGGACCGGCATCCGCATTGGCGCGACACCGCCTGCCCCGCCTGCGGCAAGCCGGCCAAGCGCGAAACCGACACGATGGACACCTTCGTGGACAGCTCGTGGTATTACGCGCGGTTCACCGCGCCCCGGGCCGACACGCCGACCAACATGGAAGACGCCGCCTACTGGATGAACGTCGACCAGTATATCGGCGGGATCGAGCACGCGATTCTCCACCTGCTGTATTCGCGCTTCTTCGCCCGGGCGATGAACATCACCGGCCACCTGCCCGACAGCGCGCGCGAGCCCTTCGATGCGTTGTTCACCCAGGGCATGGTGACCCATGCGATCTACCAGACCACGGGCGACAACGGCCGGCCGGTCTATCACTATCCCGAACAGGTCGACCTGAAGGACGGCAAGGCGTTCCTGAAGGACACCGGCGCCGAGGTCGAGATCATCCCCTCGGCCAAGATGTCGAAGTCCAAGAACAACGTGGTCGACCCGCTCAACATCATCTCGTCCTTCGGGGCCGACACCGCCCGCTGGTTCGTGCTGTCCGACAGCCCGCCGGAGCGGGACGTGGAATGGACCGCCTCGGGGGCCGAGGCCGCGTCCAAGCACCTGGGCCGGGTCTGGTCGCTGTCGGTGAAGATCTCTGACATGGCCGAGGGCCCGGGCAAGGACGACGAGGCCCTGATCCGCGCCACCCACAAGGCGATCTTCGACGTGACCCAGGGCATCGAAAGCTTTGGCTTCAACGCGGCGATCGCCAAGCTTTACGCCTTCACCAACCTGCTGTCGAAATCCAAGGCCGGGAAAGAGGCCCAATCCTTCGCGGTCCGGACCCTGGCCCAGCTGATGGCACCGATGACGCCGCACCTGTCCGAGGCCATCTGGGAGGCCCAGGGCGGCGAGGGCATGGTCGTCACCGCACCCTGGCCCGTGGCCGAAGACGCCTACCTGGTCGAAGACACCGTCACCCTGCCCGTGCAGGTCAACGGCAAGCGGCGGGCGGAAATCCAGGTGGCCAAGGACGCCGACAAGGCCGATGTCGAGGCGATGGCCATAGCGGAAGAGGCCGTGCAGAAGGCGCTTGACGGCAACACGCCCAAGAAGGTCATCGTCGTGCCGGGCCGGATCGTGAATGTGGTGGTCTGACCGCAGGTCGCTGCTGCTGGCCCTGCCGCTTCTGGCGGCGGGCTGCGGCTTTACGCCGGTCTACGGGCCGGACGGAATCGGCACGACCCTGCGGGGCGCGATTATCGCCGACGCGCCCGACAGCCAGGAAGCCTACATGCTGGTGCGCCGGCTGGAAGAGAAACTCGGCCGGCCGGCCAACCCGACCTACCGGCTGGCCTACACGATCTCGACCCTGGAATCCGGCCAGGCCGTGACCGCCGCGGGCGACATCACGCGCTACAACCTGAACGGGGTCGTGCGCTACCAGCTGATCCGCCAGGCCGACGAGGCCATCGTGCTGGCCGGCAACGTGCGCAATTTCGCGGGCTACTCGGCTTCCGGTTCACCGGTCGACACGCTGTCGGCAGAACGCGATGCGATGCGCCGGCTTATGGTGATCCTGGCCGACCAGCTGGTGGCCGAGCTTTACACCTCGCAGGAACTGCCCGCCGGGTTCACGGCGACACCGCAGGCCGCCAGCCCGGACCAGCCGTCATGAAACTGTCGGCCCGGGATGCGGATGCGTTCTTTGCCCACCCCGACCCGGGCCGGTCCGGCCTGCTGATCTATGGCCAGGACGGCATGCGCGTGGCGCTGAAACGGCAACAGCTGCTCAAGGCCCTGCTGGGCGAGACTGCCGAGGAAGAGATGCGCCTGACCCGCCTGCCCGGGGCCGATCTGCGCAAGGACCCGGCCCAGCTTCTGGATGCGGTCAAGGCCACCGGGTTCTTTCCCGGCCAGCGCGCGGTCTTTGTCGAGGACACCCCCGACGCCGCCCACGTGGCCGTGGCCCAGGCGCTGGAAGACTGGGCGCCGGGCGATGCCTTCGTGCTGGTCACGGCGGGCGCGCTGAAACCGGCATCAAAACTGCGCAAGCTGTTCGAGGGCCACAGCCGCGCCGCGGTGGCCGCCATCTACGACAATCCGCCCACCCGGGCGGAAATCGAACGCGTTCTGGGCGAGGCCGGCCTGCGGGACATCCCCTCGGACAGCGCGGGCGTGCTGGCTGACCTGGCGCAAGAGCTCAGCCCCGGCGATTTCGCCCAGACCGTCGAGAAGATCGCGTTGTACAAGCGCGGTGACACCACGCCCCTGGGCCTGAACGATATCGAAGCCTGCGCCCCCCGGTCCACCGAGGCCGGCACCGACACCCTGATCGAGGCCGTGGCCAGCGGCCAGGGCGGCGACATCGGCCCCCTGGTCCGGCGCCTGCAGGGCCAGGGGATCAACGCGGTCACCATCTGCATCGCGGCGATGCGCCATTTCCGCCTGCTTTACACAGCGGCGGCGGACCCCGGCGGGCCGGCGGCCGGCGTCGGTCGTCTGCGCCCGCCGCTCTACGGGCCGCGCCGGGACAAGGTCGTGCGCCAGGCCCAGGCCTGGGGACCGGACAAGCTGCAGACCGCCCTGACGCTTCTGACCGACACCGACCTTGCCCTGCGCTCGGCCGGGCAGACCACCCCGGCGATGGCCGTCGTCGAACGCGCCCTGATCCGGCTCGCCATGCTGTCGCGCACGCGTTAACCTTTCTTGCGACGGGGTGGTGGCCCCGATGCTCTGGGAGGCAACATGTACACGCTATACGGCAATCTGGCATCGCGGGCATTCCGCGTGATGTGGGCGATGGAGGAAATGGGGCTAGACTACACGCTGGTCGATGCCGGGCCGCAAAGCGACGCCGTGCGCGCGGTGTCGCCCCTGGGCAAGATCCCGGCGCTGGATGTCGACGGCACGATCCTGACCGATTCGGTGGCCATCATGACCTACCTGGCCGACCGCCACGGGGCGCTGACCTATCCGGCAGGCACCCTGGATCGGGCGCGGCAAGACGGCTTTACCGAGCGGGTGAACGATGAATTCGACGCGCTGCTCTGGATGTCGGCGCGGCACAGTTTCGTCCTGCCGAAGGAACACCGCGTGCCCGAGGTAAAGCCCTCGTTGAAATGGGAATTCGAGCGCAACCTGGACCGGCTGGCGCAGGAATTCGAGGGCCCTTTCCTGATGGGCGAGACAATGACGATCCCCGACATCCTTCTGGGCCATTGCCTGGGATGGGCGGTGATGGCGAAACTGCCGGTCGAAAACCCGAAGATCGAGGCCTATGGCAAGGCGCTGCGCGCGCGCGAGGCCTACAAGGCAGCCCGGGCCAAGGGCTGAAAGACGGCCATGGGCCGAGGCGCGGAAGGGATCAGTCTTGCGTTGCCAGCCAGCGCAAGGCCCCCTGCCCCGCCCAGGCCCCGGTGGCCAGGCAGGCGGTCAGAAGGTAGCCGCCGGTCGGGGCTTCCCAGTCCAGCATCTCTCCGGCGGCGAAGGTGCCGGGGCGCGCGCGCAGCATCAGGCTGTCGTCCAGCCCTGCGCGCTGCAGGCCTCCGGCGGTCGAGATCGCCTCGTCCATCGGGCGCAATGCCGCTCCGGGGATCGGCAGGGCCTTGATCAGCCCGGCCAGGTCCTGCGGATCGCCTGGCAACGGGCGGGCGCATTCCATCAGAAGGGCCCGCTTGACCGGGTCAAGCCCAAGCGCCTTGCGCAGGTGGTTCGACAGGCTGGTCTTGCCGCGCGGCCGGGCCAGGCGGGCGGACAGGCTGTCCGCCTCCAGGTCCGGGGCGAGATCGACGTGCAAGACGGCCCCGTCGCGCAGGCCCCGACTGACCGCGTAGATCCCGCCGCCTTCCAGCCCGCGGGCTGACAGGATGGCCTCGCCCCGTGACACGAACCGGCCGGCCCGCCAGCAGACCCCCTTGATCGGCTGGCCGAAATGCGGGGCCATGTGCGTGGACCAGGGCACCGACAGGGCGGCATTGGCCGGGGCAAACGGGGTCAAGGGGGCGCCCTCGCGGGCCAGGACCGGCGCCCAGAGCCCATCGGCCCCAAGGCGCGCCCAACTGGCGCCGCCAGGTGCCAGGACAGTGACATCGGGGGCAAGGCGGTCCGGGCCAGCCGGCGTGTCGAAGCACAGGGCCTCTCCATCCCATCCCGTCCAGCGCCAACGCGTGCGGATCGTCACGCCGGCCGCGTCCAACCGGGCCAGCCAGGCCCGCAACAGGGGCGAGGCCTTCATGGCCCGGGGAAAGACCCGCCCGCTGGACCCCGTGAACATTGGCTGGCCCAGGTCTTCGGCCCAGCGGCGAATGGCGTCGGGGCCGAAGGCGGCGATCATCGGGGCCAGCCACTCGGCGGCCTCGTCATAGGCGGCCAGAAAGGCGGACGGGTCCTCGTCCTTGGTCAGGTTCAGACCGGATTTCCCGGCCATGAGCAGCTTGCGCCCGACGGATGGCCGGGCCTCGCAGACCACGACAGAGACACCCCCCCGGGACAGGATTTCCGCGGCCATCAGCCCGGCCGGGCCGCCGCCGATCACGCAGGCTGTCTTGAGGGGCGTTGTCATGGCTTGCCTTTGCTGGATGCGGCCTCATGTATGGGGCAATCACCGGCGAGGAAAGGGACGATGCGCGATCCGGACTGCCCGCTGTGCGGCCGCCCCATTCCGCCCGAGGCCCGGCAAAGCCTGCACCACCTGGTGCCGAAGCTGAAGGGGGGCAAGGGCGGGCCGGTCGTCCTGTTGCATCACATCTGCCACCTGGAGATCCACGCCACCCTGACCGAGGCCGAACTGGCGACGCAGTACGATACGGTAGAGAAACTGCGCGCACATCCCCGGCTGGCGAAATTCATAGCGTGGGTCGCAAAGCGTCCGCCCGGATTTCATTCCAAGGTGCCGGGCCGGCGCCGGAAACGGTGACGCTGCGCCAGTGGATGGGGCGGGACCGGGGTATTTGAGAAGAGAAAGAAGCAGGATCGCTCGCGCGGCCCGGTCCAAGGCGCGGGGTGGGCGGGTGGGCGCGTCCTTGGAGCGGGGTGCGGGAGCGATCTGGGGCCGGGTGTGGGAACAGGCTTATTGGCAAAGGGCCTTGATCGCGGCGCGGATGTCGGGGGAGGCAGCCACGCTGTCGGCGGCGATGTCGAGGGCGGTGGGGAGCAGCGCGTCGGGCTCGACGATGCGGTCTATGAGACCGAAGGCCAGGGCTTCGTCGGCGGGGATTTTCTGGCCACCCATCAGGATCAGCTTGGTCCGGGCCGGTCCGATCAGCGCGGCCATCCGCCCGGGGTCCGAGGGTTGCGGCAGGAAGCCAAGCTTCATCACCGGGTAGAAGACCTTGGCGCTCGGAACGGCCAGCCGGAGATCACAGGCCAGGGCCATGCCCATGGCCCCTCCTGCCAGGGTGCCGTTGAGTGCGGCGATGCTCAGGCATGGCAGGGCGGCCACCGCGCCCGACAGCCTTTCCCAGATGTCCGAGGTCGCCAGGCCGGCGCGAGCCTCGTCCAGGTCGGCTCCGGCCGAGAACACCTTGCCGGTGCCGGTCAGGATCACGGCGCGGGCCTCGGTGGCGGCTTCCATGGTGTCGGCCAGTTCGGTCAGCATGGCCAGGGTCAGGGAATTGGCCTTGTCGGGACGGTCGATGGTGACAGTCCAGATGCCGTCGGTCGTGTCGCAGCGAATCATGGGGGCTCCGGGGATGGGATGCGCGGGAAGGGGCGAGGGCCCCGAGGGACCGGGGACAGAATGCGGCCCGCCCGGGCGATTGCAAGACCCTAGCGGCAAGCCTGGGTCTCCCGCCGGCCCGGCCCGCCCCATGGCGAGGGGCTGTCACGGCAATGTTCCGTCCGCCCGGCCCGCCGCCCTGGCTGGGCGGTTGACGCCGCTACCCGTACAACCGACCATACGCCATCCATGAAGGAAGGATCCTTTTTCAAGATGAGACATTTTACAGCCACCTGCGCAGTTTCCGCGCTGATCGCGGCCGGATTTGCCCAGACCGCCGCCGCCGACATCACCGCCGAAGAGGCCTGGGGATCGCTGCGCGACCTGCTGACCGGGTCGGGCTACGAGGGCACCGCCTCGGAGACCCGCGAGGGCGACACGCTGGTGGTCGGCGATGCCGTCTTCACCATGCCCGCGACCGCCGCCCAGGGCAGCACCTCCATCGACTTCGGCACCCTGCGCTTCACCGAGACCGGAGACGGCAGCGTGGCCGTCGAGATGCCCGATGTCATGCCGATCACCTCGGGGTTCACCGATCCGGACACCGGGATCGCGATGTCGGTTGTCGTCGAGGTGACCCAGAGCGGGGCCGACCTGGTCCTGTCGGGCACGCCCGAGCGCATCACCCAGACCTACACTGCCCAGGCGGTGGACGTGGCGCTTGCGTCCATCGACGCGCCCGACGATGCCCTGCCCCCCGATGCCATCCGGATGACCATGCAGCTGGCCGGGCTGAGCTCGACCAACACCATCGAGCAGGGCGATCCGCGACCCATGGCGGGCACCGCCAGCGCCGAGACGGCCAGCTTCGACATGGCCTTTGCCGTGCCGGGCGAAGGCTCGGGCGCGGCCTCGGGCGAGATCCGGGGGATCAGCTTTGAAGGCACGGCCACCATGCCCATGGACACCTCTGCCGGGGACCTGCACACGCTGATGCAGGCCGGCTACGGCTTTGACGGCACCTTTTCGCACCAGGGCGCCTCGATGACCCTGACCGGAGAGGAAGAGGGCAGCACCTTCCAGGCGGACACCGGGGCGGCCTCGGGCACGTTCGACATGGCGATGAGCGGCGAGTCGCTGAGCTACACGGCCAGCCAGACGGCCGTGACCATTGCCGCGATGCTGTCGGACCTGCCCTTCCCGCTGTCGATCCAGGCCCAGGCGCTGGATGCGGGCGTGACCCTGCCGGTGGCCAAGTCGGACGAGGCCGAGGAGTTCTCTCTGCTGGTGAACCTGCAGGACTTCGAGATGTCGGACATGGTCTGGGCCCTGCTCGACCCGCAATCCGTGCTGCCCCGCGACCCGGCGAAGCTGCTGGTGGATCTCAGCGGCAAGGCCAAGGTCTTCTTCAACCTGCTGGACCCGCAATCGACCGAAGCGCTGGCCGCATCAGGTGATGCCCCGGGTGAGCTGGAAGCGCTCGACATTAACGCGGTCGAGCTGAAACTGGCCGGGGCCGAGCTGAACGGGTCCGGGGCCTTCACCTTCGACAACACCGACCTGGCCACCTTCGGCGGGTTTCCCAAGCCCACCGGGGCGCTGGAACTGCACCTGGCCGGGGGCAACGCCCTGTTGGAGAAGCTGGCCCAGATGGGGATGATCGGGCCGCAGGAAGCCGGGGTCGCGCGGATGATGATGGGCATGCTGGCCGTGCCGGGTGACGCGCCGGACACCCTGAACTCCAAGCTGGAGATCAACGCCGAGGGCCACATCCTGGCCAACGGTCAGCGCATTCAGTAGGCACCAGAGCAACGACAGGGGCCGCCGCGCATCCGGGCGGCCCCGTTTCGGCCGGACCCGCGCCAACCGGGCGGCGCGGATCTTGCGGCAGGGCGCCGGACGGGCTACCTGACGCAAGGGGCCGGTTCGGGACCGGCGGACGTACCCGCAAGGCGTGCCCCCCGGTTGACGGCCCCGAAACGACGAGCTCCGGACGACCAGAAACGGGCCGCGCTTGGCCCCCTGTAAAGAAAAGACCGTTATAGACGCGCCATGACCCAGGATCTTGCCACATTCGCCCATGCCCTTCTGGACGCCGCCCGCAAGGCCGGGGCCGAGGCTGCCGACACCCTGGCCATCGAGGGCCGGTCGGTGTCCATCGACGTGCGCGAGGGCGTGCTGGAACAGGCCGAACGGTCGGAAAGCGTCGACCTGGGCCTGCGGGTCCTGGTGGGGCGGAAACAGGCGATCGTGTCGGCCTCGGACACCCGGCCCCAGACGCTGGCCATGATGGCCGAACGGGCCGTGGCCATGGCCCGCGAAGCGCCCGACGATCCCTATTGCGGCCTGGCAGAACCGGGCGAGCTGGCCTCTGACCTGGATGCCTCGGCTCTGGACCTGGCCGACCCAGCCCCCGAACCCGCGCCCGAGACCCTGCGCGACATGGCCCTGGAAGCCGAGGCCGCCGCCAAGGCCATCGAGGGCGTCAGCCAGGTGCAATCGGCCGGCGGGCATTACGGCATGAACCGGGTCCACCTGGCCGCGACCAACGGCTTTTCGGCCGGATACACGCGCACGGCGACCTCGGTGTCCTGCGTGGCCATCGCCGGGACCGGCAGCGGGATGGAGCGCGAATACGACGGCGACAGCCGCACCTTTGCCGCCGACCTGCGGGCCCCGGACGAGATCGGGCGCATCGCCGGGGAACGCGCGGTGGCCGCCCTGAACGCCCGCCAGCCGGCCACCGGCACCTACCCGGTGCTGTTCGACGAACGCATTTCCAGCTCGCTGGTCGGGCACCTGCTGGCGGCGATCAACGGGGCCTCGGTCGCGCGCGGGTCGTCCTGGCTGATGGACGGGCTGGACACCCAGGTCCTGCCCGACACGCTGTCGCTGATCGAAGACCCCCACCGCCCGCGCATCGGCGGCTCGCGCCCCTTCGATGCCGAGGGCCTGCCCACCCAGCGCCGGGCCATCGTCGACAAGGGCGTGTTGACCGGCTGGACGCTGGACCTGGCCTCGGCCCGCAAGCTGGGGCTGGCCTCGACCGGCAATGCCACGCGGGGGCCGTCCTCGCCCCCTTCGCCGTCGAACTGGAACATCGAACTGACGCCCGGCACGCAAACCCGCGCAGACCTGGTCCGCGACATGGGCACCGGGCTGCTCGTGACCTCGATGATCGGGGCGACCATCAACCCCAATACCGGCGATTACAGCCGGGGGGCCTCGGGGTTCTGGGTGGAAAACGGCGAAATCGCCTTTGCCGTCAACGAATGCACCATCGCGGGCAACCTGCGCGACATGCTGCTGCGCATCCAGCCCGCCAACGACGCCCGGGGCTATCTCAGCCGCGTGGTGCCCTCGCTGCTGATCGACGGGATGACCCTTGCCGGCAGCTGACCTGGAGCTTCTGATCCGGGCCGCCCGGGCGGCCGGCGATGTCGCGCGGCGCTTTTCCGGCCCGACGGCCAAGCGCTGGGACAAGCCCGACGGGGCGGGCCCGGTGACCGAAGCCGACCTGGCCGTCAACGACACCCTGGCCGCGATCCTGCGCCCGGCCCGACCCGGCTATGGCTGGCTGTCCGAGGAAAGCCCCGACAGCACCGACCGGCTGGGGGCCGAGCATGTCTTTGTCGTCGATCCCATCGACGGCACCCGCAGCTTCATGGAAGGCTCGGACACCTGGGCCCACGCCCTGGCCGTCGTGCACCAGGGCCAGGTCATTGCCGGGGTGATCTACCTGCCCATGAAGGACAAGCTTTACGCCGCCGCCCTTGGCGAGGGGGCCACGCTGAACGGCGGCCACATCGCGCCCAGCCCGCGCGACACCCTGGACGGGGCCGAGGTACTGGCTGCGCGCCCCGCCATGGAGCCCCGGCACTGGCCCGGGGGCGTGCCTCCGGTCAAGCGGGTCTACCGGGCCTCGCTGGCCTATCGGATGGCCACCGTGGCCGAAGGCCGGTTCGACGCCATGCTGACCCTGCGCCGCAGCTGGGAATGGGACGTGGCCGCCGGCGAGCTGATCCTGCGCGAGGCCGGCGCCCGCGTGACCGACCGCAGCGGCCAGCCCCTGCGTTTCAACAATGCCGAACCTCTGGTCGACGGGGTGGTCGCGGGGGGAAACCTTGTCCATGCCGGCCTGCTGGACCACCTTGCGGGAACATGACGCGCCCGGTCCGGCCCGGCCCGCCTTGACCTGCGCGCGCCCATCCGTAGGTTCGCCGCACTCGCTATGCAAAGGGAGGCCACCATGGCCCAACGCCTGCACCTCGTCTTCGGCGGAGAACTGACCGACCCCTCCAAGACGGCCTTCAAGGATGTCGACGATATCCACGTGGTCGGGATCTTCCCCGATTACCAGACCGCCTATGATGCCTGGAAGGCCGAGGCTCAGCGCACGGTCGACAATGCCCACATGCGCTATTTCATTGCCCACCTGCACCGGCTGCGCGACGAAGAGGCCGAAGCCTCCTCGACCGAGGAGCTGAGCTGAACCCTTGATCCGGCCGCTCAGCCTGACGGCGTACCGGGCCCTGTCGGCCCGCAAGCCCCCGACCGGCATCGCGGTGGCCGGACCGCGCCCCGACCGACCGGTGATCTGGTTCCATGCTACCACCGACCTGCGCGCGGCCGCCCTTCTGGACCTGGCCGACCGCCTGCAATCCAACCGGCCCGAGCTTCCGGTGTTGCTGACCTTCGACCGGCGCGAGCTGACCGGGCCGCGCCCGGCCAGCCACCAGGGCAATGTCTATGAAATCCCCCTGGACGGAGACCATCCCGGCGCCGTGACAGAGTTCCTCGACCACTGGCGCCCGGCGGTCGGGCTGTGGACCGGCGGCAACCTGATGCCCAACCTGCTGTCGACGGCCGATGCGCGCGGCGTGCCCCTGATCCTGGCCGATATCGACGAATCCGGCCTGGGCCGCGAGGTCCTGCCCTGGCTGCCGGATGCCGAGCGGGCGGTGCTGCGGGTCTTTCGCCGGGTCTTCGCGCTCGACATCGCGACCTTTACACGGTTGCAACGGATCGGGTTGCCGTCCGACAGCCTGCAAGTCGCGCCCCGCCTGCAGGACAGCCTCGCCCCGCCCCCCTACCCCGAGGAAGAGCTGACCGAAACCGGAGAGACCCTCGCCGGCCGCCCGGTCTGGTTCGCCGCCGGCCTGTGCGCCTCCGAGGCCGTGGGCCTGCTGACCGCCCATCGCCAGACGGTCCGGCTTGCCCATCGGCTGCTGCTTGTGATCACACCGGCGGACGGGTTCGACCGGTCCACGCTGCATGCCCTCTTGGACGGTGCCGGCCTGCGCTATGCCGACTGGGACCCGGGCGATCCGATCGACGAATTCGCCCAGGTGCTGGTCGCCTGCGATCCCGACAGCCCTGCGCTCTGGTTCCGGCTGGCCCCGATCAGCATCATGGGTGGCACGCTCAGCGCCGACGAAGACCCCACCATCCATCCGTTCATCCCCGCCGCCCTTGGCTCGGCCATCCTGCACGGCAGCCACACCGGCCCTTTCGCCGCCAGCTACGAACGACTGGCCCAGGCCGGAGGCACACAGCTGGTCCGTGGTGCCCAACACCTGGGCGATGTGGTGCTGCGCCTGATCCAGCCCGAGGAATCGGCCCGTATGGCCCTGGCGGGCTGGGACGTCGTGACCGAGGGCGCCTGGCTGGTCGATCGCCTGTCCGACCTGGTCCAGGACTTCTACGACAAGACCGAGACCGCCGATGAAACCGCCTGATTTCTGGACAAACGACCCCGCCCGCCCCGGCGCCCTGGCCCGCCTGCTGTCACCGCTGGGACGGATCTATGCAGGGGCCACCGCCCGCCGGCTGGCCCGCGACCCCGGCCTGCGCCTGGGCGTGCCCGTGATCTGCGTCGGCAACCTGAACGCCGGCGGAACGGGCAAGACGCCCACCGTCATCTGGCTGATCGACGCCCTCGCCCGGCTTCACCACCGGCCCGTCGTCGTCACCCGCGGCCACGGCGGGTCGCTGGAAGGGCCGGTGCTCGTGGACCCCTCCCGCCACGACGCGGCCCAGATCGGAGACGAAGCCCTGCTGCTCGCCGCCTTTGCAGAGGTCATCGTCGCCCGCGACCGGGCCGCCGGAGGCCAGCTGGCCGAACAGACCGGCGCGACAGTGATCCTGCTGGACGACGGCTTCCAGAACCCGGGCCTTCAGAAGGACCTGTCGCTTGTGGTGGTCGATGCGGAAACAGGCTTTGGCAACGGGCTGTGCCTGCCCGCCGGCCCCTTGCGCGAACCCGTGGGCACCGGACTGCCCCGCGCCGATGCGGTCCTGTCGCTCGGCCCGGCCCCGGCGCAGGCCCGGTTCGCCGAACGCTGGGGTCACAATATCCCGTGCCCACAGCTCACCGGCCAGCTCGTCCCCCTGAACACCGGCATGGACTGGTCCACCACCCGAGCCCTCGCCTTTGCCGGCATCGGCCGGCCCGAGAAGTTCTTTGCCACGCTGCGAGGCCTCGGAGCCGACCTTGTCCGCACCGAAGCGTTGGACGACCACCAACCGCTCGGCCCGGCCCTTCTCGGACGGCTCGAACAGGATGCGATGTCGCTTGGTGCCCAGTTGGTGACAACCGAAAAGGACGCCGTTCGACTGCCCAGAGAGTTTCGGTTCAAGGTAATCACACTGCCGGTGCGCCTGATTATCGACAAGCCAGACTGGCTCGAGTCTCGCCTGGCCGAGGTCACGCCACAACCGCGCTAGCGCGCGATGCCTTCGGCGAGGGTATTTGCAAAGAGAAAGAAGCCAAAGTCTGCCCTGCTGCTTCTTTCTCTTTCTAAATACCCAAAACGGAACATTGCCGCCCGCGCCCGGTCGGGGGGGGGTCAGTGCAATCCGTTGTCCTCGCCCAGTTTCGGGGCCGGCCGGGTCAGGGCGAGGTCGGCGTCAGAGAAACGGAACGGCGCGCGCACGCCGGGCACGCCATCGAGCGTGATCTGCATTCCGCGCGCGACGACTTGCGGGTCTGCCATCACCCGGTCGAGGGTATTGATCGGACCAGCGGGTACCCCTTGTGCTTCGCAGGCTGCGAGCAGGTCATCCATGGTGCGCCTGGCCGTTGCGCCGTTCAGTCGGGCGATCATCACCCGGCGGTTGGCGATGCGGTCCTTGTTTTCCAGGTAATCGGGATCTTCGGCCATGTCGCCCAGGTCCAGCAGGCGGCACAGCCGTTGGTATTGGGCATCGTTGCCGGTGGCGATGATGATGTGGCCGTCCGAGCAGTCGAACACTTCGTAGGGCGTCAGGTTCATGTGGGCATTGCCCATACGCCCCGGGGCCACTCCTGTCGTGAGATAGTTCAGCGCCTGGTTTGCCGTGACTGCCACGGCAACGTCGAGCAGGGCCATATCCACGTGCTGTCCCTTGCCGATCCGGTCCCTCATCTGCAGGGCGGCCAGGATGGCCGTGACCGAGTAGACGCCGGTGAAGATATCCGTGATTGCCACGCCGGCCTTTTGCGGCTGCCCCTCCGGTTCGCCGGTGATCGACATCAGCCCCGACATGCCCTGGATGATGAAATCATAGCCCGCCCGGTGGGCATAGGGCCCGTCCTGGCCGAAACCGGTGATCGAGCAATAGACCAGCCGCGGGTTCACCTGGCTTAGCGAGGCGTAGTCCAGCCCGTACTTGGCCAGGCCGCCGACCTTGAAGTTCTCGATGACCACGTCCGCATCGGCCACCAGCTCGCGCACTTTCGCCTGGCCTTCGGGCGTCGCGAAATCGACGATGATGGAGGCCTTCCCGCGGTTTGCCGAATGGTAATAGCTGGCCGAGACATCCTCGTCCCGGGTCACGAAGGGCGGGCCCCAGCGGCGGGTGTCGTCTCCGCGCGGGGCTTCCAGCTTGATGACCTCGGCACCGAGATCGGACAAGGTCTGACCGGCCCAGGGGCCGGCCAGGATACGGGCCATCTCGATGACCTTCAGACCCTCGAGCGGGGCCTGTTTCCTGTCTGTCATTCCTCGCCCAACTTCTCGTCGAACAGCGCCTTGAAATCGGCATAGGGCTGGTTGGTCACCTTTTCGCCGTCGACCACGAAGCTGGGCGTGCCGGTCACGTCGTCGGCCTCGGCGTTTTCCTGGAACCAGGCCACGAGAGTACGGGCCTTGTCACCATCCTGCAGGCAGCTGTCCAGCGCGGCATCGTCCAGCCCGGCCATGCGGCCCATCTTCTTCAGCTCGGCGACGATGGCCTGGACGTCTCCGGCCTTGGTCCATTCGCCTTGGGTCGAGTAGATCAGGTCGTTCATGCCGAAGAACCGGTCGGGGCCGGCGCAGCGGGCGATCATCGAGGCCCAGAGCCCGTAGCGGTCGAAATAGACCTCGCGGTAGATGAATTTCACCTTGCCCGTATCGATGTAGTTCTTCTTGATTTCCTTGAACGGGCCGGCGTGGAAGGCCGCACAATGGGGGCAGGTGTAGGACGCGTATTCGATCATGGTGATCGGCGCGTCTTCGGCCCCGATGGTCATCTCCATGATGGTCGAGGTGTCGACGTCGGCCTCGGTCGACTCTTGTGCCATGGCGGCGCCGGGCAGCACGAGTGTTTCGCCGGTGCGGGCGGTCGGCATGGCCAGGAACATGTAGGCGGCCGACAGCATGAGGGCTGAGCCCCCGGCGGACAGGAGGGTGCGGATGATCATGTCTCTCTCAACTTCTTGATTTCGCGAGTACGTTCTGTGCAAGGGTTTCCAGGGCCTGGCGCAGCCCGTCGTCAGAGACCCCGTTGGCCGTGGCCTGGGCCGCGCGGCGGATCTCGGGGTCTGGCGCGGCGGGCGGCCTCTTGGGGGCCGGGGCGAAGGCCACCTTGCCGTCGGAGAACCCGGTGGGCGCGGTCTGGGTGATGCGGATATGGGCGATGGCGTCATAGCCGTAGGCGGCGTTCACCCGGTCGCGGATCTGGGCCTTTTGCATGTCCAGTATCGGGGCATTGGCCCCGGTGGTCAGCAGGGTCAGCGTGGCGCCGAACTTCTTGCCCTTGTAGCTGATGTCCACGGGCTTGGAGATGGCGGCGATGTCGGGCCCGGCGACCTCTTCCCAGTGCACCAGGACGCGCGACACGGCAAAGCCCCGGCTTTCGCTGGCCTTGCGGATGCGGCTGGTCAGCAGCGACGATGTCTGCTTGAAGCCGTATGTGGTGGTCTGACGCCGCGCCATGGTTGTCGTTGTCTCCTTGGGCTCCATTCTATGCGTTTGAACGGGGGGAACCAGCGGAACCGCCACAGGAGGGCATAAAAGTTGCGTGACGAGACAGGCGATCTGATCGGGCCGGCGCTGTTGGACTGGTATGACGATCATGCGCGCGCCCTGCCCTGGCGGGTGAGCCCGGCCGACCGGGCGGCCGGCGTGCGGCCCGATCCCTACCGGGTGTGGTTGTCGGAAATCATGTTGCAGCAGACCACGGTGGCGGCGGTGAAGGACTACTTTACCCGGTTCACCCTGTTGTGGCCCGACGTGGGAGCCCTGGCCGGGGCCGAGGACGCGGTGGTGATGGGCGAGTGGGCCGGCCTGGGGTATTATGCCCGGGCGCGCAACCTGCTGAAATGTGCGCGGGCGGTGGTGTCGGATCACGGCGGGCGGTTCCCCGAGGAGCACGACGCGCTGCTGGCGCTTCCGGGGATCGGACCTTACACGGCGGCGGCGATCTCGGCCATTGCATTCGACCGGTCCGAGGTGGTGATGGACGGCAATGTCGAGCGGGTCATGGCCCGGCTGTTCGACATCCACGCCCCCTTGCCCAGATCGAAACCGGTGTTGAAAGAGCGCGCAGCCTGGCTGACCCCCGACGCCCGGCCCGGGGACCACGCCCAGGCAGTAATGGACCTGGGCGCGACGATCTGCACGCCGCGCGGTCCGGCCTGCGGCATCTGCCCTCTGAGAGACCCCTGCCTGGCTCGGGCCAATGGGACGGCGCCGGACTTGCCGAAGAAGGCCCCGAAGAAGGCCAAGCCGGTGCGGCGGGGGTACCTGTATATCGGCCAGCGGGCGGACGGCGCGATACTGGTCGAAACCCGGCCAGAGAAGGGGTTGCTGGGAGGCATGCTTGGCTTTCCGGGGTCCGATTGGTCCGACACCCCCGAAGCGGCCCCGCCGGCGCAGGCCGAGTGGCAGGAGCTGGGCGGAGAGGTGCGCCATACGTTCACCCATTTCCACCTGATCCTGACGGTGTTTCAGGCAAAGCTGGGCCGTGATGAGGTACCGAACCGGGGGTATTTCATCGAGCGGCATGCCTTCAGGCGGTCGGATCTGCCGACGGTGATGCGCAAGGCCTTCGACCTTTGGCGCGGGGCCTGAGCGCGGGATTTGGGTATTTGGAAAGAGAAAGAAGCAGGAGTGCGGGACATGGCCGGGCGGGGCGAAAGGTCTGAGGGGCCGACGGGCATGGCGGGCCCGGGTGGGCTCTTGATACGGTGCCAACTGTGTAAGCTGCTAGACAGGGTGGGAGGCCCGGCTTGCCCGGCGGTCGCGGGCAGATTTAGTGCTGGCGGGCGGATTCCCCAAGGCAACAGACCGCGTTAGACTATGCTGAACCCCGGATCCCGACCATGACCGCGCCATATCTTTCGTCTGCCCGTCTGCACAGCTTGCGTCACGCCGCACCGTTCTGGATTTCCTTCCTGTTGCCCCCGCTGGCGGTGGTCGCCGCGGTGCACGGGGGATGGACCTTGCCGTTGCTGCCGTTCTGCGCTTGGTGGCTGTTCTGGGGGCTGGACCTGGCGACAGGGCTGGAAAAGGCCAATGCCGACCCCGACACACCAGACAATGCGCTTTGGGGCTACCGCTTGCTGACCACCTTGTGGGTGCCGGTTCAATTCGTCACGCTGTTCGGGCTGATCTGGTATGCGGCAGCGGTGCCGCATCTGACCGGGGGCGAGAAGGCCTGGCTGTTTTTTGGGGTGGGCATCCTGACGGGCACGGTGGGGATCAACTATTCCCACGAGCTGATGCATCAATCCGACCGGTTCGAGCGCAACCTGGCCGATCTGTTGTTGGCCATGGTGCTTTACTCCCATTTCCGGTCCGAACACCTGCTGGTCCATCACCGCTATGTCGCCACCCCTCGGGACGCCGTCACCGCGCGCTACAACGAAGGGTTTCACCGCTATTTCCCAAGGGTCCTGCGGCAGTGCCCCGGGTCGGCCTTTGCCGCGGAAAAGGCGATGCTGGCCCGCAAGGGCCTGGGTTGGCATCACCGGTCGAACCCCTTCTGGCGCTATGCCGCCCTGCAGGGCGGGATGCTGGCCCTGGCCGCTCTGCTGGGTGGCTGGGCCGGGCTGGGCTTGTTCCTGCTGCAGGCGTTCACCGCGATCTGGCAGCTGGAACTGGCCAATTACGTCGAACATTACGGGCTGACCCGCCGCCACCTGGGCGACGGCCGCTACGAGCACGTCCGGCCGCATCATTCGTGGAACAATGCCCACAAGGCCTCGAACTGGCTGCTGATCAACCTGCAGCGCCATTCCGATCACCATTACAAGCCCGACCGGCGGTTTCCGCTGTTGCAGAATTACGACGAGGACGACGCCCCGCAGCTGCCCTTTGGCTACCCGGTGATGACCGTGGCCGCGATGATCCCGCCGCTGTGGCGGCGGGTCATGAACCCGCGCGTCCGGGCCTGGCGGCGGCAGCATTACCCGGACATCGAGGACTGGAAGCCCTATTTCAAGGGCGGCCTGCCCCTGCCCCGCTGAACGCGGGGGGGGCGGGACAGGCCAGGTGGCTCAGCGGTCGTTGATGGCCTTGAGCCAGGCGCACATGTCCTGCAGGCGGGTCACGGTGACGTCGCAATATTCCATCGCGCGCAGGTAGCCGTGGATCAGGCCCTCGCCGGGGTCGCGGATGACCTCGACGCCGGCTGCCTCCATCGCGTCGGCATAGGCCACGCCGCTGTCGCGCAGGGGGTCGTTCTGGGCCACGGCGACATAGGCGGGCGGCAGGCCGGCATGGCTGTCGGCAGCCAGCGGGGCGATGCGCCAGTCGCTGTTCAGCTGCGTTTCATCGGGACAATACAGCGCGTTGGTCGCGGGCATCGTGGCGACCTTCAGCAACGGCCCTTCGGCGTTTTCGATGTAACTGGGCCGGGTGCGGTCGAAATCGCAGGCCGGGTAGATCAGCAACTGGCCGGACAGGGGCACGCCTTCGTCGCGGCAGGCCAGGGCCACGGCGGCGGCCAGGTTGCCCCCGGCCGAATCGCCTCCGATCGCGATCTTGCCTGGGTCGATGCCCAGCTCGTCGGCCTTGTCGTGGGCCCATTTCGCCACCGCCAGCACCTGAAGGTAGCCTTCGGGGAAGGGATGTTCGGGGGCCAGCGCGTAGTCGACCGAGATCACCGTCTGCTGGTTCCAGGCCGCGATGCGCGCGGTGATGTCCCAGTGGGTTTCGGGCGAGCCCTGCATCCAGCCGCCGCCATGCATGTAGATCAGCGCGGGCTGGGTGCCCCCAACCGCATGGCGGAAGATGCGCACGCGCACCGGGCCGCCGTCGCTGTCGATCCAGTGCTCGTCATGGGTTTCCACGTCGGCGGGCGTGGGCAGGCGCATGTCGCGGGCGACGCCCTCGAAATGCAGGCGCCGGTCGGCCGGAGTGGCTCCGGCCGCGAGCGTTGCCCATTTGCCGTCCCAGATTTCAAGGAACTTGTGGATGTCGGGGTTGATCATGCGGGTCTCCTCCCGTTGTCTTGGTAAATCGCTTTCGGCTGACACGCCGGGCTTCATCACCAGCCCCAGGATCATGTCGCCCACTTGCCGGCGCAGCATCTGCTGGCCGCGGTCGGTGAACAGGTCGTCTCCGAAGATCCGCGAGAAGGTCGCGCGGTTGGACACGTTGAAGACCGAGGCAGCCGAGATGTGCCAGTGCAGCTGCACGGCCGTCAGTCCGCGGCGGAAATAGCCGGCCTCGACCCCGCGGCTGTAGATGTCCTCCAGCAGGCGGATCACCGACGAATTCTGCCCGGCCATGTTCTGCGAGGGCGGCATGTGATCGCCCCGGTGGATGTTTTCGATCATCACGAGGCGGACGAAATTGGTGGCCCGGCTGTGGTGGTCGAAGGTGAATTCGGCCAATTGCCGCAGCGCAGCGACGGGGTGCAGCTGGCCAAGATCCAGCGCGTCCTCGCCTTTCCGCATGCCCTGGTAGGCATCTTCCAACACCGCCCGATACAGCGATTCCTTGTCGCCGAAGTAATAGTAGATCATCCGCTTGGACGTCTTGGTCCGGGCCGCTATCTCATCCACGCGGGCGCCGGAAAGTCCGTGTTCCGCAAAGACTTCGCGCGCCGCTTTCAGGATGTTGCCGCGCACCGCATCGGGGTTCTGCTTCCACCCTCCGCGCGGCTGGTCGCCCGCTCCGGCGCCGCTTGCCTGTTCGCTCATGGTCTCCTCCCTCTGCCGGTCCGCTTGCCCTCTTACCCTGCGCGCGGCCGGACGCAAATCCATGCATTGGCAGCATGGCTCCTTTGCACCTGCAGAATTTTAACTGATCAAAACATTTCGTTGACACAATTAACCGAATGGAACATTACTGCGTCAAGAGCCCAGATAACGGGCCGAACGACCGGAGGAGACCCAACCGTGACAAAGCCGCTTAGCGTGGATGCATCCGAGCGCCCGACAACCATCGGGCTGCTGGGCGCCGGCATTTCCGGGTCGCGCACACCGCGCATGCACATGGCCGCGGCCGAGGCGCTGGGGCTGCCCTACGCCTACCACCTGGTCGATGCCACCGCGCGGGACCTGCCCGAAGATCCGGCCGCCATTCTCGACTTGCTCGAAGCCGAGGGCTTTGACGGGCTGAACGTGACCTACCCGTTCAAGCGGGCCGTGCTGGCCGTGCTGGACGACGTGTCCGAGGCCGCCCGCAAGGTCGGTGCGGTCAACACGGTCATCTTGCGGGGGGCCAAGCGGATCGGGCACAACACCGACCATTGGGGCTTTACCGAAAGCCTGCGCCGGGGCCTGCCAGAGGCCAAGCGGGACGCGGTGCTGCAACTGGGGGCCGGCGGCGCTGGCGGGGCCGTGGCCCATGCGCTGCTGGACGATGGCGTGTCCAGGCTGATGGTGCGCGACGTGAGCGAAGAGGCCGCAGAAGCGCTCGCCCAGCGTCTGTGCGACACCTATGGCGCCGGGCGGGCCGAGGCCGTGACCGACGTGATGGCCGCGGCCGGCGAGGCCAACGGCATCGTCAACTGCACCCCGGTCGGCATGGAAAAGCACCCCGGCCTGCCGCTGAGCGCCGCGGCCATCGACCCGCGCCAGTGGGTGGCCGACATCGTCTATTTCCCGCTGGAAACCGAGCTGCTGGCCACGGCTCGGGCGCTTGGATGCGCCGTTTTGCCCGGGTCGGGCATGGCGCTGTACCAGGCGGTGCGGGCGTTTGAACTTTTCACGGGACAGGAACCGGACGTCGAGCGGATGCAGGAGGCATTCGACTCGTTCGATTGAGTGGCGGGCAACCGCCGGGTGAATGCATCAGGGAGGATCGCATGACCAAGAAGACCTGGAACTTCGGAGTGAAGGCCCTGCTGGCCGCGGGCGCCATGTGCCTGGCAGGCGGCGCGGCGTCGGCTCAGGTGGAAATCATCTATTCCGACACCGTGCAGGAAACCGACCGCCGGTCGGGCATCCTGAAGGAAGCCTTCGCGGGCTGCCTGGGCGATGCGTTCGACTTCAAACCCTATTTCGGCGCGACCCTGTTCAAGCAGGGCACCGAGCTGACCGCCATGCAGCGCGGCAACCTCGACATGGCCAACCTGGCGATCTTCGATTTCTACAACCAGGTGCCCGAGGTCTCGATCCTGGGCACGGCCTACCTGTGGCGCGACTACGACCACATGCGCGCGACCTTCAACAGCGACGTGCTGGACGGGCTGGTCGACAAGATGGAAGAGGCCACCGGCATCAAGGTGCTGGCCTGGCCCTATATCGGCACCCGCCACGTCAACATCCGGGGCGACAAGGAAATCATGACCCCGGCCGACATGGAGGGCATCAAGCTGCGCATGCCCGGGGGCGAGGGCTGGCAATTCGTCGGCGAAGCGCTTGGGGCCAACCCGACGCCGCTGGCCTTCACCGAGGTCTACACCGCCCTGCAGACCGGCGCGATCGACGGCCAGGACAACCCCCTGCCCGCCGATAAGCAGATGAAGTTCTACGAGGTGACCGACCAGATCATCCTGACCGGCCACCTGATCGCGTCCAACACCTTCGCCATGTCCTCGCAAAAGTGGAACAGCCTGACCGAGGACCAGCAGGCCAAGGTGCAGGAATGCGCGATCTCGTTCCAGGACGCCATGGACGCCAACACGATCCAGCAGGAAGCGGAACTGGTCAGCTTCTTCGAGGGCGAGGGCCTGAAGGTCTATACCCCCGACACCGAAGCCTTCCGCAACCACGTGCTGGAGGTCTTCAAGGCGTCGAAATTCTCCAAGGACTGGCCCGAGGGCGTCCTTGACCAGATCAACGGCCTCTGAGCCCGAACGGCGGCCCTGCGCCTGCCGGGCCGCCACTTCCGAGACAGAAGGATACCAGAGACCATGACACCCAAACACGCCCTGGCCGCCGTCGCGGCCGCCACCCTCTGGGCCGGCGCGGCATGTGCCGACACCCCCGGCCTGATCTATTCCGACACCGTTGCCGCGGCGGATCCGCGCTCTGCTGTGCTGGACGAGGGCTTTGCCAACTGCCTTGCCGACACGTTCGAGTTCCAGCCCTACCACGGGGCGACCCTGGTCAAGCAGGGCACGGAACTGACGGCCATGCAGCGCGGCAACCTCGACATGGCCAACCTGGCCATCTTCGATTTCTACAACCAGGTGCCCGCGACCTCGATCCTGGGCACGGCCTACCTGTTCCGCGATGTCGACCACATGCGCCAGGTCTACAAGTCCGACGTGCTGGATGACCTGGTTGCCGAGATCGAAGAGAAGACCAACATCAAGGTCCTGGCCTGGCCCTATATCGGCACCCGCCACGTCAACATCCGGGGCGACAAGGAGATCAGGACGCCCGCGGACCTGGACGGCATCAAGCTGCGGATGCCCGGGGGCGAAGGCTGGCAGTTCCTGGGCGAAGCCCTTGGGGCCAACCCGACGCCGCTGGCCTTCACCGAGGTCTACACCGCCCTGCAGACCGGCGCGATCGACGGGCAGGACAACCCCCTGCCGACCGACAAGTCGATGAAGTTCTACGAGGTCACCGACCAGATCGTCCTGACCGGTCACCGCATGTCGAACAACGTCTTCGCCGTGTCCAAGATCAAGTGGGACAGCCTGACCGAAGACCAGCAGGCCAAGCTGCAATCCTGCGCCGACCAGTTCGAAGACGACATGGCCAGCTATGTCCTGGAACAGGAAGAGGCCCTGGTGTCCTTCTTCGAGGGCGAGGGCCTGAAGGTTTATTCGCCGGACACCGAAGCGTTCCGCGACCACGTCCTTGGCGTCTATAAGACGTCGAAGTTCTCCAAGGACTGGCCCGAGGGATTGCTGGAGAAAATCAACGGCCTCTGAGGTCACTCATACAGGCAAACAAGGGACCCGGCCGCTTCCCCGGCCGGGTTCCGCAAACGCAATCCGGGGGCATGAATGGATCGCCTGCGCACATCAATAAACTGGCTCGGCCGCCGCGCCGAGAATTTCCTGGCCCTCGTTCTGGGTGCGCTCTTCATGAGCTTCCTGATCCAGATCGTGTTCCGCTACCTGCTGAACCTGCCGCTGGGCTGGACGGTCGAGTTCGTGTCGATCGCCTGGCTGTGGGGGATCCTGTTCGGCTATGCCTTCGTGGTGCGCGAAAGCGACGTGATCCGGCTGGACATCATCTATGAAAACCTGCCGCGCGCCGCGCGCCGGGCCCTGGACGTGATCACCGGGTCGATCTGCGCCGGGATCTTCATCTGGACCCTGCCGAAAGTGTGGGGCTACATCGACTTCATGGCGATCGAGAAGACCGCCTACATGAAGATCCGCTTCGACTACGTCTTCGCCATCTACATCCCCTTTGCACTGTCCGTCATCATCCGCTGCGGGATGAGCATCTGGCGCGGCATCACGGGCTCTGGCCCGGCCTTCCACACTCCGGACTCGGCGGGAACGCACGACTATGACTGATCCCTTTACCGTTGCGATCGTCCTGATCGCCTTCCTCGCCTTCGGCGGGCTTTCGATGGGCCTGGCGATGATCTGCGGCTCGTCCGTCTACCTGATGATGAAGGGCTTCGACCCGTCCATCGCGGCGGAAACGCTGCTGCAGGGCCTGTTCAACAGCTACACCCTGCTGGCCATTCCCCTGTTCATCCTGGCCGCCGACATCATGAACATCGGCTCGCTCGCCGACCGCCTGCTGCGGTTCAGCCAGGCGCTGGTCGGCCGGTTCAAGGGCGGGCTGGGCCATGTCAACGTCGTGTCGTCGCTGATCTTTTCCGGCATGTCCGGGTCGGCCGTGGCCGATGCCGTGGGCATGGGCAAGATCATCATCAACATGATGACCCGCGACGGCAAGTATACCGCGTCCTATGCCGCGGCGATCACCGCCGCCTCGGCCACGATCGGCCCGATCATTCCGCCGTCGATCCCGATGGTGCTCTATGCGCTCGTCTCCGACCAGTCGGTCGGCTATCTCTTTGCCGCCGGCATGGCCCCGGGCCTGCTGATGGGCCTGGTGCTGATGGTCATGAACATGATCATCGCCCACCGCCGCGGCTTCGAGACCGACGAGGCCATTCCCCTTCGCGAGATGCCCGGGGTCACCTTCCGGGCCATCCCGGC
>PAQV01000057.1 GCA_002709405.1 Paracoccaceae bacterium
GGGCATGCTGGTCCAGAAGGACAACCTCGGCTTCGGCCTGCGCTCCTGGCGCTACGCGGCCGTGGTCAATGACGGCGTGATCGAAGCCTGGTTCGAAGAGCCCGGCATGTGCGACAACCACGGCGAAGACCCCTACGGCGAAAGCTCCCCCGAAACCCTGATGGCCTACCTGGCCGAGGCCAAGGCCGACGCCGCCGCCTGATCCCCAACAAAAAACGCCCGGGAGCTCATCAACTCCCGGGCGTTCCTGCTTCTTTCTCTTGAACAATACCCCGGGGGAGTCGCGGCCCCGCCGCGACGGGGGCAGAGCCCCCAATCCTAGCCAATCAGGTAATCCCGCGCCGAGGGTTCTTGATAATACCGCTTCAGACGCTGCAGCGCGATGCGCAGCACGATCTTGCCGGACCGCGCCGACCAACCCATGCGCTTTTCGGCCGTCTCCAGCCCTTCCAGCATGCAGCAACAGCGCAGCGCCACGTCACTCAACCCAGGGCCCAGTTCCGCCAGCGCCCCCTGCACACGCGCCGCGGCCGAATTCGGCCCGGCGTCGCTTGTCACCGTTTCGTCGACGCCCCCCACCAGGAAGGTCTCCCAATCCTGGGTCACCTGGGGCCCGATCTGCGCCAGCTCGAAATCCTCGCGCAAACGCTCACCCGCCCGCACCAGGTCATCGCTCAGAAACGGTTTGCCGTCCTTGTCCCGGCGCCGGGACAAGGCCACCAGAGGGCTTTCCACCACGCCATAGCGCGCCCGTCGGTTGCGGGTCTCGGGCTCGAACGGGTCGGCCACCTTCTGGCCGGCAAAGGCCTGGGGCGCCTCGGCGAATCCGTGCTCGACACGGGATCGCGCCGCATTCGCGGTTTCGGCCAACAGCTTGTTCAACGCACCGCGCCCGGCCGTGGTGATCATGTAACGCCGCACCCGGCCCTTGCCGCTGCCCGCGATCCAGTCGCTCAAGGCCAGCGCCCCGGCCACATCGCGATCCACCACCGCCGTGCGCATCCCCGCACCGGCATCGGCATCGCGCACGACAACCGCCTTTTCCATGTCCTCGGCCACGGCCAGAACGGCCCCGGTCTCGCACAACCGACCCAGCACCCGCCGGGCCTCGTCATGCAGAATGCCCAGGTCAGCTATCCTAGGCCGCGTCTGTGCATCACCGCCTTCGCCCCGCGCCAGCAGCGCCAACGAGGCCAGCGCCGCATCCACCAACGGATCATCGCGGCGTTGTTCCACCTTGCGGATCTGGCGCAGCACGGTCGAGGCATGACACCCGCAGCGGCGCGCCAGGTCGCGGATGGGCTGCCCGCCCTCGGTGTGGGCCAGATAATGGCGGACGCTCAATGACACCCATCCGGGCAGCCGGGCGCTCCCGTCACTGCGTATTTGCGGATCGTTCATCATAACCATGCGTTCGTTATCCCAAGCTTATCCTCAGAGTTGTCCACAACCTTGAGGAGAATTCCTTACGCGGAAGTTAATGACCTTTCGCCGCTTTAACATTGTATCTAAACGATAAACAGAGATGAAAGCAGCGCGCGGGCTTATCCCTATCGACGCAACACCCGTTCAGGTTGTGTATGGTTTTTCCACAAGGCCGCCCAATGGCCGAGGAGAGGAGACCCCGAAATGCAAGACCTGCTCAGCATGGTGACCGCCCTGCGCCGCCCCCGCCTTCTTGTTCGCGCCGCCCGCTGCGGTGCCGCCGATTATCGCCGCGACCGGCACCTGCAACGCCTGCTTGGCTACGGCACCCTGCCGCGCCCGGCCCCGGCCCTGATGAAGCTGATGGATCTGGAAGGCGATCTCGACCATCAACGCCGGACCGGAGACACCGCCTATTCGCTCGTCCGCCACATCGACGTCCTGATCGCGGTGATGGGAGAGGCACAGCTCATCCGTTCGGCCCAGGCCGCCGTGGCGCTCGAGGATTTCGCGTGACAACAGCGCCCAAGCGATCGCCTGACACGGGGCTGCCGTGCCAGGCCAACACTCCCGGTTCACCTACATGAAGGCGTCCGGCATCGCCGCTTTCTTTTCGGCGACATAGGCGTCCAGCGCCTCTGAGATCGCGGGATCCAGAGCGGGCTGCTGATAGGTGTCCAGCAGTTTCGTCACGCGCTCCGCCGCCAGGGCCTGCGTGTCTCGCGCGCCCTCTTCATCCCAGGTTTCGAACGGCTTGTAATCCAGCACCTGGCTGCGCCAGAACGCGGACTGGAAATTGGCCTGGGTATGCGCGCACCCCAGGTAATGTCCGCCCGGCGCGACTTCGGCAATGGCATCCATCGCCTGGGCATTGACGTCGACCGGAACCCCTTCTGCCAGCTTGTGCAGAATACCCAGCTGATCGGCGTCCATCACGAACTTCTCGTAGGAACTGACCAGCCCGCCTTCCAGCCAGCCGCAGGCGTGAAGCATGAAGTTCACGCCCCCCATCAAGGCCGAATTCAGCGTGTTCGCCGATTCGTAGGCCGCCTGGGCGTCGGGCAGTTTCGAGGCGCAAAGGCCCCCGCCCGAACGGAACGGCAGGTTCAGCCGGCGGGCCAGCTGCCCCGCACCGTAAAGGATCTGGCTGGCCTCGGGCGTGCCAAAGGTGGGCGCGCCAGAGTTCATGTCGATCGAGGTCACGAAGGCCCCGAAAATCACCGGAGCCCCCGGCCGCACCAGTTGCGAATAGGCGATCCCGGCCAGCACCTCGGCCAGCACCTGGGTCAGCGTACCGGCCACCGACACCGGGGCCATGGCGCCTCCGACGATGAAGGGAGACACGATGCAGGCCTGGTTGTTCGCGGCATAGATTTCCAGCGCGCCCATCATCACGTCGTCGAAGGTCATCGGCGAGTTGATGTTGATCAGCGAGGTCATCACCGTGTTGTCCTGGACAAAGTCCTTGCCGAACAGGATCCCGCACATGTCCACGCTGTCCTGGGCGCGCGAGGGATCGGTGACCGAGCCCATGAACGGCTTGTCGGACAGGGTCATATGGGCCTGCAACATGTCAAGATGGCGCTTGTTCACCGGCACGTCCGTCGGCTCGCACACGGTGCCGCCGGAATGGTGCAGCCATTTCGACATGTAGCCCAGCTTCACGAAATTGCGGAAATCTTCCATCGTCGCATAGCGCCGCCCGCCCCGGGCATCGCGCACGAAGGGCGGTCCGTAAACCGGCGCGCAGACCAGGTTTTTGCCGCCGATCACCACGTTGCGCTCCGGGTTGCGCGCATGCTGGGTATAGCTTTGCGGCGCGGTTGCGCACAATTGCCGGGCCAGCCCGCGCGGGATCCGCACCCGTTCGCCCTCGATACTGGCGCCGGCATCGCGCCAACGTTCCAACGCCTTGGGGTTATTGACGAAATTCACTCCGATTTCGGCCAGCACGGTTTCGGCATTGGCCTCGATGATCTCCAGCGCCTCTTCGTTGAGGATCTCGAAATTGGGGATGTTGCGCTCGATGTAACGGGCGGTGTCGAACGTGACGGCGGTGCGCTCGGCACGGCGGGCCGCGCCGCCTCCGCCACGGCTTCTGCGCCGGGCTGTCGCTGGGGGTTTGTCTGACATGTTCACGCACCTCGCGACTGGCAGGCTATGCCCGCAGGATTTGCGGCCATGGCGGACCATGACCGCTGTTGTCCATCGTAATACCCAAGACAGGCCCAAAGCCGCGATGCGATTGCGTCATGCCTGTCATGAAAACGACATCCCACCCTGTCCCGGCGGCCGTTAAGATGATCTCAATGCGGCTGGTTCATGTTATCGTGCGATTCATCTGGAACAGAGGTCGCGCCTTGTCTGGCATCACGTTTTTCATCGGCTCCCCCGCGATCCTGCCGTTCGTTGTCCGTCGTGTTGCGCTATGTGTGGCCGGCCTGTGCTGGCTTGCCCTGACCACCGGTGGCGCCCTGGCCCTGTGCCAGGATTTCGGGCCCCAGACCCCGCGCAACATCTCAAACGTCTATGGCCGCAACGCCGTCCGCTTCGACTTTGCCCCGCCATCGACCGAAATGAACCTGTGCAACATCCACACGCATACCAATGCCGAACACATGGGCCCCGGCTTTTCGGTCTATGCCGGCCCTGGCGAGAATGGCGGATTCCGCTGCTCCGGCGGCTCTCGGCTGACACCGATGGAGCTGACCCGGCCCGGCGACCCGGTGCCGTCCATGGACCACGACAGCGATCATGGCAGTGATCATGGGTCGGATTCGGGCACCGATCACGCCGTGACCCGGTCCAGCACGGGCCACGACAGCGATGTCGGCGACCATGATATGGGCCACGATTCCGATCACGGCGGGGGCAGGTTTGCTGGCGTCGAACCCGGCGATACGATCGAGGTTCATTGGGTCTATACCTCCTGTACGATCAATCCCGGCCCGGGGCTTGGGTCGTGCCTGTCGTCCAGCTGTGCCAACCCCCAATTGCGTGTCGAATCCCAGGTTTTCCTGGTCGTCAATGATCCCAACGCATTGGATTTCATGGATTTTGCCTATCGCGGCACCATGCGGAACGGTCTTCACCAACCGCGCAGCCTGCCGACCGGCACGGGCAATCCCGTTGTGTTCCGGGGCTCGACCACCGGGCCGAGTTATACGCAGGAGACCTGCTCGCCCCTACAGGTCACATGGTCCGTCCGCCCGCGCTGTGCCAGGCTCAACATCGCAACGCTGGATGAATGGGCCGCCTCGGGCAACGTCTTCGAGGAAACCCACAGCCACGGTGTCCGCCAGCTGGTCACCGCGCCGGAACTTCTCGCCCCGATAGAATGACCGGGCACGGCTCGCCCCGCCCGGTTTGACGCTGCATCGTGCGGCGTCTTATCCTGCATAGAAGGAGGCCTTCCGCCCCCGGAGAAGACGACCATGAAAGCCCCAGCCCCTGACGCGCCCCAAGGCTCTCGCAAGACATTCAGCGCGTCCGAGATCGGCGCCATCGCGCATCTTTACCGGGGCGAGGTTTATCGCAGCACCATCTGGCGGACCCGGCTGGACACGACAACGAACTGGGCCGTGGTCACCTTGGGCGTGGCCCTGTCGATTTCCTTCGCCAGCCCCGACGCCTCGCCGATCCCGCTGGTCCTTGTGGGCGTGCTGATCGTCTTTTTCCTGGTCCTCGAAGCCCGCCGCTATCGCTATTTCAACGTCTGGCGCGCCCGGGCCCGCTGGCTGGAAACCCATTTCTACGCCCCCATGCTGATCGAAGGCGACCTGCACCTGGAGGAAAACTGGCAGGACGAGCTGGCCCGTGACTACCTGCACCCGCGCTATCACGTGCCCCTGATGGTCGCGATCGGGCGGCGAATCCGGCGCAATTACCTGTGGATCCTGCTGATCCAAAGCCTCGCTTTTGTCGGCAAGATCACGGTGCATCCCGACCGGGCCGAAACCCTGGACATGGTCATAACCCGCGCCGACGTCGGGCCGGTGCCGGGCGAGGTCATCCTGGTCTTTGGTCTTCTCTACATTTTCACATGGTCAGGTATCGCCATCTGGAGCTGGTCGGACGACCAGCGCCGGTCCCGTGCGCGCGGCCACACGCGGGACGATGCAATGGGGTGATTGACCGGCCAGCGCGCGCAGCCTCTTGCGCCGCCCTGCCGCCTTGCCTAATGCATGGCCATGAGCCAGATCTCCCATGACCGCCTTCTCATCATCGACTTCGGCAGCCAGGTCACGCAGCTGATCGCGCGGCGTCTGCGAGAGTTGAATGTCTATTGCGAAATCCATCCGTTCCAAAGCGTGGATGCCGCCTTCCTGACCGACTTCGCCCCGCGCGCCGTCATCCTGTCGGGCGGCCCCGCGTCGGTGATCGACGACAGCTCGCCCCGGCCGCCGGCCGAGGTCTTTGAGCTGGGCGTTCCGGTGCTCGGCATCTGCTATGGTCAGCAGGTGATGATGCAGATGCTGGGCGGGCTGGTCGAACGCGGCCATGGCACCGCGGAATTCGGCCGCGCCTATGTCACCCCCACCGGCGATCCGCTGCCCATCCTGGACGGCTGGTTCGATGCCGGACCCGAGCAGGTCTGGATGAGCCATGGCGATCATGTCAGCCGCATCGCTCCCGGTTTCGAGGTCTTCGGAACCTCTCCGAACGCACCCTTCGCGGTGACCGCGGACGTGTCGCGCAACTTCTTCGCCGTGCAGTTCCACCCCGAGGTTCACCACACGCCGCGCGGTGCCGGGCTCTACGCCAATTTCGTGCGCCTGGCCGGGTTCACGGGCGACTGGACCATGGGCGCCTATCGCGAAGAAGCGGTGCAGAAAATCCGCGAGCAGGTGGGCGACGGCAAGGTGATCTGTGCGCTCTCTGGCGGGGTCGACAGCTCGGTCGCCGCGGTGCTGATCCACGAGGCGATCGGCGACCAGCTGACCTGCGTTTTCGTTGACCACGGGCTGCTGCGCCAGGGCGAGGCAGAAGAGGTCGTGACCATGTTCCGCGACCATTACAACATGGCTTTGATCCACGCCGAAGAGCAGGATCTCTTCATAAACGCGTTGGAGAATGTTTCCGACCCGGAAACAAAGCGAAAGACAATCGGGCGCCTTTTCATCGAAGTCTTCGACGAAAAAGCGAATCAAATCGGCGATGTATCCTTCCTCGCGCAAGGAACACTTTACCCTGATGTGATCGAATCGGTATCTTTTTCCGGTGGTCCCTCAGTCACGATCAAGTCGCATCACAACGTTGGTGGGCTGCCAGAAAAGATGGGCCTGAAGCTGGTCGAACCCCTGCGCGAGCTGTTCAAGGACGAGGTCCGCGCCCTGGGCCGCGAGCTTGGATTGCCGGATCATTTCATCGGCCGGCATCCCTTCCCGGGCCCCGGCCTGGCCATTCGCTGCCCCGGCGCGATCACCCGCGACAAGCTGGAGATCCTGCGCAAGGCCGACGCGGTTTACATCGACCAGATCCGCAAGCACGGGCTTTACGATGACATCTGGCAGGCCTTTGCCGCGCTTCTGCCGGTGCGGACCGTGGGTGTGATGGGCGACGGGCGGACCTATGACTATGCCTGCGCGTTGCGCGCGGTGACCTCGGTCGATGGCATGACGGCCGATTACTACCCGTTCAGCCACGATTTTCTGGGCGAAACGGCCACGCGCATCATCAACGAGGTGCAGGGCATCAACCGCGTCACCTACGACATCACCTCGAAACCTCCGGGCACGATCGAATGGGAATGATCCCGGCCGAATAACCCTTTGATCGCAATCCGTGGCCCGCGCGGGTCGGAGGAACGGATGACCCAGACCCCTGACAGACCCGGCCGCGCGGCGGCCTGGATGCTTGGCGCCATTGCCTCGTTTTCTTCGATGGCGGTGGCCGGGCGCGAGGTCAGCGCGCAGCTCGATACGTTCGAGCTGATGATGTACCGCTCGCTGGTCGGGGTGTTGATCGTTTCAGCGGTACTGACGGTCCGAAGCCGCTGGTCCGACGTGTCGACAGACCGGATCGGGCTTCACCTGGTGCGCAACATTGCGCATTTTGCCGGACAAAACCTTTGGTTCTACGCGGTGACGGTGATCCCGCTGGCGCAGGTCTTCGCGCTGGAATTCACCCAGCCGATCTGGGTTTTGCTGCTGTCTCCGCTGCTTTTGGGGGAAAAACTGACCCGCGTGAGGGCCCTGGCGGCCGCCATGGGCTTCGCCGGGATCCTGATCGTGGTGCGCCCAGGCGCAGAATCCCTGAACGCGGGGACGGCCGCCGCGGCGCTGGCCGCCGTTTGTTTCGCCTTTACCACGATCTTCACCAAGCGGTTGACCCGCACGGCGACCATCGGCTGCATCCTGTTCTGGCTGACGGTGATCCAACTGGTCCTTGGCCTTGTGACGGCCGGCCTGGACATGGACATCGCCCTGCCCGACGCCCAGTCCGCGCCGTGGGTCATATTGGTCGCCCTCGCGGGCTTGCTGGCGCATTTCTGTATCGCGAACGCCCTGTCCATCGCGCCCGCGACCTTCGTGATTCCCATCGATTTCGCCCGAGTCCCCACGATCGCCATCGTTGGCATGCTGCTTTACGGCGAGCCGCTGGACGTGTGGGTCTTCGTCGGGGCCGTCGTTATTTTTGCAGGCAATTACATAAACTTGTTGGCAGAACGTCGAGCTTGATTCACTTTTGCGAAATTTAATTTCGTTAAAGCTTCCGAAACGTCAACTTTATTTCTGCCGCGAGGTCATTCTTGTCCATTCACAAGTTGACCTTGTAGCCTCCTACGTCAATTGGGAGGAAATCATGCAACGTTATCTGATACTTGCTTCGGCAGGGTGCCTTGTTGCATCCATGGCCCAGGCCGGAGGGATGGACCGGTCGGGACAGACAATCGCCCCGCTTTTCGAAGACGGCGGCGAAACCGGATCATATGCAGAGCTGTCATTCGGCTCGATCTACCCGGATGTGTCGGGGACGGCACTTGGGACGGATTCGGGCAACATGGCCGAAAACTACCTGCGGTTCGGGGCGGCCTACAAAACCGACCTGTCGGACCGGGTCAGCCTGGCCGTGATCTTCGACCAGCCCTATGGCGCGGACGTGGCCTACCCGACGGGCACGGGCTACGTCTTTGCCGGATCGACCGCGAATTTCGAAAGCAACGCGATCACCGGCATCCTGCGCTACAAGTTCGACAACGGGTTCAGCCTGCACGCGGGCGTTCGGGCGCAAAGCACCGAGGCCGAGGTCTCAATCCCCTATATCGTCGGGTACACGGCCTCCAGTCCCAGCGACACCGGCTTCGGCTATCTTGTTGGCGCGGCTTATGAAAAGCCGGAAATCGCCCTGCGCATCGCCCTGACCTACTTTTCAGCGATCGAGCATGAAACCGAGGTGACCGAATACACCGGTCTGACCGGGACAACCAACGGCACGACCTCCTTTGAGACGCCCGAGGCGTTCAACCTGGACGTTCAGACGGGCATTGCCGAAAACACGTTGCTGTTTGGTGGTATCCGCTGGGTCAACTGGGGGGACTTCGCCATCGCCCCGCCCGTCTACAGCGCCCTGATCGGCAAGCCGATCGTCTACTACAACGGCAACTACACCGCCTATACCCTTGGTATTGGGCGGAAATTCAATGATACGTGGTCGGGCTCCATCGCCATGACCTATGAACCGGGCGTCGGCGGATATACCACCAACCTCGGGCCGCATGACGGGATCTTCGGGGTGACCGTGGGCGTGAAATACACCCGCGACCGGTTCACCGTGTCGGGCGGTCTGAACATGTCCTGGATCGGCGATGCGGAATCCGTGGTCTCGCAGACGCCGCTGGCGACGTCGTCCTTCACCGACAACACCTCGATCGGGGCAGGTATCAAGATCGGGTACAGCTTCTGATCTCTTAGCGCAGGAAGCGGGTCGCCGGTCAGAGGCGGCCCGCATTAGCTGATCGCACCCCGCAATCGCGCAGCAGGTCGATCAGATGAGCAGCCAAAAGTCCTTTACCCCCCGCGCCTGGGCCGAACTGGGCCTGCTGGCCCTGGTCTGGGGCGCGACTTTCCTGTCGGTCCGCATCGCCCTGGACGAAATCCCGGTGTTGACCATCGTGCTGCATCGGACATGTTGGGCGGCGCTGGCCTTGTGGATCTGGGTCGCCTGGCGCGGGTTTGACGTGCCGAAAGACCCGCGCACCTGGGCGGCGTTCGCCGTGATGGGGCTGTTGAACAACGTGCTGCCGTTCGGCCTGATGGCCTGGGGACAGTTGACCATCGAAAGCGGGCTGACCGCGATCCTGAACGCGACGACGGCCTTGTTCGGTGTCCTGGTGGCAGCGATCTTCTTTTCAGATGAACGGCTTAGCGCCCGAAAACTCTCTGGGGTGATGCTGGGCCTGACAGGCGTCGTGCTGGCGATTGGCCCCGACGCATTGAACGGGCTGGACCTGAGATCCCTGGCGCAACTGGCCGTGATCGGCGGCACCCTGTCATACGCCTTCGCCGGAGCCTGGGGGCGCATCCACCTGTCCGGCTTGCGCCCCGAAGTGGCCGCGGCGGGCATGTTGACGGCCGCGAGCCTTCTGCTGCTGCCCATCGTCCTGGTGATCGACGGCCCTCCGTCCATGGACCTGACCGGGCGGACCTGGGGCGCGCTCGGATATGGCTCGATCTGCGGGACGGCGGTGGCCTACCTGCTGTATTACCGAGGCCTGGCGGCGGTTGGCGCGGGAAATCTGCTGATCGTGACCCTGATGATCCCGCCCATCGCGATCATCCTGGGCGCGGTGATCCTGGATGAAACGCTGCCCGCCCGTGCCTATGCCGGTTTTGTCCTGCTGGCCCTGGGGTTGATGGTGGTCAACGGGCGGATGCCCCGCCTGCTTGCCCCGCGCAAGCGGCCACGCACCGGCTAGGCCGGCCGCGCGAGGGTTTGCGCTTTGCTCCAGAATCGAGCATGACAGACCCATGACAATCGCCGATTTCCCCCAGGCCCCGCGCAAGCGCGCCCTGCTCGTGCACCTGTTGACCGCCTCGGGCGCGGTCTTTGCCATGCTGGCCATGCTCGCGGCCGTGCAGGCGCAATGGTCGATCATGTTCCTGTGGCTGGTGGTGGCCTTTGCAGTGGATGGGATCGACGGCCCCCTGGCGCGCAAGTACGACGTGAAATCCAACGCTCCGCGCTTTGACGGCGTGCTGCTGGACCTGATCATCGACTACCTCACCTATGTCTTCATTCCCGCCTTTGCCCTGTTTCAATCGGGGCTGCTGCCGGGCTGGACAGGCTGGGTGGCGATCATCGTCGTGACCTTTGCCTCGGCCATGTATTTTGCCGATACCCGCATGAAAACAGAGGATAATTCCTTTCAGGGCTTCCCCGGTTGCTGGAACATGCTGGTCATCGTCCTGTTCGCCCTGAAGCCCGATTTCTGGGTCATCCTGGGCATCGTCGTGGCGCTTGCCATCACCATGTTCCTGCCTTTGAAATTCATCCACCCGGTGCGCACCAGGCGCTGGCGCAATGTGTCGCTGCCGATGGCGCTGGCCTGGACCTTCTTCGCCGGATGGGCCGCTTGGGTCGAGTTTCACCCGCAAAGCTGGGCGCATTGGGGCCTGGTCGTGACCTCAGTCTACCTGACCCTGGCCGGGATCCTGCAACAGATCATACCCGAACGCCGGATCTGACAGGTTCCCTCGGCAGGCCCGGCATATTAAGGAAAGCCGATCTGGAACCGGAAGCAGAAAGAACGGGTGCGATGATCTACAACAGCGCCGATGAATGGCGGCAGGCCGCGCACAAGCGGATCCTCTTTTACGGCATGTCGGGGCTGGGCAAGACCTACCTTAGCCAAATGCTGCGCGACGACGGCGACTGGTTCCACTATTCCATCGATTACCGCATCGGCACCCGCTACATGGGCGAATACATCGCCGACAATGCCAAGGCCGAAGCGATGAAGGTCCCCTTCCTGCGCGAGCTGTTGATGACCGACAGCATCTACATCGGGTCCAACATCACCTTCCAGAACCTCAAGCCCGTCGCCGCCTACCTGGGCAAACCGGGCGATCCGGATCGGGGCGGGGTCGAGATCGAGGAATACCGCCGCCGCCAGGACCAGTTCGAACAGGCCGAGATCAAGGCCCTGATGGACACCGGCTATTTCATCGAACGGGCCGAGCGGCTTTACGGCTATCCGAATTTCATCTGCGACACCGGCGGGTCGATCTGCGAATGGGCGGACCCGGACGATCCCGAAGATCCGCTGCTGACCGAATTGTCCCAGCATTGCCTGATGATCTGGATCGAAGGATCCGAGGCGCACACCGAAGAGCTTGTCCGCCGCTTCGACCGGGCGCCCAAGCCGATGGCCTACCAGCCCGATTTCCTGTCCCGCATGTGGGATGCCTACCTGGCCGAATTTGCCGTGGCCCCCGACAAGGTCGACCCCGACAGCTTTATCCGCTGGACCTATGCCAAGGCCCTGGCCCATCGTCAGCCGCGCTACCGGGCCATGTCGCGCTGGGGGGTCACGGTATCGGCAGACGACGTCCGTCACGTGCAAAGCACCGATCAATTCGAAGACTTGATCGCCGCCTCCCTTGAGAAGAAGGCGCTTGGCGGCTAAGCCGGAACTTCCGGAAACGTCCAAGGATCTGCCAGATGCCCATCAAACTGCCCTCTGACCTGCCCGCCTATCGTACGTTGCAGAACGAGGGCGTCATGGTCATGCCAGAGGACAAGGCGGTGCATCAGGACATCCGGCCGATGCGCATCGGGTTGCTGAACCTGATGCCCAAGAAGATCCAGACGGAAACGCAATTTGCGCGCCTGCTGGGGGCCACCCCCCTGCAGGTCGAGCTGACCTTGATGCGCATGACCGACCATCAGCCGCGCAACACTTCGTCGGAACACATTGATTCCTTTTATGAAACCTTCTCCGAGGTCGCCGAAAGCGGGCGCAAGTTCGACGGTATGATCATCACCGGCGCGCCGGTCGAACAGCTGGATTACGAAGAGGTCACCTACTGGGACGAGCTGGCCCAAGTCTTCGACTGGACGCAGGACCATGTGCATTCGATCTTCGGCGTCTGCTGGGGGGCGATGGCGATGATCAACCACTTCCACGGTATCGACAAGCACCCGCTGAAAAAGAAGGCTTTCGGCTGTTTCCGGCACCAGAACATGGCCCCGGCCTCGCCCTATCTTCAGGGCTTTGCCGATGATTTCGTCGTGCCGGTCAGCCGCTGGACCGAAATGCGCCAGGATGAGATCGACCGGGGCGAAGGGCTGATCACCCTGCTGGGCTCGGACGAGGTCGGGCCCTGCCTGGTGCAGGACCCCAACCACCGAGCGCTTTATATCTTCAACCACCTGGAATACGACAGCGACACCCTGAAACAGGAATACGATCGCGACGTGGCCGCGGGCCAGGACATCGAGGTGCCCCGCAATTACTATCCGGACGACGATCCGACCCGGCCTCCGCTGAACCGCTGGCGCAGCCATGCGCATCTTCTTTACGGCAACTGGATCTCTGAGCTGTACCTGACAACGCCCTTCGACATCACCGAGATCGGCGTCAGCTCGACCGACCTGCGGATCTGATCGCGGGGCACGGGGGGGCGATCCGCTGCGGGCCGCATCATGTGGGCCGCCCTGTCGCGCGGGTTTGCGTTAAAGGCCTTAACATTCCATATAGGACCCCATGAACAGCCCCAAGGACCCGGCCATGTCCCTGCCCTTCGACGGTGCCATCAGCGCCTTTTACGCCACCACCGCACCGGACCATATCCGCGAGGCCATCAAGGACACCCGGACCAAGGACATCATCGAGCCGACCTACCCCTATGACAAACGCCTGGGCGGCAGCGCCTATTCCGAGGCCTTCGACAAGTTGCAGATCGAACTGGTCAAGATGCAGGCCTGGGCCAAGAAGACCGGCCAGCGCATCGCCATCGTCTTCGAGGGCCGGGACGCGGCGGGCAAGGGCGGCACGATCAAGCGGTTCCGTGAAAACCTGAACCCGCGCGGGGCGCGCGTGGTGGCCCTGGCCAAACCCTCGGACGCCGAGGCCTCTCAGTGGTACTTCCAACGTTATATCAATCATTTACCGTCCGGTGGAGAGATCGTTTTCTTTGACCGCTCTTGGTACAATCGTGGGGTGGTCGAACATGTTTTCGACTTTTGTGCGGCCGAAGAGCGGGAACGGTTCTTCCGCCAGGTCATACCCTTTGAACAGGCGCTGGTGAACGACGGGATCATGCTGTTCAAACTGTGGCTGAACGTCGGTCGGGCCGAACAATTGCGCCGCTTCCTGGCCCGCGAACAGGACCCGCTGAAACACTGGAAGCTCAGTCGGATCGACGTGGAAGGCCTGGGCAAGTGGGACGCTTACACCAGCGCCATCGCCGAGACCCTGACCCGGTCCCACGGAACACTGACCCCGTGGACGATCATCCGCAGCGACGACAAGCGCCGGGCACGGCTGGCGGCGATCCAGCACGTGCTGGCGGGGCTGGACTACGACGGCAAGGATGCCAAGGCCGTGGGCCAGCCCGATCCAAAGATCATCGGAGGCCTGGACCTCTGGGATGCCTAAGCGCGGCTATCACCACGGCAACCTCCGCCAGGCGCTGGTCGAGGCCGCCCTTGGCCTGATCGAAGAGAAAGGACCGACCGGATTCACCCTCTCGCAGGCGGCGAAACAGGCCGGGGTCACGCCGGCCGCCGTCTATCGCCATTTCGCCGGACGCGAGGATCTAATCGCCGAGGTGGCCCGGCAGGGCTATGAAATCTTCGCCGACGTCATCCAGTATGCCTACGACACCGGCCAGCCCTCGGCCCTGGCCGCGTTCGAGGCCACCGGCCGGGCCTACCTGGCCTTTGCCCGCAAATATCCCGGCCATTACATCGCCATGTTCGAAAGCGGGATTTCGTCGAACCGAACGCCGGGCCTGGCTGCTGCCGCCTCGCGCGCCCGGTCGGTGCTGGAAAAGGCGGCCGAGGATCTGTCCCGGCACATCCCGCCCGAACGCCGGCCCCCCCCGTCGATGTTTTCGGCCCATATCTGGGCGATGAGCCACGGCGTCGTGGAGCTTTATGCCCGTGGCCCCGGTGCCCAGTCGCCCTTCCCGCCCGAAGATCTTCTGGAAAGCGGCATTGGCATCTACCTGCGCGGCCTGGGCCTGATCCCGCCAGATGCCTGACGGAACTTTGTCTGGCAGACGGGGTGCCTAAAGCGCCGAGCGCATCGGATACCGCCGCCGCCCCTTGGCCCCGATCCATTTCTTCCGCCAATCGCGGAAGGTCGTCTTTTGCAGGACCCCAGGCAACCGCGCCTGGACCTCCCGGTAATAGGCCGGCACCGCCTGCCGCTGCCAGGGTTTGCCGCGCCGCCCGGCGAAGTGGATGATCGCCGGATCGTCGCGCGCGGCTTCCAGGTCAGCCACGGAATAGACCGATTGCAGATAGGCCCAGTCGCGCGACTGGGTCACGTCGTCCAGCTCGTAGATGTCCTCCAGGACCATGGTGTCGAAGGGCAAGCGCAGGATGCTGTCAGACGCGATGTTGACCACGTCGAGATCGAAGAACTTCAGCCGATCGCCCACCTGCTCGATGACATCGAAATATCGCTGCACCGCGCCCTGCGCCCTAAGACGCGGCAGGTTCATCACCATGAAGGCGGAATTGAAAATCGCGTCGTTGGTGTTTTCGGGAAAATACTTGTGGGTCAGGTTGTCGGGCGAATTGCCCTCGGCCGCGACCCCGGCCCAGTCATGCCCGTCCAGGTCCAGCGCCCAGTAAGGCTGCATGTCCTTGAGGAAAAACACGTCGACGTCGCAATAGATGACCCGGTCCAGGTCGGCTAGAACTTCGGACGCCAGCAGGCGGAAATAGACGATTTCGGTCCAGCTGCCCGAGTTGCGCGGCGCGCCGTCGAACCGGTCTGGCCGGATTTCGTGGAATATGACGTTGTGGCGCGTGCCCGTGTACAGGCTTTCGATTCCGGCGCGCACCGGGTCCGGCAGGCCCGGGTGAAAGACATGGACATGGTAAACGGTGTCTTCGGCCGCCGCGTCCAGCAGCGACAGCATCGTCACCCCGGCCCCCAGCCGGATGCGGTCGTCGAAACAGAACAGCATGTGAATGTCAGTCACAGGCAAGGCTCCTCAGGTTGGAGAGTGACCGTTCGTAAAGCGCCGTGGCCGTGGCGTCCATCCCGGCCTGCAGGGCGGCATAACTGGCCGCGTCCATGGCAATCGCCCGGGACATCGCCCCAAAGAGGCCCGCATCGTCGCCATAGACAAGGGCGTTCAGGGGCGTGAACAGGGTCCGATGGGCAAAGGCCTCTTGCACGAGGATCGGCTTGGTGAATCCGTAGGCCAGCTGAAACGCCCCCGAGGTGCCGCCCGTCCGGTAGAAATCGTGATCGGGATTGTCGGCCTGAAACGAGGTCAGCAGGAAATCCGCCGCCTCGACTTCGTTGTACATGGCATGAAACGGCAGGCGGCCCAGAAGGGTGACATGGTCGCGCAGGGCCTCGGGCACCGGATCCTTGCCGGGTTTGCCGATCACGCGGATCTCGAACCCCGTCTCTCCGGCATCCAGCAGCTTTTGCGCGGTGTCGAAGACCAGCGGCGCATTGCCCCGGTGCGACCGCACCGCGCCGACCATGACAAAGACCGTGCGTCCGCCGGATTTCGGGCGCACCTGGACCGGGCCGAAATCATGCGGATTGACCACGACCGAGCGCGCGCCCTTGTAGTCAAGCGTGCGCAGGGTGATCGTTTTCGGATCCCACACGCCCCGATCCAACCGAGCCCGGGCATCGTGATCGACCAGCAGGATACGCTCGGGCCGGGGCTCTCCGAAAACGCGGGCCAGGTCCACGCGGCCGTCCGGCCCGTCGGGCAACTTGCCGGCGGTCGTCACCAGAACCCCGGCCGCCTGGCGCACCTCGGGGCGTTTCACGAACCGGCGGATCTGCCGCTGGCTCAGCCCGCCATGGCGGATACCGGTGGCATCAAACCGCGCGAAAAGGCCTTCGTCCAGCCGCGCCGGGGTCATCAGCACCAGCACCTCGAAGCCAAGGTCGCGCAGGTAGCGCGCATAGCCCGGCACGATTTCCCCATGGCTTTTCGAACAGGGCTCCCACAGGACAAAGGTGTCCGGGCCGACCTCTGGCCACGGATCGAAGAGCCGTTTGAACCGGCCGATCATCTGGCCCATGGCGTGTCTCCGTTTCCCATGACGCGGGTTTAGCCCGCCGCCGGACCGGGGGCCAGTCCACAGATGCCCCGAACGGCAAAAGGGCCGCCCGAAGGCGACCCCCAATCTCTGCGATCGTTTTCGAAGACTTAACGCTTCGAGAACTGGAAGCTGCGGCGAGCTTTCGCGCGGCCGTATTTCTTCCGTTCGACCACGCGGCTGTCGCGGGTCAGGAAGCCTGCGGCTTTCAGGGCACCGCGCAGCGACGGATCGTACAGCTGCAGCGCCTTCGAGATGCCGTGCTTGACCGCACCGGCCTGACCCGACAGACCACCGCCCTTGACGGTTGCCATCACGTCGAACTGGCCTTCGACGCCAGCGACGGTGAACGGCTGGCGCAGGATCATCTGCAGAACGGGCCGACCGAAGTAGGCTTCGATTTCCTTGCCGTTCACGGTCACCTTGCCGGAACCGGGCTTGATCCAGACGCGTGCGACGGCGTCCTTCCGCTTGCCGGTGGCATAGGAGCGACCCAGCGAATCCCGCACGGGCTCGCGGTTGATCTCTTCTTCGGTGGCCAGAACGGCACCGGTCTCGGTCACGGCCGCTTCGAGGCCTTCGAGCGTCTTGATTTCCTCAGCCATCCGTCTCAGCTCCGGGTGTTTTTCTTGTTCATCGCCTTGACGTCGAGCACTTCGGGGCTTTGTGCCTCGTGCGGGTGCTCGGTGCCGGCGTAGATGCGCAGATTGGTCATCTGCTGACGCGACAGGCGGTTGCCGGGAAGCATGCGCTTGACGGCCTGGAAGACCACGCGCTCGGGGTGCGCGCCGTCCAGGATCTGCTGCTTGGTGCGGCTTTTGATCCCGCCGGGGTGGCCGGTATGCCAGTAGAAGTGTTCGTCACGCTTCTTGCCGGTCATCTGCACCTTGTCGGCGTTGATGATGATGACGTTGTCGCCCATATCCATGTGCGGAGTGAAGGTCGCCTTGTGCTTGCCGCGCAGGCGCATCGCAACGATCGAGGCAAGACGGCCCAGGACAACGCCCTCGGCGTCGATCAGGATCCACTTCTTGTCGATGTCTGCGTGTTTTGCAGAAAAGGTTTTCATTGCAGGACAGCCCTGGTTTTGATTGGAAAGACCGGCGCCTTTCGGGCCGGTCCGTTATTTCGATCGTGGGGATATAGGGGACAAGCCCGCACCCCGTCAATATCACAAAAGGATTATTAATCGCGCAATTTCAATGTCTTGCAAATTAGGTATCATAATACCCCAATTTTCACACCCCGATCTGCTCGGGCGGATTGTCCAGAAGATCGCGCAGACGGTGTAGCGCGTTCTCGAACCGGGTCAGCGGCAGCCCGGCATTGACCGCAAAGCGCACGGCATGGGGCGTGTTGGCGTTGCGCGGGGCGAAATCCTCGGCCGAGCGCAATTGAACGCCCTGTGCTTCCGCCTCCCGGCAAAAGGCCCCCGCCCGCCAGCCCCGCGGCAGGGTCAGCCACAGAAAGGCCGCCTCTTCACGCCATTTCAGATCATAGCCGCCCAGGATATTGACCGCGCTTTGCACGTAGCGCCCGACCACGCGCGCAACCTCGTCGGCCAACTCGTCGATGCGCGGGTCATTCAGCAACAGGGCGGTCAGGTCGGCAAGCGGTGTGGCCAGCCCGAAGAACCCGTGTTCCGCGGCCCGGCGCAATGCCGAGGCCCCGACCTCGGGCGCGACCGCAAAGCCCACGCGCAAGGCCGGCGTGATGCTTTTCGACACCGAGGACACATACCATGCGCGCTCCGGGGCCAGCATCCGGTAGGTCGGTGTGGCGGCGTGGCGCATGTGGTAACAATCGTCCTCGATGATCTGCAGATCCACCTTGCGGGCCACCTTCGCCAAGGCCTCGCGCCGATGCAGCGGCGTGGTGATCAGGGTCGGATTGTGGATCTCGGGTGAAGTGCACAGGACCTGGGCGTTGTTGGCCCGGGCCGCCGCTTCCAGCGCCTCGGGGATCAGGCCTTCGCTATCCATCGCTACCGGAACGACCTCGGCACGCAGCAGCTCTGCGGCGCGGCGAAAGCCGGGATAGGCCAGTTCCTCGACCAGTATCACGGGGCGCGGACCCCGAAGAACGGCCTGGAATATCAGGGAAATCGCGTTCTGGCCCCCGTTGGTCAGCACGATGTCGTTGGCCTGCAGAGGCCCGATGGGCACCTCTGACAGCCAGCGGACCACGGCCTTGCGCGCTGGCAGCGAATTGGATCGGCTGGGATAATGCATCAGCCCCGACGGCGGGGTCTCGGCCAGCCGGGCCAGCATTTCTTTGATCAGGGTGGTCTGCCCGACGCTGGGAAGGTGGGGCGAAAAGAGGTTGACCTCGTGCCCTGCCAGATGCCCCGTGCCATGGGCGATGACATCGATTTCCAGAGCCTCCCAGGCGCGAGCGTCGGGATCATCGTCGGGCTGGAACAAGGGGTCGGGTTTGCGCGGTTCGACCACGAATGTACCGCGACCGACCTCGCCTTGTAACAATCCATCTTCGGTCAGCACACCGTAAGCCCGCGACACCGTGCCCGGTGTGATCCCCAACCGATAGGCAAGCTCCCGCACCGGGGGCAATTTGGCACCCGGTGGCAATGTACCCGATACAATGCGGCTGCGGATCTTCTCGGCCACCAGTTCATACTTGGGGCCTTTGACGTCCTTCAGCGGCGCCGACCAAATTGTATCCATGACAATGTTTCTCTGGCTTTGACACATTTCAGATCGTATCAACACACCGTACTCAGTACTGCACTTTGTGTCAATACAATCGAAAGGATCTCCCGATGACACGCAGCCATACCGCACAGACCTTGTCGCCGCTCGCCGCAGCCCCTCGCCTGCCGCTGACCGCCCTGTTCGCTGTAAAGGTGGCTACGGTCATTACCCTGTGGGATCACCGCTACCGCAGCCGAAATCACCTGGCCCGACTGGACGCACATCTTCTGAATGACATCGGCGTGACCGAACATGAAGCCCTGAAAGAAGCCAAGCGCCCATTCTGGCTGCCCTGAGCCTCTGACACGCGGTTCGGCCAATCTGGCCGCCGCGGCACCTGGGCCGCTCACATTTTTCTCCCCGAGGCAGCTCTGATACAGAGACCTCGTTCTGGCCGGGCTCTGCCCGGCCCTTTTTATTGCGCCATCCTGCCGCCCAACGAATTATTCATGCCCGTCGGCCACATGCGCCGGGCATTGCGGAACTTTTTCGCTGATGTGTCGAAAAAATTCTTGATCGAGTCGGCCACAGGCCCTACCTGCGCCCTCGTTGCGGAACCGATCCCAACCCTGCTGGACGGGGGGGCGCTAAGGGACCGCCGGATTGTCATCTACTGGAACGAAGGGGAGCGCCATGAAGGACGCCAACCTCTTCCAACTGGGGATCGGTCTGGAGACAGGCGCCCATGCGGAAGATTCCGCCAGCGGACACGAGTCCGCCGGCTTCACCGACACTGTTGTGTCCACTGTCTTTGACGACGACCGCGAGGATCACTTCATCCGCCGCGATGGTGCGGTCTTTGCCGGAACGCACCTGATCATCGAGGTCGTCGATGGTCACGGGTTGGACGATGAGGACCGTATCCAGCAAGCGTTCCGCGATTGTGTCGATACATGTGGCGCGACCCTGCTGCACATTCATACGCACAAGTTCAGCCCCCAGGGTGTGAGCGGCGTGGCCGTGCTGGCCGAAAGCCATATCTCGGTGCACACCTGGCCCGAAATCGGCTATGGAGCCTTCGACGTCTTCATGTGTGGTGACGCACAGCCCTGGAAGGCCGTTGACGTGCTGAAGAACGCCTTCGGCACGGCCGATGTGCGGGTCAAGGAACTGCGCCGGGGCGAGGGTCTGGTGGAGGCCCCTGAGGTCGCGGCATGACCGGTGACACGCCCAAGTGGATGAAGGAATCGCTTTATCCGGAATACGCCCAGGCCCTGTCGATGGACGAGCTGTTGTATGACAGCGAGACCGATCATCAGCGGCTGAAAGTCTTTCAGAACAACCGCTTCGGCCGAGTTCTGACCCTGGATGACGTGGTGCAGACCACCGAAGGCGACAACTTTATCTACCACGAGATGCTGACCCATGTGCCGATCCTGGCGCATGGGGCCGCCAAGCGCGTCCTGATCGTGGGCGGCGGTGACGGCGGCATGGCCCGGGAAGCCCTCCGGCATGCCTCGGTCGAGCATGTGGCCATGGTGGAAATCGACGCTGGTGTGGTCGAGTTTTCAAAGACTTACCTGCCGATGCTGAGTGATGGCGCATTCGACGATCCGCGCTTGAACCTGGTCATCGCCGACGGGGCCGATTTCATGAAGGCCCCGGGCGACAACTTTGACGTGATCATCATCGACAGCACCGATCCCATCGGGCCCGGAGAGGTTTTGTTCACCGATACCTTCTATGGTCACGCTCAACGGGCCCTAACCCCGGGCGGCATCCTGGTCACGCAGAATGGCGTGCCGTTCATGCAGGGTGACGAGTTGACGAATTCGTTGCGCGCCTTCAAGGCCCTGTTCAAGGATTGGGGCTGCTACCTGGCCACCGTGCCCACCTATGCGGGTGGTCCAATGGCCTTTGGATGGGCCACGGACGGCGATACGCGAAGCGTGCCGCTGGAAACTCTGGAAAGCCGCTTTGACGCGGCCGGGATCGACACGGGCTATTACACGCCCGAGGTTCACAAGGCGGCCTTCGCCCTGCCCGGCTACGTGCGCAAGCTGCTGCCTTAAGACACTAGACATCGCCCCCTGCGGGCGATGCCGTCACCCCGCCCCTGACGACTGGGAGGCAGCGGGCGGAATCGAATAGGTCAGGCTGGCCCGGGCCACGGGCTTGTCGCTGCCATCCGAATGCAGCAGCACGTCGCCAACGGCCAGAACGCGGCCCAGTTTCAACAGCCGCCCCGTCGCGACCAGGTCCCGCCCCGCTTCGGGCTTGCGCATGAAGTCGATGGAACAATTCGTGGTCACGGCCAGCGCCTCGCGCCCGACCATGGACAGCACCAGCGCATAGACCGTGACATCGGCCAGCGCGAACATCGACGGGCCAGAAACGGTGCCTCCGGGACGCAGGTGAGCCTCGCGCACCTTCAGCCGCATGGTGATCTCCATCGGCGCCAGGGCGTCGATGCCGAATTCACCACGCACCTGCGGAAAGACCTCGTCCAGGTAGGCGATCAACGCCTCTCGATCCAGTGCCAGCCCCATGCTTTTCCTCCTCCTGACTTGGCCTTAGGGTGACAGGCATTGCACGGGAGGGTGAGCATGACAATTCTGGAACGGCATGATGCCGGGGCGATCGCACATCTGAGGATGAACGCGCCCGAACGGCTGAACGCGCTGAGCGAAGAGATGCTGGCGGCGTTACAAGCTGAATTCGACGCGCTGCGGGCGGACCGGTCGGTTCGGGCGGTGATCCTGTCGGGCGCGGGCAAGGCGTTTTGCGCCGGGCACGACCTGAAGCAGATGCAGGCCGCGCGGCAGGCGACCGATGGCGGGCGCGGCTATTACCTGGACCTGTTCCAGCGCTGCACCAACATGATGCTGTCGATCCAGTCCCTGCCCCAACCCGTCATCGCACAGGTGCATGGAATCGCCACCGCCGCCGGGTGCCAGCTGGTCGCCACCTGCGACATGGCCGTGGCCGCCGACGGCACGCGGTTCGGGGTGAACGGGGTAAACATCGGGCTGTTCTGTTCCACGCCCATGGTCGCGCTCAGCCGCAACATGCCCCGCAAGAAAGTCTTCGAGATGCTGACGACGGGCCGGTTCATCGACACGGTCGAGGCCGAAAAGATGGGCCTGATCAACAAGATGGTGCCCGAAGCGATGCTGGAGGACGAAACCCGGACCTTGGCGGAAACGGTGGCCTCGAAGCTGGGGGCGGCCGTAGCCATCGGCAAAGAAGCCTTCTACACCCAGGCCCAGATGCCCGTGGACGAGGCCTATGGCTACACCGGCATGGTCATGGCCGAAAACATGATGTTGGCCGACACGGCCGAGGGTATTACGGCCTTTATCGACAAGCGCAGCCCCGACTGGAGCCAGTGACCCGTCAATCGCGACAAAGGAAATCAATTGTTTCCAAATCGGGGCTATCAAATCGGGCATGTTTATGGCAAAAGAAGGTCAGGGACGAAAGTTCCTGACTATGTCTAGGGGTCGCCGCAGGCCTGAATGTCCCTCCAGCCGGACTCTCTCCCGGTCGACACGAGCGCCGCGGCGACCCAGACCCCCCTCTTCAGACAATTTGACTTAACTCCGCCCACCACGGGCGATGATTGCACGTCAGCGTTGCAACAGGCGCGCTTGATCTCTACATGCCGCCCATGACCGATATTCTTCACATCGTTGGCGGTGGCATGGCCGGTTCCGAAGCCGCCTGGCAAGCCGCCCGGATGGGTTTGCGCGTGGTCCTGCACGAAATGCGCCCCCAGGTTGAAACCTTTGCCCACCAGACGGGTAACCTGGGCGAAATGGTCTGTTCCAATTCCTTCCGTTCGGACGATGACGAGCAGAACGCCGTGGGCCTGCTGCACTGGGAAATGCGCACCGCCGACGGGCTGATCATGACAACCGCCGACCGCCATCGCCTGCCGGCGGGCGGTGCCCTGGCGGTCGACCGCGACCCCTTTGCCGAAACGGTGACGGCCCGGCTGAAGGCATTGGACAACGTGTCGGTCAGCTACGAAGAGATCACCGACCTGCCCGACCAAGGCCAGTGGATCTTTGCCACCGGCCCGCTGACCTCGCCCGCCCTGGGCCAGGCCATCGCGCGGGAAACCGGGACCGAGTCCCTGGCCTTCTTCGACGCCATCGCCCCCATCGTCTATGCCGACAGCATCGACATGTCGAAGGCGTGGATGCAGTCTCGATACGACAAGGGCGAGACCGAGGAAGAACGCACGGCCTACCTGAACTGCCCGATGGACAAGGACACCTACGAGGCCTTCATCGACGCGCTTCTGGCCGCCGACAAGACCGAGTTCCACGAGGGCGAGGCCGGCTCTGGCCCCAAGCCCACGCCTTATTTCGACGGATGCCTCCCGATCGAGGTCATGGCCGAGCGTGGCCGGGAAACCCTGCGCCACGGCCCGATGAAACCGGTGGGCCTGACCAATCCGCACCAGCCGGACATCAAGGCGCATGCCATCGTCCAGCTGCGTCGCGACAACAAGCTGGGAACGCTTTTCAACATCGTGGGTTTCCAGACCAAGATGAAGTACGGCGCGCAAACAGAGGTCTTTCGCATGATTCCGGGCCTGGAAAACGCCAGTTTCGCCCGGCTTGGGGGCATTCACCGGAACACGTTCCTGAACAGCCCGACCTTGCTGGACGACCAGATGCGTCTGCGCTCGCGGCCGAATATCCGCTTTGCGGGCCAGGTGACGGGCGTCGAGGGCTACGTGGAAAGCGCGGCGATGGGCTTGCTGGCCGGCCGGATGGCGGCCTGCGAGATGGCCGGCGAGACACTGGCTCCGCCGCCGCCGACCACGGCGTCGGGCGCGCTGATCACCCACATCACCGGCGGGGCCGAGGCCAAGACCTTCCAGCCGATGAACGTCAACTTCGGGCTGTTCCCCCCGGTCGAGGGCCTGCGCGGCGGCCGCCGCGGGCGCAAGGACCGTTACAAGGCTTATACCGACCGGGCCAAGGCCGACTGGCAGAACTGGCTTGCGCATCAGGCCGTAACAGCCTGATACTATGCGTATTACACCTGTCTGACCCAGTTTTTGACAAGGGACCTTTCCGTTGCTTTACCTCGTTGCCATCCTGTTGCCCCCGCTCGCCATTCTGCTGTCCGGCTGGATCATCATGAGCATCCTCGTCTTCGTGATCTGGGTGCCGGCCATCATCATCTCGGGCGGGCTGACCCATCCGATGTTCATCATCCTGGCCTGGCTGATGATCCACCAGGCCAAGGTCCGGCGCGAGGATTGACCTTGGGGGCGTGGCCGCCCCGCTGCCCAACCCCACAGGACCGGCCCCATGTTCGTCACCCGTTTCGCGCCGTCGCCCACCGGTCCGCTGCACCTGGGCCACGCTTATTCCGCCTGCCTGGCCCATGACATGGCCAGGGATGCGGGCGGGACATTCCTGTTGCGGATCGAGGACATAGACCAATCCCGCGCCCGCCCGGAATGGGAGGCCCAGATCGACACCGACCTGCATTGGCTGGGTCTTGACTGGCCCACCCCGGTGCTGCGCCAGTCCGAGCGGAGCGATGCCTACCTGGCCGCGCTGGACAAGTTGACGGCCCTGGGGCTGACCTATCCCTGCCAGTGCCGCCGGGCCGATATCGAGGCCGCCGCCGGCGCGCCCCAGGAAGGCGTTCCGCAATTCGGCCCCGACGGGCGGATCTATCCGGGCACATGCCGGGGGCGGCCGATGTCGGATCGGGGCCCGGACGACGTGATCCGCCTGAACATGACCCGGGCCGCCCAGCTTCTGCCCGAACTGACCTTTACCGAAACCGGCCCGCTGCACGCGGGCGATCACAGAGTCTCGCCTTTGGCGCTTGTGGATACAGTCGGAGACCCGATCCTGTTGCGCCGAGGCATGGGTGGATCCTACCACCTGTCGGTGGTCGTAGATGATGCGCACCAATCTGTGTCCCACGTGATCCGGGGAGCGGACCTGTTTGACGCCACACCTCTGCACGTTGTCCTTCAAACCCTGCTGGATCTGCCCGTGCCGGTCTATCACCACCATCGGTTGATCCGGGACGACACGGGCCGCCGGCTGGCCAAGCGCGATGATGCCCGGGCCATCGCGCGATATCGCGAGGACGGGATGACGCCCGCGCAGTTGCGCCAACTGGTTGGGCTGTGACCCCGATCAGGTCATCGGCGCCATCAGTTCCACCTCGTCACTCTCGCGGACGGCCGTGTAAAAACAGCTGCGCCGGTTGGTGTGGCAGGCCGGGCCGGTCTGGTTGACCAGCACAAGAATGCAATCGCGGTCGCAATCCACCCGCAGGTCCACCAGTTCTTGCACATGGCCCGAGCTTTCCCCCTTGACCCAGAACGCCTGCCGCGACCGCGACCAATAGGTCACGCGGCCCGTCTGCAACGTGCGCTCGACAGCTTCGGTGTTCATCCAGGCCATCATCAGCACCTCGCCGCTCGTCGCGTCCTGTGCAATGGCCGGGATCAGGCCGGCCTCGTTCAGGACCAGGGTCGAAATGGAAAAGCTCTCGGGGGCGCTCATGGCAAAAACCTTGTGCAAGGTGGGATCGGGGCCCTATCTAAGGGGAACGCCACCAGAGGGGAAGCAATGTCCGGCGACAACGATCTGATCAAACTCTATTCGGCCCGCATCCTCGACCTGGCGGCGGACATCCCGCACCTGGGCCACCTGGAAACGCCCGATGCCCGTGTCAAGCGGCGCTCGCCCCTGTGCGGGTCGACGGTGACCGTGGATGTGCAGGTGCGCGACGGCAAGATCGCGGATTTTGCCCAGGATGTGAAAGCCTGCGCCCTGGGCCAAGCGGCAGCCGCCGTGGTTGGGGACGTGGCCATCGGATGCACGCGCGAACAGATCGAAACCGCCCGGGACCAGCTGAAAGCCATGCTCAAGTCCGGCGGGCCCGTGCCCGACGCCCCGTTCGATGGCCTGGACGTCCTGACCCCCGCGCGCGACTATAAGAACCGGCATGCGTCGATCCTGCTGACTCTGGAAGCCACGGCCGAGGCCATGGAACAAGCCGAACAATCGGACTGCGCCTGACCGCCAGCCATCCCGCCAAGAAAATTCGACGAATTTTCTCGCCCGGCCGACCGAGCAAAAAAACCGCCGCGCATCCCGGAAGATGGCGGCGGAGAAGTATGCGGGTGTCGCGCGGATGGCGCCGGGTCAGGGACAGAGGCAGACCCTGAGAGGGACAGACAGGCAGGTCACCCTCGGCATCGAACATGGGACAGGATGCAAAAAGGCGCCGGCGCGAACTCGCAGGCAGAAATCGAATGTGTCAGGCCAGAAGCGGCAGGTGCAGACCGACCAGCAGGATCACGACCAGGGCAGTCAGGCCGACCGCGTCCTGTGCCAGGGTGGCATGGGAGCGGCAGAACGCATCCTTGAGATCCTTGAGCATGGCGGTCCCTCCTGTGAGTGGGTCATTAATGTTTTGTTGACCCTTTGTTCTCACATCCGCACCACGAAGTAAAGAACTTAATGAGAACATACCGGAACATGCGAGAACTTCTCGCCTAGCCGACCTTGATCAGCCGGATTGCCTCATCCTGCTTCATCAGCCACAAAAGCACCCTCGCGGCCAACCCGCGTGTGCTTTCCAGGATCGGATCCTCGGCCAGGAGCTTGCGCGCATCCGATTGCGCCACGGCCATCAGAGCCGCCTGGCGTTCCAGGTCGGCCACCCGGAACACCGGCAAACCGGACTGGGCCGTCCCGATCAGGTCACCCGCCCCCCGCATTTCCAGGTCGGTTTCGGCGATGCGGAACCCGTCTTCGGTGTCGCGCAAAACCTCCAGCCGCCGCCGCCCGGCCTCGTTCAGCGGCGCGCGGTAGAGCAGAAGGCAGGTCGAGGCCGCCTCGCCCCGCCCGACCCGGCCGCGCAACTGGTGCAGCTGGGCCAGCCCGAAGGTCTCGGCCCGCTCGATCACCATGATCGTGGCGTTGGGCACGTTCACCCCGACCTCGATCACCGTTGTGGCCACCAGCACCTGGGTCCGCCCGGATTGAAACGCCTCCATCGCCGCGTCCTTCTCGGCCGGCGGCATCTGGCCGTGCACCAGGCCCACGACACCCTCGCCGAGCGCCGCCCGCAGTATCTTGAACCGTTCCTCGGCCGCCGTCAGGTCCATGACCTCGCTTTCCTCGACCAGGGGGCAGACCCAATAGCACTGCCGTCCCTCTCCGATCGCCCGCCGCAGATGGGCCACGACCTCGTCGATCCGCCCGTCGGCAATGACCGCCGTGGTGATCGGTTTGCGCCCGGGCGGCTTTTCGTCCAGCAGGCTGACATCCATGTCGCCATATTGCGCCAGCGCCAGTGAGCGTGGGATCGGCGTCGCGGTCATCACCAGCACGTCCACCGCAGCCCCTTTCTTCGACAATTCCAGCCGTTGGCGCACGCCGAACCGGTGCTGTTCGTCGACGATGGCTAAGCGTAGGTCGGCAAACGCCACGTCGGCCTGGAACACCGCATGGGTGCCCACGAGGATCGCGATGTCGCCCAAGGCCAGCGCCTCCAGCTTCGCCCGCCGCTCCGCGCCCTTGTCGCGGCCGGTCAGGATCTCCAGCCGAACGCCCGCACTGGCGGCCAGCGGCTGCAACCCTTCCAGGTGCTGGCGGGCGAGGATCTCTGTCGGGGCCATGAGCACACCCTGCCCGCCCGCTTCCACCGCAATCAGCAAGGCCAGGAAAGCAACCAACGTCTTTCCCGCGCCCACATCGCCCTGCAACAGGCGGTTCATCCGTCGCGGCCGGGCCATGTCGGCGGCGATTTCCTCGACCGCGCGGGACTGAGCGCCGGTCGGCTGATAAGGCAAGGCCCCCAGCACCCGCGCCTGCAGATCGCCCGAGCCCACCGAGGACAGCCCCTTGCGTTGACGCTCTGTCTGGCGCGCCAAGGCCAGCGTCATCTGGTGCGCCATCAGCTCGTCATAAGCCAGCCGCTGCCGCGCCGGCGCTTCGGGCGCCAGATCGGCGGGGCCATCGGGCGCATGGGCCGCCCGGACCGCATCGGCCCAATCGGGCCACTCTGCCTTGGCCTTCTGCCCCGGGTCGATCCATTCCGCCAGGTCCGGTGTCCGCGCCAGGGCCGAGCGCGTCGCGCGAAACATCACCTTCTGGGTCACGCCCGAGGTCAGGGGATAGACCGGCTCGGTCTCGGGGATCTCGTCGGCCTCGTCCAGAGCCACCGCATGGTCGGGATGCACCATCTGAGCCTGCCCGTCGAACAGCTCGACCTTCCCGGACACCAGCCGCACCGCCCCGGTGGGCAGGATCCGTTTCAGGTATTCCGGCCGGGCATGGAAGAACACCAGCTGAAACTCGGTCTCCGCATCCGAAACCAGGATACGGTAGGCCCCGGCCCGGGTCCGGCCGGGCCGATGGGCCCCGATGGTGACCTGAACGGTCAGGATCTGCGGGAACTCCGCGCCCAGGATGGTTGTCCGGCGGCGGCGATCAACCACGTTGTAGGGCAAGGTGAACAGCAGATCGCGTGGCCGTTCGACCTGCATCTGGCCCAGGTGCTTGGCCGTCTTCGGCCCCACCCCATCCAGGGTTTCCAGGTCGGCGAACAGCGGGAAAAGCGGCTCTGGGCGACCGGTGGGCGGCGGGCTCATGTGGCGCCTATCAGGGCCAGCCAGCCGTCTTCGTCCAGGGTTTCAATGCCCAGATCCGCCGCCTTCTTGGCCTTGGAGCCGGCCCCGGGACCGGCCACCAACAGGTCGGTCTTTGCACTGACAGAGCCGCTGACCTTGGCGCCAAGCGATTCAGCCCGAGCCTTGGCCTCGGCCCGCGTCATCTTTTCCAGGGTGCCCGTGAAAACCACCGTCTTGCCGGCGACCGGGCTGCCCAGATCCCGGGCTTCAGGGGCGACCGGACGCAGATGCGCCAGCAGCCGGTCCATCGCCGCGCGTTCTTCGGGGTTGGCAAATGCATCCGAAAGCGACAGGGCCATGGTCGGGCCAATACCGTCCGAGCCGATCAGGTCCGCCCAGGCAGTGGTCGCCGCATCCGGTACATCGCAACCCGCCTCGGCCTTCTTGCGCGCCTCAGAGATCCGGGCGCGCCGGTTTTCGCTGGCTGCCAGGGCCCGTTCCGCCTCGGCCGCCGCGTCGGCTGCGCGATGTGCCAGCGCGGCCGGCCGGGCGGTGTCCAGGGCCGTTGCCATGGCCTCCCAGGTGGAAAAGTGGCGGGCCAGGTCCTGAGCGGCCACCTCACCCACATGCCGGATTCCCAGGCCAAAGATGACCCGGGCCAGTTGGATGTCCCGCTTCTCCTCGATCGCGTCAAAGAGGTTGCCTGCGCTGGTCTCGCCCCACCCATCGCGGTTGGCCAGCTTGGTCAGGTTCTGGCTGTCGCGCGCCTGCAAGGTGAAGATGTCCGCCGGTTCCCTTACGGGCAGTTGATCGTCTGCATAGAAGGCTTCGATCTGCTTGGCCCCCAGACCTTCGATGTCGAACGCCGCGCGCGAGACGAAATGTTTCAGCTTTTCAACGGCCTGAGCAGCACAGATCAGGCCACCTGTGCATCTGCGAACCGCGTCGCCTTCCTCGCGCACGGCATCGCTGCCGCAAATCGGGCAGGTTTCGGGAAAAATGTAAGGCTCCGTGCCATCCGGCCGCCGGGACAGATCCACATCCGCGACCTTGGGGATCACGTCCCCGGCCCGGTAGACCTGCACCCAATCGCCCACGCGGATGTCCTTGCCGCCGCGGATCTCGTTGCCCGAGGCATCCCGGCCCGCGATGTAATCCTCGTTGTGCAGGGTGGCATTCGACACGACGACGCCGCCGACGGTGACCGGGGTCAGACGGGCAACCGGGCTGAGCGCGCCGGTGCGGCCGACCTGGATGTCGATGGCCTCCAGGTGCGTCCAGGCAAGTTCGGCCGGGAACTTATGCGCGATGGCCCAGCGGGGGGTGGTCGAGCGAAAGCCCAGCCGGGCTTGCAGACCAAGGTCGTCCACCTTGTAGACCACGCCGTCGATGTCGTAATCCAGCGTCGCCCGTTGCGCTTCGATCTCGCGGTAATGTGCGATCATCTGGGCGGGGCTGTCGGCCCGGATCGTCAACGGATTGGTGGAAAAACCCAATGTTTTCAGGCGGTCGATCGCGCCGAACTGGGTGTCCGCCAGCGGAGCAGAGCTCTCTCCCCAGGCGTAGGCGAAGAACTTCAAAGGCCTGGCGCGCGTGATCGACGGATCCAGCTGGCGCATGGAACCGGCAGCGGCATTGCGCGGGTTGGCGAATGTCTTCTGCCCGGCCTCGTCCTGGCGGGCATTCAGCGCCTCGAAATCCGCGTGGGACATGTAGACCTCGCCCCGGACTTCAAGAATGTCCGGAGCACTGTCCAGGGTTTGCGGGATATCATCGATGGTGCGCGCGTTGGCGGTGACGTTTTCGCCGGTCTCGCCATCGCCCCGGGTGGCCGCCTGGACCAGCTGGCCGTTCTCATAGCGCAGCGACAGGGACAGCCCGTCGATCTTGGGTTCAGCGGTGAAAACCAGCGCTGTCTCGGTCCCCTTGCCCAGGTACTTGCGCACCGATGTCACAAAATCCGAGATGTCCTCGTCGTCAAAGGCATTGGACAGCGACAGCATCCGCACACTGTGGGTGACCTTGGCAAAACCCTCGGCCGGGGCCGCGCCGACCTGATCGGATGGGCTGTCCTTGCGCTTCAGGGCCGGGAAGCGCGCCTCGATCTCGGCGTTGCGGATCTTGAAAGCGTCGTAGTCCGCATCCGGTATCTCGGGCGAATCGTCCTGATGGTAGGCGGTGTTCGCCCTGTTCAGGAGTTCCGCGAGCCGGGCCAGTTCGGCCTTGGCCTGCTGTTCGGTCATGTCACCGACCGGTGTCCCATCATTCATTGCAGCGCCCCCGGGCTAGGATCGGGACAAGGTTTAGAGCGCTGTTCGGTCAGGGTCCAGATGCCCGGCGATCCGTATCCAAGGGTCGGTGGTGGCGGATGACCTATCCGCATCCATCCGCAAGTGGAGACCGTTGGAACGAGGCTGGCGAGACGATGTGCCGGTCGGACCCGAGGCGCCTAGGCGCCGATGGCCATCTGGGGGCCGTTCAGGGGGTCTTCTTGCGGGTCGCGCAGGACGTACCCACGTCCCCAAACTGTTTCGATATAGTTTTCGCCATCCGTTGCGCGGCTGAGTTTCTTGCGCAACTTGCAGATGAACACGTCGATGATCTTCAGTTCTGGTTCGTCCATGCCGCCGTAAAGATGGTTCAGGAACATCTCCTTGGTCAGGGTGGTCCCCTTGCGCAGGCTCAGCAGTTCCAGCATCTGGTATTCCTTGCCGGTCAGGTGCACCGGCTGGCCATCGGCTTCGACCGTCTTGGCATCCAGGTTGACCGAGATCTTTCCCGTGCGGATGACAGATTGGGAATGTCCCTTTGACCTGCGAATGATCGCGTGGATCCGCGCCACCAGTTCTTCCCGGTGGAAGGGCTTGGTAAGGTAATCATCCGCCCCGAACCCGAAGCCCTTGATTTTGTTTTCTGTATCGTCTTCGCCGGACAGGATCAGGATCGGCGTGTCGATGCGCGACATGCGCAATTGACGCAGCACCTCGTGACCGTTCATGTCGGGCAGGTTCAGGTCCAGCAGGATCAGATCATAGTCGTATAGCTTGGCAAGATCGATCCCCTCCTCCCCAAGGTCAGTCGCATAGACATTGAGGTTGGCATGGGTGAGCATAAGCTCGATACTTTTCGAGGTCGTCGGATCGTCTTCAACCAAGAGCACACGCATCATGGGTCTCCGCAGGGTTTCGTTTCTGTCGCAAGGAAGACTGACCAATAAAGGTTAATCGCACGTTACCATTGTCATCATTATGAACAGACAACTTAAGGTTGTCTATACTTTTTAAGGGCCGTGGCTTTCAAAGCCTCTTCCCCATGGTTTGCGACCGCGCTGACCCACGAGAGGAACTCCTCCTCCGAGAGTGAGTATTTCTCCAGCGCATCCTTCTGCGAAATCAGTCCGTACAACACCCCCCGGACCACCGCCGCCTTACGCGACGCCACCCAACGCTTGGTAGTCTCCGGCGGAAGATCCGCGCGGGTCATGATCGTGCCGTCCGGCAATGTCACGGCCCGAGGGCCGTCGACTTTCTTGAGAAACATGGTCTTTACCTTCGCGTGTCCATAACCCGACTGTCGGCCAACGGACTTAACGCTCAGTGAAACTGCGCCTTGCGAGTGTGTCGGATTTTCCTATATTCCCAAGGTTCACCCCCCTGACAGGACGGCTTTCATGGCTCTCGACACGCCTAAACTGAACTCTTTGGGCTTTGCCAAATCGCCCGCCGACACCCGCGTCGTGGTGGCGATGTCGGGCGGCGTGGACAGCTCTGTCGTGGCCGCGCACCTGGCGCAGGAAGGCTATGACGTGGTGGGCGTGACGCTGCAATTGTACGACCACGGCGCGGCCCTGGCCAAGAAAGGTGCCTGCTGCGCGGGCATCGACATCCACGACGCTCGCCGGGTCGCCGAAGAACGTGGTTTCCCCCATTATGTCCTTGATTACGAAAACATTTTCAAGGACGCAGTGATCGACGAATTCGCCGATAGCTACCTGGCCGGCGCGACCCCGGTGCCGTGCATCCGCTGTAATGAACGGGTCAAGTTCAAGGACCTGCTGGAAACCGCCCGCGACCTTGACGCCGATTGCATGGCGACGGGCCATTACATCCAGCGCAAGATGGGCGCGAACGGGCCCGAACTGCACTCGGCCGAGGACGCCAGCCGCGACCAGTCGTACTTCCTGTTCTCGACCACCCCGGAACAGCTTGAATTTTTACGATTTCCTCTGGGCCACCTGCCGTCGAAGGATGCCACGCGGGCCCTGGCGTCGGAATACGGGCTGAGCGTGGCCGACAAGCCGGACAGCCAGGACATCTGTTTCGTGCCCAACGGCGATTATGCTTCGGTCATCGAAAAACTGCGCCCCGGCGCAGCAGAGCCCGGGCAGATCGTTCACGTGGACGGGCGTGTGCTTGGGGACCATACCGGTGTGATTCACTACACCATCGGTCAACGCCGCGGCCTTGGGATCGGCGGGCTGAGCGAGCCCTTGTACGTGGTCAAGCTGGACGTCGACGCGCGCCAGGTCATCGTCGGCCCGCGAGAGCTTCTGGCCACGCGGATCGTGCCGGTTCGGGAAATCAACTGGCTTGGCAACGTTCCATTCACCTCGCAGTCGGAATGGCTTTTGTCCGTCAAGGTGCGGTCGACTCGGCCGCCTCGCGAGGCCATCGTGCGTCCGCTGACAGAGACCACGGCCGAGATTGAATTGCTGTCGCCCGAAGACGGTGTCAGCCCCGGACAGGCCTGCGTCTTCTATGAAACCGGGGGCAGCCGGATCTTTGGCGGTGGCTGGATCTGGAAGGGCTGATCGGCCTGTGATCACAAATTATCGGCTGGCCTGACCGGGATCTTGCCTGGCGGGCAGCCCTACGGAAGGCGGGCCATGATCGGCTGCGACCTTGGCCACAGCCACGGATCAAAGCCGGTCGAGCACGGCGCGGGCGGCGCGCAATCCCGGGGGCTCTCCACCCCGGCCGAGGCGGGTCATGGTCAGGGCGGTCGCCTTTTGCTGAGCGGTCGGGTCGTTCAGGACCTGACGCAGCATGGGGGTGATCAGATCGGCCCTGCAGCGCGGCCCCAGGCATTCCGGCACCACCCGCGTATCGGTCACCAGGTTGACCAGCGTCACCGTGTCCAGCAAGGCCATCCGGGACACGATTTCCCAGGTCACGCGGTTCATGCCATAGGCGATGGCCATGGGCGTCCCCTGCGCGGCCAGTTCCAGCGAGACGGTGCCAGAGGCCGCAAGCGCCGCCCGTGAGGCGCCAAAGGCTGCACGTTTCTCGGCCTGGGCGGCCTCGGCGGACAGCCGGCGCGGGTCGAGTATCAGCGGCTTTTGCGGCCAATCCTCTGTCAGCGCGGTCAGCCGGTCGGCCTGAGGGCCGGTAGTTGGCAGGATCAGCCTGAGATCGGGGTGTTCGGCCAGGATCGGCCCCAGCGCCTTTCCAAAGATCGGGGCATGGCGCTTGACCTCTCCGCCGCGCGATCCGGGAAGGACGGTCAGCAGCGGCGCATCGCCCAGGCCATGGGTCGCGCGGAAGGCCGCGATGTCCTCCGCCGAGGCCACGGGTTCGCCGGCCACGGGATGGCCGACAAAGTCGCAGGCCATGCCGGCCGCTTCCATGTAGGGCGGTTCGAACGGCAACAAGGCCAGCACGTGGTCGATCATCTTCGCCATCTTCGCCGCCCGCCCGGGCCGCCAGGCCCAGACCGAGGGCGCCACGTAATGCACTGTCCGCACCGGGATTTTCGCCTTGGCCCGCCGGGCCACGCGCAGGCAGAAATCGGGGCTGTCGATGGTGATCAGAACGTCCGGTTGATTTGTGATCACAGCCTGGGCGGTCTCGTCGATGCGCCGCATCAGGTGGCGCAGGCCGGGCAGGATCTCGGCAATGCCCATGACCGACAATTCCTGCATCGGGAAGCGGCTGGTCAGCCCCTGGGCCTCCATCTCGGGCCCGCCGACCCCGTCGAAGACCACGTCGGGGCGCAGCTCCTGCAGGCCTTTCATCAGGGCCCCGCCCAGACGATCGCCCGAGGGCTCTCCGGCGATGATGAAGACCCGCATCAGGCGCGGTCCCGGACCCAAAGGTACAAGCCCCTGGCATCGCAGGCCTCCAGGACCTTGTCGCGGTGCAGCACCATCACGCCCCCGGTTTCGACCACGATGCCCGTCAGACCGGCTTCGGCCACGGCATCGACGGTCGCGGGGCCGATGATCGGCAGGTCCGCCCGCCGGTCCTGGGTCGGCTTGGGCGCCTTGAACAGCAGCCCGCCCGTCAGGCCCTCGGGTCCGCCATCGGGCCGGCGGCGCAGGGTGCGCAACATCCAGTCGGTGCCATAGATGCCCTCGATCGACAGCGCCTGGCCGCGCCAGACCGCGCAGGCCTGGCCAATGTCCGCCCCGGCCATGGCATCGACGATGGCCTGGCCCCGGGCGGCATCCTTGCGCGCCTTGTCGTCGGGCTGGGCGCGGGTGGCGATGCCCGCGGGCGGCAGCAGGTCGGGCGCGATATCATGGGCCGCCCGCACGGCGAAGCCGGCCTGTTCCAGAACGGCAATCGCCGCCCTCAGCGCCCCGTCGTCAGAGGCAGCCAGGGCCTTCTTGACCGTCGGCAGATAGGGCATCGTCGCGAAATCAATGGCCAGCGGGTTGATCTGGGGGCGCTTGATCCCGCCGGCAAAGCAGATCTCTGTCACACCGTCGCGGCGCAATTGCTTGAGCACCGAGCCCAGCTTTTCCAGCCGGAACACTCGGTCGACCTCGATCCCGTCGGGGCGGAAGCCCTGCAGGGACAGGATCAGGGGCCGGTCCGGCAGCCGCTCGACCAGGGCCGCCGGCAGGGCGCCCTGCCCGGCGATGATCGCCAGCATGGCCCTTACCTCGGCGTCAGGAACGAACGGTCGGTATCGCCGAGGATGAAATCGACGATCTCGCGGACCTGGGGGCTGTCATAGCTGTCGGCCACGCGGCGCGCCCGGTCCTGAAAGCTGCCCTCGCCCGAGCCGAGATCCTTGAACGCCGCCCGCAGCGCGTGGATCGCCTCGCGCGGGACGCCCCGGCGCTTGAGCCCGACAAGGTTCAGCCCTTCCAGCCCGGCCCGTTCCCCCTGGACCAGGCCATAGGGGATCACGTCGCGCTCGACGCCGCTCATGCCGCCGATCATCGCGCCTTTGCCGACCCGGACGAACTGGTGCAGGGCCGACATGCCGCCGATGATCGCGTCGTCCTCGATGACGCAATGGCCGCCCATGACGGCCTGGTTGACCACGATGACCCGGTTGCCCACCCGGCAATCATGGGCAATGTGGCAGCCGGCCATCAGCAGGCAATCGTCGCCGACCGAAGTCAGCGCTCCGCCCCCGGCCGTGCCAGCATTGATCGTCACATGTTCGCGGATCCGGTTGCGCGCGCCGATCTCGACCCGCGTGGTTTCGCCCGAAAACTTCAGATCCTGCGGGATTTCACCCAGAACGGCCCCTGGAAAGACCGTTGTTTCCGCCCCGATCGAGGTATGGCCGGTCACCACCACATGGCTGCGCAGGACCACCCCGTCCTCCAGCCGGACATCGGGGCCGACGTGGCAGAACGGGCCGATCGTGACATCCGAACCGATCTGCGCGCCATCTTCGATCACGGCGCTGGGGTGGATGGTGGTCATGTCAGCCTCACTTCAGGTCCAGCATGGCGGCGATTTCGGCCTCGGCCGCGACGTCTCCGTCCACCAGGGCCCGGCCTGCAAAGCGCCACATCTTGCCCCCGGGCTTGCCGCGCAGGGTCTTGATTTCCAGCTCGACCACGTCGCCCGGGATCACCTTGCGCCGGAACTTGCACTTGTCGATGGACATGAAATAGATCAGCGCCTCGCGGTCGACCAGGTTGCCGCCCACCCCGATCATTACGCCCGCGGTCTGGCCCATCGCCTCGACCAGGGTAATGCCCGGCATGATCGGCGTGCCGGGGAAGTGGCCCTGGAAATGCGGTTCGTTCATGGTGACGTTCTTGATGCCCCGGGCCGAGTTCGTCCCGTCGATGTCGACAACCTTGTCCACCAGAAGGAACGGGTAACGGTGCGGCAGGATGCGCTGGATCAGGGAAATATCGGCAGACTTCAGTTCGGCACTCATGGGCTGGCTCTTGCTCTTGCGTTCGCCGGTCTGCCTAGCAACACATGCCTGATTGAGCAAGCGCCGTCAGGGCTGTTGGGTGTCCGACGCACCAGATGACCCGGTGCCCGGCCCCGCGGGCCCCGCCGATCCGTCCAGGCCCAGCCCCAGGCCCTGTTGCGCGTCCGCCGCGGCCCCGTCGCCGACGGCCGCATTGATCAGCGCAATCGCCCGGTCGGTCACATCGCTGGCGTTCGAGCTGAAAAAGACCGATCCGCGTTCCAGGATCACGCTGCCGCCGGTCTCTTGCAGCAACTGGCCCAGGATCGGGCGTGCCGCGCCCAGGAAGGCCACGCGCCCGGCGTCCGAGCGGTCGGCCAGGGCGCGGGCCTTGGCCTCTTGTTCGCGGCGGATGCGCTGGACGCGGGTGTCGAATTCCTCGGCCAGGATGCGGAATTCATCCGGTTCCATGGTCGCGCGGCGATCGGTCAGGTCCTGTTCCTCGTGGCTCAACTCGCCCTCGATCCGGCGGTTTTCGCGGGCCAGGGCCGCGCTGGCCGTTTCGATGTCGGCCGCCACCCGCATGCCGAATTCGGATTCCACGAAGAACCGTTCGCTGTCGATGGTCAGGATCGGGCCGACGGCCCCGGCCTGCTGGGCCGATGTCGTGGCCCCGCTGGCCACCAGCAGGACCAACCCCAGGACGACCGCGCGCCACGCTTCGATCAGGGCCCTGACCCGGGCCCCGATCTGGACCATAGGGCCCGTCGAAGCCAAGACGCTGCGGGTCATCCGGCCGCCTCCCCGCTCAGAACTGGGCGGAGAGGGTGAAGTTGAAGAAGGTGTCCTTGTCGAAGTCTTCCTTGACCAGCGCCTCGGTGAAATCGAAGCGCAGCGGACCGATGGCCGTGTCCCACAGGAACGAGAACCCGACCACGTGGCGGAACGACCCGCCCTCGCCGACAATCGTCGCCCCCGAGGTGTTGGCATTGCTCAGCCCCCACAGGTTGCCCACGTCGTAGAACACCGCACCGCGCAGGCCGATCTCTTCGGGCAGGCCCAGGGGGAACTGTGCCTCGAACCGGGCGACGGCGTAGAAGTTGCCGCCAAGCGCGTCGTCGTAGAAGCCGCCGCTGCCGTCCGCCGATTGGTCGCGCGGGCCGATACCGGCCGGGTCGAAGCCCCGGAAGATGCGCGGGCCCAGGATGAACCGGTCCAGCGAGCGGCTGGCCGCATCGCTTTGCCAGCTGAGCGCGCCGCCTTCCAGCGTGGCCTGCAGCACGACCTCTTCGCTTAGCACGCGGGTCTGGGCGATGGCCTTGCCGGTGGTCTTGATGTAGGTGCTGTCGCCCCCGACCCCGGCCAGTTCCGAGCCGATTTCCAGCAGCACACCGGCATTGGGGTTCAGGCCCGTGCGCCGGGTGTCGTAGCTGTAGGTCAGCCCCACCGAGGACGATGCCACCGAACCTTGCGCGATTTCCGAGGCGATGACCGGGCCGCTGCCGTCGTCGTCGCGTTCCAGCATGCGCGATTCGTTATAGGTGTAGCGCACGTTCAGCTCGCCATTGTCGCTGACCGGGAAGGTCAGACCGGTCGAGAAGAAGAACGCCTCGGTGTCGTAGGACACGAAGGACGAGTCCGTCTCGGTATAGGCAATGTCGAAATCGTAGCGCAGCTCGCGGCCCAGCAGGTAGGGTTCGGAAAACCCGAAGGTGTAGCTTTGCGCCTCCTGGGCGGTCGAGATGTCCAGGTTCAGGCGCTGGCCCCGGCCCAGGAAGTTGTTCTCGCTCAGCCCGATGGCCACGCCGACACCGCTGTTGACCGAGTAGGACCCGCCAAGCGACAGCTGACCCGTCGGCTGTTCGGTGACATCCACGTCGACGATGACCTGGTCCGGCGTGGTGCCTTCCCGCGTGTTCACGTCCGCTTCCGAGAAGAACCCGAGCGCGCGGATCCGTTCGGCGGCCTCGCGCACCTCGCGCGGGTTGAACGGGTCGCCCTCGACGATCTGGAAGCGCTGGCGGATGACCCGGTCCAGCGTGGTGGTGTTGCCCTCGATGTCGATGCGTTCGATGAAGACGCGCGGGCCTTTGACCATGGCGAATTCCACGTCCAGCGTCTGATCTGCATCGTTGCGGGTCACGCGCGGTTCGACCCGCAGGAAGTCGATGCCCTTCTGCACCGCCAGCCGTTCCTGGCGCGCGATCGAGCTTTCGATCAGCACCGGCGAATAGACCGCACCCGGCTTGACCTTGAGCGCGTTCTGGAAGTCCGCGGCATCTACCCCGGCCATCTCGGACACGGTCGAGATCGAGCCAAATTTGAACTGCTGCCCTTCCTGGACGTTGATCACCAGGAAGAAGGCATCCCGCTCGCGGGCGAATTCCACGTTGGACGACAGCACCTGGAAATCGACGAAACCCCGGGACAGGTAGAAGTCGCGCAGAAGCTGCTTGTCGAATTCGATGCGGTCCTCGACCAGAGTGTCGCCGCGCAGGAAGGTGCGCAGGATGGTGGCCTGCTTGGTTTCCAGCACCCCGCGCAGGCGGCGGTCGGTGAAGAACCGGTTGCCGACGAAGGACACGCGTTCGATTTCGATGGTCGAGCCTTCCGAGATCTCGAACACCAGGTCGACCCGGTTATCCGACCGGCGGATGATGCGCGGCGTGACCACGGCCCCGACCCGGCCGGTCTGGCTGTAGGCATCGGCCAGGATCGCGGCATCGGCCTCGGCGGTCTGCGGGCTGTAGACCCGGCGCGAGTTCGACGAGATCAGCTGGCGCAGGTCATCGTCCTTCAGCCGCCGGTTCCCCTCAAAGCTGATCTGGTTGATCGTCGGATATTCCTCGACCCGGATCAGCAGGGTGCGGCCTTGGGGGATGAATTCGACGGTCTCGAAGATGCCGGCATCGACGACCCGGCGATAGGCATCGTTCAACTGGCCTGCGGAAATGGACGTGCCCGGTTCGATCCCGGCATAGGTCAGCACGGTCGAGGTTTGGATGCGCTGATTGCCTTCCACATCGAACGAGTTGAACACGTAGCTCTGGGCCATCGCCGGACCGGCCAAAGCCACCGTCCAGGCCAGAAGGACCGCTGAAATTAAGACCCGCAACAGATACGACATATAGCCCTCGTCATCCCAATTAGCGCGAGATGTTCGGGCAGTATTCCCCAAACGCATTCATCCGAACCCGGTTCTCGTCAGTTATTGCCGACCTGACTAGCGGGATTGATGTGGGTTGTCAAAAGCGGAAAAACGCCCGAAAGCGCATAAGCGGCCAGTGCCGCTTTTCATCGCTTCGGGCGTCTTGCGACGGGGGGTGTCAGAACAGGCTGCCCACGTACGCGCCGGTCAGCAGCGCGATGACGAGGGTGACCAGGTTGATCAGCCGGTCCCAGTTCAGCGTCAGAACGAGGCTGAGGCCCTGGTAGGAATGCTGAAGCGTCTGCATGGTTCGATCCTCTGGTGCGTCTGACGACGGTCTAGAGGCGGATTATGGCAGGACTGGGGCAAGGGTGCGGCCTTCGCGTGCCCCGGGGGGGCGTGTCACGGCCTGGGTCTGCGCATTGAAACGGGCCGGGAGAGACCCCGGCCCGTGGAGGCCCTGACCCACGTGGATCAAGGGCAGAAGATGTCGTTGCCAAGCGCGAAGACCATCATCGTGAGAATCACCGCGATCCCCGCCGCCATCAGCACGCGCAGCACCTTGTCGCTGGGCGGGCGGCCGGCCACGGCCTCGTAGCCGTAAAACACCAGGTGGCCCCCATCGAGCGCCGGGATCGGGAAGAGGTTCAGCATGCCAACGGCCGTTGACAGCACGGCGATGAACCAGACGAAATTCTGCGCGCCCTGACTGGCCATGGCCCCCGAGGTTTCGGCGATGCCGATCGGGCCCGACAGGTTGCAGGTGCTGATCGCGCCCGTCACCATGTGCCACAACCCGGAAATGGATCCCTTGATGATCGTGCCGGTCTGCTCGACCCCCGCGACAAAGGCGCGCCCTGCCCCGACCGGCTCGGTCGCCGGTTCAAAGGTCATCCCGGCCGAGATACCGATTCGCCAGTATGTCTGGTACCCGCCATCGGCCTGCGGTTCGTCCAGGCGTTTGGGCGCGAGGGCGAAATCCATGACCTCTCCGTCGCGCCAGACTTCCAGCAGCAGCACCCGCCCGTCCGAGCTTTCGACCTGATCTTTCAGCTGGCTGAAGGCAAAAATCGGTTGCTCGTCCACGGACAGGATCACGTCGTCCACCTTCAGCCCAACGTCGTAGGCCGCGCTGCGCGGGACAACCATGCCGACGACCGGCGGGAACAGGAACGGGCCCTGGACATCCATTTCGGTGCCGTCGCGGCGGACGGAATAATCCAGGATGGGCTGGACCGGGACATTGTCGGTGAAGGCCCGCCAGGCCTCGGCATCGTCGAAGGCCGGGGCCGTCACCCCGTTGATGCCCACGATTTCATCCCCCGACTGCAGGCCATAGGTGCCTTGCGGAAGCGTCAGCAGGTCACCCACGGTCAGCGGCTCGCGCACTTCGCCACGGCCGAACATGATGATCGTGAAGACCAGGATCGACATGATGAAATTGAACACGGGCCCCGCCGCGACAGTGGCCGCCCGCGCCCACAGCGGCGCGCCATGCATGGTCCGGCGCAGCTGCACCGGATCGGCGGCGGCTTCGGCCATGGTGTCTTCGTCCTTGCCGGAGGCGGCATTGGAATCGCCCAGGAACTTGACGTAACCGCCAAAGGGCAAGGCCGCGATCTGCCAGCGGGTCCCCCGCTTGTCGACCCGGCTCCAGAGCACCGGACCGAACCCCAGCGAGAACGTCTCTGCATGGATCCCCGACCAGCGGCCGACGATGTAATGGCCGTATTCGTGCACGGCCACGATGACCGACAAGGCGACGACAAAGGCCAGAATCGTCCAGATCAGCCCGCCGAATTCGGGGATGAGTGTCGTTATGTCCAAAATCTATCCTGCTCGTTCCGCCATCACATTCCGGGCGCGTTGCCTCGCGAGATGGTCTGTTCGGGTCACGTTATCAAGGGTCATTGGGGCATCAATAAGGCCCGGCTCGGCGTCCATCTGGGTCAGGACGTCCTCGACCACGTCGGCCATTTCGGTGAACAGGATGCGCCCGGCGATGAAATCATCGAGCGCCTGTTCCTTGGCCGCGTTGAACACGGCGCCTGCCAACCCGCCCCTTTCCATCGCCGCCCAGGCCAGGCGCAGGGCCGGGTACCGGGCGGGTTCGGGGGTGCGGAAGGTCAGGCTGCCGGCGCGGGCCAGGTCCAGCCGCTCGACCGGCAGGTGACGCCGCTCGGGCCAGTTCAGGGCAAAGCCGATGGCATGGCGCATGTCATGGGGGCCGACATGGGCGATCAGCCCGCCGTCGCGATAGCCCACCAGGGCATGGACCAGCGATTCCGGATGTACCAGCACCTCGATCTGGTCGGGGCGGACGCCAAAGAACTCACGCGTTTCAATGACTTCCATGGCCTTGTTGAACATGGACGCGGAATCGATGGTGATCCGCTGGCCCATCGCCCAGTTGGGATGTTGCGAGGCCTGGGCCAGGCTGGCCTTGGGCAGATCCTCGATCGGCCAATCGCGGAACGGTCCGCCACTGGCGGTGATGATCACCCGCTCGACCGCGTCCTTGTGTTCGCCCCGCAGGGCCTGGAAGATGGCCGAATGCTCGCTGTCGACGGGCAACAGGGCCGCACCAGAGGCGCGGGCCGTCTTCAGCATCAGCGCACCGGCACAGACCAAGGATTCCTTGTTGGCCAGCGCCAGCGTGGCCCCGGTTTCCAGCGCCGCAAGCCCCGGGGCCAGCCCCGCCGCCCCCACGATGGCCGACATTACCCAGTCGGCGGGCCGCGTGGCGGCCTCGCACAGGGCGGCCGGGCCCGCGGCGGCCTCGACCCCCGATCCGGCAAGGGCGGTGCGCAGATCGTCCAGCAAAGCGGGATCGGCGGTCACCGCCACCTTGGTCTTCAGGCGCCTGGCATCGCTGGCCAATCGGGCGATGTTGCGCCCGCCGGTCAGGGCGATCACGTCATAGGCCCCACGATCGCGGTCGATCAGGTCGATGGTGTTCTGTCCGATGGAGCCGGTCGCCCCGAGTATGCTGACCCGTCGCACGCTTGCACGCCCCCGATTGCCGTTCACGGACCCGGCGGATAGCCCGTCGTTTCCATCACCGCAAGCACAAGGACCGAGGCCACGATCAACCCGTCGAACCGGTCGAACAGCCCGCCATGGCCGGGCAGCAGCCCGCCGGAATCCTTGACCCCCGCCTGGCGCTTGACGGCGCTCTGGGCGAGGTCACCGGCTTGCGAGGCCACCGAGGCCGCCAGCGACAGCACCGGCAGCCAGATCCCCGCCCCGGTGACGCGCATGAAGACGACGCCCACGATCAGCGACACGATCCAGCCCGCCGAGGTGCCCGACCAGGTCTTCTTGGGGCTGACCCGGGGCCACAACTTGGGCCCACCGATGATGCGCCCGGCGAAATAGCCCGCGATATCGGTGCCCGCGACCACGCAGACCAGCCACAGCATCCAGACGAAGCCGAATTCGTCGCGCACCGAGATCATGCCGAAGGCGGCCAGCTGGATGATCACCAGGAAGAGCACGAAAAGCCGCCGCCGGTCAGGCAGAACCACGTGGCCGACGACGATCGGCACCAGCAGCGTGGGGATCACGGCGGCCGCCGGCCCCCAGATCGCGCAATAGGAGGCGAGGCCCGATATGGCGCCCATCTGCAGGGCAAAGCCCGGGTCTTCGGCCCGCAACATGGCGGCCAGTTCCCAGACGATGATGCCCGTGAGAATGGCAACGAAGGTGATGAAGACCCATCCGCCGGCCCAGACGGCCCCCAGCCCCACCCCGGCCAGGACAAACGCCGAGACCAGGCGCATGGCCAGATCCGACCAGCGGCCCTTGCCGCTCACGCGCGAACGGCCCCGAAGCGCCGGTCTCGGGCCCCGTAGTTGCGGCACAGCCGGCCCAGTTCCTCGGGCGAGAAATCGGGCCAGAGCGTGTCGACGAATTCATATTCCGCGTAGGCCGATTGCCACAGCAGGAAGTTCGAGATCCGGGCCTCGCCGCTGGTGCGGATCACCAGGTCGGGATCGGGCAGCACGCGGGTGTCGAGATAGCCGGTCAGGGTGCTTTCATCGACGTCCTCGGGATCCAGCTTGCCCTGGGCCACATCGCGGGCCAGCAGCTTGGTCGCACGGGCGACCTCGTCCCGGCTGCCGTAGTTCAGGGCGACCGTCAGGTGGACCAGGTCGTTTTCCTTGGTCATCTCTTCCAGGCCGCGCATCAGGTCGACCAGTTTCGGGTCCAGCCGGTCGCGGTCGCCGATGAAGCGCACGCGCACGCCTTCCGAGAACAGGTCCTTGGTTTCCTTGGCGATGTAGCGGCGGAAGAGGCTCATGAGGCCGGCGACCTCGACCTGTGTCCGCTTCCAGTTCTCGGTCGAGAAGGCGAAGATGGTCAGGTACTTGACGCCCAGTTCCGGACAGGCGCGCACGACATCGCGCACGCGCTTGGCCCCGGCATGGTGGCCGAAAAGGCGCGGGCGGCCGCGGGCCTGGGCCCAGCGTCCATTGCCATCCATGATGATGGCGACGTGGCGGGGGCCAAGGGGCGGCTGGCCGGGATCCGGAAGAGCGGGCATCAGTTGGCTTACACCTGCATGATTTCGGCTTGTTTCGTTTCCAGCGCGCCATCGACGACGGCGATCATCTTGTCCGTCATGTCCTGCACCTCGGATTCCCAGAATTTCTGGTCGTCTTCCGACATGCCATCGGCCTTGGCCTTCTTGATCTGGTCCATGCCATCGCGGCGCACGTTGCGCACGGCGACGCGGGCATGTTCGGCGTATTGGCCGGCCACCTTGGTCAGTTCGCGGCGGCGTTCCTCGTTCAGCTCGGGGATCGGCAGCATGATGATGGTGCCGTTGAGCTGCGGGTTGATGCCCAGCCCGCTTTCGCGGATGGCCTTTTCCACCTTGCCGACCAGGCCCTTGTCCCAGACGTTGATGGTGACCATGCGCGGTTCGGGCACGTTGACGGTGCCGACCTGGTTGATCGGCGTGGGCGCGCCGTAGGCGTCGACCATCACCGGTTCGAGCATCGAGGCCGACGCCCGGCCGGTTCTCAGCGAGGCGAATTCGGTCTTCAGGTTGCTCAAGGCGCCGTCCATGCGGCGCTGTAGATCATCGGTGTCGAGTTCGAAGTCGTCCGACATGCTGCTCGTCCTTCCTCCTGCGGCTTTTCCGGGTCTATAGCTGGTCCCGGTGGGGCTTGTATAGGCTTGCAGTTGATGCCCCGTATGCGGTGTTCGCCTGTGTGGTTGTCCCGGCGTCGCGGTGAGACGGCGCGCGGGGTGGTGGCGGGTTTTCGGCCTGTTCTCATCCTGTTGCCGGATTGTGGGTAGGATTTGGGGTCCCGTGGGCGCCCTTGACCGGCGGTGTCCCTGGCCCGGCCGTGGGGCCGGGGTATTTGGGAAGAGAAAGAAGCAGCAGGCCTGTGCAAGACCCGCCCGATGTCTGCCTAGCCGTGGACCTTGGTATAGGTGCCCTCGCCGGCGAGGATGCCTTTGAAGCCACCGGGTTCATCGAGCGAGAAGACGATGATCGGCAGGTCGTTGTCGCGGGCCAGGGCGAAGGCCGAGGCATCCATGACCTTGAGGTTCTTCACCAGGGCGTCGTTGTAGGTGATGGTGTCGAAGCGCTTGGCGTCGGGGTATTTCTTGGGGTCCTTGTCGTAGACGCCATCGACCTGCTTGCCCATGAATATCGCTTCGCAGGACATTTCGTTGGCGCGCAGGGTGGCGGCGGTGTCGGTGGTGAAATAGGGGTTGCCGGTGCCGGCGGCGAAGATGCAGACCCGTTTCTTTTCCAGGTGCCGGACCGCGCGGCGGCGGATGTAGGGTTCGGCCACCTCGTCCATCCGGATGGCGGAGATGACGCGGGTGTGGATGTCGTAGGCTTCCAGAGCCGACTGCATCGCCAAGGCATTCATCACCGTGGCAAGCATGCCCATGTAATCGGCGGTGGTGCGTTCCATCCCCTGGGCGGAGCCCTGCAGGCCGCGAAAGATGTTGCCTCCGCCGATGACCATGCAGATTTCCACGCCGAGTTCATGAACCGACTGGACCTCTTCGGCGATACGCCGGACGGTGGGCGGATGCAGGCCGAAGCCCTGGTCGCCCATCAGCGCCTCGCCCGAGATCTTGAGCATGACGCGTTTGTACTTGGCCCTCGGCTCGGCTGGCGGCTTGCTGCGCCCGCTTGGTTTCGTTGTCGCATCTGCGGGTCTGGGAAGGGTCATGTTGCGCTCCGCCTCGGGCCGGGTAAAGTCGGGCGCAAAATGGAGCAAAACGTGCAAAGGTTCAATGCGATGTACCGGTGCTCCGGAACCCGGGCGTTGCGGGCATGACCGCCCTGCCCCCGATCCCGCCCGACCGACCCGTCCTGATCGCCGGTCCGACGGCATCGGGCAAGTCGGCGCTGGCCCTTCAGGTGGCCGAAATCCATGGCGGGATCGTGGTAAATGCCGATGCCAGCCAGGTCTATGGCTGTTGGCGGGTGATCACGGCCCGCCCCTCTCCCGAGGAAGAAGCCCGGGCGGCGCATGCGCTTTATGGCCACGTCGACTGGCGCGAGACCTATTCGGCGGGCCAGTGGCTGCGCGACATCTTGCCGGTCTTCGAGGCGTTTCGGGCTGGGCGCGGGCCGCGGCCCATCGTGACCGGAGGCACGGGGCTGTATTTCCGCACGCTGACCGAGGGCATGGCCGAGGTGCCGCCGACCCCGCCAGAGATTCGGGCCGAGGGGGATGGCATGTCCCTGGAGACCCTGGTGGCGGGGCTGGATGCGCGAACCAGCGGCCAGATCGACCTGCTGAACCGGGCGCGGGTGCAACGGGCCTGGGAGGTCTTGCGGGCGACCGGGCGCGGGCTTGCCGATTGGCAGGCCGACACGCCGCCGCCGCTTTTGCCCCTGAACCAATGCGTGCCGTTGGTGCTGGAGACAAGCCGCGACTGGCTGGAGGCCCGAATCCGGCGGCGGTTCGACCAGATGCTGGACCTGGGCGCGCTGGACGAGGTGCGGGCCATGCGACCGCATTACGATCCCGCCCTGCCCGCTTTCCGGGCGATCGGCGTGCCGGAACTGGTCGACCTGCTGGATGACCGAATTTCTCTGGACGAGGCGCGTGAGCGCGCCAGTATCTCTACCCGTCGGTACGCCAAGCGTCAGCGCACCTGGTTTCGCGCCCGCATGTCCGCCTGGCACGCCGTCGATCCCGCCGCCTGATGCCCGCCCTGTAAGTCTGGCCCTTAACACTGCCCGCCCCGTGACGATGCCCGCCTTGTGACCATGTACCAATACACCGCCCACGATCCGCCCGCCCGCACTGTCGAGGCCCTGAGCCTGGCCCAGCTGATGCGCGACGGGTCCTGGCGGCTGGACCTGGCCCATGACCGGCCCGATCATCTGCTGATCTGGATCACCCGGGGCCAGGGCGTTGGGCTGATCGACGGGGCAAGGCGCGGTCTGGGACTGCACAATGCCCTGCTGATCCCGGCCCGCATGCTCTTTGCGCTGGATCTCAACCGGCAGGTCTTTGGCCAGGCCGTGGTGATCCCCGAGGGGATCGCGCCCTCGCTGCCCGACAGCCTGCACCATCTGAGGATCCGGGATGTCTCGGCCCAGGCCGAGCTGACAGCCCTTTTCGAGGCGCTCGGCCGCGAGCAATCGGGCGACCGGTCGATGAAACAGGCCGCCATGGCCGCCCATGTCGAGCTGATGTCGATCTGGCTGCACCGCCAGATCGAGGCCGGGGCCGACAGCCTGCCGCGCGACAGCGCCGGGCACAAGCTGTCGAGGGCCTATTGCCGGCGGCTGGTGTCTCATTTTGCCTCGGGCGCCAGCCTGGCCGAGCACGCGGCCTTTCTGAACGTGACGCCGACGCACCTGACGCGGGTCTGCAAGGCCGAGATCGGCAAGACCGCCGGGGCGCTGCTGACCGAACGGCTGCTGCATGCCGCAAGGCGGCTGCTGACCGACACCGATGCGCCAGCAAAGGACATCGCCCAGCACCTGGGATTCGGAAGTGCCGCCTATTTTACCCGCTTCATCCAACAGCATACGCGACAGAGCCCGATCCAGCTGCGGCGCAGCACCCGGACACGCCATCAACCCGGGTGATGTCGAATTCCGACGGGCAATATGTCGTTTTCAGACCTGTTTGGTTCGGTTTGCTGCATTGACGCATTGGGCAAAACCATGCCGAATGGGCGTCGAAGCTCCCGGAGGCACCGCCATTCGGGCCGGAACCAACAAGAACACCCCAGACCGGGGACCCGCGGCAACGCCCGCGCCATGTATCGCAGGGAGATACACATGACAGACGAGACCATCACCGGACAGCCGGTCCACTGGGCTGCCGAGATGCACGCCGAGGAATACCGCAAGGGCCAGCTGAGCCGGCGCGAATTCCTGACCCGGGCCACCATGTACGGCGTCACCGCCACCGCCGCCTATGGCATGATCGGGGCGGCTTCTCCGGCCCGGGCCGACGGCCACATGCAGGACGGCGGCACACTGCGGGTCCAGATGTCGGTCCGGGCCCTGAAGGATCCGCGCACCTATGACTGGTCGGAAATGGGCAACCAGACGCGCGGCACGATGGAATACCTGGTCGAGTACAACTCTGACGGGACCTTCCGCGGCATGCTGCTGGAAGGCTGGGAGATCAACGACGACGCCACCGTCTACACGCTGAAGGTCCGTCCGGGCGTCAAGTGGAACAACGGCGACGATTTCACCGCTGACGACGTGGCCCGCAACATCGAGATGTGGTGCGACAAGGGCATGGAAGGCAATTCGATGGCCGGCCGCTTCGGCACCATCATCGACGCCGACAGCGGCAAGGCGATGGACGGCGCGATCGTGGTCGTGGACCCGCTGACCGTGCAGCTGAACCTGCCCAAGCCCGACATCTCGCTGATCGCGGGCATGTCGGATTACCCCGCCGCCATCATGCATTCCTCGTTCCAGACCGACGATTTCACCAAGAACGTCGGCACCGGGCCCTACCTGATCGAAGAGCTGGAAGTGGGCGTGAAATGCACGCTGGTGCTGAACCCGGACCACGAGTGGTGGGGCACCGAGGTCTATGGCGGCCCGCATCTGGACCGGATCGAATACATCGACTTCGGCACCGACCCGTCGTCGTGGCTGGCCGCGCTGGAATCGGAAGAAGTGGACATGGTGCACGAATCCGTCGGTGAATTCATCGACGTGATGGACGCGCTCGGCTTCGTGAAATCCGAAGTCGTGACCATGAGCACCATCGTCGTGCGCCCGAACCAGCTGGCCGAGGTCGACGGCATGAAGCCCTATGCCGACAAGCGCGTGCGCCAGGCCATCCAGATGGCCGTCGACAATGCGATCTGCCTGGAACTGGGCTATGGCAACCGGGGTGCTGCCGCAGAGAACCACCATGTCGGCCCGATCCACCCCGAATATGCCGAACTGCCGGCCCTGACCGTCGATCCCGATGGCGCCAAGGCGCTGATGGAAGAGGCCGGGATGATGGATTTCGAACACGAGATCATCTCGATCGACGACGACTGGCGCAAGAACACCACCGATGCCGTAGCCGCCCAGATGCGCGACGCCGGCTTCAAGGTGAAACGCACGGTCCTGCCCGGCTCGACCTTCTGGAACGACTGGACGAAGTACCCGTTCAGCTCGACCAACTGGAACCACCGTCCGCTGGGTGTGCAGATCTGGGCGCTGGCTTATCGCTCGGGCGAGGCCTGGAACGAATTCGGCTGGGAAAGCGCGGAATTCGACGGCCTTCTGGAAGAGGCCCTGGCCATCGCCGACGCCGACAAGCGGCGTGAGATTGCCGCCAAGGGCGAGGCCCTGATCCAGGAGGAAGGCGTGACGATCCAGCCCTACTGGCGGTCGCTGTATCGTCACGGGCGCGAGGGCCTGGTGGGCACCGAACAGCACGTGGCCTTCGAACATCATCACTACAAGTGGGCCCTGGCCTCTTGATCTGACGCCGGGCCGGCCGTGATCCAGCGGCCGGCCCGACACTCGCCTCAGCGGCACATATGCAAGTTCCCGGCCCCTGGATGGCCGGACCAGCCTGACCGAAAGGGGCAAGATGGGATCCTTCATCCTGCGGCGCGTGGGAGTGATGTTGCTGACGGCAATCTGCCTGACGTTCATCGTCTTCTGCCTGACCAACCTGTACCCGAACCTTGAAAAGCTGGCCAAGACCCAGGGCAACTTCCGCATGTCGGACGAGGCCGTGGCAAGCTGGCTGGACAACAACGGCTATGGCGGGCCGATGCTGGTCAAGTACGGCGAATGGCTGGGCGTGCTGCCCGGCTGGACCCGCGAGACCGAGGACGGGCTGGACGGCCGTTGCATCCGTGCCGCCGCCGAGGGCGCGGATCCGGCGCGTTTTTGCGGGGTGATCCAGGGCTATTGGGGCTATTCGACCGTCTTCCGCGAAGAGGTCGGCGAAATCGTCGCAAAACGGTTGGGCCTGACGGGCATCCTGATGTTCTGGGTGCTGGTTCTGATGGTGCCCTCGGCCCTGCTGATCGGGGTCATGGCGGGCATGAAGGAAGGATCCGTGCTGGACCGCAGCCTGTCGACCGTGTCGATCCTGACCACGGCCACGCCGGAATACGTGTCGGGCGTGATCTTCATCGCGGTCTTCACCTCGTCGACGGTGGGGCTGAAATGGTTCAAGGGCACGGCGACCTCGGCGATGGAGAACCCGACCTTTGAAAACTTCTTCCTGCCGGTGCTGACCATTTCGCTTTACGGCATGGGTTATATTGCCCGGATGACCCGGGCCTCGATGGCCGAGGTCATGACCGCCCAGTACATCCGCACCGCCCGGCTGAAGGGCGTGAGCTTTCCCAACATCGTGGTGAAACACGCCCTGCGCAACGCGCTGATCGCGCCCTTCACGGTGATCATGCTGCAGGTGCCCTGGCTGCTGAACGGCGTGGTCATCGTCGAGACGCTGTTCAACTACAAGGGCTTCGGCTGGACGCTGGTCCAGGCCGCCGGCAACAACGATATCGAGCTTCTGCTGGGCGTGTCCGTCGTGTCGGTCTTCGTGGTGCTTCTGACGCAGCTGATCTCGGACGTGGGGTATGTCTACCTGAACCCGCGCATCCGGATTTCATAAGGGCGCGCCGATGGATCCTTTAAGCACATCCCAGATCGCCCTGCGCATCCTCGCCCAGTTCCTGCCCGTCTGGATCGCCCTCGTGGCGCTGTTCGTCGTGTCGATCCGCTACAAGAGGCGGCTTGGGCTTTATGGCAAGCTGTTCGACAGCACCATCGGCATGATCGGCTTCGGGCTGGTCATGTTCTGGGTCTTCACCGGCGTCTTCGGGGCCATGGACCTGATCGTCACCCATGACCCGCTGGCCCAGCTGTCGGGGATGAAGAACAAGAAGCCGGGCACGCCCCTGCCCTCGCCCGAAGAGGGGGAATACGCCTGGTATCTTCTGGGTGGCGACAACCTGGCCCGCGACGTGTTCTCGCGCATGGTCAAGGGGGCCTGGATCGTCGTGCAGATCGCACCCCTGGCCACCCTGTTCGCCTTCATGGTCGGGATCACCCTGGGCCTGCCCGCAGGCTATTATGGCGGGCGGCTGGACACGGTGCTGTCCTTCCTGGCCAACCTGATCCTGGCCTTCCCGGTGATCCTGCTGTTCTACCTGCTGGTCACGCCAGAGATCGTGGCCACCGGGGTGCCGCAATACATGGCCGTGGTCCTGTTCGTCTTTCCGCTGGTCTTCTTCGGCGTGCTGATCCATTCGCGCTATCGCGCGCAGCCGCAACGAAACCGGACGATGCTGGCCGTGGTGCTGGTGCCTCTGTTCCTGGCCTACATGTCGCTGATCAACACACCCGGCTCGAAGATCGACTTCTGGCCGCTGGACGTGTTCGACGTGCCCGGAGGGATCCTGGTGGTGTTCGTTTCGGTCGTGTTCGTGAACGCGCCCACCGTGTTCCGGATCGTGCGCGGGCTGGCCATGGACATCAAGACGCGCGACTACGTGGCGGCCGCCCAGACCCGGGGCGAAGGCCCGTGGTACATCATGCTGTGGGAGATCCTGCCCAATGCGCGCGGGCCTCTGATCGTCGATTTCTGCCTGCGGATCGGCTATACGACGATCCTTCTAGGCACGCTGGGGTTCTTCGGGCTGGGCCTGCCTCCGGAAAGCCCGGACTGGGGATCGACGATCAACGAGGGGCGCAAGCTGCTGTCGATCTACCTGCATCCCGCGCTGCCGCCGGCCTTTGCGCTGCTCTCGCTGGTGCTGGGGTTAAACCTTTTGGCCGATGGATTGCGTGAAGAGAGCCTTCGGGACTGATTGCAACGACCGGACCGGGGGCTCTGCCCCCGGACCCCCGGCGTATTTTAGCAAAGATGAAGGACAAAGGGATGGTCAAGGAAGCGTACGACGGGCCCATTCTGGAGATCGACAACCTTTCGATTTCCTTCTTCACGCGGCTGCGCGAGATCCCGGCGGTGATGGATTTTTCCGTCAGCGTGATGCCGGGAGAGGCGGTCGGGCTGGTCGGTGAATCGGGTTGCGGCAAGTCGACCGTTGCCCTGGGGGTGATGCAGGACCTGGGCAAGAACGGGCAGATCGTCGGTGGCTCGATCAAGTTCAAGGGGCGCGACCTGGGGCAGATGTCGGCGGCCGAGTTGCGGGATATCCGGGGCTCCGAGATCGCGATGATCTACCAGGAACCAATGGCCAGCCTGAACCCGGCGATGAAGATCGGCAAGCAGCTGATGGAAGTGCCGATGATCCACCAGGGGCTTGGCGCGGCCGAAGCCCATGCCCGGGCCTTGCAGGTGGTGACGGATGTCAAGCTGCCCGACCCGGCGCGCATCCTGGACAGTTTCCCGCACCAGCTGTCGGGCGGGCAGCAGCAGCGGATCGTGATTGCCATGGCGCTGATGTCAGAGCCAAGCCTGCTGATCCTGGACGAGCCGACCACGGCGCTGGATGTGACGGTCGAGGCGGCGGTGGTCGACCTGGTCAAGGAGCTGGGCGCGAAATACGGGACCTCGATGCTGTTCATCAGCCACAACCTGGGGCTGGTGCTGGAGACCTGCGACCGGCTGTGCGTGATGTATTCGGGCGAGGCGGTCGAGACCGGGTCCATCAAGGACGTCTTCGACGATATGCGCCATCCCTATACGCAGGCGTTGTTCCGGTCGATCCCGCTGCCCGGGGCGGACAAGTCGGCCCGGCCGCTGAAGGCGATCCCGGGGAATTTCCCCCTGCCGCACGAACGGCCTCCGGGCTGCAATTTCGGGCCGCGTTGCACCTATTTCCAGGCCGGGCGCTGTGATGCGGGCGATATTCCCATGGAGGAGGTGGTGGGGGCGGACCGCCATCACTCGCGCTGTCTTCGGTTCTCCGAGATCGACTGGTATGCCCCGTTTGATGCCGGAGAGGTCCACGCGCCCTCGGTCCCGGGCAAGGTGGTGCTGAAGGTCAATGCCCTGAAAAAGCATTACGAGGTGGCCGCCAATGCGCTGTTCGGATCCTCGGGGGCGACGCGGGTGGTCAAGGCCAACGAGACGATCAGTTTCGAGGCGCGCGAATCCGAAACCCTGGCGATCGTCGGAGAGTCGGGCTGCGGCAAGTCGACCTTCGCCAAGGTCCTGATGGGCCTGGAGACGGCGACCAGCGGGCAGATCATGCTGTACGATCAGGATATCGAGAACACGCCCATCGAGATGCGGAACACTGACACGGTGAGCTCGGTCCAGATGGTGTTCCAGAACCCGTTCGACACGCTCAATCCCTCGATGACGGTGGGGCGGCAGATCATCCGGGCGCTGGAGATCTTCCGGATTGGCAAGACCGATGCCGAGCGGAAGGAGCGGATGTTCCGTCTGCTGGACCTTGTGAAGCTGCCCCGGGAGTTCGCCGAGCGGATGCCCCGGCAATTGTCCGGCGGGCAGAAGCAGCGGGTCGGCATTGCCCGGGCCTTCGCGGGCGGGGCCAAGATCGTGGTCGCCGACGAGCCTGTCTCGGCGCTGGATGTGTCGGTGCAGGCGGCGGTAACGGACCTGTTGATGGAGATCCAGCGCGAGGAAAAGACCACCCTGCTGTTCATCAGCCACGACCTGTCGATCGTGCGCTACCTGTCGGACCGGGTGATGGTCATGTACCTGGGCCACGTGGTGGAAATGGGGGCGACCGACCAGGTCTTTGCGCCGCCCTATCATCCCTATACCGAGGCGTTGCTGTCGGCCGTGCCAATCGCGGACACCTCGGTGGAAAAGGAGCGGATCGTGCTGGAGGGGGATATTCCTTCCGCGATGAATCCGCCCCCAGGCTGCCCGTTCCAGACGCGGTGCCGGTGGAAGGCGCAGGTGCCCGATGGGTTGTGCGAGGCCGAGCTGCCGCCGGTGCGGGAGATCGCTGCGGGGCATCAGATCAAGTGCCATCTGTCCGCAGAGATCCTGGGGCGGATGGAGGCTGTCATCAAGGTCGCGGCCGAATGAGATGGCCCGTGTCCCACGCGTGGGACATGGGGTGGCATACGCAATATCAAGGACTTACAGGGGCGTTTTAACCTTCTGGTAAGACACGCCTTTGCCTGGGGACCAGGAACGATGGGTTTGAAAACCCATCCTACGCATCCTGCGCGCGGCCCGTAGGATGGGTTGTTTCAACCCATCGCCGCCGACCGGGATCTCCGACGGGCCAGCCAGATCAAGGCCATCAGGGCCGCCAGGTAGATCGCCACCACGAGCCCCTTCAGCGCAGGTTCGCCCCCCCGGGCCAGCACGGCCACCATCAGCGGGGTTCCCGCAAGGTTGCCGATATTGCCCGTCTGGGCCATCAGCCCATAGCCCATCGCCCGTGCCCCGGCCGACGGATTCAGCTCTGACACCGAGGCAAAGCCCGTGCCCTGCACCAGCCCCAACACCGTGAACAGCGCCACCGAGACCCAGGCCAGCGGCAGGTGTCCCCAGGCCAGTGTCACCAGCGCCGCCAGCGCATACCCCGTGATCGCCAGCTGGCTTGCGCGCTGGGCGCGCAGCAGCAGCGGCACCACCAGCAACGCCACCCCCGTGCCCACCAGGGGCATCACGGCCGTGACCGGGGCCCGGGCCTCTGGCGGCAGGCGCTCGGGCAGCACTGCCAGGAGGGCCACGAATGTCAGCGTGTAAAACAGCCAGCCCACCCCCGGTGCGGCAATCCACGGCGACCGGCAGGCCGTTCCCAGGTCGGCCAGCAGCGGGCCCAGACGCAGGTCGCCTGCTGCAGCACGATCGCCCTGCCCTTGACTGACCGGCAGAACCAAGGCCAGCACTGCCGCCATGACCAGCATGTACCCGCCGTGCCCGGCCAGCAGCGCGCCGATCCCGAAGCCATCCACGAACGGCAGGCCCACCAGGGCATAAAGCGTGAAAGTCAGCCCCATGAAGGTCGACCACAGGGCCATGGCAAGGCCCAGGTGGCGCGGCGGACAGATGCCCGCGATCAACGTCGGCGCGGCAATGACGATGACCAGGTGCGACAGGCCCTCGATCACCCGGCTCAGCAGGAAGACCGGCAGATCGGGCAGCAGCGACTGCCATAGCGAACAGGCCCCACCCACGCACAGCGCGCCCACCAGCAGCCGGGACTGGTTCAGACGGCCAACCACCGCCCCGGCCAAAGCCCCGAACAAAGCCCCCGCCAGGCTGATGATCGACAGCAGCCAACCAAGCACCTCGGGCGCGCCGCCATAGGCCGCGCCGACAGCACCGAAGGGCACGGCAATCTTGGCGAATTGCCCCGCCGCGCCCAGACCGGCGCACCAGAGAAGCAGGACAAGCACAAGCGGAGGACAGGTCAGGCGCATGACCTTGCCCTAGCGAAGCCGGGGCGGGTGCGCCATCGGTAAATCGCGCAGGGGTTGGCCCGCCTGCGCCTTCAAGGCGGCAGCCCTGTCCGCCGCCGCCATCAGGTGTCACAGGTGTCCCCAACGCCGCCGGAGCCGCGCGCGCCCCGAGGGTGTCAGAAGTTTTCGTACAGCCAGACGGCTTCGTTGGCCGCGCTGAGCACGCTGTCGATATTGGCCGCCACCATGCCCAGCCCGGTGGGCGACGGGGGCAGACCGTCGATGGCCTTCTGGAACTGGGCGCGCAGCGGTGTCCACAGGTCGGCCACGTATTCCAATTGCATCTCGATCACCTCGTCCGGCGCGGCCAGCAACCCCATCTCGTCATCGCCCCTACGCAGGCCCTCCAGCGAGCGGTCGAACAGGGCCACGGTGGCGGCCAGGGCCTCGCGCTGCATCTCGGGCTCGATCCCGGCGGCGATCAGGCAATATTCCTTGGCGGCGCGCTGGGTCAGCATGCGCTGACGGCCGGCCACGTTGATCAGGCGGGCCAGCTCCTGGCTGACACCGGTGCCGTCAGTCGACCCTTCCAGGGCCACGACCACGTCATTGGCGGCCTTCAGCACCGACAGCGAGCGCATGGCGACCTCGGGCAGCGAGGCCACATCCCCGCGCGCCCGGTCCAGCGAAGCGGCGTAGCCGGGCCAGACCCGGTCGACCGAGCTCAGCGCCTCGAGCACCTGTGGATGGGCCTCGGTCCGGATCATGAGGTCTTCGTCGCCGCTGCGCAGCCCGGCCAGAGCCTTGGCAAAGGCGGCGTTGGCCTCTTCCCAGATCTGGTTCTGCTTGGCGACCATCACCCCTTGCGAGGCCAGGCAGGCCGCCCGGGCCATGCGCTGCGACAGCATGCGCTGCTTGCCGGCGATATTGATCTTGCGCTTGAGGTCCGGGGCAACTTCGGCCGCCTGGACCGAAACCGCCGCCAAGACGATCGACAGCCCGGCACAGCCGAGCCACATTGCGAAACGAGACATTTCGAACCACCCCAAAGTTATGAAACCCATCCAGGGGTCGGGGTACCCTGCCCGCCTTGCCGAATCGTTAATGCCGGCCGGGGGGACCTGGGTGATTTGTCCGGTTTTCGACCTAATCGCGGCCAGCGCGGTGTGCGGGCGGACCGTCAGCGGCGGGTGGACGCGTCAGCTGCCCCAGATCCGCTGCACGTAATTCTTGGTTTCCTCGTAGGGCGGGATGCCCTTGTGCTTCTTCACCGCCTTCGGCCCGGCATTATAGGCGGCCAGGGCCAGTTTCCAGTTGCCGAACTTGCGGTACTGGCGGGCCAGGTAGCGGGCGCCGCCGTCGAGGTTTTCACTGGGATTATGCGGATCGACGCGCAGCTGCTTGGCCGTTCCGGGCATCAGCTGGGCCAGGCCGATCGCGCCCTTGTGGGACAAGGCCTGGGCATTCCACGCGGATTCCTGCTGGACCAGGTTCAGGAAGATCGCCTCGGGAATGCCATGACGGCGGGCGGCAGCCAGGGCCAGGTCGTAATATTCGCCCCGGTAGCTGCCCGTGTAGGGCCGAGGCCCGGACCCGGACGAGATAATCGTGTCGGGTTTCAGCCGCACCGAATGGGCATATTGAGAGGCCCCCCGGGTATCCAGCACGCGCGCCTGGTTTTCGAAGATGGCCTTGCGGGTCTTGGTGGAAAAGATCGTCTCGGCCCCGGCCGGCGATCCCGCGACACCGCCCACGACAGAGGCGGCCAATACCATGGCACTGGCCCGAGCGGCCACACACACGACTTTACTTAACATTGCATTCACCCTGCTCGATGGCCGGCACTATACCGATTTCAGGCCATCGCGCCAGAGAGCAGCGCCGCTTTGCGCGCGCCCTGTGGCCATAGTGATCGGCCGTGTGGCCGGGCCGGTGACGGGCGTAAGACCTGGCAAGGTCCACGGGCCGAAAGAATGGGCCGCGTGAATGGCCACTTGTCCACGGCTATGTGGTTTCAAGCGGCGGGAGGGATGTGTAATCTGGCGTGAAATTCCGCGCATCCGATTCCGCGATGCGCCAGAGGCTTGAAAGGACGACACGCCATGGCCGGTTCAGTCAACAAAGTGATCCTCGTGGGCAACCTGGGCCGGGATCCCGAGGTGCGCACCTTCCAGAACGGCGGCAAGGTGTGCAACCTGCGCATCGCCACGTCCGAGAACTGGAAGGACCGCAACACCGGCGAGCGGCGCGAGCGGACGGAATGGCACTCGGTGGCCATCTTCTCGGAACCGCTGGCGCGCATTGCCGAGCAATACCTGCGCAAGGGCTCGAAAGTGTACCTGGAGGGCCAGCTGGAGACGCGCAAGTGGCAGGACCAGTCGGGCCAGGACCGCTATTCGACCGAGGTCGTGCTGCGCCCCTACCGCGGAGAGCTGACCCTGCTGGACGGCCGTGGTGAAGGCGGCGGTGGCGGTGGCTACGGCGGGGGCAGCGGCGGGTCCTACGGCGGCGGCGGTGGCGGCTATGACAGCGGCCCGTCGGATGACCGTTACGGCGGGGGCGCGTCCGATGACCGTTTTGGCGGAGGCTCGTCCGGCGGCGGCGGCCGGGGCCCGATTGCCAACGACCTGGACGACGAAATCCCGTTCTGAGACGCGCGAGCGCGTGACATGCAAAACCCGCCGGAGGATCCCGGCGGGTTTTCTATTGGGTATCGTCGCGCGGGTTTACCACTTGAATTGAGCGCTCAGGTACGACCCCCTGTCGCGGTCGCTGCCGAAGGTGTTGCCGACCAGGAATTGAAGGAAGGTGCCATTGCCCAGGCCGATCTCTGCCCCGATCGCGGCCTGCCAATAATCGTCGGACACGTCGCCGATGGTTTCATCGAAATAGCCGGCTTCGACAAATCCGCGCGTCACCTTGCTGTAATCGGGGCTTGGCGTGTCAGGTCCCGAGAACTGGTACATCAACCGCAATCCCGCGCCCCACATATCGGCCGGCTCGATGGTGCCCGCCGGCCCCTTGTTTTCCGGATCCATCAGGTTGTCGGCCCATCGGACACTTCCAATGACCTGAGCTTTCGGCCCAAGTGGATGGGCATAAGACGCCCAGACACCGGCACCGAACGTGTCGTCTCCGTTCGCGACATCGGAATAATAGGCTGCCAGCCCCACGGAAAAGACTTCGCGGTTCCATGCGGTATAGGTCAAATTACATTGGTCGGCGATTTGCTTCACCACACCGCTCGCGTCTCCATATTTGGAGGAAACACTTGCATGAACCTTTTCCAACCGGTCGACATACGGCGTCACATCACCTACCGCGCCGTTGTCCCTAAGAATGCCGGCAACCTTGTCCCTGTCAAAAGGGATGGTTGCCTGTATCGCGTTTCTGAGGGCCGTTTTAACAGCCGCGACTTTTTCCAGTTGTTCTTCGAAACCCGGAGCCGTCGGATCAGTTGGAAAAATCCCTGAGTCGGCGATTACCTTGTTGATCGCTGTGCTTAACTCATTCGACCCGGTTATGTGGTCTGGCAACGCTTCCTTGGCTTGATCGATACACGCGCCATAGGCCCGGTAATTATTCAAAAGGGATTTGGCGTCCCAATTGTAGGTCAGGCCCAGGCCATATTGGCCGACGGCATCATCCCCCGCCGTTCGAATTGCTGCCGCCGACAGCGTGAACCGGCTGAGAAACAGGGTCTGCTGCCCGGCTGCATCCTGGTAATCTGCAAGGTTGATGTAGTCGCCTTTTTTGCTCAGTTGCGCCAGCCCGGGGTTGTATTCGACCCCGATAGACATCTGGTTTTCACCGAATGCATTGATCGCCTGCGGCAACAAGGCAAAGCTGAGCTCTCGGGATGTTTTTGGCGTGAAGACCGACTCTGGCGACCCGCCCAACAAGGTGAACAACGGCGAAGATGGCGTTCCGAGGTCCAGGAGCCCTTCCAATTGTTCCTCGGTGATTTCCTCGCCCAATACAACGATGGGCTCTGCCGGCTTCTCCTGGGCTCTGCCTGTCCCGGCGACAATCGCCAGGCAGAGACATGTGACGGGAAGGGGATGTTTCATCACGTCCCCCCTAGACGATTTCAGAGACGTAGATGAACTGTGTGGAGAAACCAGACGGGGCCGCTTCGAATTCGAACGTCTTGTTCAGTTTGGAAGGGTTTTCATCGAATTCAAAAGACAGAAGAAGAGGATAGGCGCCGCTTTGCTTGTTCTCGATTTCAACTTCGATAACGCTGAATTTCGGCGGCTTCGACTTGAGAATCACTTCGGAAAAATGCGATATATCGACCGAATTGTTTGCCTGATTGCTATCGCCCAGGATAGTGTTCCGAACGGTATGGGGATGCCCAAATACCCTGACGGAAGAAATCAACAACCCAACGTCGCTGACCGTTGGCTGCATCGCGCAAAATCTCGCGCCTTCCTGGCTTGGCCAAGAGATCTTTGCCATATCGCTCTCCATTTGATGTGATCAATATTTGCGGTCCGTTGCCCCACCTTAATTCAATTTGATGCGGTGTAAGTATCTATTCAGAATCCGAAATAATGAGTCAATAAAAAACGGCCCGGAAAATTCCGGGCCATAATTTTCAATTAGCAATAAGTCGCTCAGTCGCGCTATGCGAGATGGTCGGCCAGCAATTCCCGCACGGCGTCCCGCGGGACGTCCGAGGTCACGAAGCTTTCGCCGATTCCCCGGGCCAGGATGAAGCGCAGCTGGCCGTCAATGACCTTCTTGTCCTGGCCCATCAGGTCCAGCAGGGCGTCGGCGTCGGGGAGGTCTCCGGGGATGTCGGACAGGCGGGCCTTCATGTCCATGTCCGCAAGGTGGGCTCGGACGCGGCTGGGGTCTTCCTGGGCGCAAAGGCCAAGGCGGGCGGAGAGCTCGAAGGCCAGGGCACAGCCGATGGCCACGCCTTCGCCGTGCAGCAGCCGGTCGGAATAGCCGGTGGCGGATTCCAGGGCGTGGCCGAAGGTATGGCCGAGGTTCAGCAGCGCCCGGTCTCCCTGCTCGGTTTCGTCGCGCACGACGATGTCGGCCTTCATCTGGACCGAGCGGGCGACGGCCTCGACCCTTGCGGCGGTGTCGCCCCGGGCCAGGGCCGGGCCGTTGATTTCCAGCCAGGCGAAGAAGTCGGCATCGCCCAGCAGGCCGTATTTGACGACCTCGCCGTAGCCGGCCAGGAAATCGCGGGGGGTCAGCGTGGCCAGCACATCGGTGTCGGCCAGCACCAGCGCGGGCTGGTGGAAGGCGCCGACCAGGTTCTTGCCGTGGGGCGTGTTGATGCCGGTCTTGCCGCCGACCGAGCTGTCGACCTGGGCCAGCAGCGAGGTCGGGATCTGCACGAAGCGGATGCCCCGGCGCAGGATGGCGGCGGCAAAGCCGCCCAGGTCTCCGATCACGCCCCCGCCGAGCGCGATGAGGATGTCCCGGCGTTCGATCTTTTCCGACAGCATCCATTCGACGGTGCGGGTCAGGTGCGGCCAGCTTTTGGTGGCCTCGCCGGCGGGCAGGGTCAGGGCGGTGCTGTCGATGCCGGCGGCGCGCAGGGCGTCCTGCAGCGGCACAAGGTGGTGGGTGGCGACGGTGTCGTCGGTGAGGATGGCCACGCGGGGCCGGTGCAGCAGGGGCGCGATCAGGGTGCCCGCGTCGGACAGCAGGCCGGGGCCGATGCGCACGTCATAGGCGCGGTCGCCAAGCGGGACATGGACGGTTTGCTGCATCGGGGCCTCGGATGTCTTGGTGGGGTCAGGTGGGATGATCAGGCGTTTTCCAGCACGTCGGGGCGCAGGGCCAGGGCGTCGACCACGCGGTCGGCCATGGCCTCGACCGAGGTATGTCCGTCGGATTTCACCGCGATGTCGGCCAGGGCGTAGATCGGCACGCGCTGGTTGTAGAGCCTGGTCAGGGCGCCGCGCGGATCGGGGGTGCGCAGCAGCGGGCGGCTGTCCTTGTGGCGGACCCGGTTCCACAGGGTGTCGAGGTCGGCGTCCAGCCAGACCGACACGCCCCGTTCCGAGATCATCTTGCGGTTGCTTTCGGCCAGGAAAGCCCCGCCGCCGGTCGACAGGATGCCCGAGCGGTCCGACAGCAGGCGGCTGATGACCTGGGCTTCCTTGCGGCGGAAGAAGGCCTCGCCGTCGCGTGCGAAGATTTCGGGGATCGACATGTTGGCCGCGGCCTCGATTTCGGCGTCGCTATCGGCAAAGGCCACGCCCAACCGCTGCGCGAGCGCCTTGCCCACGGCGGTCTTGCCGGCCCCCATCATCCCCACCATGACGACAGTTTTCTTCAACCTTCCCCTGCCCTTCGGCTGCCCGTTTGACACATTTGCGTGCTCATTTCCGCTCATTGCCCTTCAATGACGTGAACTTGTTCGAAAGGCCAGTTATAGTTTGCCGAAAAAGACACGAAGGCAGGCATAAGGACACCCATGGGCCGTCTATTCAAATTCCTCGTCATCCTGGTGCTGCTGGGATTTGCCGCGTTGACGGTCTACGCCTATCTCGGGCCGTTCTTCGGCGCCGATTTCTCGGCCCCTCAGGACGAGGTGCGCGAGCCGGTGGCGCTGGATGTGGAATAGGCCCGGCGGTCAGATACGGGGGCATGAGCCCCGCGGTCCAAACGGGACCCGGCGCGTGGCCGGTGCGACGACGACGCTGATCGGTGCCGTGCTTGCGGCCTTGGGGGCTCCGGGCGCCGCGCAGGAACCGCTGACCGCCATCGACTGGTTGCGCCGGAACCCGCCGCAGGTGGCGCCGGCCGCCCTGCCCCAGGGTCTGGCGCCGACCGCCGTTCCGACCCCGTTCTCGACGCTGCCCGACCGGGTGGAACCACCGGTGACCGAAGGAATCTCGGCCCCCGAAATCGTCGTCACGCCGCTGGATGCGACGCCGGTTGCCTTCGGACTGGTGCCGGCGACGGTGACCGGCCTGCCCGCCACCCTGTGGCAGAACAGCCGGGTGGTGACCCTGGCCCGGCTGGTGCGGACGGTGCCTGTCCTGCAAAGCCAGGCGATGCAATCGGTGCTTTATACCCTGCTGCTGGCCGAGGCGCAGCCGCCTGCCGACCGCTCTGGCCCTCTGGGCGACACCGAACTGACCCTGGCGATGCTGGACCGGCTGATGGACCTGGGTGCTGTGGAACCGGCCGAGGCGCTGGCCCGGCGGGCCGGTCCCAGCCGCTCGCCCGAGCTGTTCCGCCGCTGGTTCGACGCCACCCTGCTGACCGGCACCGAAAACGCCGCCTGCGCGACCCTGGCGGCCAGCCCGCACCTGGCCGAGGATTACGCCCAGCGGATCTATTGCAGCGCCCGGCGCGGAGACTGGCCCGCCGCCGCCCTGATGCTGGACGGGGCGATGGCCCTGGGCGAGGTGCACGACCCGCGCGCCGCCCTTCTGGAACGCTTCCTTCACGGGGATTTCGACGACAGCGAAGACCCCGACGGGCTGGGCGGGCCGCTGACCCCGCCCATTGCGGTCGATCCGCTGGACTTTCGCCTGTACGAGGCCATCGGGGAACGCCTGCCCACCCATTCCCTGCCCCGCGCCTTTGCCCATGCCGACCTGCGCGACGTGGCCGGCTGGAAGGCCCAGCTGGAGGCCGCCGAACGGCTGGCCCGCACCGGAGCGCTGGGGGCGAACCGGTTTCTGGGCATCTATACCGAACGCGAACCGGCGGCCTCGGGCGGGGTCTGGGACCGCGTGCAGGCGGTGCAACGGTTTGAAACCGCCCTGGCCACGGGCAGCGGCGCGGCGGTGGCCAAGGCCCTGCGGCCGGCCTGGGATGCCATGCGCGCGGCGGGCACCGAGGTGACTTTTGCCACGCTCTTTGCCGGAGAGCTGGCGGTGCATCCGCCCGACAGTGTTTCGGCCCAGGACCTGGCCTGGCGCATCCGGCTGTTGTCGGACCAGTACGAACGCGCCTCACGCGAAGGGCCGGCCCGCTCTGGCCCCGAGGCGGCCTTCCTGGCCGGGATCGCCCAGGGGGTGCCCACCGCCGGTCCCTCTGATCCGGACCTGTGGAAGGCCATCGCCGCGGGTTTTGCCGAGGATGCGGGTTTGCCGCGCCAATTGACCGAACTGCACGACAAGGACGCGCTTGGAGAGTTCATCCTGCGGGCCATTGCCCTCTTTGGCCAGGGCAGCGACGGCAACCCCGAGGCGCTGACCCACGCGCTGGCCGCCTTCCGGGCGATCGGACTGGAGGACACCGCCCGGCGCGCCTCGCTGCAACTGGTCCTGCTGGAGCCGCGCCGCTGATGTCTGCGCCTGCCACCCAGATGCTGTGGATTTCGACGTTCCTGGATGCCCAGGCGGCCGAGATGGGGGCCGCGACGAACACCCAGCTGGCCTATGCCCGCGACCTGCGCGACGTCAGCGAATGGATGGCCGGGCGCGACCTGGATTTCGCCCGGGCCGAGCGCCATGACATCGAGGATTACCTGGTCGGCTGCGATGCCCAGGGCCTGTCCAAGGCGACCCGGGCGCGGCGGCTGTCGGCGATCCGGCAATTGTACCGGTTCGCCTTCGAGGAAGGCTGGCGCGCCGACAACCCGGCGATCCGCATCCGGGGGCCCGGGAAGGACAAGAAGCTGCCCAAGACGCTGGAGGTCGACGAGGTCGACCGGTTGCTGGGGGCGGCGCGCTCCGCCGGGCGGACCGAGGCTGACCGTCTGCGCAACACCTGCCTGATGGAGCTGCTTTACGCGACGGGCATGCGGGTGAGCGAGCTGGTGTCGCTGCCGGTCAGCGCCACGCGGGGCGATCCGCGGATGCTGCTGATCCGGGGCAAGGGCAACAAGGAACGCATGGTGCCCCTGTCGGGGCCGGCCCGGACCGCCTTGCGCGATTGGCTGACGGCGCGCGATGCGGCCCAGGACGCGGGCCGGGCCAAGGGGCTGGCGGCCTCGCCCTTCCTGTTCCCGTCGCGCTCGAAAGAGGGCTACCTGACCCGCCACAGGTTCTACCTTCTGATCAAGGAAATCGCCGTGGCCGCCGGGGTCAGCCCGGCCAAGGTCACGCCCCATACGCTGCGCCATGCCTTTGCCACGCACCTGTTGGCCAACGGGGCCGATCTGCGGTCGATCCAGACCTTGCTGGGCCATGCCGACGTGGCGACGACGGAAATCTACACCCATGTGCTGGACGAGCGGCTGAAAGAGCTGGTGCTGGAACATCACCCCCTGGCGCGTGACGTCGATGCCAAGGCTTGATCCGGGCTGCGCGGATGCCCATAACCAGCCGGTGAAACAAGAAAATCGGGACAATGGAGACAGGTAACTCGGTGCTGGACACCGCTTTCTGGCTGACCACCGGCGGCATTCTTCTGCTGCTGGTCTTTTCGGCCTTTTTTTCGGGATCCGAAACCGCGCTGACGGCGGCGTCGCGGGGCAAGTTGCGCAGCCAGGCCGACAAGGGATCGAAGGGCGCGCAAGCTGCCCTGGACATCACCGAGGACAACGAGCGGCTGATCGGGTCGGTCCTGCTGGGCAACAATCTGGTCAATATCCTGGCGACGTCGCTGGTGACGGCCCTGTTTACGCGGCTGTTCGGCGAAGGCGGGGTGGCGCTGGCCACGCTGGTAATGACGCTGATGGTGCTGATCTTCGCCGAGGTGCTGCCCAAGACCTATGCGATCACCAATGCCGAAAAGGCGGCGGCGGCAGTGGCTCCGGTGATCCGGCTGGTGATCCTGGTGTTCTCGCCCGTGGTGCAGGCCGTGCGGCTGCTGGTGCGCGGGGTGCTGCGGGTGTTCGGCGTGCGGATCGATCCCGACAGCCACGTGCTGGCGGTGCGCGAGGAAATCGCCGGGGCGCTGCACCTGGGCCATTCCGAGGGGGTGGTGGAAAAGGAGGACCGCGACCGGATCCTGGGCGCTTTGGACCTGGGCGAGCGGTTCGTCGAAGAGATCATGCTGCATCGCTCGGGGATCGAGATGATCGATGCGGCCGATGCGCCCGAGGCGATCCTGGAGCAGGCTTTGAAGAGCCCTCACACCCGGTTGCCGGTGTTCCGCGACGAGCAGGAGAACATCATCGGGGTGATCCATGCCAAGGACCTGAGCCGGGCGATGTACGCGCTGATCGGCGGGCCCGATGGCGACCGGGGGCAGTTGTCGGATTTCGACGTGACGGCGGTGGCGACGCCGCCCTATTTCGTGCCCGAGACGACGACGCTGGACGACCAGATGCGGGAGTTCCTGCGGTTGCGGACGCATTTTGCCCTGGTGGTCGACGAATATGGCTCGCTCCGGGGGCTGATCACGCTGGAGGACATCCTGGAAGAGATCGTCGGCGAGATCACCGACGAGTTCGACACCGAGGTGGAGGCGCAGATCGACCGGGCGGAAGACGGCCAGTTCCTGATCGACGGGGCGATGACGATCCGCGATCTGAACCGGGCGACGGATTGGGTGCTGCCGGACGAAGAGGCCAATACGGTGGCCGGGCTGGTGATCCACGAGGCGCAGACGATCCCGGTGGTGGGCCAGGTATTTTCCTTCCACGGGTTCCGGTTCGAGGTGACGGGGCGGGAGGGCAACCGGGTGACGCAGCTGAAGATCCGGCCTTTGTAAGGGGGCCATGGAGCGGCTGTGCCCTTTTGGTGGGGTGGGTGCCTTTGGCTGCCGTCGGATGTGCGTATTTTTGCAAAGATGAAGATGGGGCGTCTGCTGTTGTCCCGGCGGCGGGAGCTTGGTTGGGTGCTGGACGAAAGGCCTGGGGCCCGTGCGACCGCAGCGCGCCCGAAGGGGGCGCTGCCATGCCCAACGCCCGGGGTGGCGCGGCGTTGGCCGCGGTGGCTCGGGGGGCGGGAGCGCCTTGTTTGGAGTTGTGGGCGTTCAGATGCCCAGAAGCTGCAGGATCCGGACGCTGAGGGCCGAGATCAGGGCGGCGGCGGGGGCGGTGATCAGCCAGGCGGCGAGCACGGTCAGGAAATGCGAGCGGCGGACCAGTTTGCGCCGGGCGCGCTCTTGCACCGGCAGGGGGCGCGCCGTGGCACGTCCGGCGCGGGCACGGCGTTCGGTGTACCATTCCCGGAAGAAGCCCACGCCGAAGACGCTGCCCACCGCGATGTGGGTCGAGCTGACAGGCAGCCCCAGCGCCGAGGCCGCGATGACCGTGACGGCGGCCGACAGGGCGACGCAATAGGCGCGCATCGGGTTCAGCTTGGTGATCTGGCTGCCGACCATGGCAATCAGCCGGGGACCGAACAGCACCAGCCCCATCGAGATACCCAGGGCGCCGATCAGCATGACCCAGAAGGGCATCGGCACCTCGGGGCCCAGCTTTGCCGTGGCCTGGGCATTGACCACCGCGGCCAGGGGGCCCACCGCGTTGGCGACGTCGTTGGCCCCATGGGCAAAGGACAGCAGGGCGGCCGATACCACCAGGGGCGGCCGGAACAGCACCTTGAGCGAGCGGTTGCGGTTCTCCAGCCCCTCGGACCGGCGGCGGATGACGGGCACCGAAAGCCGCCACAGGACCACGCCCGTCCCTGCCCCTATCAGCAGCGCCTGGCCGAGGCCGATGGGCACGACATGCGCCAGGGCCTTCATCGACAGGTAGGCCGCGAAGGCCGCGGCCATCACGCCGATCAGGACGGGCACCCAGGTGCGGGCGGCGGCGATCTTGTCGTCCACGTCGATCACGCGCCACTTGATGAAGGCCAGGATGCCCGCCGCCACCAGCCCGCCCATCACCGGCGACACGACCCAGCCGACGGCCACGGCACCGATCGTCGGCCAGCTGAGAGACGACAGCCCGGCCGCGGCCAGCCCCGCGCCCAGCACGCCCCCCACGACGGCATGGGTGGTCGACACCGGCGCGCCGATCCAGGTGGCGATGTTGACCCAGACCGCGGCCGACAGCAGGGCCGCCAGCATCACCCGCACCAGGATGCGGCTGTCATCGAAGGCCGCCGGATCGACCAGGCCGGCCGAGATGGTCGTCACCACGTCACGCCCCGCCAGGAGCGCTCCGAGGCTTTCGCAGACGGCGGCGATGGTGATCGCCCCCAGCATCGACAGGGCCCGGGCTCCGACCGCCGGCCCCATGTTGTTGGCCACGTCGTTGGCCCCGATGTTCAGCGCCATGTAGGCCCCAAAGGCGGCGGCGACGATGACGATCAGGCTATGGGAGGCCCCGCCGGCCAGCACCCCGGCGACCAGGGCCGCCAGCGTCACGAAGACCAGCGACAGGCCGACACCGACCAGCGGCCGCGCCACGTGCATCCCGGCGGCTTCCAGCCGGGCCATGCGGTTCAGGTCGCGGTCAAGCGTCTGCCACCGGTCGGGGGCGCGGTCTGGCATGCAGGCCTCCGTTGAGTTTCATCCCCATCCAGCCAGACAAACAGGCCAGTGTGACGGGTCCATGACCCGCCCGCCGATCAAGGACCTCAGGCGGCGGCGGGGGTTGCCAGGCGCTCGGGCAGCGCGTGCAGCAGGTCTTTCAGCCCCAGCTCATCGACCTTGTCCGCGGCATCGGCCGGAGAGGTCCAGAGCCGGTCGCGCTGGCCGACTTCGGGGTAGGTGTCGTGCACCGTCTTGACCGGGACGGCAAAGACATCGACATCGGTCAGGGCGGGCATGCCACCCTTGAGGATCTTGGTGTAGCGGTATTGGCCTAAGCGCCGCGGGGCAGCCGCGTTGCAGGGGCGGACCCCGGCCTCTTCCCAGGCCTCCTGGATCGCTGCACCAGCGGCATCCAGACCGGCCATCGGCCAGCCCTTGGGCAGCACCCAGCGGCGGGTTTCACGGGAGGTGATCAACAGGACCTGCGGCGCTCCGTCCACGATACGGTAGCACAGGGCGGCCACCTGGAACTGGGCCGGACGCCGCAACATCGGCGTGATGAAGCCGTTCAAAAAATCAGTAATCAAAATTCGTACCCATTTCCCCTGAATGGAGGTCCCTACAGGATGACGGCGGGTCGCTCAAGATCATCGTGAGGTTGGGTCCGCCTCTCGCGCGGTTTCGCTCAAATATGCCTTAAAATGAGGCAGGCAAGGTCACGCTCGCAGGCGCACGCCGGTCGGATCGAAGGGTGGCTCGGCCAGGATCGTCGCGGGATGGGGCTGGCCCAGGACCATGACATCGACCTGCGTGCCAGGGACCAGATCGTCTTTCAGGAAGGCCAGCGCCAGCGAGGCATCGACCCCGTGCCCGTATGCGCCCGAGGACACCCGGCCGATCCCCTGCCCCTGGTAAAAGACCGGCTCGCCGCCCGTGGCATCGGCCTGGCTGGCCTCGGTCGCGGCGCGGTCCAGGTGCAGTATGACCATGCGCTCGCGGGCGGGCCGGGCCATGACCTGAGCAGCTGCATCGCGGTTGAGGAAAGGCTTGTCGAGCTTGACCAGCCCGTGCAGGCCGACCTCTTGCGGCCAGTATTCGGGCGAGTAATCGCGGCCCCAGGACCCATAGCCTTTCTCGACGCGCAGGGACATCAGGGCCCGGCTGCCCACGGGGCCCGCGCCCAGGGGGGCGGCGGCGTCCAGCAGGGCGGCGTACAGGGCGGGCTGGTCGGCTTCGGCGCAATGCAGCTCCCATCCCAGGTCGCCGGTGAAGGAAACCCGGATGGCCGTGCAGGCGATGTCCGCGACGGTGATCTCCTGAACGCGGAAGAAGGGGAAATCGGCAGTTGCGAGCGAGGTGTCGGTCAGGGGCTGCAGCAGGTCGCGCGCCAGCGGGCCCGCCACGTTGAAGCCGCAGGTGGCGGCGGTGGTGGACCGGAAGGTGGTGCCCGTGGGCAGGGGCACCTGTTTGAAGAAGCGCTGGTGGTAGCGCTCGGCCAGGCCGGAGCCGACGACCAGGAAGCGGTCCTCGGCCAGGTGGGCGACGGTGAAATCGCCCGCGATGCCCCCGCGCTTGCCGATCAGGGGCGTCAGGCAGCAGCGGCCCGGGGTGGCGGGCATGGTGTTGGCGAAAAGCGCGTTCAGCCAGTCTTCGGCGCCCGGGCCCTCGACCGCGTAGGTGGCAAAGTTCGAAATGTCGATGATGCCCGCCTTGTCACGCAGCATGCGGCATTCGGCGCCGACCGGGGCGTGCCAGTTCTGCCGGGTGAAGCCATTGGTGTCCTGGGTGCCGGGTTCATCGGCGAACCACAGCGGGTGTTCCCAGCCCGCGTTCAGGCCCATGACGGCGCCCATGGCCAGTTGTGTCTCATATATGGGACGCGTCCGGGCGGGACGGCCGGCGCTGCGTTCCTCGTTCGGGAAATGGATGGCGAAGCGGTGGGCGTATTGGTCCGCCACGCGGGCGCGGGTAAAGGCGGGCGTGGCCCAATCGCCGAAGCGGGCCATGTCCCAGGCGAACATGTCGTACTGCATCTCGCCCTCGGTGATCCACTGGGCGGCCATCAGGCCCATGCCGCCCGATTGGGAAAAGCCCGGGATGATGCCGTTGCAGCAGAAGTAGTTCGTCAACTCGGGCACCGGGCCGAACAGCACGTTGCTGTCCGGAGACCAGATCATCGGCCCGTTGATCACCCGTTTGATGCCGGCCTCGCCGGCGGTGGGCACGCGGGATATGGCGCGCATCATGTTGTCCTCGATGCGTTCGAGGTCATCTGCGAAAAGCTCATGGCCAAAGCCCGGGGGCGTGCCGTCGACCGCCCACAGGCGCACGTCCCGTTCATAGGCCCCGATCAGCAGCCCCTGCCCTTCCTGGCGCAGGTAATACTCGCCATCGCGGTCCGCGACCGAGGGTAAGCGCCTGTCCAGAGCGGCGATCTTGGGGATGGTTTCGGTGACGAAATACTGGTGCTCGGTCGGTTGCAGCGGCAGTGTGATCCCGGCCATCGCCGCCACTTCGCGCCCCCAGAGGCCGGCCGCATTGACCACCCAACCGGTCGCGATGTCGCCCTTGGGCGTGCGCACGATCCAGCTGCCGTCGGGCTGGGGCTCGGTTGCGGTCACGGGGGTGAAGCGGTGGATCTCGGCCCCCATCTGGCGGGCCCCGGCGGCATAGGCCTGGGTGACCCCCGAGGGATCCACGTTGCCCCCGTCGGGTTCGTACATGATGCAGCGGATGCCCTCGAAATCGACCAGCGGGTGCAGGCGCTCGGCCTCGTCGCGCGAGATCTCGTGGAAGTTCATGCCGTAAAGCTTGGCCTTGGCGGCCTGCAGGCGCAGCTGGTGTTCGCGGGCCTCGGTCTGGGCCAGGTACAACGAGCCCGACTGGAACACTCCGCAGCCCTGGCCGGTCTCGGCCTCCAGCTGCTTGTAGAGGTTCATCGTGTAGTGCTGCAGCCGCGAGATATTGGTGTTGTCATGCAGCCCGTGGATGTTGGCGGCCGCGTGCCAGGTCGACCCCGAGGTCAGCTCGTCCCGTTCCAGCAGCACCACGTCGGGCCAGCCGGCCTTGGCCAGGTGGTACAGGATCGAACAGCCGATCAATCCGCCGCCGATCACGACGGCCTGGGCATGGGTCTTCATGAGAGCATCCTTCTGCCTGCCCATGAAGACTTGCCAATTGCAGCGCGCCGGGATCGTCCGATCCCGACACGCCCTGTCGTTTTTCGCCGAACCGCACTGTGTTCAGCTGTGGCGTTCCGCCCAGGCGATCAGGCTGCCGCGGCCACGTCGGCCGAATGCATCGGCTTAAGCGTTTCGCCCCACTTGACCAGTTCGTCCAGCATGCCGGCCAGGCCCTGCTCCATGGGCTCGTTGGCGACCAGCTTGCCGTCTTCGATCTTTTCCCAGTGGAACGGCACCGGCACGACGCCATTCAGGGCGACCATGTTCAGGTTGCCGATCAGTTGGCGCAGTTCCTGGGCCGAGCGCAGGCCGCCCGAGATGCCGCCATAGCTGACGGTGCCGGCGGGCTTGTAGGCCCATTCCTTGACCAGCAGCTGCAGAGCATTGACCAGCGCGGCCGAGGGGAAGCTGTCGTATTCGGGGGTCACGAAGATGAAGGCATCGGCATCGTCGATGATGGCCGACCATTTCTTCGTGTGCTCGTGTTCGTACTGCTGGGCGGCCGGGTGGTTGGGTTCATCCAGCAGCGGCAGGTTCAGATCGGCGATGTCGACCAGTTCGGCGTCGAAGCCGGCGTGCTTGGCGGCAGCTTCGGCCACCCAATTGGCAACGATGGGGCCCATGCGGCCGGGGCGGGTCGATCCGGTGATGATTTTCAGCTTGAGGGACATGGTGTATTCTCCTGGTCCTGTCGTTCGTTCGTCTTCTTGGCGGGCCTGGACGGGTCCCTCCTCTCCCCGCCCCGGCGTCGCCGGCTTGTCACCTGGTCCTGCGGTTGGCGCAGCTTGGTTGCGCCGGGAAACCGTGGTATCCATTTGATACTGACACCTAGATAACGTACCACCAACGCGCCACAAGACGGCACGTTCCCGAAACCGAGGTATCCTCGATGAAACCACTTCCCCGTCACGGAGACCCCCGCTGCCCCGCCGTGCGCAACCTGTTGCAGACCATCGGCAGCAAATGGTCGGTCATTGTCGTGCTGCACCTGTCCCAGGGGCCCCGCCGGTTTTCCGACTTGCGCCGGTCGGTGGGCGGGGTAACCCAGAAATCGCTGACCGCCTGCCTGCGCGAGCTGGAGCGCAACGGGCTGGTGGAACGGGTGGTCACGCCCTCGATCCCGCCGCGGGTGGATTACGGGCTGACAGAGCTTGGCCAGACCCTGCTGGAGCCCCTTCTTGGCCTGACCACCTGGGCCGTGGCCAATGAATGCGCCGTGGCCGAGGCCCAGGCGCGCTTTGCCAACGCAGACGAGGACGCGGCGGCCTAGTCCAGGTCTAGCCGGGCTCGGCAATCCCGGGCGGCCTCTCTGACACGGGTGTCTGCGTAGCCCTCCAGCCGGTCCAGCGCCCCCCGAATGGCCGCCGCGATTTCCGCCTTGTCGCCCCCGTCGCGGGCAATGACATCGAAGGTGGCGCGGAAGAAGGCATCGGGGTCGGTCGGCACCATGTGCAGCCTGGGATTGACGATTTCGGCGTCCTTGGCGGCCAAGTCGGGGGCGCAAAGCATCAGCACCGCGCTCAGCCGATGCACCACGTCGATGGCCGTCTGGGGGTCGTTGATGCCGGGCGACAGCGCGCGCGAGGCGACCTCGGTCATGACGATAACGGCCAGGCGCGGATCCTGTTCGAACATCCGGTTGGCGGTGATGCGAAAGCCGCCGCGCAGGCTGTCGGCCACCTCGTCCGACACCTCGCCGGTCAGGTAAGCCAGGGGCATGTCCGGCAGGATGTAATCGCCGGGCCGCACGGGGATATAGAGGTCGATATCGGCCTCGTCGGCGGTGCCTTGCAGGATGTCCTCGAAGATCTGTTCGACATAGCCGGCCAGCTGGCAGGTCAGCACCGGCCCGCCGGCATGCGCGTCGATGTCCTTTTGCGTTACCGCATGGCCGCCCAAGGCGGGGCGTTCGGCAAACTGGGCCATCACCCGGTTGGCGGTGATCTCGAAGGTGGCGATGGTTTCGTCCATGGCCCCCAGCCGGGCCAGGTGGTCGATCCAGCGCAGGATCGACACGATGACCACGGCGATCACGGCCACGGTCAGCAGGAACAGCAGCGCGCTTTCCGCCTCGCCCATGAAGGGGGTGGCGCGCAGGATGATGCCGATCAGGGCAAAGACGAAGGCACCAACGAAATTGGCCAGCACCATGTTGGTGATGGCGTCGTCACGCAGGATCAGGCGCGACCGGGGCGTGACCGAGGACGAGGCGAACTGGATCGCACCGGTCAGGATCGACAGCGAAAACGTCGTCACGGTCAGCATCGAGGACGCCAGGATGTTCAGGATCGTGTCCAGCGAATCGACGCCCAGCTTGTCGATCAGCCAGTCCGGCACGACGGGCCCGATAAAGACCGAGGCGGCTACGGCGATCAGGGCCAGCGAGGCGATCAGCACCACCCGTGTGGCCAGGCGGCGCAACACTTGCCCCAACACGCGCAATACGGTTCGCAACATGAGGCGGGGCCCTTTCGCGAGGCCAAAAACGACGCAAGGCGTCGCGTTTCGGCTTGTTTCCGGCCCATGGCGGGCCGACAGTTTCCGCGCCAAGCTGAAGGATAGTCCCCATGAAGACAACCACCCGTGTCGCGGTGATCGGAGGCGGCGTCGTCGGCTGCTCGGTGCTGTACCATCTGACCAAGCTGGGCTGGTCGGACGTGATGCTTGTGGAACGGTCCGAGCTGACGTCTGGTTCCACCTGGCATGCGGCGGGCGGGTTTCACACCCTGAACGGTGACACCAACATGGCCGCCCTGCAGGGCTATACCATCCGTCTTTACAAGGAGTTGGAGGCGATCACCGGCCTGTCCTGCGGGCTGCACCACGTCGGCGGCGTGACCCTGGCCGACAACCGCGACCGGTTCGACATGCTGGTGGCCGAACGAGCCAAGCACCGGTTCATGGGGCTGGAAACCGAAATCGTCGGGCCGGAAGAGATCGCCAGGATCGCGCCGATCACCAACCTCGAAGGCGTCATCGGGGCTCTGTATGACCCGCTGGACGGGCACCTGGATCCCTCGGGCACGACGCACGCCTATGCCAAGGCCGCGCGCATGGCGGGGGCCGAGATCGAAACCCATTGCAAGGTCCTGGAAACCAACCCAAGGCCCGATGGCACCTGGGACGTGGTGACCGACGAGGGCACGATCCATGCCGAACACGTGGTCAATGCGGGCGGGCTTTGGGCGCGCGAGGTCGCCGCGATGGCCGGGGTCTACCTGCCCCTGCTGCCGATGGCCCACCAGTACATCGTGACCGACGACATCGCCGAGATCTACGAGCGCGACCACGAACACCCCCATGTCATGGACCCGGCGGGCGAAAGCTATCTGCGCCAGGAAGGCCGGGGCCTGTGCATCGGGTTCTACGAACAGCCCTGCCAGCCCTGGGCCGTGGGAGGCACGCCCTGGGACTTTGGCCACGAGTTGCTGCCGGATGATTTCGACAAGATCGAGGACTCGATCGCCTTCGCCTACAAGCGCTTCCCCGTGCTGGAACGGGCGGGCGTCAAATCGGTGATCCACGGGCCCTTCACCTTTGCCCCCGACGGCAATCCGCTGGTCGGGCCGGTGCCGGGGCTGCGCAATTACTGGTCGGCCTGCGCGGTGATGGCCGGGTTCAGCCAAGGCGGCGGGGTCGGCCTGACCCTGGCCCAGTGGATGATCGAGGGCGAACCCGAACGCGATGTCTTTGCCATGGACGTGGCCCGGTTCGGCACCTGGACGAACCCGGATTATACCGTGCCCAAGGTCATCGAGAACTATCAGAAACGGTTCTCGGTCTCTTATCCGAACGAGGAGCTGCCCGCCGCCCGCGGCTTTCGGCGCACGCCGATGTATGACCTCTTTGATCGCATGGGCGCGGTCTGGGGCGCGCAATACGGGCTGGAGGTGCCCAATTACTTTGCCAAGGGCGACGAGCCCCGGTTCGAAACCCCGTCCTTCCGCCGCTCGAACGCCTTCGAGGCCACCGCCCGCGAGGTCCGCACCGTGCGCGAGGGCGTGGGCATCAACGAGGTCCAGAACTTTGGCAAATACGCGGTCAAGGGGCCAGGAGCGCGCGCCTGGCTGGACCGGGTGATGGCCGGCCGCGTGCCCCAGCCCGGCCGGATGGCCCTGACGCCCATGCTGTCGGAAAAGGGCAAGCTGATCGGCGATTTCACGATCTCTTGCCTGGAGCCCGACCATTTCCAGCTGACGGCCTCTTACGGCGCGCAGGCCTTCCACATGCGCTGGTTCGAACGCCACCTAGATGGCGGGGTGCAGGTCGAAAACATCTCGGACACGCGCACGGGCTTCCAGATCGCCGGGCCGAAGGCGCGCGAGGTCCTGGCCGCCTGCACGCGCTATCCCGTTGAAACCATGGCCTTCCTTGACGTGGCCTTCATGGACGTGGGCATGGCCCCCTGCATCGTGCAGCGGGTCAGCTATACCGGCGACCTGGGCTTTGAAATCTATTGCGCGCCGATGGTGCAACGGCACCTGTGGGACGTGCTTTGGGCCGCCGGACAGCCCCATGGGATGGCGCCGTTCGGGATGCGGGCGATGATGTCGCTGCGGCTCGACAAGGGGTTCGGCGGCTGGATGCGCGAGTTCTCTCCCGATTACACGCCGGCTGAGACCGGGCTGGACCGGTTCATCGCCTGGAAGAAGCCGGTCGATTTCGTGGGCCGGGCCGCCGCCGAGGCGGCGCGCGAGGCCGGGCCCGGACGCCGCCTGGCCACCTTCATCGTCGAGGCCGAAGACGCCGACGTGAACGCCTATGAACCGATCTGGCTGGACGGCCGCGTGCAGGGGTTCTGCACCTCGGGCGGCTATTCCCATTACGCGGGCAAATCGGTGGCCATCGGCTTCCTGCCCGCGGACCGGATCACCGAGGGCCTGGCCGTCGAGATCGAGATCCTGGGCAAGATGTGCCCGGCGACGCTGTATTCGACGCCTTTGTTCGATGCCGACGGCGCGCGGATGCGGGGATGAGCGACATTCCCATCCTGCTGCTGGCGGCCGGGTCCTCCAGCCGGATGCGCGGGCGGGACAAGCTGATGGAGCTGATCGACGGCCAGCCCCTGGTCGCCCGCCAGGCCCGGGCCGCGCGGGCGGCAACCGATGGGCCGGTGCTGGTCGCCCTGCCGCCGGCGCCGCATCCGCGCCTTGCCGCGCTGAAAGGACTGGACGTGACCCCGGTCCCCGTGGCCGATGCCGCCGAGGGCATGGGCGTGTCCCTGTCCACCGGGATCCGTGCCCTGCCCGATGACGCCCGGGCGGTGATGGTGCTGCTGGCGGATCTGCCCGAGCTGACCACGGCCGATCTGCAGACGGTGTTGCAGGCGGTCGAGGATCAGCCCGGGCATGATATCTGGCGCGGCGCGACAATGGATGGTGCCCCCGGGCACCCGATCGTCTTCGCCGCGCCAATGTTCCCGGAACTCGCGGCCCTCGGCGGGGACGAGGGCGGGCGATCGGTTGTAGCTGCCGCCGGGAACGCTGTGTGCACGGTGCCCCTGCCCGGCCAGCGTGCGCTGGCCGACCTGGATACACCGGAAGCCTGGGCCGCCTGGCGGGCCGCCCGAGGCGATTAGATCAGGAAAACAGCACCCGCACTTCGTGCTTCTTCAGGGCCCGGCGGGCCGACTGGTAATCCTGCAGGCCGGCTTCGGTTTCCAGCTCGGGGAAGAGCTCGAAGATTTCCGTCCGCTGGGCATTGCCGATCCCGGCCAGCGAGTAATCGCCCGGCTGGAAGCTTTCGGTCCAGGCCCCGTCCGACAGCACCACTTCGTGGTGGTCGAACATCATGTGCAGGTAGGTCGTCTGGTTGACGTCGACGATGTCGACCCCTTCCAGCCCGGTCAGGTGCTTGGCCGCCACCAGCACTTCGCTTTCGTCGAAATAGAGCGCGGTCTTGTCGTTGGCCACCAGCACCCGGTGATTGGGGCTGAGCATCATGTCCCGTTCCGGCAGCCCGTTGCCAAGGGATCCCTTGCGGATCAGCACGGGGCGCATATGGCGGGCCTTGGCCAGTTCCATCGCGTTCAGGTTGCGCTGACCCATCCAGCGGATTTCCTGGATGCCGTTGTCGCGGGTGATGACCCGGTCTCCGACGGTCAGGCTTTCCACCGGCTTTTCGCCCTTGGGCGTGGCGATCAGCGTGCCGGGGGTGAAGCAGATGACGACCTTCTCGATATTGGAGAAGCTGGCCGTGCCGGTTTCGCTGCCGCCCGCGTCGTAGAACCGGACGGTGCCCGATTCCGGATCGACCGCATCGTATTCCACCGACAGGGTGCCGCCCGGGTTGACCGCTTCGGCCGCGCCGGTCAGGTCCAGCGTGTCGATGTCATTGTCGTCCGCGTCCTCGCCACCGTCGATGATGTCGCCGGCGCCGATGTTGACGAAGGTGTCGTCTCCGGTGTCGCCGAACAGCAGGTCGCCCGCGTCGCCGGCCACGTCATTGTCGCCCGACACGGTGTCGTTGCCCGCGCCGCCCGCGACAATGTCGCTGCCTTCGCCGCCCGAGAGGATATCGTCTCCGATCCCGCCCGAGAGCCCGTCGGCGCCTTCCTGGCCGTAGATCTCGTCGTTGCCCTCGCCGCCGAACAGCAGGTCGGTGTCCTCGCCGCCGTAGATGACGTCGTTGCCGGTGAAGCCAAGCGCCACGTCCTGTTCGCCGGTCAGAGGCGGCACGGCGTCGTCGCCGTCGATCAGGTCGCCGTCGGGATCGTCGGTATAGCCCGTGTCGATCGTGTCGCCGCCGGCCGTGCCCTCGACCACGCCGTCAAGGCTGTCGCTGGTAATGTTGACACCGGTGGGCGCGCCCTGGGTGTTGATGGCCAGCACGTCCTCGATTTCCGAGAAATCCGCCGTGCCGATCACGTTCAGGTCGTCGTCGTAATAGGTGATGGTGCCGGATTCGGTGGTCGGATCGCCATCGGTCCAGGCGACCGTGGCCAGCCCGTCGACGATGATCGTGTCGTTGTCGTCGCCGCCTTCGCCGCCGATCACGGTGTCGCCGACGCCCACGCCAAAGATGTCGGCATCGTCGCCGCCCGACAGCAGGTCGTTGCCCTCGCCGCCGACCAGGACGTCGTCGCCGGCCTCGCCGTAGATCTCGTCGTCGCCCTCGTCGCCATAGAGAACGTCGTCGCCCGGCTCTTCGGCGCTGCCCGCGTCGAAGTAGACGTCCGTAAAGTTGATGCCCGAGTTGTCGTGGCCATCCTGGTCATGGGCGATTTCGATCCGGGCCACGGGGCCGGCGATTTCCACCAGGACCGAGTTGGCCAGGTCATCGGGGTTGGAGTAGTTCTCGTCGCTGCCTTCCTGCTGGGCGGTGTCGCCCCCGGCCACGGTGTCGGTGTCGGTCAGCGACAGGTTCGAGCCGACGGTCAGCTCGACCTCGACTGCATTGCCATCGGCGTCATAGGCGGTGACCTTGACCACGCCATCGCCGTCCAGGTCGTTGATCCGGAAGGACACGTTTTCCACTTCGTCGGAAAACGCCAGCTCGTAATCGGCATCGTTGTGATCGCCGTTGAGGACGGACGAGAACGAGCTGTTGGCGTCCACCGCGTTGCCATCATCGTCGATGCCCGAGGTCGCCTGGCCGATCGTCTCGTAATAATTGGCCACGCCGGGATCGGCGTTGAGGACCGAGAAGGTGACATTGACCGACCCGGTGTCCTGGCTGAACCCGGTGATCGGGTCGCCCGCCTCGATCGGCGCGGGGCCGTTCGGATCGGGGGCTTCGGACCACTGGAAGACCTCGCGCACAGAGCCGGTGGCCCCGCCGTCATAGGAACTGTCGCCGTAGATGACATCGTTGCCCGCGCCGCCGTGCACCGTGTCGTTGCCGCCGCCGGCATAGACCTCGTCGTCGCCCTCTTCGGAATAGACGGTGTCGTTGCCGTCGCCCGCCTCGACGATGTCGTCGTCGCCGGTTTCACCGGGCAGGATGGCATCGCCGTTGTCGATCATGTCGCCTTCGGGATCGCCGTCATAGGCCAGGTCGATCACGTCGTCGCCGGCGGTGCCGTCCACCACGCCGTCGCCCTCGCCTTCGGTGATCACGTCGTCATCGTAGATCGCCACGTAGTTCATCGTGCCGGTGAAGCTTTGGTCGTAGCAGCCGTCGTCGTATTCGCGGGCGGCGAAGGTAAAGCTCTGGCCGTCGTTGTCGCCGATGTCCATGGACATATCGGCGTCGATCTCGACGGTTTCCTCGGTGCCCTGGGTGGTGTTTACGACCTTCAGCGCGCCGCCATCGTCGGACCACGAGTAGAAGACCTGGACGTCATCGCCTTCGTTGAAGAAGCAATCCGAGGTCGACACGCAGATCTCGACCCCGTTCGAGACATGCTGGACCTCGACGGCGCCATCTGCCGTGACGCGGATGTCCAGGAAGCCTTCGGTGTAGCGGTCGTCGTATTCGCCCCGGCTGACCAGGGTGTCCGGAGAAGAGCCGTTGTGGCACGTCTGGTTGAATTCCAGCATGATCGTGCCCTCTTCCAGATCGAAGGGGGCGTCGTCGCCATGCACCTGGAAAGCACCGTTGCCGTTGGTCACCAGTTCGCCGTTATGGGCCGAGGCGCCGTAGAACGCGCCGTCCTGGGCCACGCCATCGGCAAGTCCGGTGTCGGCGTCAGGATCGCTGGGAAGGAAATCCCACAGGCCGATCAGGTTCGCCGAGTAGATATTGTCGAATTCCTCGGCCGTCGTCGGCGTCGTGCTATGCGTCATCGTTCACTCCTTGGCAGCACCGAAGTGCCGTCCGCCCAAGAAAAAAGGCGGACATAGCCCCCAAAGGCGTGTCTGCTGACCAGCGGCCATCGTTCGAGCGTGTACGAAGACACGAGTGTAATGGTCGGGGCCCGTAACACAGGCTCCGCTTTCGACGGGACATCCGGCCCCCACAGCCAGATCTCCGACCATTGATTTCCCCAGCACACCGTCTTGTCGGTGCTGTCACGAACGGCCGCCCCCGCGACCAGCAGACTTCGCCCCCCAGTTGGGCTGCCCTCTGATTATCGCCGCATTTGCATCGATCAAAGCGAAAAAAGTCGCAAAAATGGCGCTATTGGGCGGGATGGGGTGGCCGAGGCACCTGATTGCACAGGCGAAATGCGGCGCGGGAAGTGAAATCCGGGTGACAAATGGGAGGTAACGCCTTGATAAGTATTAGTTTACCTCAAATTGTGTCAAAATCCGGTGCATCCAGGCGGGCCGTCCCCGGCTGCGCCTGAAAACTGTCACTATAGTTAAAATTTGGCACGATCTCGCGACACGATCCCAAGTACTTAACCGGGATTGTTTACGTAACGGGCGCTATCGGGCGACAAGCGAAGGGTTACGTTCGCGTCATGCGGGCAGAAGATCAGAATCGTGTTCTATTTGGGGCAGCGGTTGGGGGGCATGATGTGCGCCATGATGGCGGAGCCTTGCCCCCATTGCATCCGCCCTTTCCCGGGCTGGTCGGTGCGGGTCAGGTCAACGGCCCAGGGGCCAGTCAGGTCAAGTCGCGTCAGGTCAGGCCGGACAGGGCACCGACCACCCGGGAGATCTGGGCATCGTTCAGATCGACGGCCGCGGGCAGGCCGACATGGATCGCGCCCAACCGATCGGTGACCGGCATCGGATCGCAGCCATGGCCCGCGTGGATCGGTTCGTGATGCAGGCCGCGCCCATACCAACGCCGGCTGCCGATGCCCTCGGCGGCCAGCGCCGCGCAGGCCCGGTCGGCCAGGTCAGGGGTGTCGCATTCCAGCAGCACGTAAGCCCCGCTGACATCCGGTGACAGGCGCAGACGCCCGGGCAAGGGCCCCGCCGCAGCGGCGGCCGAGGCGTAGCTTGCGGCCACCCCGTCCAGCATCGCCCGGCGGTCGGCCCAATGGTCCATGAAAGCCAGACCGACGGCGGCATGGTATTCCGACAGCTTGCCGTTGAACCCGTCGGTCTCGCAGCGCCGCGCGTCGCTCATCCCGAAGTTCGAAATCCGGCCCACCCGTTCCTGCCCCTTGAAGCTGCGCCACAACACGGCGCCCCCTTCGGCGGTGGAAAAGGTCTTGGTGGCGTGCAGGCTCAGCACGGCCGGGACCTCCAGGTGGATCATGCCGGGGTTGCGCTCGAACTGCTCGAAGGCGGCGGCGGCATCGACGACGATCTTGACCCCGATACGGTCCTGGACGGCGGCCCAGGCCTCCATGTCGGGGCAGCGGCCATAGGCGGCGACCGGCAGGACGACCCCGGCGCGATCCAGCATCGGGTGCGCGGCCACGGCCTCTGGGTCCAGCATCCAGGTGTCGGGATCGACATCGAGGAAATAGGGCGTGTAGCCACAGCGCATGGCCGACAGGGCGGTGGCCACGAAGGTATAAGAGGGCATCAGGGCCAGGGGGCGATCGATCCCGCCGGCCCCGGCATGGGCCAGGATCGCGGCCTCCAGCGCGGCCGAGCCCGAGGCCAGCAGGACCGTGGCATGCTGATCGACCCCGAAATGGGTATAAAGCCGTTCTTCCAGGGCCCAGAGCAGCGGACCCCGGTTGGAATACCAGCGCGAGCCGTCGATCCGGTCGAGATAGGCCGCGATGGCGCGGGCATCGGGCAGCAGCGGGCGCTGGACCTGGACCAGGAGCGGATCGCCATTGCCCTCGGGCGCGGCGCCGGGCGGCCCGTGCGGAGGCGCGCGGCGCGGGGTGTCCTGCGGGGTGGAGGGGGATGTGGCTCTGTCGACCTGCGGCCGCGGCTCGTTGTCCACTTCAAACCCCTTCTTCGTTCACATGCGCCGCATAGCGCGTCGTAACTGCGTATCAAGCAGGATATTTTTGTCAACGCGGCCGGTTGCGCCCCGGGCCGGTTTCCAGCCGGGCAAGACGGGTGTAGGGCTGGCCGCAGGCGGATTGCCATGCGGTTCAGCGGCGGCCCCGCCCGGGATCATCTGGGGTCATCCGGGGTCACATGCCTGTTGCACGGTCGGGATAAGGCCCCGCGGTGGGCCGCAAGCCCGGGGACAGTGCGGTGTCGGGCCGCAGGCTCCGCCTTGGCCAAGGGCCGTGACTAGAAAGAGGACGTCGTTATGTGGTTATCCAACGCAACCCTGGTCGGGCCCGAGACGGTTTTCACCGGCGCCCTGCGCATCGCCGACGGGCGGATCGAAGAGATCACCGAGGGTCCGGTCGAGGGCGAGGCCATCGATTGCCAGGGTCTCTTGCTGACCCCCGGGCTGATCGACATGCACGGCGACATGATCGAGCAGGAGCTGGAGCCGCGCGCCCAGGTGCATTTTCCGACCGAGGTGGCCCTGAACGCCCTGGACCACCGGCTGGCCGCGTCGGGAGTGACCACGGCCTATGCGGCGGTGTCGTTCTCGGCCGGGGCCGGCAAGGGGCAGCGGCGGTCCTTTGACCATACCTCGGACGTGATCCGGTCGCTGGACGCGGCGCGGGACCGGCTGAAGATCGACCACCGGCTGCATGCCCGGTTCGACATCACCTTCCAGGATGCGCTGGCCGTGGTCGAGGCGCTGATCGAGGACGGTACGGTGGACCTGGTCTCGCTGATGGATCACACGCCGGGCCAGGGCCAGTATCGCGACATCGAACGCTTTGCGTCCCAACTGGCCTACATGCGCGGGATCGGCAAGGACGAGGCCGACCAACTGGTGGCCGACAAGATCTCGGAGCGGACCAAGCCGGCCGAGGTCATTGCCGCGACCTTGCAGGAGATTGCCGCCCTGTGTGCCCGGTCGGGGGTTCCGATAGCCAGCCATGACGACGACACGCCGGAAAAGGTGGCGCTGATGGCCGGGCTGGGCGTGCGCATCAGCGAGTTCCCGGTGACCGAGGCGGCCGCTGCGGCGTGCCGCGACCATGGGCTGGTGACGGCCATGGGTGCGCCCAATGCGCTGCGCGGGACGTCCTATTCGGGCAACCTGTCCGCCCGCGAGGCCCACGCGTCGGGACACCTGGACATCCTGGCAGCCGATTACCATCCGGCGGCACTTATGCCGGCGCTGCTGATCCTGTGCGAAACGGATCTACGGGGGCTGGCCGGGGCGATGGCGATGGCGACGGACACCCCGGCCCGCGCCCTTGGCCTGGCCGATCGCGGGCGGCTGGAACCGGGGTTGCGCGCGGATCTGGCGGTTTTCGATCCCGAGGCCTCGGGACGGTGTGTGGCGACATGGTCCGCCGGGCGGCTGGTGCATTGGGATGGGACGCTGCGGCCGATTTCGGGGTTTTGATGTGACACGGGCCTTGATCCGGCAGATCGGTCCGGCTGGATCGGCGGTTGCGCCTGGCGATGGGTCAGACATGACCCATCCTACCTTCCCCGTTTGCGTAGGATGGGTCGTTTCGACCCATCTTCCCTTGGCATCTGCAGGCATCACCATCACTCCCGTGATCTTCCCGTCGGGATCCGCACGGCGCTTGTTGGCGAAGCGGCCAGGGCAGGTTACTCCGTTCCCATGCAACGCATCATGATCATCGGCGCGCCCGGGTCGGGCAAAAGCACCCTTGCCCGGGCCATGGCCGACCGGCTGGGCCTGCCGGTGCATTTCATGGACCATATCCACTGGAAACCCGGCTGGGTGGAACGGGACCCGGCCGAAAAGACGGAGATGGTCCGCGCCGTCATCGCCCAAGAGGCCTGGGTCTTCGAGGGCGGCCATTCCACCACCTATGCCGAACGCCTGGCCCGGGCCGAGCTGCTCATCTGGCTCGACATGGGCCTGTCCCTGCGGATCTGGCGGGTGATCCGCCGCTCGTTGCGCGATCACGGGCGCGTCCGCCCGGACATGCAGGTCGACTGCCCCGAGACGCTGTCGATGATGCCCGATTTCCTGGCCTTCATCTGGACAACGCGCCACACCAGCCGCGCCAGGATGCAAGCGCTCTACGAAAGCGCGACCATCCCGAAACACCACTTCCGCAACTTGCACCAGGTCCAGGCCTACCTTGCGACACTGGACCCGACCGGAGAAACGGCATGAAAGCCGCCTGCACCCGGGCCCTCCACCACACAAGCGAGGACGCATGAGAGACGACGCGCCCGCCAATCGGGACGAACAGATTGCCAAGGACGGCACGCTGCCCAGCCCCCGCCCCACAAAACCCGAGGCCCAGGCTCATGGACGCAAGGTGATCGACGGCGGCTTCCTGGTGCTCTGCGCCCTGACACTTGCTGCTGCCCTGGCCGTCGGGTTGACCCGCGGTTGGGACCGGGTCGCGGTCCTGGGCACGGATGGGCTGGCCTTCGTCGTCGTCCTGATGCCCAAGATCCTCTGCGGTGTCTTCGTGGCCTCGGCCCTGCCCGTCCTGTTGCCCCGCGAAAAGGTGGCCGGCTGGGTCGGTCCCGATAGCGGCACCCGGGGGCTCTTTTATGCGGCCATTGCCGGAGCAGTCATCCCCGGCGGGCCGATGATGACCTTCCCGCTGGCCGCCGGCCTGCTGGCCGCCGGGGCGGACCTGGCCGCCGCGCTGACCTGCGTCACGGCCTGGAGCCTCTACGGGCTGAACCGCACCCTGATCTGGGAGCTGTCCTTCCTGAATGCCGACCTGGTCGGCCTTCGCGTTCTTCTGTGCCTGCCCCTGCCGATCCTGCTGGGCCTGGCCGTGAGGCGGCTGGCATGAACATCGTGATCGGCACCGTGCTGCTGCTAGGCCTGGCCGGGTGGTTCTGGTTGAAACTGGGGCCCGATGCCCGCCCCGAGGCCCTCTCCCGCACTCGTTCGACCCTGGCCTTCACCCTGCCCCGGATCGTCGTCGCCCTGGTCGGCGCGGGCCTGTTCGCCGAGCTGCTACCCCCCGACCGCGTACAGGCCCTGTTCGGAGAGGATGGCGGCTGGAAGGCGATCCTGCTGGCCGCCCTGCTTGGGCCACCGACCCCAGGCGGCGCCTTTGTCAGCTTTGCCATCGGGGCGGCCGCGCTGAAGGCCGGGGCCAGCATTCCGGCCGTGCTGGCCTACGTGACGTCCTGGTCGCTGTTTTCCATCACCAAGATCCTGGTCTACGAGATCCCGATGATGGGATCCCGGGCGATGTGGCTGCGAGTGGCCCTGTCCTGGCCGTTCCCCCTGGCCGTAGGCGGGCTGGCCCTGATGCTGATCTGAACGCGCCCGCACCTGATCCGGCCAGATGGCGCGGGCAAGGCAACAAGTGGTACTACTGGGTTGACCGCAACCCGCTTGGATTTTCTCGCGCCTTGGGCCCATGTTATCCACAGCGCCAAACCCGAGGACCTCCACATGAGCCAGCTGATCCTGATGGCCACCGACGCCCGTCTCTCCCGCCCGGCCAGCATCGCCTTGCCCGATGAGGGGCTGCAACTGGACGCGGTCCTTGAGAAGATGGCCGGGGCCCAGAGGATCTGGCTGGCCGTTCTGGGTGACACCGCCGTCGGGTTGGCAGCCTTTCTGGGCGAAGATCCCGACTGCCCCGAGATCGGCTATGGCATCGCGCCCGGCTATCGCGGGCGGGGGTTGGCCCGCCACGTGGTGTCCGCCCTGCGCGGCTTTGCCGAGGCCCAGGACCTGAAGGGGCTGACCGCCCGAACCCTGTCCTCCAACCCGGCCTCGGCCGCAGCCCTGCTCGCCCGGGATTTCACCCTGGTCGCAACCGAAACGGAACCCGGGTTCGGAGAGGTCCAGCACTGGCGTTGGGACAACGTCTGAACCCTCACTATCGCCCATTTCGGCAAGCTCACCCACCCCGGCCAGACACCCTTCCGGACCGTCTCCCAGTTGGAGCCCTCTGGGCATTGTCACCCGGTCCGCGCCATGCGATGCCCTGCCCGACAGGCCAGAACCGGAGAGCCCCGATGCGCCCCATCCTCACCCAGACCGTCCCAGCACTCGAGACACCCTCGACTGACATGCGCGACACCGCCCGCGCCTCGGGCGGCGACCGGGCGGCGCATGATGCGATGCAGTCCAGCTGGCCCTGCCTGACGACGATCGAGCTGTCCCAGCCCGCGGCCCCCCTGCCCGCGCCGTCCGAGCTGACGGTCTGCGCCTGGAACATGGAACGGTGCAAACGGGTCGAAGACAGCGCCGCCTTGCTGCGCGCTGCCGGGGCGGACGTGGTGCTGGCCACGGAAATGGACCTGGGCATGGCGCGATCGGGCCAGCGGCACACGACCCGCGACCTGGCCGAGGCCCTGGGCATGGGCTACGTCTACGGCACCGAATTCGTCGAGCTGGGCACCGGCGATCCCTTCGAGACGGCGGCGTTCGGCGATCAACCCAATCGGGCAGGCCTTCACGGCAACGCCATCCTGTCCCGCTTTCACCTGATCGCGCCCTGCCTGATCCCGCTGGACGACGGCGGCCTGTGGTATGTGACCAACCCCAAGGGCGACGGCCAACACAGGGTCGGTGGGCGCATGGCGATGGCGGCCCAGATCGACACCGAGAGCGGCCCTTTGACGCTCGCCGCCGCGCATTATGAAAGTGAAAGCGATCCGTCGCTGCGGGCCGAACAATCGCGCCTCCTGATCAGCGGCCTCGCGCGCCAATACGGATCGGGACCCGGCGTGATCGGAGGCGATCTGAACACCAACTGGCTCGCCGACGGGATGAGGACGGCGGCCGAGATCATTGCCGATCCGGGATCCGTCGAGCCGGGCTTCACCCATTTTGCCGACGCCGGTTATGATTGGCGCAGCGCGATGACAGCAGGCTTCACCACCCGCTGCGCGCCGGGTCGCGCCGCAAAGTACCCTCTGATGATCCTCGACTGGCTAATGGTCCGCGACGCCAAGGCCTTTGCCCCCCGGATCTGGCCCGCGATCTCGTCGGCCGGGCAATATCTCTCGGATCACGAAATGCTGTCAACTCGGATCAGGGTCTAGGCGGCGTCAGCATGCGAAGATCATGCCAGATCCGCACCTTATCATCGGCGCTCAAAGTGATACCCGCCAGGCAGGGGTATTTTCAAAGAGAAAGAAGCAGCAGTCCGGGCTAAAGCCAGCCGGAGTTCCGACCGAAGACGCTCCGCCACCAGGTCTCCCCTGGCAGGCATCCGGTACCGAAAGAATACATCGGACATCGCGCGATCCTGCTTCTTTCTCTTTTCAAATACCCCGGGGGAGTCCTCTGAAAGAGGACGGGGGCAGCGCCCCCATGCCTCGTGAAGATCAGGCGCGCCTGCGTCGTCCGCCCGAGCGGCCTCGACGCCCGCCACCTTCCCCACCCCCGGGTGAATTGAAGGCAATCCAGGATGCCCCATGGGCATCGCGGTCGAACAGAAGGTTGGCGGCGCCGATGGCTTCCATTTCCTTGCCTGGACGCGCTTTCATCGACCCGAGCCCGAAGAGTGTCACGAAGGTCTCGTCATCCATATCCTCCGGCAGGCTGATACCGGCCGCCAGGATTTCCGCCTTTTTCTCGGCGATCTTCGATTGGGCCACCGGCAGCGCCACCGGGTTCATGATGGCCGAGGTCATTCCGGCCCCCATGGCCATCGGCAAGAAGGCGTTGTTGATCCCGTGGCGGTTCGGCAGTCCGAAAGAGATGTTCGACGCCCCGCAGGTCGTGTTCACGCCCAGCTCCTCTCGCAGGCGGCGCACCAGGGTGAACACCTGGTGCCCGGCGGTGGCCATGGCCCCGATCGGCATCACCAGAGGATCCACCACGATGTCATGAGCCGGGATACCATAATCGGACGCCCGCTCCACAATCGTCTTGGCCACGGCAAACCGCGCGTCGGGATCCTCGGAAATGCCCGTATCGTCGTTGGAAATCGCCACCACCGGCACGTTGTACTTTTTCACCAGCGGCAGGATCTGGTCCATCCGCTCTTCCTCGCCGGTGACCGAGTTTAGTAGGGGACGGCCTTCGCAGACTTCCAGCCCGGCCTCCAGCGCTCCGGGAACAGAGCTGTCGATGCACAGCGGCACATCGACCAGCGATTGCACCAGCTTCAGGATCTCGACCATCAGGGGTGGTTCGGTTTCGTTCGGATTGGGGTTCGAGTTGTAGACCACCCCGGCATTCACATCGAGCACGTTGGCCCCGGCGGCCACCTGTGCCAGCGCATCCCTCTCGACGGTGGAGAAATCGCCCGCCTCCAGTTCGGCGGCCAGTTTCTTGCGCCCGGTCGGGTTGATCCGCTCTCCGATCACGCAGAACGGCTGATCAAAACCGATGATCGCGGTCTTGGTCCTGGATTCGACGATTGTCCGGGTCATGCCACGCCTCCCTTCATGCGGGCCTGCGCTTCGGCTCCGCTGTTGTCCAGGGCCCAGTCCGCCGCCGGGCCGATGCCGCCCAGGGGGAACATGTGCACCAGGGCGATGTTGCTGTCGGGATGCGCCGCCTTGTGGGCCGCCAGGGCCGAGGCGACGTCGGCCGGCTCATAGGGCAGCAGAAGCTTGGTCACGTCCATGGCCCGTTTCTGCAGCACCGACAGAGACGGCCCGACCCCGCAGGCGATGGCGTACTTGATCAGGGTCTGCAGCTTGGCCGGCCCGGCCAGCCCGACATGGACCGGCATGTGGATGCCCGCCGCCCGGATCGCATCGGCCCAGTCGATGATCGGCTGCGCCTCAAAGACGAACTGGGTCACGATGGCCATCTCGGCATCGCTGCGCTCGGAAAACGCCTGCTTCCAGCGCAGGGCCGCCTCGACATTGGCATGGCCCCCGTCCGGGTCGATATCGCGGTTGCCCTCGGGGTGGCCCGCCACGTGCAGCCGGTCGAACCCCGCCTTGTCGAACAGCCCCGTTTCCATCATCTGGAGAGAGCTGTCGAACGGCCCGTGCGGGACCTTTGCCCCGCCCGCCAGCAGCAGCGCCTGGCGCACGCCCGCCTCGTTGCGATAGCGCGAGATCCACTCTGCCAGGGCCGCGCGGCTGGGAATGTTGCGCGCCACGATATGGGGCATGGCGCAGAAGCCGTCATCGGTCAGCCGGCGGGCGGTGTCGATCATCTCGTCGATCGGCGTACCTTCGATATGCGCGACATAGACCCGGGTGCCCGCAGGCAGCAGCGCGCGGAAATCGTCGATCTTGCGGGCGGTCCGGGGCATGACCTCGATCGAGTATCCCTGCATCAGGGCCACGACCTTCGGATCGGGCCCGGCCATGCCGCGCGGATCTGGCTTTCGGAAATTCAACAGCGCCATCATGGCCTCCCATCTGTTGCGCAGGCTCACGCCTGGCCGCCATTGTCCACCAGCGCCCGGATCCGGGCGCCATCGTATTCGGTTTCAAGTCGCGTGGCCTCGGCCTCGGCCACGTCCTCGGGCGTGCCCTCGACGGTGAAGGGATCGCCCTTGCGCCAGGCCGCGAGGTAATCGTCCGTCCCGGCCATGCCGGCCTTCATCGCCGCCCGGTCGATGGCCTGTTCGAACCGCTCGGCCAGTTGCCGCTTCGCCCCGCGACGGCCCCGGCCCACGATCACCTGGGCGGGAATGTCACGCCAGTAAACTATGGTCACATCGGGCATCTGCGGTTCCTTCCATTCGCTCCTGTCTACCCGAGCCATCCCGCGGGACACCGCCGGATTTCGACACTTGACGCAGCGACAGCGACCACGGGCTCCGGCCCCAGGTATACCAGGAACCAGACCAGATCTACGCCCCCGATACAACCGCCCTGGGCGCACCGCACGAATGCCGGCCACCCCGCACAACCCACTCGCGAAGTTCTTGCCTTTGCCCGGGATGATTCCTATTCTGAAAGGCAACACGATATCGGAGGGCGCGACGATGGCGCCCAGGCGTCCCAAAGGTGCGGGCGCGTTCCCGAAAGCGGTCGAAAGCCCTGCGCCGAAACCGCCCGATCCGTCCGAGCTTTACGCCGCGCTGGATCTGGGCACCAACAGTTGTCGGATGCTGATTGCCCAGCCCAAGGGGTCGGGTTTTCACGTAGTCGACAGTTTTTCCAAGTCCGTGCAGCTCGGGTCGGGACTCGAGCGCTCGGGCAGGTTGTCGCGTGCCTCGATGGCCCGCACGATGCAGGCCCTGCGAATCTGCCAGCAAAAGCTGAAGCGCAACAAGGTGCGCCGCATGCGCCTGGTCGCGACCGAGGCCTGCCGCAGGGCCAAGAACGCCGGCGACTTCATCGCCCAGGTGCGCCGGGAAACCGGGCTGCGCCTGGAAATCATCGCGCCCGAGGAAGAGGCCCGCCTGGCGGTCATCTCCTGTGCGCCGCTGGTCTCCACCAAGACCGAACAATTGCTGGTGGTCGACATCGGCGGCGGATCGACGGAACTGGTCTGGATCGACATCTCGTCGGTGCCCCGGCGCGACCGCCCGGCGGCGATCATGCGGCTGCATGCCGGGTTCCACCCGCCCGAAAGCCCCTTCCCGGCCGCCAAGGTCGTCGACTGGATCTCGGTGCCCCTGGGCGTCGCGACCCTGCGCGACCAGTTCGCCGATGTGGAAGACGACGCCGCCCGCTTTGCCCTGATGTCCTGGTTCTTCGAGGAAAACCTCGCCGAATTCGCCCCCTACAAGGACGAACAGGCCCGCGCGGGATTCCAGATCGTCGGCACGTCCGGAACCGTCACTACGGTTGCGGCCAGCCACCTCGGGCTCAAGCGCTACGACCGCACCAAGGTCGACGGGCTGCGCATGACCTCGGACCAGATCGACAAGGTGATCCGCTCCTACCTCGACCTCGGCCCCACCGGCCGGCGCCGCGACCCGCGCATCGGCGAGGACCGCCACGCCCTGATCATGTCCGGCTCGGCCATCCTGCAGGCCCTGCTGCGCTGTTGGCCCACCGACCGGTTGTCAGTCGCCGACCGGGGCCTGCGCGAGGGTCTTCTTTACGCCCAGATGTCGGCGGACGGGGTTCTCGAAGACGGCCCCTTCTGACGAAGGGCTTGCGTCTTCATCTTTGTGAAAATACGCCCGGGGGAGTCGCGCATCGCGCGACGGGGGCAGAGCCCCCTCCCCGGTAACCGAACAGAGGCACGCCATGGCGAAGAAACCCACCGGCAAAGGTATCTCGAACCGCTCGGGCAACACCTCGGGGCGGGGTCAGCGCGACCTGACCGTCAAGGTCAAGACGGCCCGGGGCCGCAAGCTGTCGTCGACGCGCTGGCTGCAGCGGCAGTTGAACGATCCCTACGTCAAGCGCGCCCAGGCCGACGGCTATCGCGGCCGCGCCGCCTACAAGATCCTGGAGCTGGACGACAAGTACCGCTTCCTCGTGCCCGGCGCCCGGGTCGTCGACCTGGGCTGCGCACCGGGCGGCTGGTGCCAGGTGGCGGTCAAGCGCGTCAACGCGCTTGGCGAGAAATCCGGCAAGGCCATCGGCACCATCCTGGGCATCGACTTGCAAGAGGTCGAACCGATCGCCGGATGCGAGATCTACCAGCTGGATTTCATGGAAGACGACGCGGACCTGAAGGTGAAGGACTGGCTGGGCGGCACCGCCAACGTGGTCATGTCGGACATGGCGGCGTCGTCATCAGGGCACAAGCAAACCGACCACCTGCGCATCATCGCGCTGTGCGAGGCGGCCGCCTATTTCGCCTTCGATGTCCTGGAACCGGGCGGCACCTTCGTGGCCAAGGTCCTGGCCGGGGGCGCGGAAGGCGAATTGCAGAAACTGCTGAAGCAGAAGTTCGACAAGGTGGCGAATGTCAAACCCCCGGCGTCACGCTCGGACAGTTCCGAGAAATTCGTCGTGGCGACGGGGTTTCGGGGGTAGGCCCGGGGTCGATCAAGGCCGGGCCCGGCCGTCTTGCGGTGCGCCAGGCCGCGATGGCGGATTTGCGTATTTTTGCAAAGATGAAGATGGCGGGCGCTCGGGGGCCTAGCGGGGGAGTTGGTTGTCCAACTGGGCGAGGGCCGGGTCGGCGGGCAGGATGGCCAGGGCGTCTTCGAGCACTGAGCGGGCGGCGCGGGGGCCGTCGGTGGCGTGGGCGATGCGCACCAGCATGACCCAGGCCTCGGCGCGTTGGGGATCCATCTCGACCACCGTGCGGAAGGCGGCTGTTGCGGCCTGGGCATTGCGCTGCGACAGCGCCAGGCCGGCCAGCACCAGGTGGGTTTCGGGGTAATCGAGCCGGGTCATCATCGACCTTTGCCACTCTTCCATGGCTGCGCGCACGAAGGCGGATTGCGACGGACGCAGCCCTTGCAGAGACATGTCCAGCATCGACCGCGCCGTTTCGACACGCACCATGCGTAGCGGATCGGACAGCAGCGGCATCAGCCGCGCGGCCCGCGTGGCCGGAGGGGCCGCCGCCTGCAGCCGGGCCGAGGCCGCGCGCACCAGCGGATCTGGGTCCGTCAACAGGGGCACGGCCAGGTCAGGCAGGGTGGCAAGGCCCGCGGTCCCCAGAAGCTCTGCCGCCGAGGCCCGCACGATCCCGGGCTGCGTGTCGTCCAGGGCCAGCGTCAGCAGGGCCTCGGCCGCGGCCTGTGGGTCCTGGCGACCGGCGGCGAGGGTTTCTCCGTAGTGAAAGCCGCGATGCTGGCTGTCGGGAAAGCGGGCGGCGATTTCGGTGGCCGCCCAGTCCTGCGTTCGATCGGAATGGCAATCGGTGCAGGTGTCCGGCGCGCCGACCTGCGCGCCCAGATCCGGCCGGGGCACCCGGAAGGAATGGTCGCGCCGGCCATCGACGCCCATGTAGACACGCTCGGCCATGTGGCAGCTGACGCATTGCGCGCCGGCGCTGTCCGTCTCGTGGAAATGATGATCTGGCGTGTGATAGGCGGCCTTGCGCAGGGTCGGGAATGCCGCGTTGCCGGCGGGAGAATGGCATTGGGTGCAGAGCCCGTTGCCCTCGATCAGCAGGTCCGCCCCGTGCGGGTCATGGCAATTGCCGCAGCCGACCCCCTGCGCATACATCTTCGATTGCAGGAAGGACCCGTAGACATAGACCTCGTCCCGGATTTGGCCGTCGGCTTCGTAGAGCCCCGGGCGCAGCAGCGACAGGGTATAGGCATCGTGATAGGCCGTGCCCGGCAGGGGGTTGCCGTCGCCCATGGGCTCTCGGCGTGAATGGCAGCCCGCGCATTGGTCGACATAGCCGTCGCGGTTGTCCATATCGAAGGTCATCGAGAAGCCGACTGAGTCCAGCCCGGTGTCGGTGACCTCTTGCCCTTCCGTCCAGGCCAGGTGGGCGGCGCCGGGGCCGTGGCAGGCCTCGCAGCCCACGCCGATCTCGGCCTGGGTCGACCGGAAGCGGTCGGTGCGCGAGCCGTAGTTCTTGTGATAGCCCGTGGCATGGCATTCCGCGCAGCGGCCGTTCCAGTTCTTGTAGGGGCCCGTCCAGTGCAGCCCGTCGTCGGGGGGCAGATCCTGGTCGGGATAGAGGTGGAACCACTCGGCCCGCTCCACATCCCAGACCACGTCGAAGCTTTGCAACCGGCCCGGTTCGGTTTCCAGAAGGTACTGCTGAAGCGGCGCAACCCCGATCACCGAATGGACCTTGTAATCGGTGACCGAGCCATCGGTTTCCGTCACCTGCACCCCGTAGACCCCGTCCGACAGGCGGAACTCGGCGGTCATGTCCCCCAGCGCAAAGGTCGTGTCCCCGAAATCGGCCCGCACGTGAGCGGCATCGGCCGAGGTCCAGGCCAGCGCGTGATGAGATCCCTCCCAGGCCTCGGCCACGTCCTGATGGCAGTCGACGCAGGCCGCGCTGCCGACATAGTCCGGTGCGGCCCGTGCCGTCAGAGGCCACACCAGCGGCCACAGCAGTGCCAGGACCAGAAGAACACGCGGAAACATGGCGGACTCCATCCGGCCGGGAACATCAACATCCCATGGCTAACACATTGGCCGCGTGTTTCAATCCGCGTGGGCGGCCTCGCCATACAGCTTTTCACTGAGCGCGTTGTTGAAGGCCGCGCCATAGATCAGGATGGCGGCCATCAGGTAGAGGAAGATCAGCGCCGACATCGCCCCGGCCAGGCCGGCATAGGTGGCCGAGTAGCTGGCGAAGTTGGACACGTAGATCGAAAACGCCCGGGCGACCACGGCCCAGGCCACCACCGTCAGGACCACCCCGGGCCAGATCTTGACCTTGCGGCCGACCTTGCCCGGCAGCCAGTAATGGCAGGCCGTGACCACGCCCACCGACACCGCGCCCCCGATGGTCAGCCGGGCCGCCCGGCTTTCGAATAGCAGGTTGTAGACCCAGGGCAGCGCGTTGTGCACGAAGCTGAGGTAGATCGGCACGGCCACGGCCAGCAGGGCCACCAGCACCACCAGCGCCGCACCGGCCAGCACGAAGATCAGGCAGAGGATACGCTGTTTCCAGAACGGGCGGTTGTCTTGCTCGCGGTAGGCCGTGGTCATCGCCTCGCGGATGGCATCCACCCCGTTCGACGCAAAATACAGCGCCAGCACACCCCCCACCGACAGCAATCCGCTGGTGTCCTTCGACGTCACCGCCCGTAATTCCCGCGACAGGGGCTCGGCCACGGTATCGGGCCAGCCGCCCATGGTCAGCTCGATCAGCCGGTTCACGTCGATCCCCTTGGCGAACATGCCGGCCAGGGCGACGATGAACAGCATGAAGGGAAACAGGGCCATCATCATCGACATCGCGACGTGGCTGCTCATGATCCAGCCACCCTTGTCACGGAAACGGAGGAAGGCGGCGATGGGGATCTGCGTCATGGGGGCCCTTTCAGGGTCTGTTCGTGGTGTCCGGCGCGGCCCTATCACGGCAGGGTGAGCAATGCACCCTGCGTCAAGTTTCCGCCTTTGGAATGGAACCAACGGGGCGGCAAATGGTTTCATCATCGGAACAAACAAGCTTGCCGACCCGATGAGGCCGGCACATGCTGCAAACTGGAAAGCGGAGATCATGATGCCGACGAAGAACGAGCTTGAAGCAGAAGTCGAAACCCTGAAACAGCAGCTGGCCGAAGTGACGGGCCAGACCTCGAACATCGCCGAAACCGTGGCCGAGCGGGTCAACGGCTATGTCGGTCACGCTGTCGAGGAGGGCCGCGAGCGCGCCCACCAGGCGCTGGAAGCCGGCCGCCAGACCGCCCAGACCGTGGCCCATGACACGGCCGTGCGGGCCCGCGAGGCCGAGGACACCGTGACCTCGATGATCCGCGAGCGCCCCCTGATGGCGGTGGGTATCGCCTTTGCCGCCGGTCTCGTGATGTGCAAGGCCAGTTCGGCCGCGCGTCACCGTTCGTGAGCCGGCCCGACCTTGGGTAAGACATTGGGAAAGACGCCGGGGCGCATCAGTCGTACCCTGACGGTTCTTCTGCGCGCCGAGCGGCTGATTGCCGCCCGGCGTGTCTCGATTCTACGGCGCCAGACCGTGTTGATGGCCTTCGCGGGGCTGTTCGCGACGGTGGCCCTGGTGATGGCCAACGTTGCGTCCTACCAGGGCCTGTCGACGGTGATGCCCACGGCCTGGGGGGCCCTGTTCGTGGCGCTAGGCAACCTGCTGTTGGCGGGGATCTTTGCGGTTATCGCGGGCCGGATGTCGGCGGACCGGGACCTGGAAGGCGTGACCGAGATGCGCGACCTGGCGCTGGAGGAACTGGAAGACGAGCTGGACGAGCTGGTCGAAGAGGTCCGCGGCACCGCCCGTGACGTGCGCCGGCTGGTGCGCGATCCGTTCGGGTCGGTCCTGCCGGGGCTGATCACGCCGCTGCTAAGTGCCTTGCTGTCCGGGCGCGGCGGCGACGCGTCGCCGCCAGACCCCGCTCCGGCGCCTCAGCCCGATTCGCAGCCCCAGCAACCGGCCCAGCAACCGGTCCAACCGCGTGCAGCCACCACGACCATGACCGAGGCCCCGGCACCGCATCCGCCCGAGGCCGATCCAAGCGCGCCCTTCCCCGTGGATCCGGCCGCTCCGCAAAGCTGACGTCTCGCCCGTCCCGATGACCCCGGGGCGGGCGTTTTCGCAGAAAGGCGGTGTCAGGCGCTGTCCGATACGCCCTTTTCAAGCGCCGCGTTGATCCGCGCATCCACGTCGGCCGGCAGGTTCGAGGTTACCACCCGCCCGCCGAATTGCGCCAGGCGCGGCAGGAACTTGTCGGGCGCGCTGGTGCGTCCCAACAGGAACAGGATGGCCTGCCCGTCGTCCAGAGCCGCCCCGGTTTCGCGCATCATGTCGTCCGACACGCCCATGTCCGACAGCGACCCGCTGATCGCCCCGCCCGCGGCCCCGCCGACAAGCCCGGCCAGCAGCAGCCCCGCGCCGCCCGTGGCGATGCCCAGGATGCCCCCGATCAGAATGCCCCACCACGCGCCACTCATGGCCCCTGCCGTGGTCAGGTTGACCGATTGATCCAGCCGGATCTCGCCCCCCTCGTCCTTGTAGACGACCACCGCGTCTTCCATCGTGAATAGCCCGTCCCGGGCCATGGCATAACATTCACGCCGGGCCGCCAGGGCGGTGTCGGCGTCTTTCATCAGGATCGCGACAAGGTTCGCGGTCATCGGGTCTTCTCCTGCAAGCGGGCGTTCAGGCGGCGATGTTACCCCCGCTTCATGACAAAGGCACGACCTCTTGCCCGGACCGGTCGGCCGGGGGCGCCCCTGGGCGACACCCCGCCTGCCGACAAGCGCCTCTCACAAAGTCGTGAAGAAATGCCTCGCAAAACAATTGGCTAAATGTCACGGTGAAATCCTAGGCTTCAATCACGAGTAATTATTTAAAAACCGGGAGAGTTAAATGTCTGGTTCCATGAAGTTCGGCATCCGGATCCTGTCCGCCGCCGCCCTCGCCGCCCTGACGGCTGGCGCGGCGCTGGCCCAGGACGCGGAAAAGCCGAATATCCTTGTCATCTGGGGGGATGACGTCGGCCAATCCAACATTTCGGCCTATACGATGGGCCTGATGGGCTATCAAACGCCCAACATCGACCGCATCGCCGACGAGGGCATCATCTTTACCGACTATTACGGCGAGCAATCCTGCACCGCCGGCCGGTCGTCCTTCATCATGGGCCAGTCGGTCTTTCGCACGGGCCTGTCCAAGGTCGGCCTTCCCGGCGCCGAGGAAGGCATGCAGGTCGAAGACCCGACCATCGCCGGCCTGCTGAAGGCCGAGGGCTATGCCACCGGCCAGTTCGGCAAGAACCACCTGGGCGACCGCGACGAACACCTGCCGACCAACCACGGCTTCGACGAGTTCTTCGGCAACCTCTATCACCTCAACGCCGAGGAAGAGCCCGAGAACTTCGACTATCCCAACGACATGGTCATGCCGAACGGGCAGACCTTCCGCGAACGCTTCGGCCCGCGCGGGGTGATCCATTCCTATGCCGATGGCGAGATCGAGGACACCGGCCCGCTGACAAAGAAGCGGATGGAAACCGTCGACGATGAAACCAGCGCCGCGGCCATCGACTTTATCAAGCAGGCGGAAGAGGCCGGCACCCCCTGGTTCGTCTGGTGGTCGGGCACGCGGATGCACTTCCGCACCCATGTCTCGGACGAGAACCGCCAGATCGCCAACGAAACCGTCGGCAAGCCGGTCGATGAATACACCGCCGGCATGATCGAACACGACGCCGATATCGGCGTGTTCCTCGATGCGCTGGACGAGCTTGGGATCGCTGACAACACCATCGTGTTCTACTCGACCGACAACGGCCCGCACATGAACAGCTGGCCGGATGCCGCGATGACCCCGTTCTGGGGCGAGAAGAACACCCAGTGGGAAGGCGCCTGGCGCGTTCCGGCCATGGTGCGCTGGCCCGGCAAGATCGCCGAGGGCGAGGTCGTCAACGGCATCGTGCACCACATGGACTGGCTGCCGACCTTCCTGGCCGCCGCCGGCAATGAAACCGTCAAGGAAGACCTGCTGGAGGGCATCACCGTGGCCGAAGTGGGCGGCGGGCGTGATTACAAGGTCCACCTGGATGGCTACAACCTGCTGCCGATGCTGACCGGCGAAACAAAGGACAGCCCGCGCGAAGAGATCTTCTATTTCACCGACGATGGCGACCTGGCCGCGCTGCGCTGGAACGACTGGAAGATCACCTTCCTTGAACAGAAGGCCTGGGGCACGCTTCGGGCATGGATGGAGCCGTTGACCCCGCTGCGCACGCCGCTGATCTTCAACCTGCGCCGCGATCCTTATGAACGTGGCTACCGCACGTCGAACACCTTCTACGACTGGATGCTCGACCGGGCCTACATGCTGGTGCCGGCGCAGGCCTACGTGGGGCAGTTCCTGGCGACCTTCCAGGAGTTTCCGCCGCGCCAGGAGGCGGCCTCGTTCAGCCTCGACAAGGTGATGGAGAAACTGTCGAGCCCGGCCGGCACGCCGTAATCGCCGGACCCAAGAGCATTCGGCCGGGCCGCCCGCATCACGCGCGGCGGCCCGGTTTGGTTTTTCCCCTGTATCAAGGTTTCATTCATAGGAGCGCCCCCATGTTGCGTCACCTGACCGCCGCGGCATTCCTGCTGGCGGCCCCTGCCCTTGCCGATCCCCTGCCCTCGTGGTCCGAAGGCCCTGCCCGCGCGCAGATCATCGCCTTTGTCGACAGCGTGACCGACCCCGCGTCGGACGATTTCGTGCCCGTGGCCGACCGCATCGCCGTCTTCGACAACGACGGCACGCTCTGGGCCGAACAGCCGCTGTATTTCCAGGCCATCTATGCCTTCGACACGGTCAAGAAGATCGGGGCCGAGGATCCCTCGACCCTGACCAGTGACGCCCTGAAGGCCGCCGCCAAGGGCGACATCGAAACGGTGATGGCGGGCGGAGAAAAGGCCCTGCTGGACGTGGTGGGCCTGGCCAGCGCGGGCCAGACGATCGACGCCTTCCAGGCCGGGGTGTCGGACTGGCTGGCCGATGCGCGCCATCCCACGACCGGCATGGCCTATGATGCGATGACCTACCAGCCGATGGTCGAACTGCTGCGCTACCTGCGGGACGAGGGCTTCCGGACCTACATCGTGTCGGGCGGGGGCATCGACTTCATGCGCGTCTTTGCCGAACGGGCCTATGGCATCCCGACCGACCAGGTGCTGGGCAGCTATGGCGACACGTCCTACACGGTGGGTGACGACGGCGTGCCGGTGATCACCAAGACCAAGCCGCTGGTCTACGTGGACGACAAGGAAGGCAAGCCGATCAACATCATGCGCATCCTGGGCAAGCGGCCGATCTTCGCGGCAGGCAATTCCGACGGCGATTTCGCGATGCTGCAATGGACCACCGCCGGCGACGGGCCAAGCCTGGGCCTGATCGTGCACCATACGGATGCGGACCGCGAATGGGCCTATGACCGCGACAGCCACATCGGCCAGCTGGCCCGCGGACTGGACGACGGGCCGGGCCTGGGCTGGGTCATCGTCGACATGGCCAAGGACTGGGACCGCATCTGGAGCAGCCAGCGCTAGGACCACCCACCGGGCAGGCGTCCCCTGCGGCCCCGGATACACTTGTGGCCGGGGCGCGGCGCGCTACCTTGCGGGCTCAAATCAACGACCCGGGGCGCCCCGCCGTGCTGCTGACCATCGACTCGCTGACCAAGACCTACCCGGGCGCGCCGCACCCGGTGCTCGACGGGATCGACCTGGCCCTGGATGCGGGCGAAACCCTGGCCCTGACCGGCGAAAGCGGCAGCGGCAAAAGCACGTTGCTGCACCTGGCGGGCGCGCTCGACGGGTTCGACGGCGGAGAGATCACCATCGCCGGCACGCGGCTCTCGGGGCTCGACGACCGGGGGCGCGCGCATCTCCGGCGGGACGTCGTGGCTCTGGTGTTCCAGCAGTTCAACCTGATGCCCGCCCTGACCGTCGATCAGAACCTGGCGTTTCATGCCCGCCTGGCGGGACGGGCGGATCCGGGCTGGATCGGAACGATCCGCGCCCGCCTTGGCCTCGATGGCCTGGGCGGGCGCCACCCCGAGGCCCTGTCTGGCGGCCAGCAGCAGCGGGTGGCCATCGGCCGGGCCCTAGCGATGCGGCCGCGCCTGCTGCTGGCCGACGAACCCACGGGCAACCTGGACGAGGACACCGGCGCGCAGGTCCTGGACCTGATGCTGGCGCTGGTGGCCGAAACCGGGGCGGCGCTGTTCCTGGTCACCCATTCCGACGCCATTGCCCGCCGGCTCGACCGTCGCGTGCACCTGCGCGCGGGCCGGCTGTCGTGATCCGGGCCATCGCCCTGGCCCTGCTGTCTCATTGGCGCCGCCATCCCGGACAGGCCGTGACCCTGCTGGCGGGGCTTGCCCTGGCCACCGCGCTCTGGACGGCTGTGCAGGCCATCAACGCCGAGGCCCGGGCCAGCTATGCAGAGGCCAATGCCCTGCTGGCCCCCGACCGGCTGGCCACCCTGACCTCGCCGGCCGGCCGGTTCCCGAGGGATCGCTATGTCGCGCTCCGCCGGGCCGGGTGGCAGGTCAGCGCGGTGCTTGAAGGACGACTGGATACCGCAGACCGCCGGGTGAGCCTTCTGGGGGTCGACCTGCTGACCTACCCCGCTCTGCCCGCCACCCTTGAGGACGCAGGGCCTGACATGGAGGCCCCGCCGCCCGACCCGGCCGTTGTCCTGCTGTCGCCCGGACGTCTCTTTGCCGATGCCGACACCGCACAAGCCCTGCAGGACCCGGACCTGCCTCCCGTTCGCGTCACCGATGGCCTGCCGCCCGGCGTTGTCCTGACCGACATCGGTACGGCCGAACGCCTGCTGCACGCGCCCGCGGCCCTGTCCCGCCTGGTGGTGCTGCCCGATCAGCCCATGGGCCTGCCTTCCCTGTCGGACATCGCGCCGGACCTCGTGCTCAGCCCCGCTGACGCCGCCGCCGACACGGGCGGGTTGACCCGCAGTTTCCACCTGAACCTGACGGCCTTCGGCCTGCTGTCCTTCGCGGTCGGCCTGTTCATCGTGCATGGCACCATCGGCCTGGCTTTTGAGCAGCGCCGGGGCATCGTGCGGACCCTGCGCGCGCTTGGTGTGCCCTCGGCAGGGGTGGCTGTGGCCATGCTGACCGAGCTGTTGCTGGCCGGATTGATCGCGGGTCTGTTGGGCGTGGCCCTGGGCTATGTCATCGCCACCGCGCTGTTGCCGGGGGTGGCCGCCACCCTGGGCGGACTTTACGGGGCGCAAGTCTCGGGCAGCCTGGCCCTGCGCCCGGCCTGGATTGCCGCCGGCCTGGGCATGTCGGTGGGCGGCGTGCTGATCGCCGGAGCCCAGATGGTCTGGCGCACCCATGCCGTGCCCGTCCTGGCCCTGGCCGGATCCGAGGCCTGGCGCCGCTCCGGTGCCCGCGCGCTGGCGGTCCAGTCGCTCGCCGGCTGCGCCCTGATGCTGGCCGGCATCCTCGCCCTGTCCCTGATCGGCGGCCTGGTCGGCGGTTTTGTCCTGCTCGGAGGCCTGCTTCTGGGCGCGGCCCTGCTGCTCGCGCCGCTGCTGTCGGTCCTGTTGTCGACCGGCGAGAAGCTGGCCGGGCAGCCGGTGGCCGAATGGGTCTGGGCCGACATGCGCGCCCAATTGCCGGGCCTGTCGATGGCCCTGATGGCCCTGCTGCTGGCCCTGGCCACGAATATCGGCGTGGGCACCATGGTCTCGAGCTTCCGGCTGACCTTCACCGATTGGCTCGATCACCGGTTGTCGGCCGATCTGTACATCTCGACCACCGGCCCCGCCCAAAGCACCGCCCTGCGCGACTGGCTGACGCCCCGGGCCGACACCGTGCTGCCCATCCGCTCGGCCGAGGTGACGCTGAACGGCCAGCCCGGCCGGGTCTACGGCATCGTCGACGACGCGCTTTACCGCGACACCTGGCCCCTGATCGGCACGGCGACGGATCCCTGGGACCAGATCGCCGCAGGCCAGGGGGTGCTGATCAACGAACAGCTGCACTACGGGGCGGGCCTGGATCCCGGCGATCCGCTGCAACTGATGCCCGGCTGGTCGCTGCTCGTGGTGGGCATCTATGCCGATTACGGCAACCCCGCCCCGCAGGCCATCGTGGCGCTCGACGCCCTGCTGGCCCGCGTGCCCGACCTGCCCGACCGCCAGCTGGCCGTGCGCGCGCCCGACCCCGGGGCGCTGGCCGCCGCCTTGCGCGATGCCTTCGACCTGCCCGCCGATGCGATCCTGCCCCAGCGCGAGATCAAATCCGCCTCGATGCAGGTCTTCGACCGCACCTTCCTGGTGACCGGGGCGCTGAACCTGCTGACCCTTGGCGTGGCCGGGTTCGCCATCCTGACCAGCCTTCTGACCCTCTGGACGATGCGCCTGCCCCAGCTCGCTCCGGCCTGGGCCTTGGGGTTGACGCGGGCCCACCTGGCCCGGCTGGACATCCTGCGCGCGGTGGCCCTGGCCGCGCTGACGGCGGTGCTGGCCGTGCCCCTGGGGCTGGTTCTGGCCTGGGTGCTGCTGTCGGTGATCAATGTCGAGGCCTTTGGCTGGCGGTTGCCCATGTACGTCTTCCCGCTGGACTGGCTGAGGCTTTTTGCCCTGGCCCTGCTGGCCGCCGCCCTGGCCGCCCTGATCCCGGCCCTGCGCCTGCGCCGCCTGCCCCCGGCCGAACTGGTTAAGATCTTTGCCAATGTCCGCTGACCTTTGCCGCCTGCTCTGCCGATGGGCCTGCCTGGTGCTGCTGGCCCTGCCCCTGCCGGCCCGGGCCCAGGGCTTCGCGGCGCTTGGAACCGATGCACAGGACTTTGTCGTGCCCGACCCGGCCGCCACCCTTGCCTTTCCCGCCGACCATGGCCCGCACCCGGACTTCCGCATCGAGTGGTGGTACCTGACCGCCAACCTCACCGGCCTGGACGGGCGCGCCTATGGCATCCAGTGGACCCTGTTCCGCTCGGCCCTGCGCCCGGAACCCGGGCCCGTGGCCACCGGCTGGATCAGCCCGCAAATCTGGATGGCCCACGCCGCCCTGACCACACCGGATGCCCATTACGTGGCCGAGCGTCTGTCCCGGGGCGGCATCGGCACCGCCGGGGCAACCGCAGAGCCCTTTTCCGCCTGGATCGACGACTGGCACATGACCGGCCTGCCCACCACGCAGGGCGACGCGCTGGACCGGCTGGACCTGGCCGCCAGCGGGGCCCAGTTCCGCTATGATCTTCGCCTGACCACCAAGGGCCCACTGGTGGCGCATGGAGACAACGGCTATTCGGTGAAATCCCCCGATGGCCGGGCCTCGCATTACTATTCCCAGCCGCATTACACCGTGACCGGCACCATCGAGACGCCGGAGGGCCCGCAAGAGGTCAGCGGCACCGCCTGGCTGGACCGGGAATGGTCCTCGCAACCGCTGGCCGAGGACCAGGCCGGGTGGGATTGGGTGGCCCTGACGCTCGACAGCGGAGACCGCCTGATGGCCGCCCAGTTGCGCGACGGGGCGGATGGCTATCGCATCGGCACATGGATCGACGCCCGAGGTCAAGCAACGCCCCTACCGTCCGACGCCATTACCCTGACCTCCGGGGCGGTCACCGATATCGGCCCGGCCGTTTTGCCCCTGACCTGGCGGATCGCCGTGCCGGACAAGGGCGTCGACGTCGAGATAACAGCGCTGTACCCGGGGGCGTGGATGGCGACCTCGACCGCGTACTGGGAAGGACCCGTCACCGTGACGGGCAGCCACGGCGGGCGGGGCTACCTGGAAATGACGGGCTATGACGCACCGGCGGAGAACTGATCATTGGCACGGCCCGACCCGCCCCCGCTTGATTTTTCCCAAGAGACACCCACACTTGACCACAGCGCCTCCCCGAACTTGCCCTTCATGCCATCCCCGACACACGTGATCCCCCTGGTCAGACTGGCCTCCCTTTCCCTGCGCCTGATGCTGCTGACCATGCTGGCCTGCTTGGCCTGGCCGGTCACGGCCATGGCACAGCCGCGCGGCGAAACGGACCTGGCCCGAGAGCTCTTGCACGACATGCAGGCCCGGTCGATCCGGGAAAGCCGGGAGTTTTGCGGGATGATCGGCATTGACGCTCAGGGCCGCTACGTGGTCGGGCCGATCTCGCGCGGGACCGCCGCACGCTGCGCCTTCCGCCGCCCGCGCACGGCCAAGCGGATCGTGGCCAGCTTCCATACTCATGGGGGCTATCTGCCGGATTATGACAACGAAGTGCCGTCCATCATCGACCTGGAGAGCGAACGCGCCACCGGCTTGCGCGGCTACGTGGCCACACCGGGCGGGCGGTTCTGGCTGGTGGACGGCGAGACCAGCCGGGTCACGCTGATCTGCGGGCCGAAATGCCTGCCCTGGGATCCGCGCTATACGCAGGGCGAATTCGAAACCATCGCGCGGTCATATTCGCGCCAGCAATTGTTCGAACGCGCGCGTTAAGGCCCCTGTCGAGACAGCCGGCCCCTATGCAGGCCGGCCGCGCCCGAAACCGATCCGCGGGCCTTACGGCTTACTTGTTGCCGTCGAACCGGGCCAGCCGGTCAATCTGCGGGCCCATCGTGCACCAGCGGTCGTCGGTGTCGGCCCGGGCGACCCAATGTACATCCGCCGCCTCGGCGTGGACAATGATCCGGCCCGGCTCGGTTGTGACGATGTTCGCGCCGATGATGTTGAGAAAAAGCACAAGGGCTTCGGTCGTGAGGCACATGGTCCAGCTCCTGAAAAATGCCAGTTCCCGAAGCCTGCCTCCCGCACTTCGGACATATCGAGGTTACCCGACCCGCGATCCCCTTTCAGCGGCAATGCTGCAGCGCAGCAATTCAGAGACCGTCAGGCCGCCCCGATTGCACAATCCTTGGTCGAAATGCCTAACATCCGGTCAACTGGCAGTCCCCATCGCCAGTCTGCGCAACTGGCCCGGCAGTCAGCGTGTGATGCTGCGGCCCCGGACGCGAATGCCGCCACATGAAACGGGCGGCTTGATCGGAACTGTCATCCTCGATACGGTTTCACACCTGAGGGGAGGAGAGGACCATCAGCACCGCAAAGCAACATGTGGACCGCGTCGTGGAAACGGCCCGCTCCGGTTCCGCCGCCGCCCGGTCGCGGCTGGCCGCGTCGTGGCACCGGTCGTTGATGCAGCACGGGCTGGACCCCGCTGAACGGCGCGCGCCCGATCTGCATGACGAAGGCACCATCCGCGAGCGCCGTTCTGCCCTCGATCACGTCATGCGCGTGGCCGCCCCCCGGCTGGACCAGCTGTTCGGACTGATCGGCCATTCCGGCTGCGGCGTGCTGCTGACGGACGGACAGGGCGTGGTCATCGACCAGCGCTGCGCCTCGGCCGACGAAGACACCTTCCGCGCCTGGGGCCTGTGGACCGGTGCCGACTGGTCCGAAGCGGCCCAGGGCACCAACGGCATCGGCACCTGCCTGGCTGAACAACGCCAGGTCACCATCCACCGCGACGAACATTTCTTCGCCCGCAACACCGCCATGTCCTGCATGGACGCGCCGATCTACGGGCCGGACGGCGTGGTGCTGGCCGCCCTTGACGTGTCCTCGGCCCGCGCCGACCAGACAGAGGCCTTCAACCGGCTGATCGCCGCCATGGTCGCCCAGACCGCCCGCCAGATCGAAATCGACACCTTCCGGGCCTCGTTCCCCAAGGCGCGCATCGTCTACGCCGACACCGATGACAGCTCGGCTGCCCTGCTGCTGGCCGTCGACACCCATGACCTGGTGATCGGGGCGACCCGGGCCGCCCGCAAGGCCTTTGGGCTGGAACGGCAGGGGCAGCTGTGCCCGCGCCCGGCTTCGGATCTGTTCGGCCGCGACACCGGGCCCACCGGCTTTGAAAAGGCCGAACGCGCGGCACTTGTCCGCGCCTTGACCCGAGCCGGCGGCAATGCCTCGGCCGCCGCAAAGGCGCTTGGCATCAGCCGGGCCACGCTCTACCGCCGGATGGCCCGCCTGGGCATCGACAAGAGCGGAACCGACCTGCCCCCGGCCAACTGACCCGCGATCGCCGCCCGAAAGTGTCTCGCTCCTGAGACAGCGGCGCGACACGCAGCACCTGCCCCGGGCTGACCGCGCCCCCTGAGCATGGCTACCTGTCCTCAGCCCCCGGTGGAGGATCGGGGACAACAGGAGGACACTCATGAACGTCATGACCCAGACGCAGGGGCAATTCGCCTCGCCTTTCAAGACCCGCTATGACAATTTCATCGGCGGCCAGTTCGTGCCCCCGGTCAACGGCACCTATTTCGAAAACATCACGCCCATCACCGGCGCCGTGGTCTGCGAAGTCGCCCGGTCCGGTGCAGCCGACGTGGAACTGGCACTGGACGCGGCCCATGCGGCCAAGGACGCCTGGGGCAAGACCAGCGCGGCGGAACGGTCGAACATCCTGCTGAAGATCGCCGACCGGATCGAGGAAAACCTCGACCTGATCGCCACCGCCGAAACCTGGGACAACGGCAAGCCCATCCGCGAAACCACCGCTGCCGACATCCCCCTGTCGGTCGACCACTTCCGCTATTTCGCCGGTGTCCTGCGCGGCCAGGAAGGCACGATGTCGGAAATCGACGCCGACACCGTGGCCTATCATTTCCATGAACCGCTGGGCGTGGTCGGCCAGATCATCCCGTGGAACTTCTCGGTCCTGATGGCCGCCTGGAAACTGGCCCCGGCGCTGGCCGCGGGAAACTGCATCGTGATGAAGCCGGCCGAACAGACCCCGGCGGCGATCATGGTGCTGATGGAATGCATCGCTGACCTGCTGCCGGCCGGCGTTCTGAACATCGTCAACGGCTACGGGGCCGAGGTCGGCGCGCCGCTGGCCCGCTCGCCGCGCATCGCCAAGATCGCCTTCACCGGGTCCACCGCGACCGGCAAGATGATCATGCAATACGCCACGGAAAACCTCATTCCGGTGACGCTGGAACTGGGCGGCAAGTCCCCCAACATCTTCTTCAGCGACGTCATGGCCAAGGATGACGCCTTCCTCGACAAGGCGGTCGAAGGCTTCGTGCTCTTTGCCTTCAACCAGGGCGAGGTCTGCACCTGCCCCAGCCGCGCCCTGATCCAGGAAGACATCTACGAGGCCTTCATCGAACGCGCCATCGCCCGCGTCAAAGCCATCAAGCAGGGTGACCCGCGCCTGATGGACACCATGGTCGGGGCCCAGGCCAGCGCCGAGCAGCAGGAAAAGATCCTGTCCTACCTGACCATCGGCGTCGAGGAAGGGGCCGAGGTGCTGACCGGCGGCGCGGCAGCCCCAATGGACGGAGACCTGTCGAACGGTTTCTACATCCAGCCGACCATCCTGAAGGGCCACAACAAGATGCGCGTCTTCCAGGAAGAGATCTTTGGCCCGGTGGTCTCGGTCACCACCTTCAAGGACGAAGAAGAGGCGCTCGCGATCGCCAATGACACGATGTACGGGCTTGGCGCCGGTGTCTGGTCGCGCGATGCCAACACCTGCTTCCGCTTTGGTCGCGCGATCGAAGCCGGCCGCGTCTGGGTCAACAACTACCACGCCTATCCGGCGCATGCGGCCTTCGGCGGCTACAAGCAATCCGGGATCGGGCGCGAAAACCACAAGATGATGCTCGACCATTACCAGCAGACCAAGAACATGCTGGTCAGCTACAACCCCAACAAGCTGGGCTTCTTCTGAGGACCCTCCCCCTCTCTCTTTCCAGCTTGTGACGGTTGAACGGGGCCCTCTCCCGCGGGGGCCCCGTTTTTTTGAACATTGGCACAGGGCACCATGGGCCCCAGGATCACGCCGGGTCCGGCACCATCCGGTAGACTGCGCCATCGGTGACCGAGATGAACCAGATCGCCCCGTCCGGGCCTTCGACGATATCACGCACACGCCCCGTGGTCCCGGCCTTGATCTGTTCGCGCTCGGCCAGCGGGTCCCCATCCAGCCGCGCGATATAGTCGAATTTCAGCGACCCCACGAACAGATCGCCTTCCCATTCCGGCCACAGCCGCCCCGAGTAGACCAGCAGGCCCGAGGGCGCGATGGACGGATCCCAGTAGTGGCGCGGCTGTTCCATGCCCGCGCGCGCCGTCCCCTCGCCGATAGCCGAGCCATTGTAATTCACCCCGTAGGAAATCACCGGCCAGCCGTAATTGTTGCCCTTGCCGATCAGGTTGACCTCGTCGCCACCCCGCGCGCCATGTTCGGCCGTCCACAGCCGCCCCTGGGCATCAAGCGCCGCTCCTTGGGGATTGCGGTGGCCATAGCTCCAGATTTCTGGCCGCGCGCCCGTCTGCCCGACAAAGGGGTTATCGGCGGGGATCGAGCCATCGCGGTTGATCCGCACGATCGAGCCATTGTGCACCGACAGGTCCTGCGCCAGGTCGCCCTCGCCCCGGTCACCGATGGTGATGAACAGCGTGCCGTCCCGGGCCTCGACCACGCGCGAGCCGAAATGACGGCCCGCCCGGCTGCCCCGGGACATCTGAAACAGGGTGCGCACCTGGGTCAGCCGCGATCCGTCCGGACTGAGCCGCCCCACCGCCAAGGCCGTGCCCGCGCCGCCGGACATGGGGCGCGAATAGGTCAGCAGGATTTCCCGCGTGCTCTCGAAGTCGCGGGGGATCGTTATGTCCAGCAGACCGCCCTGCCCGCTCGCCCGCACGCGCGGCACCCCCGACACCTTGCGGCTTTGCCCGTCCTCGACCAGCACCAGGTCGCCGCCGCGTTCGGTGACCAGCACGGCCCCGCCCGGCAGGATGCCGATGGCCCAAGGGGTATCGAGCCCCTGCACCACCGCGTCGATCCGGACCCGGCCGGCCGAGGTGTCCAGCGTTTCGGCGGACAACGGACCGCCCAGAAGACCCGCAAGGGCCCCGGATACAGCGGACAGGGCGGACAGAATCGCAGGGCGCAGGAACATCGGCCGGGTCTCCTTCGTGGTTCGGGTGCAGACGCGTATGCACATGGGACGGACATTAGCCCCCCTGCGCCCCCCGTGCAGGCCGCTCGCGGGATTGTCATCGCGTCAGGGGGTGTGGCAGAGGGCTTTTCTTTTGCCCACGGCTTGCTACGGTTTCCAGCGAACATCTTGTTCCAACACGGGAGATCAAAACATGAAGAAGCTGCTTGCGGCCACCGCCGCCGCCGCGCTGATGACCGGCGCCGCGCAGGCCGAAGACATCAAGATCGGTGTCATCCTGGGCTTCACCGGCCCGATCGAATCGCTGACCCCCTCGATGGCCGACGGCGCCGAACTGGCGATCAAGGAAGTGTCGGACAGCGGTCTGCTGCTGGACGGGTCCACCGTGACGCCCGTGCGCGCCGACAGCACCTGCGTCGATGCCGGTGCCGCCACCGCCGCCGCGGAACGCCTGATCACCTCGGACGGTGTGGTGGGCATCATGGGCGCGGATTGCTCGGGCGTGACCGGCGCGATCCTGTCCAACGTGGCCCTGCCCAACGGGGTCGTGATGATCTCGCCCTCGGCCACCTCGCCGGCCCTGTCGACCACCGAGGACAACGGGTTGTTCTTCCGCACCGCCCCGTCGGATGCCCGCCAGGGTGTCGTGATGACCGAGGTGCTGATGGAAGAAGGCATCAAGGAAGTGGCCCTCACCTACACCAACAACGATTACGGCAAGGGCCTGGCCGACAGCTTCCAGGCTGCCTTCGAGGCCGCCGGCGGCTCCGTGACGATCAGCGCCGCGCATGAAGACGGCAAGGCCGATTATTCGGCGGAAGTGGGCGCTCTGGCCTCGGCAGGTGGCGATCGCCTGGTCGTGGCGGGCTATGTCGATCAGGGCGGATCGGGCATCGTGCGCGCTGCGCTGGATTCCGGGGCGTTCGACACGTTCCACTTCCCCGACGGGATGATCGGTGCACAGCTGGAAGCCAATTTCGGCGACGAGATCGAGGGATCGACCGGCCAGCACCCGGGCACCGACAGCGAAGGCGCCACGATCTTTGCTGAACTGGTGGGCGACGCCTTCGACGCGACCTCTCCGTTCACGCCGGAAAGCTATGATGCCGCGGCCCTGATGCTGCTGGCCATGCAGGCGGCCGGATCGTCCGATCCGTCGGCCTACAAGGACAAGATCATGGACGTCGCCAATGCGCCCGGAGAGCTGATCCTGCCCGGCGAATTGGGTAAAGGGTTACAAATTCTGGCCGACGGTGGCGAAATCGATTATGTCGGTGCGACCGCGGTCGAGCTGATCGGCGCGGGGGAAAGCGCCGGGAACTATCGCCAGATCGAGGTCAAGGACGGCGCGATTTCCACAGTCAAATTCCGCTAAACCAGAGACCTATGAAGAAAAACCTGACGAAATCGATCATTGCGTGTGCCGCTTTCGCCGCCCTGTCGGGCTGTGATGTCGGCGGGCAGACCACCCAGTTCAACTCGGACAGCGTCACCGTGCGCACCACGCAGACCGGCCCCCGGGCCGGCGCGCGGGCCGTGGCCAAGAAAGAGGCGGACCGGGTCTGCGCGACCCGGGGGCTTGTGTCGGAATACCAGTCGACCAGCGTGATCCCGGGCACGAACAAGGAAGAGCACTTCTACTTGTGCGTGTGATCGATACACAACCGGACCCGGGCGGCATGACGCCCGGGTCTTTTCTTATGCGGGCAATGCCATGATCGTCGTCGAAGATCTTCACAAGCATTTCGGAGGCTTCCATGCCGTGGACGGGGCCTCGCTGGAAATCGGCAGGGGGACGATCACCGGGCTGATCGGGCCCAACGGGGCGGGCAAGACGACCCTGTTCAACGTCATCGCGGGTGTCCTGGAGCCGACATCCGGCCGGGTGACGATGGAGGGCGAGGACATCACTGGCCTGCCGCCCCACGACCTGTTTCACAAGGGCCTGCTGCGCACCTTCCAGATCGCCCATGAATTCCATTCGATGAGTTGCCGCGAGAACCTGATGATGGTGCCGGGCGGACAATCGGGCGAACGGCTGTGGAACTCCTGGTTCGGGCGCAAGCGCATTGCCGACGAGGAACGCGCCTTGCGGGCAAAAGCCGACGAGGTGCTGGAGTTCCTGACGATCGAACACCTGGCCGATCACAAGGCGGGCCAGGTCTCGGGCGGGCAGAAGAAGCTTCTGGAGCTGGGCCGGACCATGATGGTCGATGCGCGGATCGTCTTCCTGGACGAGGTCGGCGCGGGCGTGAACCGGACCCTGCTGAACACGATCGGGGATGCCATCGTGCGGCTGAACCGCGAGCGGGGCTATACCTTCGTGGTCATCGAGCACGACATGGATTTCATCGGCCGCCTGTGCGACCCGGTGATCTGCATGGCCGAGGGCAAGGTACTGGCGCAAGGTTCACTGGACGAGATCAAGGCCAACGACCAGGTGATCGAGGCCTATCTGGGCACCGGTCTGAAAAACAAGGCGGCCGTGGGCGCGGGCTGAGGGGGTGGATTTGGGTATTTTCGAAGAGAAAGAAGCATGAGCGGCGGGGCCTATGGCGACCGGGGCAACAAGGACCGTTCGATCGCCAATCCGGATGGGGCGGGCACGCTGGTGGCCCGGCCGGGCACGGGTGGTGCGCGGCACACCGGCGAGGCGTTCCTGATCGGCGACACGATGACGGGCGGATACGGGGCCGGGCCGGATATTCTGCATGAGTGCACGGTGGCGGTGAACCGGGGCGAGATCGCGGTGATCGTCGGGCCGAACGGGGCGGGCAAGTCGACGGCGATGAAGGCCATTTTCGGCATGCTGGACGTGCGGTCCGGGTCGGTGCGGCTGGATGGGCAGGACATCACCGGGCTGAGCCCGCAGGGCCGGGTTGGCGCGGGGATGGGCTTTGTACCGCAGACGTCGAACATCTTCACCTCGCTGAGCGTGGAAGAGAACCTGGAGATGGGGGCCTTTATCCGGCGCGACGATTTCTCGGGGACCATGGCGCAGGTCTATGACCTGTTCCCGATCCTGAAGGAGAAGCGCCATCAGCCGGCGGGGGAATTGTCGGGTGGGCAGCGCCAGCAGGTGGCGGTGGGCCGGGCCCTGATGACCCAGCCCAAGGTGTTGATGCTGGACGAACCGACCGCCGGTGTCAGCCCGATCGTGATGGACGAGTTGTTCGACCGGATCATCGAGGTGGCGCGCACCGGGATTCCGATCCTGATGGTGGAACAGAATGCGCGCCAGGCGCTGGAGATCGCGGACAAGGGCTATGTGCTGGTGCAGGGGCGCAATGCCTATACCGGATCGGGGCGCGAGCTGCTGGACGACGACGAGGTACGACGGAGTTTCCTGGGCGGATGAGGTGGAGTGGTATGCGCCGGGGCGCTTGGGACAATGCGCGACTGGCCGGTGAGCGGGTTTGGTCGATGACGGCGGGTGGCATGTGGTACCTGGTCGGATATGGCGGTGACACCGGCGCGGCTCGGTTCGAGACCCTGCACATGCGGTGCCGGAAAGGGGGCGGCTGTTGACCGATCTTCTCAATGCCCTGGTGGCCTTTGCCAATTTCGTGTTCATCCCGGCCATGGCCTATGGGTCTCAGCTGGCGCTGGGAGCGCTGGGAGTGACGCTGATCTACGGGATCCTGCGGTTTTCCAACTTTGCCCATGGCGATACGATGGCCCTGGGCACGATGATCACCGTCCTGGTGACCTGGTGGCTGCAATCGCTGGGGGTGTCCTTTGGCCCCCTGCCCACGGCGCTATTGGCCCTGCCGGTGGGGATCGGCGGCTGCATGGCCCTGGTGCTGGTGACCGACCGGCTGGTCTATCGGTTCTACCGCGAGCAGAAGGCCAAGCCGGTGATCCTGGTCATCGTGTCGATGGGCGTGATGTTCATCTACAACGGGCTGACACGCTTCATCATCGGGCCCGACGACCAGCGCTTTGCCGATGGCGAACGGTTCATCATTTCCGCGCGCGATTTCAAGGAGATGACCGGGTTGGACGAGGGGCTGGCCTTCAAGACCACGCAAGGGCTGACTATCGTGACGGCCGTCATCGTCGTGGCCCTGCTGTTCTGGTTCCTGAACCGGACGCGCACGGGCAAGTCGATGCGCGCCTATTCCGATAACGAGGACCTGGCCCTGCTGTCGGGCATCAACCCGGAACGGGTGGTGACCTATACCTGGCTGATCGTGGCCGCGCTGGCCACGGTTGCGGGCGTGCTTTACGGGCTGGACAAGTCCTTCAAGCCCTTCGTCTATTTCCAGCTGCTGCTGCCCATCTTCGCCTCGGCCATTGTCGGCGGACTGGGGTCTCCGCTGGGGGCGATCGCGGGCGGGTTTATCATCGCCTTTTCCGAGGTCACGATCACCTATGCCTGGAAGAAGGTGCTGGGTTACCTGCTGCCCGAAAGCCTTGAACCCTCGGGTTTGGTGCAGTTGCTGAGCACGGATTACAAGTTCGCGGTGAGTTTCATGATCCTGCTGATCGTGTTGCTGTTCCGGCCGACAGGCCTGTTCCGGGGGAAATCGGTATGAGCCCTGCTTTGAAGAATGCAATGCTGTTTGCCCTTGTGGCCGTGCTGATCGTGGTGACGGGGATCAGCCAAAGCTGGAACTCGGCCCTGCTGATCCTGAACATGGGGCTGGTGTCGGCGATCATGGCCATCGGGGTGAACCTGCAATGGGGATTTGCGGGGTTGTTCAACGTGGGCGTCATGGGTTTCGTGGCTCTTGGCGGGCTGGCGGCGGTGCTGGTGTCGATGCCCCCGGTGGGCGAGGCCTGGGCCGCGGGCGGGCTGGGCGTCCTGGCGGCGCTGGCGATCGGAGCGGGCACGGTGGTGCTGGCCATCCTGGGCTACCGACGGCTGGCAAAGGGCCGGTCGATCGCTGTTGCGGCGATCCTGGTCTGCGGGTTCTTCCTGTTCCGGGCGGTCTTTGACCCGTCGGTCGCGGCGGTCGAAGGGGTCAACCCGGCGGCGACGGGTTACCTGGGCGGGCTGGGTCTGCCGGTGCTGCTAGCCTGGCCCGTGGGCGGGCTGCTTGCGGCCGGCGCGGCCTGGCTGATCGGCAAGACGGCCCTGGGGCTTCGGTCGGATTACCTGGCAATTGCCACCCTTGGGATCGCGGAAATCATCATCTCGGTGATGAAGAACGAGGACTGGCTGGCGCGGGGTGTCAAGAACGTGGTCGGCCTGCCCCGCCCGGTGCCTTACGAGATCGACCTGCAGAACGATCCGGGTTTTGCGATGCGAGCCAGCGCGTTGGGCCTGGATCCGGTGACCGCCTCGACGCTGTACGTCAAGCTTGGCTATACGGCGCTGTTTGTCGTCGTCCTGCTGCTGTTGCTGTGGATGGCCCAGATGGCGCTAAAAAGCCCCTGGGGCCGGATGATGCGGGCCATCCGCGACAACGAGACGGCGGCCGAGGCGATGGGCAAGGACGTGACCCGCCGCCATTTGCAGGTCTTCGTGCTGGGCTCGGCCGTGTGCGGGATTGCCGGAGCGATGATGACCACGCTGGATGGACAGCTGACACCGGGCACGTACCAGCCGCTGCGGTTCACCTTCCTGATCTGGGTGATGGTGATCGTGGGCGGGTCGGGCAACAATTTCGGAGCCGTCCTGGGCGCGTTGCTGATCTGGTTTCTCTGGGTCCAGGTCGAACCGATCGGGTTGTTCCTGATGAACGTGCTGACGGCCGGGATGGCGGATGGCAGCGCGCTCAAGGCCCATCTGCTGGACAGTGCGGCGCATATGCGGCTGCTGACCATGGGCGTGGTGCTGCTGCTGGTCCTGCGCTTCTCGCCGCGGGGCCTGATCCCGGAACGGTGACGTTGGCCCCGATGGCAGAGCGATGCGCCCGAGATTATTCGTCGAATAATCTTGTCAGCGCCCGCGGAACAGGCCGCCCAGGACCCCCCGAACGATCCTCCGGCCCGTCGTGCCGGTCAATTCCTTGCGCACCATCCGGACCATGTCCTCCCCGAAACTGTCCTTGGCCCGCAACGGCCTGGACGTCGACCGCCCCACCCGCGACCCCGAATAGCGCCGGGCCGCGTTGAATTCACGGTCTGCCGGCCCGGATTGCTCGGCCTGGTCTTCGGCCACTTCCGCCTCTGACGCCGCACGTTCAGCCCGGTCCCGCAGGATTTCGTAGGCGGACCTGCGATCAACCCGGTCGGCGTATTTCGCCCCCAGATCCGAGTCCGCGATCACCGAGGCGCGCGCCGCATCCGCCAGGGGCCCCAGCTGAGACGAGGGCGGCCGGATCAGGGTCCGCTCGACCACGCCCGGCACGCCTTTCGGTTGCAGCATCGAGGTCACCGCTTCGCCCACGCCCACATCGCGGATCGCATCGGCAGTCGAAAACCGGGGGTTCTCGCGATAGGTTTCCGCCGCCAGTTTCAGGGCCTTGCGGTCCCGTGCCGTGAACGCACGCAGCGCATGTTGCACCCGGTTGCCCAACTGGCCCAGAACGTCTTCGGGAATGTCGGACGGGGATTGCGTGACGAAATAGACCCCGACCCCCTTGGACCGGATCAGCCGGGCGACCTGTTCTACCTTGTCGACCAGGGCCTTGGGTGCATCGTCGAACAGCAGGTGGGCCTCGTCGAAGAAGAACACCAGCTTCGGCTTCTCCGGGTCGCCGACTTCGGGCAGGGTTTCGAACAATTCGCTGAGCAGCCAGAGCAGGAAGGTCGCGTAAAGCCGGGGCGCCTGCATCAGCCGGTCCGCCGCCAGGATGTTCACCTGCCCGCGCCCGTCCGGCGCCTGGCGGATCAGGTCGTCCAATTCCAGCGCCGGCTCCCCGAAGAACTGTGCCCCGCCCTCGTTTTCCAGCACCAGCAAGCGCCGCTGGATGGCCCCGATCGACGCCGTCGAGATATTGCCATAGCGCAGCGACAGGGTGGCCCGGTTCTCGCCCAGCCAGACCAGCAACGCCTGCAGATCCTTCAGGTCCAGCAGGTGCAGCCCCTGTTCATCGGCCATCCGGAACGCGATGTTCAGAATGCCCTCCTGCACCTCGGTCAGGTCCAGCAAACGCGACAACAACAGAGGGCCCATCTCGGACAGGGTCGTGCGCACCGGATGGCCCTGCTGCCCGAACAGATCCCAGAAACACACCGGGACCGCGCCATAGGAATACCCATCCAGCCCGATCTGGCGGGCGCGCGTCATGAAGGCCTCGTGCGGGCCGGCCGTGTCAGAACCGGGCGCGGCCAGGCCCGACAGGTCCCCCTTGACGTCCGAGACCACCACCGGGACGCCGGCTGCCGAAAAACCCTCGGCCAGGATCTGCAGGGTGACCGTCTTGCCGGTGCCCGTTGCCCCCGCGATCAGCCCGTGCCGATTGGCGTATTTCAGGGCCAGGTGCTGCTTGTCCCGGTAGTCCGGGCCGCCGCCGCCAAGAAAGATCGCATTGTCCATGAATGTGGTCCGAGGTTTGATTGAGGGTACGCCACAGACCATACAAAGTTAACCTTTGCCTGCGATAGTCACTACTGCTCGCAAATGCGCTTGCCGTGTGCGCGGGCGAACTTCCTCCCTGTCAGACTGGCCGTGCCTTCGGGCACGGCTTTTTTCTTGTGCCATTTCATCTGGCAAAATAACAACATAACAATACGCTACAGAGCGACCCTCATCCTTAAACCCGACCTGCCGTGACCATTGTCCCTCTTCGGGCCGGCGATGTTGCGGGGCGAGGCGGCCAGATGCCCGGGCAGGCCCACCCAAGTCCCGTCCACGAGCCTGCACTGACGGAGACGACCCTTCCTATGGGGCCGCGGCTTTGGCCGAATTGCCAGGCCATGGACGCCTGTCGCGCCAGTATCCTACGGGTGCCGCATTTCCGGGCTGCTGCACCTGCACAGCACTCTTGCCGCAAGGCAGCGGGGTTTAGCTATTGACCGGCGCAGCGGGCTTTCGTAACGTTCGGGCATAACTAAGTCGGCCGGTCCGACGGGGAGAAACTATAAAGAAAAGGGGGTCCATGTGGCCCTCTTTTCGCATCTGGGCCCTGCCCCTTTGCCACCCGCCGATTGGCCCGGTCACCCTCGGGATCCGGCACTTTTCGCCGCTCTGCCGATCATCCCCCGCTGACACCCAGAACTCCCCGTGCTAGAGCGATCTCAACGTCGAAATAGTCAATAACGAGGCTTTCATGTCGAGATCCCTGACCGCTCTGTCGCTGACCGCGTTCATCCTGTCCGCCGGGCTGGCCCTGGCCCAGGACACCGCGCAGGAGCCGGCCGAAACCACACCCGATGCCCCAGCGGCCGGAACCACCGCCGACGCACCTGCGGACAATGCTCCCTCCCTGGACATGGGCCAGCCGGTGCAGACCGGCCCGGCTCTGGGTCAGCGCTATGTGAAGGAAACCTACGGGGACTGGAACCTGGCCTGCATCAAGACCGAGGCCGAGGTCGACCCCTGTTCCATGGTGCAGGTCCTGCTGGATGGGACCAACAACCCGGTCGCCGAAGTGTCGCTGTTCCGTCTGGAAGGCGCCCAGGCCGTGGCCGGAGCAACCGTGATCGTGCCGCTGGAAACCTTCCTGCCGGGCCAGCTGACCATCGCCGTCGATGGGGGCAGCGCCAAGCGGTACAACTACCAGTTCTGCAACCAGGTCGGGTGCATCGCCCAGATCGGCCTGACCCAGGCGGATGTCGATGCGTTCAAGGCGGGCAACGCGGCCTCGCTGCGGATCATCCCGGCCCCGGCCCCCGACCAACCGATCACCCTGACCATGTCGCTGACCGGCTTCACCGCCGGCTATGACGTGGTCGACGTGGTCCGCAACCAGTAAGATCTGATCAGGGTGCGCCGCCTAGACGCGGCGCACCACCAGCACCGCGTTCAGCCCGCCGAAGGCAAAGGCGTTGGACAGCGCATAGTCGACGTGGACGTCCCGCGCTTCGTTCGGGACCACGTCCAGCGCACATTCAGGATCGGCCTCTTCGTAGCCGATGGTGGGTGCGATCACCCCGTCCCGGACCGCCATGATGCAGGCCAGCAGCTCGACCGCGCCGGTGCCCCCGATCAGGTGCCCGTGCATCGACTTGGTCGACGAGATCATCAGGTTGTCCGCATGCGGCCCGAAGACATCCGCGACGGCCGCGCATTCGGTCTTGTCGTTGGCCGCCGTTCCGGTGCCATGGGCGTTGATGTAGCCGATCTTGTGCCCGTCGATCCCTGCGTCCTTCAGCGCTCCGGACATGGCCCGCGCGGCGCCCTGCTTTGACGGCATCACGATGTCGGCCGCATCCGAGGACATGGCCTGGCCCACCACTTCACACAGGATCTCGGCGCCGCGCGCGCGGGCGTGGTCGTAATCCTCGAACACGAAGATCCCCGCGCCCTCGCCCTGCACCATGCCATTGCGATTTGCACTGAACGGGCGGCAGGCGTCCTTGGACATGACCCGCAGGCCCTCCCAGGCCTTCACCCCGCCGAAACACAACATGCTTTCGGCCCCGCCGGTGATCATCGCCGGGGCGACACCGCGCCGGACCATGTCGAAGGCCAGGGCCATGGCGTGGTTGGACGAGGCGCAGGCGGTGGACACGGTGAAGGACGGACCCTTGAGGTTGTATTCCATCGACACGTGGCTGGCCGCGCTGTTGTTCATCAGCTTCGGCACGACGAAGGGATGCACCCGGTTCTTGCCGTCCTCGTAAACCGACCGGTAATTGTCGTCCCAGGTGCTGACCCCGCCCCCGGCGGTGCCCAGAACCACACCGGATCGCGCCGCGTCGTCTCCGACAAAGGTGATGCCGGCCTGGGCGATCGCCTCTTTCGCGGCAAACAGCGTGAACTGGGTGAACCGGTCATAAAGGGCCATTTGCTGGCGGTTGAAGCGGCCCTCGGCCTCGAACCCGCGCACCTGGCCGCCGATCTGGATGGCCAGCCGGTCGACGTCGCGAAATTCCAACTGGCCAATGCCGCAGCGCCCTTCGCGCATGGCCTCCAGCGTTTCATCCACCGAATGCCCCAGCGCGTTGATCGTGCCGGCCCCCGTGATCACGACCCGTTTCATGCCATGCGCCCTTTCGTTCAGGCCTTGGTCTGGTCAGCGACCAGGGTCTTTACCCCGGTCACGATGGCGGCGACCGTCGAAATGTCGAAATCGCCTTCGGTGGGCTCGTTGGCATTGAACGGCACGGAGATGTCGAATTCTTCCTCGATGGCGAAGATGCTTTCGACAAGGCCCAGGCTGTCGATGCCCAGATCGTCCAGAGTGCTGTCCGGGGTCACGTCCGACGGTTCCAGAACCGCCTGTTCCGCAATGATGCGGATGACCCGATCCTCGATGCTCATGCCTGATCCCCCATTCCGGTCCGGCCTGCCGTGTTGGGGCGTCACTTAATGCTTCGAAGTCAGCTTGAAAACCGCCTTTTGCAGCTCGGCAAAGTCGGCCATCAATTTCGGCAATCGGCGCAGGGACTTATACATGGAAACCTGGGTGTCCATCTTGGTCGCGGGGTAGCCCATGATGACCCGGCCGGCCGGCACGTTGCCGGTGATCTTGGTGGCTCCGGCGGCGACGACGCCGTCTCCGATGAAGATATTGTCGGCCGCCCCGCATTGGCCGCCCAGCACGACATTGTTGCCCACCTTGGTCGACCCGGCGATGCCCACCTGGCCGCACAGCAGCGTGTCATGGCCCACCACCACGTTGTGGGCGACCTGCACGAGGTTATCCAGCTTGGTGCCGTTGCCGATCCGCGTGGGCCGTACGGTGCCGCTGTCGATGGCGCAATTGGCCCCGATTTCCACATCGTCGCCGATGACCACCGCGCCGAGCGAGTGGATGCGCAGGTAGGCCTGCTCGGTGCCCGCCTCGGTCTCGCCGGCCCCGAAATCGGCGCGGGCAGCCTCGACGCTGGATTGTTCGGGCGTGACGAAGGAAAAGCCGTCGCTGCCGATCCGCGTGCCGGGCTGAACGATGATGCGCGCGCCGATGCTGACACGGGCGGCAACGCTGACCTGTTCCCGCAGGAACCCGTCGGCACCGATCTCGGCACCGGTGCCAATGTAGCATTGCGGGCCGATGACGGTCCGGTTGCCGATCTTCGCGCCGGCGGCCACGATGGAAAACGGCCCGATCGAGACATCCTCGCCGATCTCGGCCGAGGGATCGACCAGCGCCTGCGGATGGATGCCTCGTGCAAAGCCCTGGCCTGGATCAAAGACGCGGGTCAGCCCGGCCATGGCCACCCGGGCGCGCGGCGGCAGGATCGCGGCCTTCAGGCCCATCGCCTGCCAATCGGCCCCGGGCCACAGGATCGCCGCCCGGGCCTGGCCCTTCGACAGGGCCTCGGCGTATTTGGGCGACATGGCCAGGGCCAGGTCGGTGGGCCCGGCCGCGTCCGGTTCGGAGGCGGACGTGATTTCGACACCCGGATCGCCCTCCAGAGGTGCCCCGATTGCTGCCGCGATGTCTCCGACCGTATGTGCCATGGCCCTGCCCCGACGTTGTTTCGGGACCGGTCTTAACTGCCCCGCGCGGTCAGAGCCACCCCCCGCGCCGCCAGCGCATCCCAGATCTGGGCGTCGCGGCCATAGATGTCACGGCGATAGTCGATGTTGCCACGCTCGTCGGCCACGGCCGTGCGATAGACGATATGCACCGGCACCTTCTGGTCCAGCACCACCTTGGTTTCCCGCCCGGTGTCCAGGATCGAATGGAAGGTACCCTTGGGGTCGTCCTCCTGGGCGGCCAGCAGCGTGTAGGCGAAATCAAACGGCTGGGCCAGCCGGATGCAGCCATGCGAATAGGCCCGCACCTCGCGGTCGAACAATGCCTTCTGGGGCGTGTCGTGCAGGTAGATGTTGTACTTGTTGGGGAACATGAACTTCACCAGGCCCAGGGCATTGCGCGAGGACGGCGGCTGGCGCATCGAGAACGGGAAGGAGCGCGCGGAATAGGCCGCGAAGTTCACCGAGCCCCGGTTGACCCGCCGGCCCCGGCTGTCGGTGATTTCCAGGTGCGACACGGCATTGGGGTTCGCGCGCAGCTTCGGCAGGTATTCCTTCGTGATGATCGAGCGCGGCACGTACCAGCTTGGATTGATCACCATGTGTTCCATTTCATCCGAGAACTCGGGGCTGCGCCGGTCGCCCTTGTTCGCCCCGATGACCGAGCGGGTGACGAAGGTGACCTTGCCGTCGTCGACCACCTTGGCGGTGAAATCGGTCAGGTTGACCCAGATGTGCCGGTCGCCCCGGGGCATGTTGGTCCAGCGTTCCCGCTCCATCGCGACCAGCACCGATTTCAGGCGCTGCTCCATGGACACGTTGATTTCCCGGAGCGTGTCGCCCCCGGCGACGCCGTCTTCGGTCAGCCCGTGATCGGCCTGGAACCGGGCGACCGCATCCTTCATGTCGCGATCATAGCCGCGCGTCAGGCTGCGCCCCATGTAGCCCATGCGCACCAGGCGATCGCGCAGCGCCACGACGGCGGGCCCGCTTTGGCCCAGCTCCAGCTTCGAGGCCTGCACGGTCGGCCCCCAGCCGCCGGCGGGGATTTCGCGTTCAAAGATCAGCTTCTGCTTCATCAGGGCGCGATATTCGGGCGATTGCGGCGGCAGGGTGCGGAAATAGGCGGCGGGGCTCATCTGGGCGAACTGGGCCAGGATGCTGGCGGCGTCGCGGTAGGGCACCTCGCGCTTGATCTCGCTGACCACGCGGCCCGGTTTCAGCGCGCCGAATTGCAGGGCGGTGGAAAATTCGACCAGCAGGGTGCTGAGCTCGGCCTCGACCTTGGCGACATCGGCCATGGTCCGCGCCGATCCCATGCGCGATTTCAGCCCGGTGATGTCATAGCCGGCCGTGGGCAGCCCGTGCAGCGGCGCAGAGGCCAGCGCGTCGAACAGGGCGGCCCGGCGCAGACGCGCAATATCGGACCCGTCGGTCCAGATCGGCTGGTACCCGTTGGCCCTGTAGAATGCCCCCACCCCTTCGTTTTCGGATGCCGAAGCGGCGAGAACCTGCTGAAAGGCGGAAATCTGCTGAGCCGATACCGGCGCCGCAGAAATTCCCGCGGACAGCACGATTGCCAGGGCGGAAACGCCGCCGATCCGACGGACGAAAGACATGAAGAGTGTTGGGGCCATGAGAGAGACTCGATCCGAAACCTATGAATTAATGGTGAAAAGCGTGTGAAACCCACCGCGTCTTGTCCATTCACATTTTGGCAAGGGTAAGCCGCGTCGCACCAACAACACAAATCCGGAAAAAGTCGTGGTGGATATGCAACAGCCAAGCGAAGCTGCGCAAGATTTTGCCGAAAATAAGTGACACATAAACTTCAAGACAACCTCGCCTTCATTTCAACGTGCATACATGGCATAAGTTCCCAGTCACTTGTGGGGATGAGTGTAAAAAAAGCTCGCGTAACATCGCGGGCAGGCAGAAAGCGTACGGGACAACGCAAGAAATGTATGACAGCAGCACTGCGGGTTTCACCCGCCGCGCCCTTCTGGGTGCATTCGCGGCTACGGCCATAACGGCCGCACCGACGTACTCCAAGGCAGCAGGCTTCCTTCGCGGAGGCGGAGACATCCGGCGACTTCGCATGTACTCCGGCCGCACCGGCGAACGGATCGACATGATCTACTGGATCGAAGGCAGCTACATCAAGGACGCGCTGGGGGAAATCACCCACTTCATGCGCGACTGGCGGAACGACAAGCATATGACGATCGACAGCCGAACTGTCGACATCATGACCGCCGCCCACAACCTCATGGACGTGAACGAACCCTACATGTTGCTCTCGGGCTATCGCAGCCCCGAGACGAACGCGATGTTGCGCCGCCGGTCCTCCGGCGTGGCCAAGAACTCGCTGCACATGAAGGGCCAGGCCGCCGATCTTCGGCTGTCGTCGCGCTCGGTCAGCCAAATGGCCCGCGCGGCCCAGGCCTGCCACGGCGGCGGCGTCGGCCGGTATTCCCGGTCGGATTTCGTCCACATGGATTGCGGTCCGGTCCGCACCTGGGGCGGCTGACCCGCCTCATCACAGCCCATCACACCATATGAACAGGCGGCCTTAGGTCGCCTGACTGAAGAGATGTGTCAAAATCCCCGTGGGATCCATCAAAGGAGCCCCGGTTCAACTGGCCCTGACGGCCGCGCCTTGTCCCGATTGCGCGACGTCAGGGCCTTTTCTTTTTGGATCTAAGGGCGCTGCCTTCAGGCAGCCAGCGCGACGGCGGCCTTTGCCAAGGCCTCGATCTGATCCCAGTCGCCGGACTTGACCAACCCGGCCGGAGCGACCCAGCTGCCCCCGGCACACAGCACGTTCGGCAGCGACAGGTAATCGTTCAGGTTGCCCGTCGACACGCCGCCCGTGGGGCAGAACGAGATCTGCGGCAGGGGGCCTCCGATCGCCTTCAGCGCGGGCGCCCCGCCCGAGGCCTCGGCCGGGAAGAACTTCATCACGTCATAGCCCCGCTCCAGCAGGCGCATCGCCTCGGAGGCGGTGGCCGCCCCGGGCAACAGAGGCAAGTCCTCGGCCTCGCAGGCCTCCAGCAGCACGTCCGTGGCCCCCGGAGACACGCCGAATTTCGCGCCCGCCGCCTTGGCCGCGCGCACGTCTTCGGGGGTCACGAGGGTGCCCGCACCGACAACCCCGCCCTCGACCCCGGCCATCGCCCGGATCGCGTCCAGCGCGGCCGGCGTGCGCAGCGTGACCTCGAGCGCGGGCAGACCGCCGGCGACCAGCGCCTTGGCCAGCGACGCGGCAGAGCCGGCATCATCAACCACCAGAACCGGAACGACAGGGGCGAGCGTGCAGATCTCGCGGCTTTTTTGGCTGGCCTCTTGAGGGGTCATGCAGTGATCTCCGGGAAGATGGTGGCACCGGTATCGGCAGTGCCCACGGTGTTGCGGAACATGGCGAACAGCTCGCGGCCGGTGCCGGACTGCACGGCGCTCAGGTCGGCCTCGACATTGGGGCGATCAAGCACGCCCTCGGTCAGGATTTCAAGCGTCCCGGCCTTGGCATCAACGCGCACCAGGTCGCCGTCGGCCAGCTTGGCGATCGGGCCGCCGTCCAACGCCTCGGGCGAGACATGGATGGCGGCAGGCACCTTGCCCGAGGCGCCCGACATGCGCCCGTCGGTCACCAGCGCGACCTTCTGGCCCCGCCCCTGCAGGATCGACAGCAGCGGCGTCAGCGAGTGCAATTCCGGCATGCCGTTGGCCTTGGGCCCCTGGAAGCGGACAACGACGATCACGTCGCCGGTGAATTCGCCGTCCTTGAAGGCGGCCTTGACCTGTTCCTGGTCATGGAAGACGCGCACCGGGGCTTCGACCACCTGGTGTTCGTCCGCCACGGCCGAGACCTTCATGACCGCAACGCCCAGGGACCCGGTCAGGCGCTTCAGCCCGCCCGTGGCCTGGAACGGATCCCCGGCAGGGCGCAGGATCTTGTCGTTCAGGCTTTCGCCGGACCCCGGTTGCCAGGTCAGCGCGCCGTCGATGATCTTGGGTTCGGCCGTGTAGTGGTTCAGCCCGTCACCGGCCACCGTGCGGGTGTCGTCGTGCAGCATGCCCTCGGTCAGCAGCGAGCCGATCATGTAGCCCAGCCCGCCTGCAGCGTGGAAATGGTTCACGTCGGCCAGCCCGTTGGGATAGACCCGCGCCATCAGGGGCACGGTTTCGGACAATTCGGCAAAGTCCTCCCAATCGAGCATGATGCCCCCGGCCCGGGCCATCGCGACCATGTGGATGACCAGGTTCGTCGACCCGCCGGTCGCATGCAGCCCGACGATCCCGTTGACATAGGCCCGTTCGTCCAGCACCTCGCCCACGGGGGTATAGCTGTTGCCCAGGGCCGACAGCGACAGCGCCCGCTTGGCGCCCTCGCGGGTCAGCGCATCGCGCAGCTCGGTGTTGGGATTGACGAAGCTGGCGCCGGGCAGGTGCAGGCCCATGAACTCCATCAGCATCTGGTTGGTGTTGGCCGTGCCATAGAAGGTGCAGGTGCCCGGCCCATGATAGGCCGCCATTTCCGAGGCCATCAGCTCGGCCCGGGTGGCCTCGCCCGAGGCGAATTTCTTGCGCACCTCGGCCTTTTCGTCGTTCGAGATCCCCGAGGTCATCGGCCCCGCCGGCAGGAAGACGGCCGGCAGGTGACCAAAGGCCTGCGCCCCGATCACCAGGCCGGGCACGATCTTGTCGCAGACGCCCAGGTAGACGGCCGCGTCGAAGGTGTTGTGAGACAGCGCGACACCGGTGGCCAGGGCGATCACGTCACGGGAAAACAGCGACAATTCCATGCCGGCTTCGCCCTGTGTGACCCCGTCGCACATGGCCGGAACCCCGCCCGCCACCTGGGCCGTGCCCCCGGCCTCGCGCGCGGCGGCGCGGATCAGCTCGGGGAAGCGCTCGAACGGCTGGTGGGCTGACAGCATGTCGTTATAGGCGGTGACAATCCCTAGGTTGCCCGCGCTTTGCGTGGCCAGGGCGTCCTGGTCCGGGCCGGCCCCGGCATAGGCATGGGCCTGGCCCGAGCACGACAGATGCGCCCGCGCGGGCCCCTTGTCACGGGCGGCGCCGATGCGCGCCAAGTAGGCCTCGCGGTGCGGACGGCTGCGCGTCCGGATCCGGTCCGTCACCCTGTCGATCGTGGAGTTCAATGTCATCGGCCGGTTCCTTTCCGCTTCCTCGCAAGCCGTCGGTCCCTTGGGGCGCGTCGTGCACCGCTTTGTCCGGGCGTCGTCGCCCGTCGCTCACCGTCGGGCCTTCTTCGCATGATTGCGCTAACATTCTTTTCTGGGCATTTCCAGAGGAAACGGCGCAACCCGGGGTCGGGTTCCCGTCGCGTCCGGCAGGCCCGCCCCTTGGTCACTATGCCACGGAGCGGGCCGGGACGACAGGGTTCGCGGCACATCCTGTCTGCGATAGGCTAATGTCGCAAAAAGTTTGCCCGGATCGGACATGCTGGCCCGACACCGTTCACGACCCAGGAAAGAGCCGCCATGACCCGCATTGTCCAACTGACCGACAGCCATGTGACCGCACGGGGCACCCTGTGGAAGGACCAGGTCGACACAGCCTCTCGCCTGGCCACCGAGGTCGCGGCCGCCAATGCCCTGCAGCCCAACCTGGTGATCCACACCGGCGACGTGGTGGAACTGGGCGCAACACCCGAGGGCCCGGCCGAGTACGAACAGGCGGCCGAGATCCTGGCCGGCCTGACCGCGCCTCTGCGCCTGCTGCCCGGCAATCACGATGGGCGGGCGCAGATGCGGGCCGCCTTTCCCGACCAGAAATGGGACAATCCCCCATTTCTGAATTTCAGCACGGACATGGACGGGCTGCATGTCATCGGGCTCGATTCCATCATCGAGGGCCAGACCGGCGGCGCCTTTCCCCAGGCCCAGGTCGATTGGCTGGCCGACGTTCTGGACGACCGGCCGACGGTGATCTTCCTGCATCACCCGCCCTGCCCCATGGGCCTGCCCTTCATGGACGGGTTCGGCTTTGACGGAGGCGATCTTCTGGCGCAAACGATCCAGGGGCACGACGTGAAAAGACTGGCCTGCGGACATGTGCACAGCGATGTGGCCGTGCACTGGGCCGGAACCGTGGTGGCGGCCGCCGAGGCCAGCAGCGTGCACATCTCGCCCGACATGGCGGCTTTTGATGCCCTGCCCCAGGGCGAGATCCGCCGCGCCGGGATCGAACCCCTGCGCCTGCGCTTCTTCGACTGGAAGGACGGCGTCTTGTCGGTCAAGTCCGTGCCCGCCCAGGCCTCTCGGGCGCAGGCGGTGATCTGATCGCTCAGTCCAGGTAGCGCTGGACGTTGAACAGCGCCGCCTGGCTGGTCGTCCGGTCGATCGTGAACCGAGGCCCCACCGGCAAAGCCGCCAGGCCCAGCCGGCGCAGCCAGCGCGAAAACACCCATGGCACAATGCCGATGACATAGCGCGCCCCGGCCTCTGCGGCGGTCCGGGCCATCAGCTGCATCACCAGCATCTGCACATCGTGCCGACGCTTGGCGGGCACGTTTTCCGAAATGAACAGGCGCGAGGCCTCCCATACCATGGGCAGGACCGGCGCATCGAGGAACAGGACATCGGAGGGGATGCTGTCCAGCAACCCCTTCTGAGCATCCCTCAGCATGTAGGAATAGACCCCGCAGGCCGCCGTGGTCGGCAGCAGCCGGACACCGCCCAGGATTTCTCCGAATTCATGCACGATCACCCAGCGGCATTGCGGCGTATCGTACTGGTCGAACTCCATGCCATCGGCATGCGGCAACTGCCATTGCAACCGGTCGATGAAAGTTTCCTTGCGCGCCCGAAGGTAGTTCACCAGCAGGTTGCCATGATCCCCGATTGTCTCAAATCCGAGAACCGTTCCCTTAAGCTGGCCGGAGGAACCGGCGGTCCGAAGCTGTGCAAGAGAAGGCCCGGACGCAGGCAGTGCCGCTGGTGTCTGCTCGCCCGCCGGGGTCAGGGCGGGGAATACCCCATCGGCAGAAGCAACCGCAATGGTTGTTCGGGAATGTTTCACGGCGTAGTCTCATTTCACATATTTGAGAAGACACTGCCGTGAGGGCAATATTTTTGTCCACTGAAAACTGCCACAGAAAGAACACGTTTGCCGTGATGGGCTTAAACCGTGTGCATCAGGACACGACGCAGATCCGCGTCATGGCCCCGGCGAAGAAAGCTTCACAAGTGCAACTACTTGAACGTTTTTCCAGGAAACCTTGCGTCACGACGCCGCGACGGTGCGTCAGACGTAGTCGCCAGGTCGGGGCAGCATGTCGAGATCGACGAAGAAGGTCGTCCCCTCGCCCAACGTGCTGACATAGTCAATCGTGCCGCCGTGGTGTTCGACGATCTGGCGCGAGATACTCATGCCCAGACCGGTGCCGCCGACCTTACGCTTGTCGGAACTGTCGACCTGGCTGAATTTCTCGAACACCCTGTCGTGCGCGTCCTCGGGAATGCCCACACCGTGGTCTTGCACGTAGATCCGCACCCGGTTGCCATACCATTGCAACCCGGCCTGCACCTCGGCCCCCTTGGTCGAAAACTTGATGGCGTTGGACAGCATGTTGGTCATGACCTGCATCAGCCGCGCCTCGTCCCCGCGGACCATGATCGGCGGCCCCTTGGGCAGATCCAGAGCCAGGCTGACCCCGTAGCTTTCTGCAAAGCCCTGGTTGGATTCCAGCGCCTCTTCGACCAGGCTGCCCAGGTCCAGCACCTCCAGGCGATAGCTCATCTCTCCGGATTCGATCTTTTGCAGGTCCAGGATGTCGTTGATCAGCGCCGCCAGCCGGCCAGAGTTGCGCCCGGCAATGCCCAGGATCGACTCCATCTTCTCGGGCACCTGGCCCAGCATCCCCGAGTTGATCAGGTCCAGCGATCCCTTGATCGAGGTCAGCGGCGTGCGCAGCTCGTGGCTGACGGTCGAGACGAACTCGGATTTCACCTTCAGGGCGGCCTTGGTGCGGCGGTGTTCCTCGGTCAGGCGCTCCAGGTGGGACACGTTGGCCCGGTAGAGCTGCAGGAAGACGTAGGAACAGTCGATGATGAAATAGAGCACGAAGAGCGTGGTGAAAAAGTGCAGCCACAGCACGGAATCCAACGGCGGGCGCACCCGGACGATGTCCAGCAGCCCAATGGCCAGGAAGGTCGCGCCGTAGATGACCAGCCGCAGGATCAGGGCCTGGATGACCTGGTGATTGTTCATGGCCGCAAAGAGGGCTGCGGCGAACAGGAAGAACAGCGGGGTGAAATGGTTGCCGATGGGCTGTTGCAGGGCCAGGCTGAACACGAAGGTACAGATCGCCAGCGAACTGAGCACCGTGTTGGCCAGGATCCAGTACAGGAAGCGCTGCGCCTGGGTCCGCGTGGGCGAGGTGTGCTCCCAGTTGGCCACCTGGTAGGCCATCACGTGGTCGACGACCTCGGTCGCCAGCACGGCGGCATAGGTGGTAAAGGCAATCCGGGCGTCGTAATAGGCCGCCGCAAGCAGGGTCGCCGCGAAGAAGATCGCCTGGCGCTGCCAGACCAGCTTGCGCGTGATGATGACATAGTCGCGCAGCTGCATTTCCAGCCGGCGCGTCCGGCCGGCAGCCTGCGATGCATCCGTGTACTCGGTGACGGCCATGACGAAAGCCCCTGTTCCTGTTGGTCTCGCCGGGTTGCGCCGGGCCTCGGGGGCCTGACGAACACGAGCGGGTAACAACACCACCCTGCCCGACCGGATTGTTTTTAATTCGTCACCAATTGGGCAAATTGCAGGCAGGCCCGACCCGTCACGGCTCTGCGTCGGCCTCATGGCGGCCCATCACGGTCCCGGAAAGGCTGCGCGCCGGGCTGAACGCCCGGCAGGCCTGTCGTGTGCCCCCGACGTGATGTCCGTCAGTAGCGGTTCAGGGACGGCTCGTCAGTCAGAAGGTCTTTCAGCACGGCCTCGTAGGCCAGGCGGTCATTGCGCTGGCTTGGCTCGGCCGCCGCATTGCCGCGTCCGCGCCGGCTTGTTGCCCCGCCGATGGCCTCGGGTGTTTCCAGCATGGTGGTGGCCTTGGTCAGCGCGAACAGCGCCCCGGACCGCGACGTCAGCCGCAACGAGACGACCCCGCCCACGTCCAGCTCGAACACCACGTCGAACCGCCGTCCGGCCATCATCGTGGCCAGCATCCGGTTCAGCGCTTCACGGTGATCCGGCGTCAGGATGGCCTGCTTGCCATGGCACGCGCACAGGAAGACACCGTTGCCCCGGTAGGACAGGATGTTGCCCGTCTTGCGGGTGAACCGCGACAGCGCGCGCCCGGTTTCCTGCACCGCCTCGCGGAAGTCCGCATTGCTGAGCGTGGCATGGTGGCGCTCGATATCGACGATCTTCAGCGCCATGACATACGAGGAAAACCGCTTGGTCTGCCCCAGCTGCATCACGTAGTTCTCGAATTCCGAATGGCCCAGCATCCGCTCGATGTCGGTCATCGCCACCGGGTCGGACAGCGAGATCATCAGGTTGGAATCAAGCTCTTTCTTCAGCTTGCGGGCGACCTCGACACTGTCCGAGGCCCGGGCGTGTTCCTGGTTCATCCGCTGGGCGGCCGACAGGCGGCTGCGCAATTCGAAGAAGTCGAACGGCTTGGTGATGTAGTCGGTCGCCCCGGCGACGAAACTTTCGTCGATGTACTTGCGCTCGGACATGGCGGTCAGCATCACGATGGGCGTCTTGTGATGCGCCCGCAGGCCCCGGATTTCCCGGCACAATTCGATGCCATTCATCGCGGGCATCTGGATGTCCAGAAGGAAGCAATCGAACGGCTTGTCGGCCCGTTCGATCTGGCGCAAGGCCTCTTCACCCGAATCCGCGATGGATACCTCGAACAGACCCAGCGCCGACAGCGCCGTCTGCAGCAACGCCAGGATGCTTTGGTCGTCATCCACGGCCAGCACCCGCATTTTCGGCGCGTTCCGGCGCGGCCTACGGCCGCGTTTCCCCGGCATCTCCGCCGACATATCATCGGTTAATGACATTATCCCTGCTCATTTCAATTTCCACTGCACGATCAGCGTAGTTAACGATTGAGACCGGAAATGGGCAGGAAACCGGCCAGCATCCGACCATTGTTGGTAAATGATGTGTTAACGACCCGGGAAATTGGTTAACACGCGCCCTATATCCCCCTTCTGAACGGGTGGTGGAACGCCGCCTGCCCGGGTCATAAAGCCTTGACCATATTGACGCTTCGGCGTCACCTAGGCGTCGTAGGAGGGGTCGCATGCGCGCAGCCACGGTTCTTATCGCTTCGATTTTCGGAGCGCTTCTGCATGCCCCAGCCTTTGCCGAGGTGCCCCAGGCGTGCCGCGATGCCAGCCTGCGCGACACCTGCCTGAAAAGCTGCGCCGTGGCCTGCGAAGACGCGGATTTCCTGAAGGACAACGTAGGCTATTGCCTGGACAACGGGCTTGTCGGGCGCAGCGCCGATGCGCCGTCGCTGTCCGACGGACCCGGATGCGCCGCCCATTTCGACACCGAAACCACCCAGGCCCAACAGCCCGCCGAGCCACCGGCCGAAGAGACCGGCACCGATTGCGCCGAACTCGACCGGCTGTCGGACCGGCGCCGGTGCGAGCTGGCCAAGGTGGCGCCGTCGTGTTCGCCCAGCGTGTCGCAACTGATCGGCGAGGCGCAGCTTCTGGTCCGGGTCATCGACGACGAGGTGTCGCAATACGGCGACCTGCTGACCCGCGACTGGACCGACGTGACCAACCAGGAACTTCTGTGCGGCTTTACCATCGACGAGCTGGACCAGAATTACGTGGTGGCCACCGAAAACCCCGCCAAGCTCCGATCGCTCAAGACCCAAGCCACCGATATCCAGGCCTGCCAGACCGAATGGGAAGTCTTCGTGCGCGACAATGCGGCCACCACCGGGTCCGACCGGCTGGTCGACCAGGTCACGCGCGATGCCGAGGCGCGGCTCGACAGCCTGAAGGGCCAGATCGAAACCGTGTCGACCTCGGTCACGACGCTGGAAAACGCGGCCGAGATCATCGTCGGCATCGTCGACCTGCATATCATCTACTGCAATCCCGACGGCCCGGTCCCCGGGTCCGCCGATTAAGTCATTCGCAACCAGACGGAGACAGATCCAGATGGGTTACCGCTTCCTTCCCCGCCTTCTTGCACATGTCCTGGCCGTGGGCGCGCTGGGTCTTTGGGCCGGCCTGGCCTCGGCCCAGCCCACGCCCAGCGAAAAGGCCCGGGTGGCCGAAATGGCCGGGGCGATATCCGAGCTCATGTCCTCGCTGGAACAGCGCGCGGCCGATTACCCCGCGTTCCTGGACCAGCTGGAACAGGGGCTGGTCGATATCGAACAGGCCGACGCCAAGGTGGCCGAGCTGATCGACCAGCTGCGCATGGCGACCGAGCAGATGCAGGACGGGTCCGAGTTCGACACCGCCATCGACGACTACAAGCAGCAGACCACCGCCCTGATCGCCGAGGCCGAGGCGTCCAACAACAAGATCATCAAGGCCGAGGTGCCCAACCTGCAGGGCGTGCTGGAGGGGCTCAACAGCGATGACGAGGCCCGCGCGCGCACCGTGATCGAGGCGCGCAACCTGATCCGTACGCTGGAAGAAAACCGCGAGGCGATCGCCTTCTTCATCAAGGCCGACAGCGTGCAGCGCGCGGCCGAGCTGATCCGGGCCAACGTGGTCGATTTCTCGGAAATCATCGACGCGGGCAAGGACGTGGCCAGCCGGCTGCTGGACGAGACCGCGCCCTGACCATGACGCGCACGCTCTCCGAGGCCCGGCTGGCCGTGGCCGGGCTGGGTGCCCTGCTGATCGCGGGCGGAGCCCTGGGGGTGCTGCTGGTCCTTGGCATCGTGTCGGGGGCCCGGGCGGCTGACACCACGGGGATGGGGTATCTCTCGGGGCTGCTGGCGCGCTCGCTGGCCGCGCCTTATGCCTTTGTCCTGCTGGCCGGTCTTGTCGCGGTACCCGTGCAGGCGCTTTGGGTCGCTCTGCGCCATGGCACGGCGGCAGCGCGGGCTTATGACGGCTTCGCGGCCTGGGCGCAGACACTCTTCACCTCGCTGGGCTTCCTGGGCACGATCATCGGCATCTCCGGCGCGGTGGCGGGGCTTGGCCCGGCCATGGCCGCCGGAGAGCCGGACGCCCTGATCGCCGGTCTGTCCACCGCCTTCGACACCACGTTCCTCGGCCTGACGGCGGCGATCCTGCTGCTGGTCTTCCGCAAGCTTTTCATGCTGGGGGCGGCCCCATGATCCGGCCCGGGGCGATGGGCATCGCGATGACGGACCTGTTCGTCTCGGCCAGCGCCGCGTTGATGCTGGTGCTGGCGGTGCTGCGCCCCGATCCCCCCGTCACCACGCCCTTGCAGGCCGACATCACCGCCCATTGCACCGAAACCGGCGGCCGCCCCGCGTTGGTGGTGCCGGGCGATACGCCGGTGATCCTGCAAGGCCCGGCCGACCTGGCCGCCCTGCCCGCCCGGCTTGGCCTGCCGCCTCGGCTGTTCTACGCGCTGGCCCTGGCCGGCGGCCCCGGCCACCCGATCCCGGCCAGCTGCCTGTCCTGGGCCGCGACGGACCTTGTCCGCGCATTGAATACACAGGTGGCCCGGCCCGACTACGCAGGCCCGCCGGCCATCTTCTCGCTGGCTCCCATCGCGGTCGATCCATGAGCGAAACCGACGATACAGCCGCGCTCGACCTGTCGATCGCCTTCTTCAGCGCGGTGCTGATGCTCTTTGCCTTCGTGGCCTTCCAGCTGGCCCGGACGCCCCGGCCCGAGCCGGCGGTGTCCCTCTCCCAGCCCGATATCGCCCGGCCCGTCCAGCCGCCAACCTGGGCGGCCGTGGCCGAGCGCGGGTCCTGGTCGGTCTACGACGGCACCCGGCTGACCGTGCTGGACATGGATGCGATCACGGCCGGCATGCGCGACGTGCTGAACGCCTATGACGGCGACGACGGCTACCAGACGCTGACCCTGCACGACGGGGCCGACCCGCGCTCGTTTTCGCTGCGCCTCAGCTTCCGTCCCGATGCCCTGCCCGCGCCCTGGCAAGGCGAGGTGCTGGCGCCCGGCCCGGACGCCCCCTGTCCCGAAACCCCGCGCCGCCTTCTGCGCAGCTACGTGGCAGCCGACGTGGCCGATGTGACCCCGCTTACGGCCTACCTGGCGCGCTGTGGCCTGACCTTCGCGCCCCTGCCCCTGCGCGACCCGGGCGAGAGCGGCCGGGTGACGGTGCAGATCGGGCTCGGACCCGGATCCTACGCGGCCGAGGCGATCTTTCGATGAAGGCGCTGGCGATCCTCCTGGCTCTGTTGCCCCTCACCTTATGTCCCGCCCCCCTGATGGCCGATTGGACCCGCACGGGGCTGGAGTTCCATGAACAGACCCCGCCCCCCGATCCGGTCGTCGACCGCACCCGGGTCGCCACTCAGCAGGCCCGGCGCTGCGCGGGCTCGTCCATCCGCTTTGGCGACACCGCCGCGATGCGCGGTGGCGTGCAGGCCGATTGGGACGATCAGACCCGCACGCTGGCCGCCATCGCCGCCATGGCCGACAGCTATGACACGGCGTCCGAAGCGTTGGCCGCGACAGAGGAGGACGGGGCCACGCTGGACAGCCTCTCTGTCCTGACCGCCCTGCAATTCGGCCAGCCGGTCAGCGTCCCGACCGAGGGGCTGGCGGGACCGATGCTGGCAGATCGGTTGTTCTGGCAGGCCATGACGCAAGTGCCCTCTGCCACCACGGCGACCTGGGCCAACGACATCCTGCCCGCCCTAGACGCGGCCTTCCAGGCCGATCCCTCCAGCTTCCAGGTGCGGGCCTGGCGCGTCATTGCCTGGTTGCAGGCGCAAGGATTTCAGCGCGCGTCCTGCCCGGCCCGGATCGCCGATTTCGCCGACCGCCTGCTGGACCTCTCCGAAGCCTCGGCCTGCCCGCTGATGCTGGGCCACGTGACCCATGGCATTGACCGCGCCCTGGAATCCCGGCCCGAAACCGACCCGGATGCCACCCGCGCCGCCTGGCGCCACTTTGGCGAGGCCCTGCTGGCCACCGTCGCCGGCGCGCCCGAGGTCGCCTCCTGGCGCGGCGCCCAGCTGACCCGGTCGCCCGATCCCTGCGCCCCCCTCATGGCCTCCGAGTTGCAGGCCCTGCTCCGGCCCGAGGCCGCCCGATGATGCCGCTCGCCCTGATACCCGCCGGCGCCGCAGCCCTTGGGACCGCCCTGCTGGACGACCGGCCGGGCGCGGCGCTGCTGCTCAGCCTGAAGGTGGGGCTTGGGATGGCGCTTTGGGCGGGGCTCTGGCACCTGGGCATGGGGCTGCTGGCCGGATCCGGCCGGCTGGAGACCCTCGCGGCCTCGCCCGCACATGCCCTCGCCGTCAACGCGGCCCTGGCCGTCGCCGCCTGTCTTGTGCCGGGCCTCGTGCTGGCCCTGACCGCGCGGCCTGCGCCATTGGGGCCGGTCCATGGGCTGGCCTGGTTCTGCGGCCTGATCCTGCCCCTGCTGGGCCAGGGCGGCAACTGGCCGGTCCCATCGCTGCTGTTGGCCGCACTTTGCGCGGGACTGGCGATGGTGCTGGGCGGCCTGGCCGGACGGGGGCGCTGACATGTTCACCCTGCGCGCCCTGTCCTACCACCACGCCGCACCGACCCAAGGCGGCCCCGTTCCCGGCATCGAGGTCGACGCCGTCGACATTCCCCGCACCGGGGTGACGGCCATCATCGGCCCGTCGGGATCGGGCAAGACGACGCTGCTGTCGGTGCTGTCGGGTTTTCTGACGCCGCGCCTTGGCCCCGGCGGCGTGCTGAACTTCGACGGTCAGCCCATGACCGCCTCGGGCCATCCACCGGGGCGCGTCGCCTTTGTCTTCCAGTCCTCGCTGTTGCTGGGGGCGGCCACCGGGCTGACCAATGCGCTGCAAGGCCATGTCGCCGCGCGCAGGCACGACCCGACCCGCCGCCTGGACCCGGCCGAAATGCGCCGGCTGCTGCATCGCCTCGGCCTGTCGGACACCGGCAAAAGCCTGGTCGCCCGCCGCGCCCGCCACCTGTCGGGGGGCGAGGCACAACGCGTGGCCATCCTGCGCGCCCTGCTGACCGACCCGCAGGCGATCCTGTGCGACGAGCCGACCTCGAGCCTGGACACAGCCAATGCCCAAGCCGCGCTGGATGCCTTACGCGATTGGGCGTCCCGGCGGCAAAGGCCGGTGATCTGGGTCACCCACAACCTGGAGCAGGCGGCCGATTACGCCGATCACTTCGTCTTCGTGGCCGGTGGCCGGATCATCCCCGCCCCCCACGAGGTCACCCAGGCCCTGGCCGCGCCCGACCGTGCCATGCGCCTGGCCGCTTTGCAAGCCATGAACGGGGCGCTGGCCCGGCCGGCGACCGCCTCTGCGCTCTCGGTAACCGGCCCCGAGCCGCCCGCGTCCCCGGTGCCCGCAGACTACACCCGCTGGATCGCTGCCGCCCTGTCCGCCGACGGGGCCACCGCCGAGGCGCTGGAACGGGACCGGCCGGCGATGCTGGTGCCTGGGCACGAGCGGCGCTGGCTGGCGGCCTTGTCCCCCGCGCTGGCCAGGGGGCCGACCCGGGCCGGGCGGCTGTTGGGACGTGTCGCGGCCTACAGCCGGTTTGCCCTGGTGCTGATCCTCCTGGTCCTCACCACCCAGATCCTGGCCGCCAGCTTCTTCGGCGCCCTGGCGCAGCGCTACAGCCGCGAACGTCTGGAGGACCCCTCGGTCGCGCGGATCGTCTTTGAACACGTGGTCGGCGACACCCGCCTGCGCGGGCGCGAGGCGCCGCCGCTTTACCCGGGCGCCGGGCTGGCCGAGGTCGACAACGCCCTGTCGGCGGCCATCGCGGACGGCGGCATGGATGCCACCCGGGCGATGGTCTTCGGACGGCGCACCATTCCCGGCTCGGCCTTGCGTTTTCCCGGTGCGGCCGAGGCCTGCCAGGGCTGGCAGGGGTTCGAAACCGTGGCCCTGTCGCGCGACGACCCGCTGCTGGGCCAGACGGTGTTGCGCGAAGGCGACGCGCCGCTCGTCGGCTCGGTTCAGGATCTGCCGGGCGACACCCGCACCGCCCTGCTGGACGCGCGCATCGTCGACCTGTTGCGCAGCCGGTGCGGCCTGCCCGCCGATGCGCCGATCCGGGCCGACTGGGCCGCCGGTCAGGCCGGAACGCTGGACCCGGTGCCCCTGCTGATCGCCGGAGCCATTACGGAACCGCCGCCCCTCTACCCCGTATCCGCCGACCTGATCGTCTTCGAGGACGACTTCCAGTTCGCCGCCAACCTGCAGGACGGGGCCGCACCCGATCCCTTTCGCATCGCCACGGCCTATTTCCCGATCGACGGGTTCGACATTGCCCGCGAGGTGATCGGAGACCTGGGTTATCGCATCCGCGACGACAGTGCCGCAGCCGTCGACACGCTGCGCCGGGTGGCCCGGGCCGCCCGCGACGTGCCGCGCGCGGTGATGATCCTGAACGCAACCGGCTGCGTCGTGGTGCTGATCCTGGTCATCGGCAACCTGCTGGAGCTGAACAAGCGCGTCTTCGCCCTGTTCCAGGCCCATGGGTTCCGCCTGCGCGACATCCTGGCGGTTCTGACCCTGCACCTGGCCCCCGCGCTGGTTTATGCCCTTGGCCTGCTGGGTCTGGGCGTGCTGCTGGCCTGGCCGGCCGTGAACCGGGCGCTGCCCCGGGACCTGGGCAACCTGGCCCTGCTGCGGAACGCCGCCTTCCTTGACACCGTGATCATCGCCATACTGGCCATGGCGGCGACCACTTTCGTGGTCGTCTCGATCTGGTGGCACCAGACCCGGGCCCGGCTGACCCGCTACTTGCAGGAGTGAGACCCATGACCCCCAAGACGATCCGCGCCAAAGGTCTTGCCCTGGCCCTGCTGGCCGCCAGCCCGGCCGTCGCGCAGACACCTGCCGAGGGGCCAGACATTCAGCCTGCGGAGACAACCGCACCCGCTGATGACACGGAAACCCTGGCCGCCTGCGTGGCCGACCGGGACCGGCTGGCGCTTTTCACCACGGACCTGGCCGGGCGCCTGGCCGAGGCGCAATCGTCCTGCACCGCCCGCATCGAGGCCCGCCTTGGACCGGCCTCCGAGGCGCTGACGCTCTGCAAGGAAGAGGTCGACCAGCATCAGCGCACCAACATCACGCTGAACGACCGCCTGTTGGCCTGCGAAACCGCCCCCCGGACCGATCCCGACCGCATCGCCGCGCTGGAAGCGGAAATCGCCCGGCTGAACGAACGGCTGGCCAATGCGGGACTGGGGGCCGAGCCGGGCTATGGTTATGCCGGCGGCAGCGTCTGGTCTTCCTTCGTGGCCGGGGATGAACTTGACCGCGTGCAGGGATCATTGCCCAGGCTGGACATCAGCGCCTGTCCAGCAGCGCTTGACTGGCTGGCCGACCAGGGCGGCGCGGACCGGGCCATCCGCATCGTGGTCTGGGCCTGGGACGGCGACACCTCCCAGCTGTGCCGGCGCAACGAAGACGGAACCCCCGGGTTGGCTCCCGCCCGCCCCCAGGACGAAGCCCACGTGGTGATCTTCAGGTGATATCATGCTCTTACGTACCCTTTCGCTGACCTGCCTGACCCTGACTTTCCTGGCGTCCCTGCTGGCCGCCGGCGCGGCCCGGGCGCAAGCCGGGCTGCCGCGCTTTGATTGCCCGGCGCTGTTGCAGGCCACCGGCATGGCCGAACCCTCGGCCAAGAAGAACCAGCGCCTAATGGCCGCGCCCCTGCGGCTTAGCTGGTCGGGCGACGGCAAGCCCGACCGCAAGGCGCCCGTCGTCATGGTTCCCCTGCGCAGTGGCATCACCGCCCGGATTGCCCGCTCGGACCCGGCCCGGATCTCCGATGGCATCATGAGCTGTACACTGATCGGCATGTCGGTGCGCCCCTTCCAGGAGGCCGAAACGCCCTATACGCTGGAAGACGTGCGCGGCGGGCCGCGGCCGGCGGAACTGCCCCTGCTGCTGATCGGCCGGTACGACAGCATCGCCGACGCCGACCGGGCGTTTTCCAAATGGGTCGAGCGCGGCTTTCCGATCCCCGTCAGCTTCCCCGAGCCGACCACCTTTTCCCGCGGAGGCGGCCGGGTCCACGAGATCCTGGGCGATCACCGGTCCTTCCTGCCCCTGCCGATCCTGGGCGATATCGGCACGACCGAGGCCAACGTTCTGGCGCTCAACCCCGACCGGGCCCCGCAGGACGCCAGGATATTCCTTCGAACGGCCGGGCTGGACGATGCCCGGGTCATCCTTGCGCTGTGCGGCACCGGCGATTGCGCCGATTTCCGCGGGGCCGAGCCGATGGCCGTGACCTATACCCAGGCTCCGGCTCCGGCCACGCTGGGCCCCGACACGTCCCCGGATCCGGCGCTGCCCGGCGTGACCTCACCCGCCCCGGGGTCGACCGCCGCTGTTCCCCAGCCCTCCGCCCCGCCTGTGCCCGAGGCGGCCATCGCGCCGCCCGACGCCAGCCCGCGCCCCGAGGATCGGGCGACGGGCCAGCCCACCCCCGCCACCGGCCTGCGCCTGACCTACCTGGGCATCGACGGGCGCGAGGACGAACTGCCCGAAGCCCTGTCCCGGCGGCTTGATTGCGTGCTGGACGCGCTGGGAGCGGACATCTTCATCGAAACGCCCACCTGCCCGGACCGCGCCTTTGCCGCGCTCAGCGAACGGCGCGCCCTGCTGCGCCGGGTCGATGACAGCCATTGGCAGATCGTGGCGGGCGCACAGGACCGGCCGCCACGGGCGATCATCGTGACCCTGCCCGCCGGCCAGTCGGGCGCCGCCTGCCGGATGGATATCGTCTATGACAGTCCCGACGGCGCTCCGGTCATCCTGGCCATGAACCCCGTGCCCGGTGTCACCCCCGCCCAGTTCACCGCCCTGCCGCTGACGCCCCTACCGGTGGTGAACGGGCGGGTGCGGGCCCGGCTGATAGTGTCGTCCCCGGCCGATTGCGGCGGCCCGGGCCGCGACATCGACCTGCCCACGCAGCCCGCCCTGTCCCTGTCGCTGGGCGATGACCGCATCAACCGCGCGGCCCTGCACGTGGTGGCCATGGATGCCGGCGATCTGGAGGTGGCGCTTGGTCAGGATCCCTCGGCCCGGCTGCTGATGGGGTCCCAGCTGATCGGCGCCATCGAGGCCGCCCAGGCGCGCCTTGCCGCCGGCTGGGGGGATACCGCCTGGACCCTGTCCTCGGTCAACCTGTCCCGCCTGAACGAAACCGACGGGCTGTCCCGCATCCTCGCCCTGCCCTCTGACGCGCTGCGCGACAGCGACATGCGGTTTTCCACGATCTCGCCCGCCGCCCGGTCCGGGCTGGCCGAGATGCGCCCGCGTGTCACGCCCGAAACGCTGGCCACGGCCCTTGCTCCGGCCGTCGAGGATGCGGCCGCGCGCGGCATCACCCACCTGTCGCTCAGCCTGATCGCCCCGGTCACGCCGCGCACCGCCGTGGCCCTGGCCGATCCCTGCACCGACCAGCGCTTTGCCACGCTGGCCCGGGACCTGGCCCGCCCCGGCGGGCCCGAGATCTCGGTCACCGTCTTTCCCCTGGTGCGCCTGCGCGACGGAGACAGCCCCGCGCTGGACGCCCTGCAACCGCTGTCCTTCGACCCCGATGCCCCGACCCGGCCCGGCGGCCTGACCCGCTGCCGGGGCGGCGACGACGCTCTGACCACCTATCCGTTCTTCATCGAACCCTGGCGGCCCGACAGCGACATCGCCGGCCGTTATGCCGCGGCCCTGGCGGACCGGCTGGCGCTGCACCTTTCGACCCAACTGACCGAAGACAAGGCCCGTCCATGACCGTGTCCACGACCAAACCCAGGACTTGTTTCCGTTCCCTGTTCTCCGCATTCTGCGCGCTTGCCGCGGGCCTTCTGCCCGGCGCGTCCAAAGCGCAGGACCTGGTCGACACCGACCGCCTGCAGATTCGCGACCTGGCCGATTGCACCGAGATCTCGCGCCTGGTCGATGGCCGAGACAGTGGCGGGCAATGGCTGATCGGATCGAATATCGAGCTTTACGGCCTGCCCAACGCCCGCCGCCCGATCACCCGCCTGAACCAAAGCTTCGAACGGGTGTCCTGCTATGGCCAGGTCGGCGAAGGCGACAGCGGCCGGGTCTTCGTGGCCACTCGCGGTGGCTTGTGCGGCTGGGTCACACGGCGCGCCCTGATGGACCTGCACCGCAGCGAAGAGCTCAGCCCCTTCGAACGCCGGGGCACAGCCGTCTGCGAAACGCCCCGGGCCATGTCCTTCGAGGACTTCTGTGCCAACCTGCCCGCGCTGACGGTCTCGGCCGAGGCCGCCTGCAAGGGCGTGCCCCGCGGGCTGCGGGCCAAAGGCGTGCTAATGGGCTCGACCGAGGACGCACTGAGCGAACGCTATCCCTTCATGACCGCGCCCACCGGAGGCACCGAACGGGCCACGCGGCTGTTCTTTTCGGTGCTGGAAATCCACGACGTGGCGCCCGGGCTGGACGGGTCGGTCATGGTGCTGACCGGAGACGGCGAGGGCGAGATGTTCGGCTGGATCGACCTGGAGGCCCTGGCGCTCTGGCCCACCCGGCTGGGCCTTTTCTACGACGCCGACGGGCGCGGCGCGATGTTCCAGCGCCTGCGCGACCTGGTACGCAACTGGCGCGAGGGTCGGCCCGACCCGGACATCCTGGCCGGTCTGCCGGCGGCGCAGCTCTTCGACTATATACATGGCGGGCTGCAATTGCTCAGCTATCCGATCATCCGCACGGTCGATCCGTCGCGCGATCCGCTGGCCCCCGATCCCGGCGACACGCCCTACCACGAGGTCATCTTCCTGGGCCAGACGGGCACCGGGTCGGCCTCGCAACTGATGAGCCAGTCGGCCTTTGCCCGCCAGGTCGAAGCCCTGCAGCAGGTCAACGTGATGATCGTGGTCGACACCACCGAAAGCATGCGCCCCTACCTGCCCCTGATCCGCGACGGCATGGCCGATTTCGTGCGCGATTACGGCCAGCGCAGCCTGGACGCGGCCAACCGCATTCCCGATCTGCGCCTGTCGGTGGTGGCCTACAGCGACTTCCTGTCACCCGCGCGCACCGGCCTGGGCGATCCTATCCGCACCGAAGAGCTGATGACCCCGACCCGCATCGGTCCCGGGTTCGACGTGTCGGGCCCCCTGGCCGGCATCACCGCGCACCCCGGGCTGGACGACCCGGTGGGCCTGCGCGAGGAAAGCGCGCTCGAGGCCGTGGCCCAGCTGGCGCGCGGGTTCGACACCGGCCGGGGCTGGTTCGAGGACGGCCCGCGCATCATCCTGCACATCGCCGATCATGGCTCGCGCCCCGGGGTCGAGCCCCGGGTGATCCTGTCGCAGCTGGCCGACCTGAACACCTATTACGTGCCGATCGCGATCCTGACCGACGACCAGGGCGATCCGGCGGCAACCATGGCCCGCGAGCGCTTCATGACCCAGGCCACCGACATGCTGGGCCCGCTTGTGCAGGGCACGGCCGGCCCGTCGGACGTGGCGCGGATCGATTTCAAGGATGGCCAAAGCCGGACACCCGAAGTGGTGCGCGACCAGCTCGACCTGGTGCTGGCCGAGGTCGTGCAGGCCGTGACCTCGCTGCGCGGACAGATCCTGGGCGACGAGCTGTCGCAAAGCTCGGCGCGCGCGCAGGACCTGGCCTCGTCCCGGGTGATCCTGGACGAACGTCTGCTGGCCGATCGCGGGCTGGACCCGGAGGCGGGCGAGCCGATCGTGCAGGCGGCCACCGGCTTTGCGCCGCTGTCGATGATGGCAAACGGGCTCAGCACGCCGGTCGACTGGACCTATACCGTGTCGCTGGAACCCGGCCAGGCCCGCTTCCTGCGCCAGAACTTCGAGGCCATGTGCGGGTTGGTCGGAGCGCCGGAACAGCGCCGGGCGTTCCGCCAGCTGATCGTCCAGCTGGCCGAGGCGTTTTCGGGCGACACCGCCCAAAGCAACGAGGACGTACGGGCGATCCTGTCGGACCTGCGCACCCTGCCCGGAGCCGATGCGTCTTTCCTGGCCCAACCCCCGGACGTCTTGCTGTCGCGGGCCGACAGCACCGATCCGGCCATCGTCGAGGAACTGCGCCGCGATGTCTGCTGGATCAGCTACCACCTGGGCAACATGGATGCGCGCATCTACGCCCGGCCAGACCAGCTGCAATGGACCGGCCGCGAATTCGCGCTGAAACCCGGTGAAGAGGTGATCCGCCGGCTTTACCGGTTCAAGCCGGTGGTGGGGGCCGAAACGGTGTACCTGCCCAGCTTCTTCTTCGTGCTGCCGTCCATCGTGGCCGATCAGCCCAAGGCCGACGAGGATTGCGAGTTCTTCTGTAACTGATCCTCCCCCCCCTCACCTCCACACGCGCCCGTGCCCGGGGCTCGAGCGGGACGCGGGTGGGTGGGTGGGGCGGCCTGGTCGAGCCCCGGGCGCGAGCGCGGGCGCGCTCAGCTTTGCCAGACCACCTGCTGCACGAAGCGCGGGCTGGTGAAGACGAAGTTCTCCAGCGTCTGCTTGCCCAGGCCGACCTTGAAGACCGGGTCATAGACATTGCGCGTCTCGACCAGGATCAGGCGCACCGCATTGGACATCACCGGCAGCTTGTCGGCATAATTCATGACGTTGCCGTCCGTCAGGGTCGACGTGCCGTCCCACGCGCGCGAGGTCGACCAATCGACGTAATAGCGGTCGTCGCCATCGCTCCAGCGCAGGACAGAGATCCGCATCTGGGTGTTGGTGCCATTGGCGATCAGGAAGTCATAGAGCGAATGCATGCTGTCGATGTAGCCGTCATCGACCACGCCCGTTTCACGCGACAGGATGTCCGAGATCGTGTAGGCCGCCTTCAGGTTGATCGCGCTCTGCCGGTATCCGTCGAAATAGACGTAAAGCGCCATGAAGGCCCAGAACAGCAGCGGCGCCATCATGACGAACTCGACGCTGACGCTGCCATCGGTGTCGTCCCGGAACCGGGTCATGCGGCGCATAAAGCTGCGACGTTGGCCGCAGCGAATGGATTTGGCAGGTTGCGCCATGGGTCGTCTCCGGTGTGTGAAGGCATGACGGCAGGGTTGCAGAAAATCGCTGTCACACGATCCCACCTGCGCCAGTCCTTCGGCGCGCCCCCATCGGTGAATATGGGCGAAACCACGGGAATTGCGACGGAAATTGAGAAACCATGGCTAAAATCAGGTTAACCGACGCGGTTCCGATAACACTGTCCCTGCCCCGGCTTGATTGTTTCCGGGCAGGCCATGAATGGACCGTCGAACCCGGATGAATCGGGGCGGAAACGAGGCACCAACCCCCACCAGCCCCGGCACGCGGCGCCACCCACCCGGACATGTCCCGAGATCCCTGAATATGGGCAAATCCTCGCCCTATTTTTGACGCAGTGGCAGACGACCAACAAGGCAACGGCCCCCAAGCTGAAAGGTCACGCCCTTGTTCCTGTCCATCGTCGTCCCGTGCTTCAACGAAGCAGAGTCCATCCCCGCCCTCGTCCACCGCCTGTCGGCCACCATCGAGCCCTGGCGTGAGTGGGCCGAGATCATCCTGGTCGACGACGGCTCGACCGATGCCACCTGGGCCCAGATCGAGGCCGCCCGGGACATCGCGCCCGAACTGGTCGGCATCCGCCTGTCGGGCAACCGGGGCCACCAGGTGGCCCTGACCGCCGGGCTGGAAGCGGCGCGCGGCGAGCGGATCTTCATGCTGGACGCCGACCTTCAGGACCCGCCCGAACTGCTGCCCGACATGATGCACATGATGGACCGGGGCTATGACGTGGTCTACGGCCGCCGCGCCGAGCGCCAGGGGGAGTCGGCGTTCAAGAAGGCCACCGCCTGGGGCTTTTACCGGCTGCTGAACATGATGACCGATGTGGACATCCCCAAGGACACCGGCGATTTCCGCCTGGTCAACCGCCGCGCGCTGGATGCGGTGCTGTCTATGCCGGAAAAGGCCCGCTTCATGCGCGGCATGTTTGCCTGGGCCGGCTTCGACCAGATCGGCATCGACTACACCCGCGCGGCCCGCGAGAAGGGCGAAACCAAGTACCCCTTCCGCGCCATGCTCCGCCTGGCCCTGGACGCGATGACCGCGTTTTCCACCAAGCCCCTGCGCCTGGCCACCCGGCTGAGCTTCTTCAGCCTGGGCGTCAGCTTCCTGATGGGGCTTTACGTGATCGGCTCGCTGGTGGCCCAGCATGTCGTGCCCGGCTGGGCCTCGGTCGTGCTGGCGGTCAGCTTCTTTTCGGGCGTGCAACTGCTGACCCTGGGGATCCTGGGCGAATACGTCGGCCGGCTCTACCTCGAAGCCAAGGCCCGCCCGCTGTACTTCGTGTCGGAAGAGGCCCGCGAGGGCACGCCGGTCAAGCTCAGGTCGCGAGCCGCCGGATGACGCTGAGCCGCCCGATGATCCTGCGCTACGTGGCCGTCGGCCTGACGGTGTCGCTGGTCTACATGCTGGGATACATGGGCTGGCGCGCCGCCGGCCTGCCCGAGATCGCAGCCAATGCCCTGGCCTTCGTCACGGCCGTGGTGCTGCAATACGTGGGCCACGGGCGGATCACCTTCCGGCGCGAACTGGCCGATGCCGGTCAGGCCGCGCGTTTTGCCATCATGATCGGCGCGGCCCTGCTGTCGTCGACGCTGATCACCGGGCCCCTGGCCTGGAGCTTCGGCCTGCCCGACTGGCTGTCATCGGGGCTGGCCACCATCGTCATGCCCATCCAGAACCTCGTCCTGATGAGCCTCTGGGTCTTTGCCACCGGCGCTCGTCGCCCTGCCGAGGATTGCCCCACATGAGCCTCGCCGCCCCCGCCGAAACCGGCGCCGCCCCCGATCCCTCAATCACCTCGACCACGCCGCGCCAGGCGCAACGGACCTCGGACCGGCTGAAGGCGCTGTTCCTGCTGTCGCTGGGCGCCATCCTGATCGTGTCGCTGGGCAACCTCTTCGACCCGATCGTACGCTACGACGATTACCCGGCGCTTTTTGCCGAGCCCGAGGGCTTCTGGGGCAAGACCCTGTCCGAGGGCCGCTGGCTGAACTATGTCTGGCACCTGCGCGGTGTGGTGACGCCCTCCTGGCTGAACTTTGTCGCGTTCCAAGCCGTCTGGGCGTTGCTCTGTGCGGCCCTGGCCACGCTGGCCTTCCCCGGGTCGGGCCGCATGTGGTTTGCCGGGCTGGCCGCGCTGACCATGCTGGTGTCGCCCCAGACCACGATGATCGCCCCCTGGTTCAACACGCTGTTGCCCGGGATGATGGTGGTCACGCTTTATGCCCTTTTGGCCCTGGCCCTGCCCCAGCGCTCCCTCCGGCTGCTGCTGCCGCCCTTCACGGTCGCCGCCTTCATGGCCTACACGACTCTGCCCCTGATCCTGGTGCTGACCTGCCTGCTGGCCACCCGTGAGCGGTCGTTCAAGGATTGCGTCGGGCTTTGCGCGCTCTTTGTCGGCAGCTTCGCGCTGGCCCTGGTCTGTGTCTACAGCCTCAACTGGCACGTGCACGGGGTCTTCGGCGTGGAACTGGACATCTCGCGAGATCCCAACCTCGCCGAGGGCCTGGCCGGGCTGATGGCCAACATGACCCACGTGGCCGAAACCTTCCGCGAGCTGATGCACCGCACCAGTTTCGAGTTCTGGCCGATGGCCTGGTATCACCTGGCCCTTCTGGCCGGCGCGACCGTGATCGTGGCCCGCCACGACCGGCTGGAGGCGCTCTACCTCTGGGCCGCCCTCGCCATGGGCCTGGGTCTGTGCGTGGTGCAGGCGATGAAATTCGGGGTCGGCGTGCCGATGCGGGCCTTCATCTTTGCCTGGCTGGTCTACGCGATCCTGATCGTGCGGGCGGCCGAACGGCTCAGCGCCACCGCCGGGTTGTCTGGGCGCATCGCCCGCAACGCGGTCCTGCTGGTGACGCTCAGCTACCTGCTGCAGACCGGCAATCAATGGCTGGTCTTCCGCGGCTGGCAATCCGAAACCCGGGCCGTCGCGGCAAACCTGCAGGGCGGGTCCGGGCCGATCTACGTGGTCGGAGACGTCCTGTCCTATCCCACCGCCGTCGAGGCCGGCATCCAGCATCCCCTGGGCCTCGAAGGCCGGCTGAGGCTGCTGACAGGCCGCCCGGTCATCCTGTGTGCCACCTCGCCCGTGACCTGCGCCTCTGCCGGGATGCCGGACGTCGTTCCGACCTCGGTGACAGCCATGACCCCGGCCCGCTTGTCCGGCCAGGATGCGATCCTGTTCCCATAGGGCGGGCCCGCGCCACGCCGGTCAGATCACCGGCGACAGGGACAGCCGTTCGCAGGCCATGCGGTAGCGCGGTTCCATGTAGGGCTTGACCTTGTCCGAGGCGAAGACCGTCTTCATCATCGCCTGGGCCTCGTCCTGCTTGTACGACAGGATCGTCGAGGCCAGCCGGAACAGCGCCTGGATATTGTCCGGGTCCAGCTCCAGGCACCGGCGCAGCATGGCTTCGCACTCCGCCCCCTTCAGGGACCCGGCCTTCCGGAACAGCCAGGACGGCGACACGGACAGGGCGTCTTCGGTCAGGACGTCGGCCAACAGATCCTCGACCGTCGCGCCCTCGAGGCAGGCCAGGACCAGGGGCTTCAGGCAGCGGGCCTCGGCCAGGGTCTTGGCCGACCCATGCCCGACAAAGGGCACCGGCACCAGCCGGGTCGGCCCCAGGCTTTCGATCAATTCGGCATGCAGCCTGTCGTACTTGTGGTCCGGGTCGTAAACCACTGTCATCTCTGCCGAATGCGGTTTCGGGGCGTGGTCGCGGATGCGGTACTTGATCCAGCGGGTGTCACCGGGGATGACCCCGGTTCGCATGTCCGTCTGCGGAGACAGCAGCAGCGCGCGCTTGATCCCGAAGTAATCCGACCAGTTGAGCGCCCCGAAAGCGCCCATGCTCAGCCCGTAGGCCATGGTCTGGTCGTGCACGGACAGCCGGTCCCGCAGATCGGCCGCGAAGGTTGCGAAGCCGGGCGACAGGTACCAGTCGGCCTTGGTGTAGGTGATGTGGCCCACGCGCATGGATTTCGCCAGCGGAGCCCCGAAAAAGCCCGACTCTCCCTGGCCCAGCCGGACCCCGCCAAGGCTTTCAAAGGTCAGAAGATCCGGCTCGGAATTACCGAAGAACCCATATTTTTCAACCACTTGACAGTATCCGCTCGTCCATGTTCTCGGGTCTCGTCTAGATAGGCCCGCGCGCACCCCACGTCAAACAGTTCACGCCTTGTCCGCAGGCCACCCGCGCGACTTGTGACGGCCGCACGGCGCCACACATCCCCGTCCAACGCCATGATTTTTGATTGGGGATCAAGATCTTCGTGGTGCGGGTGGAGGGACTTGAACCCCCACGCCTTGCGGCGCCAGAACCTAAATCTGGTGCGTCTACCAATTTCGCCACACCCGCACACGGCCGCCCGGGGGCGGCACCGCGGCTGATTAGCAAAGCCCGCAGGCAGATGCGAGAACAAATCAGCACAGCCGCGGCAAACCTTCGCAAACTTGCAAGAAATTTCGCGACATTAAGGTTTGCTTATCTTAACCTAGCCAAAAAAAGACCAGGCAGAGCAGCAATGAGAGTTGTTATGAGTTCGACCCCAACCGGGATCGTCGATGGAGTCATTCCTTTAAGACGGTCCGAACGTGCGAGTGACAGGGCCAGGTGCAGGCCCATCGGTCTTCCCGTCGGCACACGGGTGTGGACCGCCGACGGCGTCATGCCTGTTGAATTTCTTGGCGCCGGCGATCGGATCATCACACGGGATTCCGGTATCGCGCGACTGACTGGTACCCTGGCCGTCAGTGCCGTCCATCATCTCGTGCGCGTGCCGGCCTCGGGCCTTGGGCCGCAGCGCCCGGACCAGGATGTCCTGCTGCCGGTCGACCAACCCGTCCTTCTGCGCGGCCCCGTCGCCCAGGCGTTCAGCGGGGAAGACCGGGCCATCTGCCGGGCCGGCGCGCTTGGCAAGCTGGATCTGGCAGAGGACCTGGGCCACCAGCCCGGCACCTTGATCACGCTGCACCTGGACCGGCGGGACGTGATCTACGTCAGCGGACTAGATGTGCTGTCGGGGTCGGTCACGGACTGACCCCCCCCCGCACGCGGCTCGATGCATCAGGACCCCAGGGTGCGCAGAACCGACGGGATCATTTCCGGCAAATCCTCGGCGATCAGGCCGGGACCAAAGGCCCGGGCGCATTCCACGTGCAGCCAGGCCCCCGAGCCAGCCGCCTCGATCGGCGGCAATCCCCGGGCGAGAAGGCCCGTGATCAACCCGGCCAGCACGTCTCCGGACCCGGCCGTGGCCAGCCAGGGCGCGGCCCGGTCATAGGCGGCGGAGTGGATGACACAGCGCCCGTCCGGCGCGGCGATCACCGTGTCGGGGCCTTTCAGCAGGACGACACAGCCCGCCAGGGCCGCCGCCGCGCGCACGGCGTCCACCCGCGAATAGGCCGGGCCATGGTCCGGCGTGACCGCAAGGTCGGCGGCGATCGCGGGAAAGAGCCGGGCAAATTCGCCGCCATGCGGGGTCAGAACGCAGCTGTCATGCAGGGCGTCGAAGAAGGCGTCGGGCTCATCTCCGAACGCGGTCAGCGCATCGGCATCCAGCACCGTGGGCCGGGCCGTCAGCCCTGTGGACCCAAGGACAACCGGCACCAGGTCACGCGCCCTGTCCAGCCCCAGACCGGGGCCAAGGCACACCGCGTTCAGCCGGTCGTCGCGCAGCAGCGCATCCAGCCCGCCCCCATCATCGGCGCGCCGCAGCATCAGGGCGGTGATCGCACCCGCGACCTCCATCTGCGCAGATCCCGGCACGGCCAGCGTCACCAGACCGGCCCCGATACGCAGGGCGCCACGCGCCGCCAGCCGCGCCGCCCCCGTGCGCCCCGCCCCGCCCGTCACGACGACCGCGTGGCCATGGCCGTACTTGTGCCCGCCGGTCTTCGACAGGCGCAGGGCATCCGGTTGCTCCATCAGTACCAGGGTCATAACCCGATCTCCTTGATGACGAGCGTCCCACAGGCCGCCGGACCAAGATCCAGGTAATGCCCGGGCTTGGCGGTGTGAAAGGTGACCGTCAGATCGGCTCGGATCGAGGTATCCAGGGGGTGCTCGTCCGCCCCGTAGCCCAGGTATCGGCCGGAATCCGAACACAGGCCCGAGGGCACATCCACCGCCACGATGACCGGCCCGCCGATACCGGCATGCCAGTCGTTCAGCACCAGTTGCACGGCGGCCAGGCCCTGGACCGGGCGGGCCAGTCCGGTGCCGAAAAGCGCATCGATCACCAGGTCCGGGGCGGGCCCGTGATCCAGCTCGGCAGAGGCAATGGGGCGCACCGCCCCGATCCTGTCCCACCGGTCATGATTGGCCCGCGCGTCCGCCGGCAAGCGGGTCGCATCCCCCAGAAGATAAACGTCAATCGCCCAGCCCAGGTCGTGCAGCAGACGGGCGATCACGAAGCCGTCTCCGCCATTGTTGCCCGGTCCGCACAGCACCACGGCCCGCCGATCCGCGCCCTCGGACAGACCGGGCCAGGTCTGGAACACGGCCTCGACAACACCGCGCCCGGCCCGTTCCATCAACTCCAGCCCCGTCACGGATCCGCCCTGGATGGCCGCCTGTTCGACTTGCCGCATCTCTGCGGCCGTCAGAAGATCCCCCATTTGACCTCGATTCATTTCCGGTTAAATTTTAGGCGTCATGCACGATCCGCAAGCGCACCCGGAGGAATCTCCGAACCGCCCACTGTACCCCCACCCTAGCCGATTGTGGCCGCTTACAAGAAATGATCTGCCAACCGCTACATGGTTGCGAGGAGACCCCCATGAAGAAAATCGAAGCGATCATCAAACCCTTCAAGCTCGACGAAGTGAAGGAGGCCCTTCAGGACGTTGGCGTGCAGGGGCTCAGCGTGATCGAGGTGAAGGGGTTCGGCCGGCAAAAGGGCCATACCGAGCTCTACCGCGGCGCTGAATACGTGGTCGACTTCCTGCCGAAAGTGAAGATCGAAGTCGTTCTGGACGATGAACTCGTCGACGGCGCGATCGAAGCCATCATCGGCGCAGCCAAGACCGACAAGATCGGCGACGGCAAGATTTTCGTCACGGCTGTGGAACAGACCGTGCGCATCCGGACCGGCGAGACCGGGTCGGACGCGCTCTAGGGGCCCGCAGAGGCTCTGAATTTGCACGACATTCCAAAAGAGAGGAACACAGGGAATGAGCAAGGACGCAGTTCTTAAAACGATCGCGGACGAGGACGTCGCTTATGTCGACATCCGCTTCACCGATCCGCGCGGCAAGCTGCAGCACGTGACGGTGATGGCGGACCAGGTCGACGAAGACTTCCTGGAAGAAGGCTTCATGTTCGACGGCTCCTCGATCGCCGGCTGGAAGTCGATCGAAGCTTCCGACATGAAACTGATGCCCGACACGGAATCGGCCTACATCGACCCGTTCTACGCCGAAAAGACCCTGTGCATTCACTGCTCGGTCGTCGAACCCGACACCGGCGAACCTTACGAGCGTGACCCGCGCGGCACCGCCGAGAAGGCCGAAAAGTACCTGATCGAAAGCGGCATCGGCGACAGCGCGTTCATGGGCCCGGAAGCTGAATTCTTCCTGTTCGACGACGTGCGCTTCTCGGTCGAGATGAACAAGGTCTCCTACGAGGTCGACGCCACCGACGCGGCCTGGAACACCGACACCGAGTTCGAAACCGGCAACATGGGCCACCGTCCCGGCATCAAGGGCGGCTACTTCCCGGTCAACCCGACCGACGAAGCCCAGGACCTGCGTTCGGAAATGCTCTCGACCATGAAGCGTCTGGGCATGAAGGTCGACAAGCACCACCA
>PAQV01000058.1 GCA_002709405.1 Paracoccaceae bacterium
ACCGGGCTGCTCTACCGCGCGGTGGGCGCCCAGGTGAATGCCGGCCTCGATGCGGTCGAGGCGGCCGAAAGCCTGACCGCCGGGGTGCTGGACGACCCGGGCCTGCGCAGCTCGCAGGCCGGCCAGGCGGCCAGCAAGGTCGCGGCCATGCCCGCCGTGCGTGCCGCGCTGAAGGATTTCCAGCGCGCCTTTGCCCGCCGGGCAGGCGGCGCGGTGCTGGACGGGCGCGACATCGGCACGGTGATCTGTCCCCAGGCCGAGGTGAAACTCTACGTCACTGCCTCTGCCGAGGCACGGGCCCGGCGCCGGCACCGGGAACTGGCCGATCGGGGCGACGGGATCTCGTATGCCGAGGTCCTGGCTGATATCGAGGCCCGGGACGAGCGCGACATGAACCGCTCGGACGCGCCCCTGCGGGCGGCCGAGGGGGCGGTGACGCTCGACACCACGGAAATGAGTATCGAAGACGCGGTCGCGGCGGCCACCCGGGCGGTGGAGGCGCGGCTGCCCCAGGCGTGAGAGGCGGCCATGGAACAGCGCAGACTTGGAGCGAACGGACCGGAGGTCGGGGCGATCGGCTACGGGGCGATGTCGTTTTCCGACATCTACGGGGCGACGGACGAGGCGGCGAGCCACCGCATCATGGATGCCTGCCGCGACTGGGGGGTGACCCACCTGGACACGGCCAACATCTATGGCATGGGCAAGTCGGAAACGGCCATCGGCACCTATCTCAAGGCCAATCCGGGGGCGCGCGACGAATTTGTCATCGCGACCAAGGCGACGATCACGACCGACGAGAACGGTGACCGGGCCTTTGACAATTCGGCCGAACATCTCGAGGCCGAGCTGGACAAGTCGTTGCAGCGGATGGGCGTCGACTGCGTCGACCTGTTCTATGCCCATCGGCGCGACCCGCGGTTCACGCCCGAGGAAACCGCATCCAATCTTGGCCGGCTGGTCGAGAAGGGCAAGACCCGGGCCATCGGCCTGTCTGAAATCGCCCCGGCGACCCTGCGTCGGGCGATGAAGGCCTTTCCGGTGGCGGCCGTGCAATCGGAATATTCGCTGTCGACCCGGGCGCCCGACATGGGCCTTGTGCAGACCTGCGCCGAGCTGGGCGTGGCCATGGTGGCCTTTTCGCCGGTCGGCCGGTCGCTGCTGACCGACGCGCCGATCCCGCGCGAGCGGCTCAAGGACATTCCCTTCCTGGCGTCCAACCCGCGGTTCATGGAGCCCAACCTGACCGAGAACCTGCGCATCCTTGAAGGCTTCCGCGCGCTGGCGGCCGAGATGGGCACCTCGGCCGCGGCGCTGGCCAATGCCTGGCTGCTGAGCAAGGGCGACCACGTGATCCCGATCCCGGGCAGCCGGTCGGTCGAGAATTTCCGCGAATGCGTGGCCGGCGAAAAGCTGGCGCTGTCCGAGGGTGACCTGGCCCGGATCGAAGAGGTGCTGCCGGTGGGCTGGGCCTGGGGCGATCGCTATTCGGATGTCCAGTGGATCGGCCCGGAGCGCTATTGCTGAGGGCGGCTTTGCCTGCGCGCTCAGCGGCGAAGGGGCGGATCGGGCATCGGTCAGGTGTTGCGGATCGTGCCGTTTGACCTGGCACCCGGATGGCCGGGCAAGGGTAGGATGGGTGATATCACCCATCCTACGGGGCATCGCGGGGCGGGTAGGGCCGGCGAAAAGGCGCTTTCCCCTTGCCTTTCGGGCCCAAACGATCTACGACGCGCGCCCAGAAGGTGAAATCACCGCAAGACATGAGGCGAGCAGGGTCGGACCATCCGGCCCTCTTTGTTTTGCGCATCTTCATCCAATCCATAGACCGGCGGAGACAACCGCGCGGCCAGTATAACGCTTAAAAGGAAACCGAGACCCGTATGGCTCAAAGCGCATCCATGGAGGAATTCGAAGCCCTCCTGAACGAAAGCTTCGAAATGGACACGCCCGATGAGGGCACTGTCGTCAAGGGCAAGGTCATCGCCATCGAGGCGGGCCAGGCCATCATCGATGTCGGCTACAAGATGGAAGGCCGCGTCGATCTGAAAGAATTCGCAAACCCGGGTGAAGCCGCCGACATCGGCGTGGGCGACGAAGTCGAAGTCTATCTTCGCGCCGCCGAGAACGCCCGTGGCGAAGCCGTCATCTCGCGCGAGATGGCCCGCCGCGAGGAAGCCTGGGACCGCCTGGAAAAAGCCTATGCCGACGACCAGCGTGTCGAAGGCGCGATCTTCAACCGCGTCAAGGGTGGCTTCACGGTCGACCTGGGCGGTGCCGTGGCCTTCCTGCCCGGTTCGCAGGTCGATGTCCGCCCCGTGCGTGATGCCGGCCCGCTGATGGGTCTGAAGCAGCCGTTCCAGATCCTGAAAATGGACCGCCGCCGGGGCAACATCGTCGTGTCGCGCCGCGCCATCCTGGAAGAATCGCGTGCCGAGCAGCGCGCCGAGGTCATCAGCCGCCTGAAAGAAGGCGACACGGTGGACGGCGTGGTCAAGAACATCACCGAGTACGGCGCCTTCGTCGACCTGGGCGGTGTGGACGGCCTGCTGCACGTCACCGACATGGCCTGGCGCCGTGTGAACCACCCCTCGGAGATCCTGTCGATCGGCGAGACCGTGAAGGTCCAGGTCATCAAGATCAACAAGGAAACCCACCGTATCTCCCTGGGCATGAAGCAGCTGCAGGAAGATCCGTGGGACCTGGTGACGGTCAAGTACCCGCTGGCCTCGGTCCACAAGGGCCGTGTCACGAACATCACCGATTACGGTGCATTCGTGGAGCTGGAGCCGGGTGTCGAAGGCCTGGTGCACGTCAGCGAAATGTCCTGGACCAAGAAGAACGTCCACCCGGGCAAGATCGTGTCGACCTCCCAGGAAGTCGACGTCATGGTCCTGGAGATCGACGGTGCCAAGCGCCGCGTGTCGCTGGGCCTGAAGCAGACCATGCGCAACCCGTGGGAAGTCTTCTCGGAGACGCATCCCGAGGGCACCGAGGTCGAAGGCGAAGTCAAGAACATCACCGAATTCGGTCTGTTCGTTGGCCTGCCGGGCGACATCGACGGCATGGTGCACCTGTCCGACCTGTCGTGGGACGAGCGTGGCGAAGACGCGATCCAGAACTACCGCAAGGGCGACGTGGTCAAGGCCGTGGTGTCGGAAGTGGATGTGGACAAGGAACGCATCTCGCTGTCGATCAAGGCCGTTGGCGGCGACAAGTTCGCCGATGCGACCGGCGCCGTGAAGCGTGGCTCGATCGTGACCGTCGAAGTGACGGCCATCGAGGACGGCGGCATCGAGGTGACCTACGAGGGCATGAAGTCCTTCATCCGTCGCTCGGACCTGTCGCGCGACCGTTCCGAGCAGCGCCCCGAGCGGTTCTCGGTCGGTGACCACATCGACGTGCGTGTGACCAACATCGACAACAAGACCCGCCGCCTGGGCCTGTCGATCAAGGCACGCGAGATCGCCGAAGAGAAGGAAGCCGTGGAACAGTACGGCTCGTCGGACTCGGGTGCGTCGCTGGGCGACATCCTGGGCGCCGCTCTGAAGGGCGACGACGACTGATCTGTCCCTTAAGGACTGACACGAGGGGCCCCGCACAGGTTGTGCGGGGCCTTTTTTCTTGATTCGGGACTGGTGGGGATATGGGGCCCATTGGGCGGGCGAAGCCGCGGCGAATGGGCAAAAGGATGCTGAGTCAAGACCGGATTCGGCGGCCTTGCGGGAAATTCTGCCAGCAGGGCAATAACTTGTCGTTTGCGCGCGCTGGAATTGTTCCTATAGTCGGCCAACAGGCCTGAGCGGATCTTGCCGCACGGGGAGGGGTAGGACGCCATGATCAGATCGGAACTGATACAGAAGATCGCCGAAGAGAACCCGCATTTGTATCAGCGGGACGTGGAGCGGATCGTCAATACGTTCTTCGAAGAAGTGACCGGGGCGATGGCCCGCGGAGACCGCGTGGAATTGCGCGGCTTCGGGGCGTTTTCGGTCAAGAAGCGGGATGCGCGCATCGGACGCAATCCCCGGACGGGCGAAACGGTTCATGTAGAAGAAAAATATGTCCCGTTCTTCAAGACGGGGAAGCTCTTGCGGGACAGACTGAACGGAAAGGTCGAATAAATGCGCTATGTTCGCTACGCAATCTGGGGGCTTCTGGCCATCGTGCTGGTCTCGATGTCGCTGGCAAACCGGGGGCCGGTGACGTTGGCGCTGTTCCCCGATCCCGTGGCGGACTTCATGGGCTGGAACATCGTGCTGACGCTGCCGGTGTTCACGGTGATCCTGGCCGGGATCGGTATCGGCTTGCTGGTGGGGTTCTTCTGGGAATGGATGCGCGAGCATCGGCATCGCCGGGCGGCCTCGACCAACTCGCGCGAGGTGCGCAAGCTGGAGCGCGAGGTCAAGCGGCTGAAGACCGAGAAGAACAAGGGCAAGGACGAGGTCCTAGCCCTGCTCGAGGACGCCTGACGGGGCTGATGGGGCCATGTCTCCGGATGTGAGGGTCAAGTTCTGCGGGCTGCGTACGCCCGCGGATATTGCTGCGGCGGCCGGGGCCGGGGCAGCTTACGTGGGCTTCGTGTTTTTTCCGAAATCGCCGCGCTCGGTGAGCCTGGCCGAGGCGCGGGCCCTGGCGGGTGAGGTGCCCGAGGGGATCTGCAAGGTCGCCCTGACGGTGGATGCCGACGATGCCATGCTGGACGAGCTGCTGGACCAGGTGCCCATCGACATGTTGCAGCTGCACGGCCATGAAACGCCCGAGCGGGTGGCCCATGTCAAGGCGCGCTACGGGTTGCCGGTGATGAAGGCCGTGGGCGTGGCGGGGGCCGAGGACCTGCCGGCGCTCGATACCTATGCCCGTGTTGCCGACCAGTTGCTGCTGGATGCCAAGCCCCCCAGGGACGCCGTCCTGCCGGGGGGCAACGGGCTGGCCTTCGACTGGCGGCTGATCGCCGGGCGGCGCTGGCCGGTGCCCTGGGTGCTGGCGGGCGGGCTGACGCCCGATAACGTGGCCGAGGCCGTGCGCCTGACCGGCGCGCGCCAGGTCGATGTCAGCACCGGGATCGAGAAGGCCCGGGGCGAGAAGGATCCGGCCCTGATCGCGCGTTTCGGCGCGGCGGCCATGGCCGACGCCTGATCCTGAGCCTGAGCCGCGCCGAGTGCAAAGCGGCTATCGCCGCTCGACCTCTTCGACCGGGCCGCCGGCCTCTTTCCATGCCTTGAACCCGCCCTCGATATGGGCCACCGGTCCAAGCCCCATGTCCTGGGCGGCCTTGGTGGCCAGGGCCGAGCGCCAGGCGCTGGCACAATAGAACAGGAAGGTCTTGGGTTCGGCAAAGACGGGCTTGTGGTAGGGGCTGTCGGGGTCGATCCAGAATTCCAGCATGCCGCGCGGGCAGTTGAAGGCGCCGGGGACTCGGCCTTCGCGTTCCAACTCGCGCCGGTCGCGGAGATCGACGAAGACGACCTCGTCCGATCCGAGCCGGGCGATGGCCTCGGCGGTGGGCAGGGTGGTGATCTCGGCATTGGCCGCGTCGATCAGGTCCTTGTAACCCCGTTTCAATGTCATGCGCTGTCCTCTCCGCTGGCACCGGAAAATTCGAATTTTCCGGACCGGAATTTTCAAAAATTCCGGGACCTGTGGCAAGCCTGGTGCGACTTAGTCCCGTTAACGAAATTCACGGTGGCGTGAGCGGGGTGAAATATGCGGATCCGCCGTGATCCGATCCCGGCCTGGCTCCGTACCCCTGATATTCGAAACGCAGGAGGACAGCACATGTTTCGCCGTAACTTCATGACTATCGTTGGTGCCGCGCTGGTCGCGGGCCTGTCCATGGGTCCGGCCAAGGCCGCCGAGATGGATATTGTCGACACCGCCGTGTCGGCCGGGTCGTTCAACACCCTGGTTGCGGCGGTCCAGGCCGCGGGCCTTGCGGAGACCCTGAAGGGCGATGGCCCCTTCACCGTTTTCGCCCCCACGGACGAAGCCTTTGCCGCCCTGCCGGCGGGCACCGTGGAAAACCTGCTGAAGCCGGAAAACCGGGACCAGCTGGTGCAGATCCTGACCTATCACGTGGTGCCGGCCAAGGTGATGTCGGGTGACATCGCGGGCAAGAAGGCCAAGGTTCTGACGGTCGAAGGCGACCGGCTGAGCGTGAATGCGCGCAACGGCGTACGCGTGGACAACGGCAAGGTCGTCACGGCCGATGTCGAGGCCTCGAACTGGGTCATCCATGTGATCGACACAGTCCTCATCCCCGAGGGCTGAGTCGTATGCCGGGGGGGGGCGTCCCCGGTTCTCCTGGGCGTCGGTGGCTTCCCCCATCGGCGTCCTTTTTGTTTGCGGGGCAGGTCCCCTCGGGCCCGCTTTTCCCATGGTCTTTTGCCCCTCTGCGCAATATGACGGGCCGGTGCGACGACAGAGGGGGACCATCATGGCCAATGACCTGTTCAATTCCTTCATGACCGGCCCTGACGAGAACGGGCGGTTCGGCCTGTTCGGCGGGCGTTTCGTGTCGGAAACGTTGATGCCGCTGATCCTGGAACTGGAAAAGCAGTACGAGATCGCCAAGACCGACGAGACCTTCTGGGCCGAGATGCACGACCTGTGGACCCATTACGTGGGCCGGCCCAGCCCGCTTTATTTCGCCGAGCGGCTGACCGACCACCTGGGCGGGGCCAAGGTCTATATGAAGCGCGACGAGCTGAACCATACCGGCGCGCACAAGATCAACAACGTGCTGGGCCAGATCATCCTGGCGCGGCGCATGGGCAAGACCCGGATCATCGCCGAAACCGGGGCGGGCCAGCATGGTGTGGCCACGGCCACGGTCTGTGCCAAGTTCGGCCTGAAATGCGTGGTCTACATGGGCGCCCACGACGTCGAACGCCAGGCGCCCAACGTCTTCCGCATGCGGCTGCTGGGGGCGCAGGTGATCCCGGTGACATCCGGCCGGGGCACACTGAAGGACGCGATGAACGATGCGCTGCGCGACTGGGTGACCAATGTGCGCGACACGTTCTACTGCATCGGCACGGTGGCCGGGCCGCACCCCTATCCGGCGATGGTGCGCGATTTCCAGGCCATTATCGGCAAGGAAGCCAAGGAACAGATGCAGGCCGCCGAGGGCCGTCTGCCCGACACGATCATCGCCGCGATCGGCGGGGGCTCGAACGCGATGGGCCTGTTCTACCCGTTCCTTGACGATGAAAGCGTCAAGATCATCGGCGTCGAAGCGGGCGGCAAGGGCGTGAACGCCAAGATGGAACATTGCGCCTCGCTGACCGGCGGGCGCCCGGGCGTGCTGCATGGCAACCGGACCTACCTGCTGCAGGACGACGACGGGCAGATCCTGGAAGGCTACTCGATTTCGGCTGGCCTCGATTACCCGGGGATCGGGCCGGAACATTCCTGGCTGCACGACATCGGCCGGGCGGAATATGTCTCGATCACCGACAAGGAGGCGCTGGAGGCGTTCCAGCTGTGCTGCACGACCGAGGGCATCATTCCGGCGCTGGAACCGTCCCATGCGCTGGCCCACGTGATGAAGATCGCGCCCGAGCTGCCGAAGGACCACATCATCTGCATGAACCTGTGCGGGCGGGGCGACAAGGACATCTTTACCGTGGCCAAGCACCTGGGCTTCGACATGGAAGAGGCGGACTGATCCGCATGCGATGACCGGGCAGGGGCCGTTCCGGGCGACCGGGGCGGCCCTTTGTTCTTTCGGGGGGATGGGGGGATGGCGACAATCGTCGATGCCTGGTGTCTTGTGCCCGGGACGTCGACCCTGTAACTGGCGCGGCTCTGGCAGAAAGGGGTCCCATGACGACCACAATACGACTCGCGGTGGGCAGCCTTCTGGTCGGCGGGCTGGTGCTGGCGCTGAAGACCCTGGCCTGGTGGATCACGGGGTCGGTGGCCCTGTTGTCCGATGCGCTGGAAAGCACGGTGAACCTGGCGACGGCGGTGGCCGCGCTGGTGGCGATCCAGGTGGCCGCCCGGCCGGCGGATCAGAACCATCCCTATGGGCACCACAAGGCGGAATACTTCAGCGCGGTGCTGGAGGGCGTGATGATCATCGTGGCCGCCCTGTTCATCGCGCGCGAGGCGTTTCACGGGTTCTTCAGCCCGGTCGAGGTGACGGCCCCGGTGGGCGGGTTGATCATCAACGGGATCGCCACGCTGATCAACGCGGGCTGGGCCTTTGTGCTGATCCGCCAGGGGCGGCGGCTGAAATCGCCGGCGCTGGAGGCCGATGGCAAGCATCTGTGGACGGACGTGGTGACCTCGGCCGGGGTGGCCCTGGGCATCCTGCTGGCCCTGGTCAGCGGGTGGTGGCTGCTGGATCCGCTGATGGCCGCGGTGGTGGCGGCGCATGTGCTGTGGTCGGGGTCGAAGGTGGTCAAGTCCTCGCTGAGCGGGCTGATGGACGAGGCGGTGCCGGACGACGTGCTGGGCCGCATCCGCGAGGTGATTTCCACCCGGGCGGAGGGGGCGGTCGAGGCGCACGACTTGCGCACGCGGATGGCGGGCAAGGCGACCTTCGTGGAATTCCACCTGGTGGTGCCCGGCGAAATGAGCGTCTTTTCCGCGCACGAGATCTGCGACCGGGTCGAACAGGCGATCCATGTGGCGGTGCCCGACAGCCGGGTGACCATCCATGTGGAACCCGAGCACAAGTCCAAGCACAGCGGTGTGGTGGTGGTCGACTAGACGCCGCGCGACCTGAACGGGCCCTTTGGCCCGATGGGCCGGTCTCAGGCGGCGTCGGCGGCGGGGGGCTCGGGGAAGATGCGGATGCCTTCTTCGCGCTGCATGGCGACGATTTCCTCGACCAGCCGTTCGCGCACCTCGCAGACGATGTCCCAGGCGGTGTTCGGATCGGTCGTGGGCACCTTGAACATGACCGTCTTGCCGAAGAGGTCGACGCCGGTCACGTTGGCTCCGGCCAGGTCGAGATCGCCCAGGCGCCAGTCCTTCGACTGGCCCTCTTCCAGGATCGACTGGAAGGCCTTGCGCAGGCGCGCCATGTCGGTTTCGGGGCTGAGCGTCATTTCGATGGTCCGGATCGCGTCCGGAGCACCCATCATCCAGTTTTCAAAGACCTCATCGGTGAAGGTCGTGACCGGCACCACCAGCCGTTCGCCCGTCCAGACCCGCAGCTGGACGAAGGTGAAATTCACCCGCTCCACCGTGCACAGGTAGTTGCGGAACATCACCATGTCGCCAAGCCGGGCCGACTGGTTGGCCGAAATCTGCAACGAGGCCATGATGTTGGCCAGCACGTCGCGGGCGGCAAAGCCCAGGATCAGGGTCAGCACCCCGGCCGAGGCCAGGATCGAAAAGCCGATGGTCCGAAAGAGGCCCGCCGCCGACAGGACCACGCCGGTGCCGATCAGGAACACGATGACCAGGGCTCCGCGCCGGGCGGCGGCGACCTTTGTGGCCAGCGACCGGCGTTCTTCCAGCTCGGGGCCGATTGCGGTCAGGTCGACCTCGTCGAAATTGAGGATCCGGTCGAGGATTTCATCGACGGTGTTCATCAGCAGCGTGATCATCGCGGCCACGAAGCCGGTGGCGATCAGGGGCGACAGAATGACGTCGATCGGCCCGGAAAAGACGAACAGCCAGGTCGAACAGGCCCAGGCCAGGCCCGACACGGCGATCAGGATGACCGGCGTCCGGATCGAGCGGATGACGGCCGTGGCCAGGCTGCCCTTGGCCCGGCGGGCCAGCAGGCTGAGCAGCCGGTGCACGGCGATGCCGATCAGGATGGCCAGCCCTGCCACGATGGGCAAGGCCATGATTTCCCACCAGAAAAGACCCCATGCCGCGCGCTGGCGCAGGGCTTGAGGCAGGTATTCCTCCAGCTCGGAGGGCCCGTGCATTTCGGCCAGGACGGGCAGGTTGTGCACGGTCTGGCGCGAGAAGACCCAGACCGGCTCGCCGTCTTCGGGCTTGACCCGGTTCAGCCGGATCGGCACCGGGCGGTCAGCCAGGTCGATGCTCCAGATCAGGATCGACCGCTGCGGCGTCGCCGCCTGGTCCGAGGCCGTGTGGGCGGGGATGCCGTCGGGCCGGTCGGACAGGGAATTCCAGTCGATGATGACCTTGCGGGCCAGCACGGTGTTGAGGTCTCCGGCCAGTTCCGGTCCGGCCACGGGCTGCTGCGGATCGGGGATGGCCGAGAGGTCCAGCAGGTGGGCGGCGGCCCGGTAATCGCCCAGGTAGATGGCCTGCTGAAAGCTTTCCATCGTGCCCTGGGGGGTGGTCCGGTCCAGCCAGGCGGGAGCCTCGCCCAGGCCCTCGTTCAGGGTGTCGGTTTCGAACCAGGTGCCTTCGGACTGGGCATGCAGCGGGCCGCCCAGCAGCACGGCCAGAAGCAGCAGCAGGGCGGCGAGCAGCAGGATCAGGCGGGGAGGCTGGGATCCGGCCGCCTTGGCCGGGCGGCAGTCCTTCCCCATCAGAAATCGACGATCGGCAGGGCGTTGGCGGTCAGAACGTCCATCGGCACGATGTCCAGAGCCCGGGCGTGGGTGGCGTTCAGGTCGACCTTGGGGGCGCAGCCCTCTTCATGGGCCTGCAGGAAGCGCGCGGCGCACAGGCACCATTGGTCGCCGGGTTTGAGGCCGGGAAAGCCAAAGCCCGGGCGGGGGGTCGACAGGTCGTTGCCGACGTACTTGGAAAAGGCCAGGAATTCCTCGGTCATCACCGCGCAGACCGTGTGGCTGCCGGTGTCGGACGCGCAGGTGTTGCAATGGGCGTCGCGGAAATAGCCGGTAAGGGGGTTGATCGAGCAGGGCGACAGCGGTGCGCCCAGTACGTTGATACTGTCTTCGGGTTCCATTCGTGCGTGTCCCCTTGGTCTGGCTGCGGCCCATCCGGCCATGCGTCATGGCCCGCCGGTGCGGACCTCGTAGGTTCAAACTCGGCCAGGTCAATTCGGTTCCCGTATTTTTCACGGATTTTTTTCGCGGTCTTTGCGCGGTGCTTTTGGTGGCGTTTTTCGGGGGTGTGTAAGGGCTTGCGGGGGGCCTTAGCCCAGCCACTCGATCCAGCGGCCGTGAAAGTCGACGCGGGCCAGGGTGCGCAGGGCGCCGCCGGGCCAGGTCTGCAGGGTCAGGCGGGCGCCGGGGCCGGTGGTGTCGGCCTCCATCGCGATGCGGGTAAGGGGGGCCTCGGCCGTGGCGCGGGCGCCGGCCTTGGCTAGCACCGCCTCGCCATGGTCCTGCAGGTCGGGCGGGAAATATTGCCAGGCGACGGTGTGGAAGATGACATGCACATGGCCGATGCGGGGGGCCGACAAGCGGGTTTCCAGCCAGTCGATGGCATCCTGGCGGTCGATCACGGCGGTCAGCGCGTCAATGGCGGTCAGCGTCATCTGCCGCCGCTCGGGCTGGTCGGGCCAGAGGTAGGACAGCAGGCGGGTGACCTCGGCCGGGTCGAGCAGGTCCAGCGGGGTCAGGTCGACGCCCCGGCGGTCATCGACCCGGAAGGCGGCGGCGGGGGGCACCGGCCCGGCCCAGTCGGGCGTGAAGGTCAGTACCGGATCCTCGGCGCCCAGGACCCTGTCGCCGGCCTGCAGGGCGTATTGGTCGAACATCAGGTTCAGCCCGCCGCTGGCCCCCAGTTCCGAGATCACGAAGGGCAGGTTGAAGGTATTGGCCAGCACGTGGGCGGCGGGGATCAGGGCGGTCGAGCGGCGGACCTCGTTGGTCTGGGGCGGCCGGTCGATCCAGTCCAGCAGGAAGTCCTGGTGACGGTCGAGCGTGGCCAGAACGCCGGTGATCAGCGCGTCGTCGGGGACATCGTTGGGCGGGTAGAGCGCGGCCAGGTCGGGATCGGTGCCGGTCAGGACCAGGTTGTGCAGGCCACCGGCCAGGCGCAGGGGCAGCGAGGCGTGGGAAGAGCCCAGCGGGGCGGGCCAGGCCTCGATCTTGGCGCGCAGGGGGGTGTCGGTGGGCATGGACCCGGCCAGCAGCCTGAGAAGGCGGCCCATGAAGGGCGAGCCCAGGCTGTCGCAGGACTTGGCCTGGTCGCGCAGGGCATCGGGGAACCGCGGGGGCTGGGCGGTCATTTGAACTTGTCGACCAGCTTTTGCAACGCAGAGCGGTCGTCGTCCTGGGGCGCTGCGGGCGGCGCTGCGGTCTTGGGTTCGGGTGTTGCGGCCTGGGCCGCGGGTTTCGAGGCAGGCTTGGCGGTCTTGGCCCCGCCACCCGAACGGGGCGGGGCGGTGCGCAGCGACACCGCGTTCATGAACTTGCCCGTGTCTCCGGCGGCCAGGGCCGGGGCTCCGTCGGAGATCCCCCGCAGCAGGTCGTCCAGCCAGTCCTCGTCGGCCTTGGCGAAATCGTGCAGGACATAGCCCGCGACCAGTTCCTTGCGGCCGGGATGGCCGATGCCCAGGCGGACCCGGTGATAGGCGTCGCCGATATGGGCATGGATCGAGCGCAGCCCGTTGTGGCCGGCATGGCCGCCCCCGGTCTTGGCCCGGCATTTGCCCGGGGCCAGGTCCAGTTCGTCGTGCAGGACGGTGACGTCGTCGGGCTCCAGCTTGTAAAAGCGCATGGCCTCGCCCACGGACTGGCCCGAGCGGTTCATGTAGGTGTCGGGTTTCAGCAGCAGCACCTTGTCAGAGCCCAGCCGGCCCTCGGCGATCCGGCCGTTGAACTTGGCCTTCCAGGGCGAAAACCCGTGGTCCTCGGCCATGCGGTCGACGGCCATGAAGCCGATGTTGTGGCGATTGCGCGCATATTCGGCGCCCGGATTGCCAAGACCGACAAAGAGTTTCATGGTGCAACCTCGATTGGTTCCCAGCCGTTATGCCCCGAACCTTCCCCAATTGCCAGCGAGGCGCAGATGTATCTGACGATGAACCGATTCAAGGTCCGCACAGAGGCGGCGGACGAGTTTGAAACCGTGTGGAAAAGCCGCGACAGCCACCTGAAAGAGGTGCCCGGCTTCGTGGCCTTCCACCTGCTGAAGGGCCCCGAGGCCGAGGACCACGTGCTGTATGCGTCGCACACGACCTGGGAAAGCAAGCAGCATTTCGAGGACTGGACCAAGTCCGAGGCCTTCCGCCAGGCGCACAAGGGGGCCGGGGGCACCAAGGATCTGTACCTGGGGCCGCCGAACCTGGAAATCTTCGAAAGCGTGCTGGAGCTGGCCTGAACGCCGGTCCGGTTTCGGCCGACATCACATCGGACAAATGAAAACGGGGCCCGAAGGGGCCCCGCATCGTCTTGCCAAAGGTCACCGGTCAGGCGGCGATCAGGCGGCGATCACGCCTCGGCGGCTTCTTCGCCTTCACCGTCGTCTTCGTTGTCCGACGATGCCAGGCTCGACGGGGCCGAGATGTTGGCGATCACGAAGTCACGGTCGATGGTGGGCTTGGCGCCTTCGGGCAGGGTCACGTCCGAGATGTGGACGATGTCGCCGATCTTCAGGCCGGACAGGTCAACGGTGATCTTTTCCGGGATGTCGCCGGCGGTCACAACCAGTTCGACCTCGGGGCGCACCACGGTCAGCATGCCGCCGCGCTTGATGCCCGGTGCCGCTTCCTCGTTGATGAACTCGACGGGGATGTACAGGTTGATCTTGGTGGTCCGGCGCAGGCGCATGAAATCGACATGCGTGGGCAGGTCCTTGACCACGTCGCGCTGAACGTCGCGGCAGATGACGCGGACGTCTTCCTGGCCTTCGACTTTCAGGTTGAACAGCGTCGACTTGAAGCGGCCGTCCTTGAGCCGCTTGAGCAGCGCGTTGAAATCCAGGTTGATCGCCAGAGGCTCTTTGTCGCCACCGAAAACAATCCCCGGAACCAGCCCGTCGCGACGGGCCTGACGAGCGGCGCCCTTGCCTGTCCCCGTCCGTTCCAGGGCCACGAGATCAGGAATCTCACCAGCCATGTGTATCTCTCCAATATGAATGCGGGGCGCCTCCAAGGCTGTCGCGCCCGCGTGAAGACGCGCGTATGGACGACGGCGGGCCGTTTGTAAAGCCCTTTCGCTTGCGCCCGGCCAGTGCCCGTGGCACCGGTGGCGCCATGAGTTTCCTACGTGATTTGGGCCGCGATCTGGCCACCTGCCGCCGGCCTGCGCTGGCCTTCATGGCCATCGGTGTGTTCTGGGCGGCCGTTGCCGCGCAAGTGCCTGTTCTGAAGGCCGGAATCGGGGCGTCCGACGCGATTTACGGGATGGTCTTCCTGGTGTCGAGCTTCGGGTCGGTGACGGCGATGTGGATCGCGCCCCGGGTCGACCGGCGGCTGGGGCGCAATGCCCTGGCGGTGTCGGCGGCGATGATGGCCCTGGCCTTCCTGTTGCCGGGCCTGGCCGGGGGGCTGGTGGCCTTCACGGCGGCGATGTTCCTGGCGGCCATGGGCTCGGGCCTGTCGGACGTGCTGATGAACGCCCGGGTGTCCGAGCTGGAGGCGCGCACCGGCCGGCCGCTGATGAACCTCAACCACGCGGTGTTTTCCTTTTCCTACGCGCTGGCCGCGATCCTGACGGGCCTCGCGCGCGAGGCCGGGTGGTCTCCGGCCCTGGTGTTCTCGGTGCTGACGGGGCTGATCCTGCTGGCCGTGCCTTTCATGCGCGAACCGCGCGGTGCGGTGCCGGTGCCGGATGACATCGCCGAGGCCCCCCGGGGCGCGGCCAATGCGCCGATCGTCTGGCTGGGCGGGCTGGTGGTGATGATCGGGTTCCTGTCGGAGGCCGGGGTCGAGGGCTGGTCGGCGCTCTACCTCGAACGCGAGCTGGGCGGCGATCCGGCCGAGGGCGCCCTGGGCCCGGCGGTGCTGGGGCTGACCATGGGGGTAGGGCGGCTGTTCGGCCAGGCCCTGGCGGTGCGCTATCCCGAATGGCTGATGATCGCCGTGGCCTGCCTGGTGTCGGCGGCGGGGCTGGTGCTGGCGGCCGGGGCGGGGCAGCTGGGGCTGGCCTACCTGGGCTTTGCGGCGATGGGGCTGGGCGTGTCGATCGTGGCCCCGATGGCCCTGGCGGTGGTCGGCCGGTCGGTGCCGCAGGCGGTGCGCGTGGCGGCCATCGGGCGGGCGGCCCTGATCGGGTTCATGGCGTTTTCGCTGGGACCCAGCGTGATGGGCCTGACCTCCGAGGCCTTCGGCCTGCGCTGGTCCTTCCTGGGCATCGCGGTGCTGCTGGTGCTCACCGCCCTGGTCCTGGCGCCCCGGCTGGGCCGGCAGGCGGCGGCCCCGGCCAACTGAACGCACTGGCCCCAACGCACTGGCCCCGGCCATCCCGCGCCAACGCCGTCACCATGGGTGCTTTGCACCCATGGCCCCGCTGAAAGACGGTCCCGCCTGAAAGATCGGGCCTAAACGTCCGTAACCAGGTGCCCACCGGCATCGAGGATCCGCGCGTAAAGGTCGAATTCCTTCGCCCGCTTGCGCCGCAGGGCCTTGGCCGTAGCCTCGTCTAACGGCGCCTCGGCCGGGGGCGAGACGTTCCGGGCCTTGATATCGACCGGCCCGCCGAACCTGTCGTCCAGGAAATCGCGGAACACGGGCTGCCGTTCATAGGCGAACAGGTGATGGACCAGCACCGACCCTTTCGACGTGACCATGTTCCACTGGCTGCCGATCCCCGCATGCGGCGGCGGATCGTCCGAGATCACGTCCCGCACGAAGGCATCGAAGCTCAGCTCAAAGGTGCTTTTCGAGGACCCTTTCTGGCGCGCGCCCTTGCGGTAGCGGTACCAGCTGCGGATCTGCTCTTCGGGGTCGCGCAGCACGGCCATGCGGTCTGGCCGCAGGTCAAAGTTCTTCGCCAGGAACGGCGCCACGCGGTTGTGGAACTTCTGCGCCGTCATATGCTTGCGGTGCTTGGTAAAGATGATGTCCGCATGGGGCCGCAACGCCAGTTCCACCGCCGTGGTCCCGGTCTTGGGCACGGCGATGAAGGCAAGCGATTGGGCGGAAAAGACCAGCATGACCCCGGTCTAGCCCGAAGTCGTCAGATTTGCCAACGGCCCTCGAAATCCTCGGGGATCAGCAGGTGATCGCGGCTCAGCCGCTTGACGTCGGTTTCGCCGCAGAGCGCCATGGTCATGTCCAGTTCCTTGCGGATGACCTCCAGCGCGGTGGCCACGCCCTGCTGGCCCATCGCGCCCAGCCCATGCACGAAGGCCCGGCCGATCATCGTGGCATGCGCGCCCATGGCCAGGGCCTTCAGCACGTCCTGGCCCGACCGGATGCCGCTGTCCAGGTGCACTTCGACATCGTTGCCGACCGCGTCCAGGATCGAGGGCAGCATGCGGATCGAACTCAGCGCGCCGTCCAGCTGGCGGCCGCCATGGTTCGACACGGTGATGGCCTCGGCGCCCAGGCTGGCGGCCATCTTGGCGTCCTCGGGATCCAGCACGCCCTTCAGGATGACCTTGCCGCCCCATTGTTCCATCAGCTTGGCGATCTTGCCCCAGTCGAGCGTCGGGTCGAATTGTTCGGCCGTCCAGGCGCCCAGCTGCGACATGTCGCTGACACCCTGGACGTGGCCCACGATATTGCCGAAATGACGGCGTTTGGCCCCCAGCATTTCCAGCCCCCAGGCCCACTTGGTGGCCAGGTTGGCGATGGTCTTGGGGGTCATCTTCGGCGGGGCGGACAGGCCGTTCTTCAGGTCCTTGTGGCGCTGGCCCAGCAATTGCAGGTCCAGCGTGATCACCAGCGCCGAGCAGCCCGCCGCCCTGGCCCGTTCGATCAGGCGGGCGGTGAAATCGGTGTCCTTCATCACGTAAAGCTGGAACCAGAAGGGCTTGGTCGTGGCCTCGGCCACGTCCTCGATCGAGTTGATCGACATGGTCGACAGCGTGAAGGGCACGCCGAAGGCCTCGGCCGCCTTGGCCGCCTTGATCTCGCCGTCGGCACATTGCATGCCGGTCAGCCCCACCGGGGCCAGGGCCACGGGCATGGCGACCTTCTGACCGATCATCGTGCTTTCGGTCGTGCGCCCCGACATGTCCACGGCCACTTTCTGGCGCAGGCGGATCTTTTCGAAATCCGTGGTGTTCTCGCGGAAGGTCTGTTCGGTCCAGCTGCCGCTTTCGCAGTAATCGTAGAACATCCGAGGCGTGCGCCGTTCGTGGATGCGCTTGAGATCGGCGATGTTGGTGATGACGGGCATGGGCTTTCTCCGGACTGGTAAGTTTTGGTTACCAATTCTGCCGGGGCCTTGCAACGCAGGACCGTGTGCGTGGGGCACCGGATGGCCCGGGGCACGAAAAAACCCCGCCGGCGCGGGTGCGGGCAGGGTCGTGCAGGTCCTGGATGGTGGCTGGTCAGGCCGCGTGGGTGCCGTCGGCCAGGGTCTTGACGAAGGCCAGCACGTCGCCCACCGGCTCTCCGGCCCCGATCTTGGCCACGATGGCCGAGCCCACGACGGCCCCGTCGGCAACGCTCGCGATGTTGCGTGCGGTTTCCGGCGTCTTGACGCCAAAGCCCACAACGACGGGCAGGTCGGTGCCGCCCTTGATCCGGGCGACGTCGGGGGCGACATCGTCGGCCTGCGCCTCGGCCGAGCCGGTGATGCCGGTGATCGACACGTAATAGACGAAGCCCGAGGTGTTTTGCAGCACGCGGGGCAGGCGGTTGTCATCGGTGGTCGGCGTGGCCAGCCGGATGAAATTCAGCCCGGCCTTCTGGGCAGGGATGCACAGTTCGTCATCCTCTTCGGGCGGCAGGTCGACGATGATCAGCCCGTCGATCCCCGCAGCCTTGGCATCGGCCAGGAAGGTGTCGACGCCGCGCGAATAGATCGGGTTGTAATAGCCCATCAAGACAATCGGGGTGGTGTCGTCGGTTTCGCGGAAGGCCGCGGCCAGGGCCAGGGTCTTTTCCAGCGTCATGCCGCCTTCGAGGGCGCGCTGCCCGGCGGCCTGGATCGTCGGGCCATCCGCCATCGGATCGGTGAAGGGCAGGCCAAGCTCGATGATGTCGACGCCGGCACCGGGAAGGCCTTTGACGACCTCCAGCGAGGTGTCGTAATCGGGGTCTCCGGCCATGACATAGGCGACGAAGGCTTTCTTGCCGGCGGCGGACAGTGCCGCGAATTTGGCGTCGATGCGGGTCATTTGGGGTCCCCTCTCCAAGATCGGCCTGTCCTGCCGAAACCCGGGCGGGAAATCAAGCGCTGCCGGCCCCGCCGGGGACCGGAAAATTCGAATTTTCCGGACAAAATTCTTCGAAGAATTTTGCCAGCCCCGCGGTCAGTGCCCTGCGGGATCGTCGGGCATGTCCTGAAGGATCATCCAGCGCACGCCGAACCGGTCGGTCAGGGTCCCGAAGAGGGGGGCGAAGAAGGCCGGCTCCAGGGCCATGCGGATCTCGCCCCCCTCGGACAGGGCCGCCCAGACCCGTTGGGTTGTCGCGGCGTCGGGCAGGGACACCGATATGTTGCATCCCGCCATGGCCGGGCTGTTCCCGCCGAAGTCGTCGCTGCCATAGATCCAGCCCGCCCCGACCTGGACCGCCCCGTGCATGACGGCCTCCATCGGCGCGTCGGGCATGTTGGCCCGCTCGTCTTCGGGCAGGGCGGCATAGGGCATGATCTGGGGCTCGGACCCGAAGATCTGACCATAGGCCGTGAAGGCTGCGTGGCAATTGCCATTGAAAAACAGGTAGGGGATCGGCTGCATGAGAGGCGCTCCGGAAATATCGCACGCCTATCGGTTGCACGGCCCGGGCTCTCGGGCAAGCCTGCCCATTGCGGCGGGCGGGTCTTCGCCCTAGAAGGCGGCGAACTCAGGAACGGAGCGGATGCCATGGGCTTCAAGATGGGAATCGTCGGTCTGCCGAACGTGGGCAAGTCGACGCTGTTCAACGCGCTGACGAAAACCGCTGCCGCGCAGGCGGCGAATTTTCCGTTCTGCACGATCGAGCCCAACGTGGGCGAGGTGGCCGTGCCGGATGCGCGGCTAGACAAGCTGGCCGAGATCGCCAAGTCGAAGCAGATCATCCCGACCCGGATGACCTTTGTCGACATCGCGGGCCTGGTGAAGGGCGCATCCAAGGGCGAGGGCCTGGGCAACCAGTTCCTGGCCAACATCCGCGAGGTCGACGCGATCGCCCACGTGCTGCGCTGTTTCGAGGACGGCGACGTGACCCACGTGGAAGGCCGGGTCGATCCCGTGGCCGACGCCGAGACCATCGAGATGGAGCTGATGCTCGCCGACATGGAATCGCTGGAAAAGCGGATGCAGAACATCGTCCGCAAGGTCCGGGGCGGCGACAAGGAGGCGGTCCAGCAGGAGCGCCTGATGAAGGCCGCCCTGGCCGCGCTTGAAGAGGGCAAGCCCGCCCGCGTGGTCGAGGTCGACGCCGAGGACGCCAAGGCCTGGAAGATGCTGCAGCTTCTGACCACCAAGCCCGTCCTCTACGTCTGCAACGTGTCCGAGGAAGAGGCGGCCGAGGGCAACGCCCATTCCGCCGCGGTGGCTGAAATGGCTGCGGCCCAGGGCAATTCCCACGTGATCATCTCGGCCCGGATCGAGGAAGAGATCAGCCAGCTGGAGCCCGACGAGGCCGAGGAATTCCTCGGCGAAATGGGGCTCGAGGAACCCGGGCTCGACCGGTTGATCCGGGCCGGATACGAGCTTTTGCACCTGGAAACCTATTTCACCGTCGGCCCGAAAGAGGCCCGGGCCTGGACCATCGGCCAGGGCACCCTGGCCCCGCAGGCGGCGGGCGTCATTCATGGCGATTTCGAAAAGGGCTTCATCCGGGCGGAAACGATTGCCTTCGATGATTTCGTGTCCCTGGGCGGAGAGCAGCCTTGCAAGGAGGCCGGCAAGATGCGGGCCGAGGGCAAGAGCTACATGGTCAAGGACGGCGACGTCCTGCATTTCCTGTTCAACACATGACGTGGGTGTCCCACGCGTGGGACACGATCGGGTCTTATATAAATCAACGGGTTACAGGGGCGGTTTAACCGCCCCTTAACTTTTTGCACCCCCGAAATCGCCCGCTTTCAACAAGGCGATTGCCCCGGCGTTCCCCGGCTTTCCGCAATTCAATACAGTGCCATTTCCACGTGTATTCCGAATTCAGATGAATTTGCGCGAAAATTGATGTATCCTCCGATACGCAGACTATTTTTATTCCGATTCTTTTTCATCATCTTCACGTTTCATTGCGAGGGTTTTCATGAGCAATATCAACAGGAAGTTTTTCTTCGATACCGTCCGGCTCTCTCTGTTCGACGGATCCCTGAGACAGGGCCAGGTCAATGGCATGACCGCCATCCTGGATTACTGGGAAACCCACCACGCCACCAAGGACGACCGCTGGCTGGCCTATGCGCTGGGCACGACCCATCACGAGGTCGACCGGCGGATGCAGCCGATCAAGGAATTCGGGGGCTCCAAGTATTTCTTCCGGATGTACGACATCAACGGCGAACGGCCCAAGGTCGCCAAGGCCCTGGGCAACCTGCAGCCCGGCGACGGGGTGCTGTTTCACGGCCGGGGCTTCGTCCAGCTGACCGGCCGGCGCAATTACACCGACTGGGGCGGCCGGCTGGGCCTGGACCTGACCAGCGGCAAGGCCCAGGCCGACCGGGTGCTGGACCTCGACGTCGCCACGATGATCCTGTTCGAGGGCATGATCCTGGGCACCTTCACCGGCAAGAAATTCGCCGATTACTTCAGCCCCACCAAGGAAGACTGGACGGGTGCCCGCAGGATCATCAACGGGACCGACAAGAAAGAGCTGATCGCCTCTTACGCCAAACGCTACTACGCGGCGATTTCCTACACGACCGGCTAAGGCCCCCGGAAAGGGCCAAACGCCATTCACCCCCGCGCAACGCCGTCACCATTGGTGCTTTGCACCAATGGACCCCCCGGACCGGGCCGGGCGACCCCTTCGCACTTACGCACCACATCGGCTGCCACGGCCTGTCCGCCGCAGGGGTCATGGCACGCCCCACCCGTGAAGCGCGCCGCCGTCGCCATTGGTGCTGTGCACCAATGGGCCACCGGTCAGGCGGGTTCCGGGACGGCCAGTTTCAGCGCCCGGTGCTGGCGCCAGCCCAGCACGCTGCCGATGAAGGCCAGCGAGGAAAACAGCAGGAAGGTCAGGGCGAAATCGCCCGTCAGCAAAAAGACCGAGGCAAAGGCCGAGGGCCCGACCATCACGCCCACGAAGGTATAGGCCAGGACCTCTCCGGTCAGGGTGCCCGACCCGGGGCTGGCCCGGGCGGTTTCGGCCAGCAGCACCCCGTTCCAGCCCGACCCCGACAGCCCGGCAATCACGGTGATCACCAGCGCCAGCCCAGGGGCGGTGGCAAACAGCCCGAACCCGGTCAGGGCCAACCCGGCGATCAGCCCGATCAGCCCCAGCACCAGGAAGCCGCTGCGCAGCCAGTCGGCCACCAGCCCCCAGAAGATCCGGCCCCCGGCCCCGAAGGCCTGCAACAGGGCCGCGACCGAGGCGGCGGCGATGGGCGTCCAGGCAAATTGCTCGATCAGCATGGCGACCAGGAAGGTCGACAGCGACAGCTGCACGCCGGAATAGAGGAACCCCAGGATGCACAGGGTGCGCAGCGACGGGTCGCGCCAGACCACGCGCTGCCCGCGCCACAGGTTCGCGGCCACGGGCGCTCCGGCCTCCCGGTCGGCGTTCCACTGGCGCTGGAATCGCTGGTAGACCAGGGCCAGGCCCAGGGGCAGGGTGGCAAAGACCAGCAGGGCGGCCTGCCAGCCGATGGCCTGCGACAGGGGGGGCAGGGCAAGGGCGGCGACCATGCCGCCCAGGGGCACGCCGGCCTGCTTGATGGAAAAGATCAGGTTGCGCCGGGCGGGCGGGGCCAGGCGGGACAGGATGTGCGACGACGAGGGGTTGTTCAGCGCATAGCCGATGCCGATCAGCATCGAGGCCAGCGCAATGCCCGCCAGCGTGCCGGTGGCCATGCCCAGGAAGCCCAGGCCCGCTCCGACCAGGGCCAGCTGGCCGACCCGGCCCGCGCCCCAGCGGTGCACCAGCCCCGAGGCGATCATCGAGAACACCACGCCGGAGGCATAGATCAGGCTGACCTGGTAGCCGATCAGGTGCGGGGCAACGCCGATGGCGGCGGCGACGAAGGTGGGGATCGTGGTCAGGGCCAGCACCGACGAGGTCGCGGTGATCTGGGAACAGGTGGTCAGGGTCAGGGCGGTGCCCAGCGGATGGGCAGGGCCATGGTCGGGGGCATGAACGGGTGCGGTCGGGGCCGCTTCGGGCGGGCGCGTGTCTTTCATAAGTCCAGACTTGTTACGGCACGGATATCGGCCGGACAGGGGGGTGGTGGCGCAGAAATCAGGCAATGTGCGCCAAAACCCATGCCTAACAGGCTGGCAGGTGGCCGGTACTTAGAAATTCTCATGCTTCAGATGTACATACTTGAGTTTGACAGATTTCCGCCCGCTGACGTTGAGTGACGGGGTAACGGTGCGGTCGGCCCCCTGGGGTTGGCACGGGCCGGTGGACAACAGGGATGGACCCAATGACCAAGACCAAATCACGCGCCGCAACCCGGCCGCTGACCGGCCTCATGCTGGGCGTGGCCGCGGCGGCTCTGACCGCCTCGATGACGGGCCAGGCGATGGCCGAAGCCGACCTGGCCACGGCCAAGGCCGTCGTCGAAAAGCACAAGATGATCCCGGAATTCACCCCGCCGGGCGAGCCCTTCGACGCCAAGACCTGCATGGCGGGCAAGAAGATCCTGTCGATCCCGGTGACCTCGGCCATCCCCTTCGTGGCGGGTATCGAAGAGGCCCTGGTGGCGGCCGGTGAAGAAGTGGGCGTCGAGATCCAGACCTGGCAGAACCAGGGCAACCCGACCCAGTGGGTGCAGGGCGTGGAATATGCCGTGTCGAACGGGTTCGACGCGGTGGGCATGACGGCGGGGATCATCCCCTCGGCCGTGGGGCCGCAGCTGAAGGCCGCGCGCGAGGCCGGCCTGCGGGTCTATGCGACCCACCATGCGGACGTGACCAACGATCCCGATCCGGCGGCCGATCTGAACCTGCCGATTTCCTATACCGAGGTGGGCCAGATCATGGCGGCCTGGGTGATCAGCGAAACCGGGGGCAATGCCAACGTTCTGGTGATCGGGTCGGACGACGTGCTGCCCTCGCAGCCCTACTGGAAGTCCTTCGAGGCCGAGCTGACCAAGCTCGATCCCGACAGCAAGGCGACCTATTACAACGTGACGGTGCCGGAATGGGCGACCAAGATCCAGACGACGGCCCAGTCGGCGCTGCTGTCGGATCCGTCGATCAACTACATCGTGCCGCTTTATGACTCGATGAGCCAGTTCATCCTACCGGCCCTGGCGATCACCGGCAAGCGCGGCCAGGTGCCGATCGCGTCCTTCAACGGCACGCCCTTCGTGCTGGACCTGATCCAGAACGGCGACGTGGCGATGGACCTGGGAGAATCGCTGGGCTGGATCGCCCGGTCGACGCTGGACGCCTACATGCGGGACCTTTGCGGTATCGGAGAGCCGATGACCGAGCTTTACGTGCCCTTCCTGATCTTCGACGAGACCAATGCGGAAACCGCCGGCAGCCCGGCCGATTACGACCAGGGTTACGGCGATGCGCACGTGGGCGGCTACCGGGCGCTTTGGGGCCTGGAATGATGGCCAAGGGGCCTGATCTAAGTGACCACCTTCCCCGGCGTACGCCGGGCCCCGATCTCAGTGACCACCTCCCCCGGCGCACGCCGGGGGAGGCTCCGGCGCTTCTGGCGCGGGGCGTGTCGAAGATCTTCGGCACGACAAAGGTCCTGGACGGGGTAGACCTGGCCGTGATGCCCGGAGAGGTGCACGGGCTTTTGGGGGCCAACGGGTCCGGCAAGTCGACCCTGATCAAGACCATTGCCGGGCTTCATGCGCCCGAACCGGGCGGCGAGCTGATCCTGTACGGGCAGGGCGCGCCCTTTCCGATGCCGGCTGGCGGCGCGCGGCGGCACGGGATTTCCTTCGTGCACCAGCATCTTGCGCTGATGCCCTCGCTGACCGTCATTGAAAACATGATGCTGAACGACCTGGCGGTCGAGCAGAACTGGGGCATTCGCTGGGGCGCGGCCAAGCGCAAGGTCGAAGAGATCTTCGACCGCTTCGGCCTGACCATCGACCCCACCGCCCGCGTGGCCGACCTGTCGCAATCCGACCGGGCCCTGATCGCCATCACCCGCGCCTTCGACGAGGTGCAGACCCATGGCGCCGACGGGCGGGGCATCCTGATCCTGGACGAACCGACACCCTTCCTGCCGCGCTCGGGCGTTGAACAGCTCTTCGGGCTGATCCGCTCGGTGGTGGAGGGCGGGGCCTCGGTCATCCTGGTGGCCCATGACATCGACGAGATCCGCGAGATCACCGACCGCGCGACCATCCTGCGCGACGGCAAGCTGGCCGGCACGGTTGTCTCGGCCGAGGCCGACCGCGAGCGCTTTATCGAGCTGATCGTGGGCGAAAAGGTATCGCTGTTCAAATCCGCCACCCCCGCGCCGGCCGCCGACGGCACGGTCACGGCCAGCATCCGCGACCTGAGCGCGGACCAGGTGGACGGTGTCAGTTTCGACATTCGCGAGGGCGAGATCCTGGGCCTGACGGGCCTGATCGGGACCGGCTTCGACAAGGTGCTGGAGGCCACCTACGGGGCCATCCCGGCGCAAACGGGAACGATTGAGATCGCCGGGCAAAAGCGGCCACTCACGGGCATGACCCCCGGCGCGGCGATGGACACAGGGATGGCTTTCCTGCCGGCCGACCGATTGGGCAAGGCCGGGGTCGGAGGCCTGTCCATCGCCGAGAATATCGCGCTGCCCGTCATGGGCCGGTTCCGCAACGTCTTCGGCATCGACTGGGCGGGCATCCAGGACCATTGCCTGGAGCTGGGGCGCAAGTACGACATCCGCCCGAACCGCCCCGCGCTCGACCTGGGCGCCCTGTCCGGGGGCAATGCGCAGAAGGTGCTGATGGCCAAGTGGCTGCAGACCGATCCGCGCCTGCTGATGTTGGACGAACCGACCCAGGGGGTCGACGTGGGCGCGCGCCAGCGGCTGTTCCAGGCGCTGAGCGAGGCGTCGGCCAAGGGCACGGCGGTGCTGGTGGCCTCGACCGATGCTGAGCAGCTGGCCCAGATCTGCCACCGGGTGCTGATCTTTTCGGCCGGGCGGATCGTCAAGGAGCTGAGCGGCTCTGACATCGACAAGGACACGATTTCCCAGGAGACCTTCCGGGCGCAGGTGCCCGAGGCCGAGGGACACCACGACACGCAGGAGGTCGCATGACCGCGCAATCCACTGAAACGCCCGTTGCGGCCAAGACGAGCCGGGTCAACTGGGCGCATATCGGCGAAAGTTATGCGCTGGTGGCGGCGCTGATCGTGCTGTTCGGCGTCTTTGCCATCGTTCTGCCGGACCGGTTCCCGACCTGGCCGAATGTCTCGACCATGCTGGGGAGCCAGGCCGTGCTGGTGTTCCTGTCGCTGGCCCTGATCGTGCCGTTGACGTCCGGTGACTTTGACCTGTCGATCGCGGCGACGCTGACGATTTCGGCGATGACCATCGCGGTGCTGAACGTGCGCATGGGCGTGCCGGTTGGCGTGGCGATGCTGGCGGCGCTGTGCGTGGGGGCGGTGATCGGGGCGATCAACGGCTTCTTCATCCTGTTCTTTCGCATCCCGTCGCTGATCGTGACACTGGGCACGGGGACCTTCATCAACGGCATCGTGCTGTGGATGTCGAAATCGGCCACCATCGGGGGGATCGATTTCGCGCTGGTCAACTGGGTCGTGGCCAAGCGGTTCATGGGCATCCCGCTGGCCTTCTACTATGCGCTGATCATGTGCCTGGTGATCTGGTACGTCTTCGGCTTCACGGCCGTGGGGCGGCGGTTGCTGTTCGTCGGGCGCGGGCGCGAGGTCGCCCGGCTGTCGGGGATCAACGTCGACAAGGTGCGGTTCGGGGCGCTGATGTGCTCGGCCATGATCGCGGCCCTGGCGGGGATCGTCTATGCGGGCACGATCGGGGCGGCGGACCCGAACTCGGGCAATACCTTCCTGCTGCCGGCCTTTGCCTCGGCCTTCCTGGGGGCCACGGCGATCACGCCGGGGCGGTTCAACCCGATCGGGTCGCTGGTGGCTGTCTATTTCATCGTCATCGGGATCACGGGGCTGACCATGATGGGCATTCAGACCTTCGTGCAGAACCTTTTCTACGGGGGGGCGCTTGTGCTTGCCGTGGCGCTGTCGCAGCTTGTGCGCAAACGAGAAGAGCAGAGCCTGAACTGATGAGCGATACCTTTACCGACATGGGTTACGGCGACACGCGGATCGGCTTTGGACGCCGGTGCGGGGTGGTCGTGGTGGATTTCCAGCGCAGCCTGACGGATCCCGCGTTCCCGATGGGGTCGTGCCAGGCGATTTCGGATGCGGTGGACCGCACGGCCGAGGTGCTGGCGGTGGCGCGGGCGCAAGGGTTGCCGGTGGCGACGTGCTACACGGCCTATTCGTCGCCGCGCGACGCGCTGCGCTGGAAGATCGCGGACGTGGTGAACTGGATCCACGGGTCCGAAGGCTGCGAGCTTGAACCGCGGATCTACGACAAGGACTACGACACGGTCTTCGTGAAACGCGCGCCGTCGATCTTCTTTGAAACCGGCGTGAACGGGTTTTTCGTGCAAGAGGGCGTGGACACGGTGATCGTGACGGGCTGTGTGACCTCGGGATGCGTGCGGGCCTCGGTCATCGACGCGTTTTCCCACGGGTTCCGGGTGATGGTGCCAGAGGATTGCTGCGGCGATTACTCGGCCCAGGCCCATGCCAACAACCTGGCCGATATCGGGCGGCGGTATTGCGACGTGATGACGTCGGTCGAGGTGCTGGCGCACCTGCAGGCCAATGCGCGCGCCGCATGAGTGTGAACTGACTGAAGGACATCGAGATGAGTTTCGAAGCGACAGGCGAAGGCGTCGATATCGGCGCGTTCTGGCGGACCCTGGGCGAGCGCCCGATCGGGGCGACGGTGGTGACGACGGACAGTGCCGAGGGGCCGATGGGGTTCCTGGGGCTGTCGGCGGCCCATGTGACGGCGAACCCGCCGACCATGCTGGTGTCGATCGACAAGAAGACCTCGGCCCTGGCGGGGGTTCTGGACAAGGAGCATTTCGCGGTGAACTTCCTGCCCGAGGGCTGTGCCGAGCTGGCCGGCATGTTCGGGGGCAAGGGCGAAAAGGTCTTTGAAGAGGGCAAGTGGGACACGCTGGCCTCGGGCGCGCCGGTCTACAAGGACGCGCTGGGCGTGTTCGACTGCAAGCTGGAAAAGGTGATCGAGCATGGCAATACCTCGATCATCCTGGGGACCGTCGTGGGGGTTCGGGCCGCCGGTGAAGGCGCGCCGCTGACGTTCTTCCGGGGCAAGTTCCTGAGCGATTGATCGCCGTCTGACTGATTTTATGCGCCGCATAAAATCGACCCGGCCGTGGGATGAAAGCCACGGCCGGGTCGATTTTTTTCTGCGAAAAAAATGGCTTACTCGGCCGCGATCTGGACGTCCGCGCGCGAGGCCATGAGCGGCTGGATCTTGGTGCCGAAATCTTCGATGCCGATGATGAAGTCGTCGAAGGTCATCATGATGCCCTTCACGCCGGGCACGGCGGCCGCTTCGTCCAGCATCTTGGCGACGCTTTCGTAGGACCCCACCAGGGTGCCCATGTTGAAGTTCACCGCACCTTCGGGAACCGTCATCACCTTGGCCGTGCTGTCGTCTCCGGCGGCGGTGTCGGCCGCGCCCTGGACGCCCATGTAGGACAGCGCTTCCATGTCAGCCCCTTCACGGTAGCTGGTCCACTTGGCCTGGGCCTTTTCGTCTGTCTCGTCGGCGATGACCATGAACAGCACGTAGGCGCCCACGTCGCGGCCGGTTTTCTCGGCCGCTTCGGCCAGGCGGCTGGCGACCGGGGCGAAGTCGGTGGGCTTGTTGATGCCCGAGCCCAGGACGAACGAGTAGTTGGCATAGTTCGACGAAAACGCCATGCCCTTGTCGGACTGGCCGGCGGCGACGATTTCGATCTCGCCCTTGGGGGCGGGGCTGAGCTTGCAATCGTCCATCTGGAAGTGCTCGCCCTTGAAATCGCTGGTGCCGGTTTCCCACAGCTCTTTCATGACCTGCACGTATTCGGACGCGTATTCATAGCGGTGGCCGAAGTACTCGTCGCCGGGCCAGACACCCATCTGGGTGTATTCGTTGGGCGCCCAGCCGGTCACGATGTTGACGCCGAAGCGGCCCGGGGCCACGTCCGAAATCGTCGAGGCCATGCGCGCGACGATCGCCGGCGGCAGGGTCAGGATGGCGGTCGAGGCAAAGAGCTTGATCTTGCTGGTCACGGCGGCCAGAGCCGACATCAGCGTGAAGCTTTCCAGGTTGTGGTCCCAGAACTCGGTTTCGCCGCCGAAACCGCGCAGCTTGACCATCGAAAGCGCGAACTCCAGGCCGTATTTCTCGGCCGTCTGCACCACCTGCTTGTTCAGCTCGAACGTCGGCATGTACTGGGGCGAGGATTTCGAAATCAGCCAGCCGTTGTTCCCGATCGGGATGAAGACTCCCATGTCCATGAACGGATCTCCTTTTTTACATTGTCCGTACTCTGTCAAAGCCGGAGGCGAACCGCTAAGGAGATTTGTTGACAGCCAGAGATGAAAAAAACTGCACTCCCGGAGGTGCCCGGAAAACGGGCGGGCAGGGCAGGCAAGCCCGGGGGGCCGTCAGGTCGAGCTGAGCGTCGTCTGGTAGGAAAACGTGTCGCCCGGGTGATATTGCACGGCGTATTCCAGCAGCCGGCTGCCCGAGCCGTTGAACCGCCGGGTCATGCGCGCGCACAGATCGCCCGGTGCCCGGCCCAGGTAACTGGCGGCCAGTTCGGGCATGTGCAGAGCGCGCACTTCCTGCTGGATTTCCTCGACCCGGTCGCCGGTGTGATTTTCGACCAGTGTGAAAAGGGCCACCCGCAGCACGTCGATTTCGGCCACTACCGGTTTCAGGCGCGGGTCCAGGTAGACCTCGTTGAAGCAGAAGGGAATCGAATCGCCGCTCATGAAGCGCGGGCCGGCCATGTAGTACAGCTTGCGGCCGGGGCGTACGCCCATCTCGGCGGCCAGGCGGCCGCGCGCTTCGATCATGTCACGCTTTTCTATGTGCAATTCGGTGGCGCTGGCAAAGTCGAACAGGTCGCCCCGGGTGTTGGCCGTGAAGCGTGTGCGCCAGTCGTCCTCGACCGCGGCCACCCGCGTGCCGACCCCCTTGCGCGCCTGCAGCAACCCACGCCGGCGCAGCACGGCAATGGCCTGGCGCACGGTATGCCGGGACACCTGTAACTCGGTTGCCAAGTCGGCCTCGGGCGGCAGAAGCGTGCCCACCGGGTAACTGCCGCTGGCAATCAGGCGCTGCAGATGGCGCGAGACCTGAAGGTAAAGCGGCGTGCCCTCTTCGAAGTGAACGTCTCCTTCCACGGGTCTTGTCCTCGTCTGTCTTCGCGTCTGTCTTCGCCGCGATGGGCCCTGGCCTGAGGGCCAGTCTAGGCCGGTGCGGCGGTCCCTGGCAAATGGTCGTCCGGTCACGTTAGCCCAGGGTCGCCCCGGGCCGCACTGAGCTTTTCTCAGCCAGTGCGATACCGAAAGCCGCAGTATTCGCGTGCCGTGGGGTAAAGGTGTGGGGGATTTGACTGGGCGGCGGCCTGTCCGGACATTGTCGGGGCTTTCTTCGGGCGACAGGCCCGGTGCCGAAAAAAGCGGCGGGCGGGGTGGGGCGCGCCGGCAAACCCGCCTAATTCGCGCCCAATCCGGCCCGGGGGGCCGGGGAAGACGCGCGCGGGGCTTGCGCCCGGGCGCGCGGCCTGCCCGAAGGACGGGAAGCGGTGATCCCCGAAAGGGGGCCGACCCGGGACCCATCCCGGAGTGTGCCTTGGTGAAGATTTCTCTGCCAGACCTTGAGAAACTTGCGCTGCCCTCGGCGCGCCACACATGGTTCAATGGCACCGACCCGGATGCACCGCAGGCCCCCAGGGGCGACGTGAACAAAAGACCGGCCCGCCGGCTGGAGATTGGAAGAAAGCATGGCTGAAACGCTGACCCCGCCGACCGAAATCCCGATGCCCCCGCACGTGTCCGAAGACGATTTCAAATCGGGCATGGCGCGCCTGGCGGGCGCGGTGAACATCGTGACGACGGCCGGGCCCGAGGGCCGGGCCGGGTTCACGGCCTCGGCCGTCTGTTCGGTCACGGCCGAACCGCCGACGCTGCTGGTCTGCCTGAACCGCACCAGCTCGGCCGCGGCGGCCTTTGCCGAGGCGACGTCGCTGTGCGTCAACACGGTCGGCCCGAAGCACAAGGACCTGGCTATGCTGTTCGGGGGCAAGACCCCGATGGAAGACCGGTTTGCGGCGGCCGAATGGTCGGCCGGGGTGACTGGTGCGCCGATCCTGTCCGAGGCCGTGGTGTCCTTCGACTGCACCATCAAGGACCGGGCCATGGTCGGCAGCCACGACGTGATCTTCTGCGAGATCCACGGCATCGCCGGGGATGCCGAAGGGCCGGGCCTGGCCTATTTCGCGCGCAAGTTCCACGAGCTGGAGGCCTGAGCATGATGCATTCCGCTCCGACGCCCGATCCGCAATCGGCTGCCGATCCGCAGGTGATCGCGGCCGCGCGCTCTGTCGCCGAGGGCCGCCCGGTGCTGCTGCTTCAGGCCGAGAGCGGTGTGCTGACCATGGCCGGCCGGGCGGTGACGCCCGAATGGGTGAACTTCCTGGCCACCGAGGGCCGCGGGCTGGTGGGCATTGCCGTGACCGCGCGCCGGGCGGCCGAGCTGGGCCTGACCCTGCAGCCGCGCAAGGGGCGGCCGGATGCGCCGCTTTACACCCAGTCGATCGAGGCGCGGGACGGGATTTCGACGGGCATCTCGGCGGCCGACCGGGCGCGCACGATCCTGGCGGCCGAACATGGCACGGCCGATGACATCGTGACGCCGGGCCATGTCTTCCCGCAGATCGCCGACGAGGATGATGCCGCCGGGGCCGCCCTGCTGCTGCTGCGCCTGGGCGATGCCGGGCGGGTGGCCGTGCTGGGCACGATCCTGGACGCGGCCGGCCACACGGCCGACCGGGCGACGGCCATGGCCCTGGCCGAGGCCCACGGCCTGGCCGTTCTGGACCTGGCTGCGACCGCCGCGGAACACCGCGCATGAGCCGGCCCAAGGTCGCGCTGATCGGCACCGGCGGGACGATTTCCTCGCTGGGGGCCGACGGGTTCGATTCGCAGGATTACGGACGCCACGGGCGCATGATGACTGGCGCCCAGGTCCTTGAAATGTTCCCCCGCCTGTCCGAACTGGCCGAGATCGTGCCGGTCGATTTCCCGCCCATCCCCAGCACGGCGATGGAATTCGGCCAGTGGAAGATGCTGGTGGAAAAGATCGACGACCTGGCTGCCGATCCCGAGATGGCCGGGGTGGTCATCCTGCATGGCACCGCCTCGATGGAGGAAACGGCCTATGCGCTGACCCTGTCGGTCAAGTCGGACCTGCCGGTGGTGATCACGGGGGCGCAACGCCCGGCCTCGGCCATTTCCACCGATGCCGAGGCCAACATGATCGCCTCGATCCGCACGGTGTTGTCGCCCGAGGCCCGGGGCCTGGGCGTGCTGGTGTGCCTGAACGAGGAAATCCAGGCCGCGCGCGAGGTCACCAAGACTTCAGTCTGGCGGCTGCAGACCTTCCGCACGCCCGATTTCGGAGCCCTGGGTCATGCCGACGTGCACGGCGTGGCGGTCTACCGTCACCCGGTGCGCCGCCACACGACGGCCACCGAGTTCGACATCCGGTCGCTGGAGGCCCTGCCGCGGGTCGACATTTCCTATTGCTACGCCGGTGTCGACGGCGCGGCGGTGCGCGCCTTCGTGGCGGCGGGGGCCAAGGGCATCGTGTCGGCCGGTTTCGCGCCGGGCATGACGGCTCCTCTGGAACACGCGGCCCTGGCCGAGGCAGTATCGTCCGGCGTCACGGTGATCCAGTCCACCCGGGCCGGATCGGGCCGGGTCGCGAACCTGTCGGGCCTGCGCAACACGGGCATCCTGCCGGGAGACAACCTGAACCCCCAGAAGGCCCGGATCTTGCTGGCCTTCGCCCTGTCGGTCACCGAAGACCCGACCGAGATCGCCCGCATCTTCGCAACCTACTGATGCGGCCAGGCGGCTGGGCTTCATGGTCGAAGCCCAGCCCCGAAAACCCTACCCCGAAAACAAAATCGGGCCCCGAAAACCCGGCCCGACCGTGTCGTTTGGGCTTGTCTCCGATGGATCAAGCCAATAGACAGACCGACGGAGACGTGGCCGAGTGGTCGAAGGCGCTCCCCTGCTAAGGGAGTAGGCGGGAAACCGTCTCGAGGGTTCGAATCCCTTCGTCTCCGCCATTCACGCAAGTTAACGCGTTGTTTTTAAGCGGAAATGCTGGATTTCAGATTTCGCGTTCCCACATCCGTTCCCACATGTGATGTTTCTTTGGTTCGTGTGGATCAATCGTCCAAGACGTCTTCGCCTGACTCGCCCGTGATCAGCGCGCGCTGGCGTTCGCGGCTGATCTGACCATAGCTGCGCAGTGTCGTCAGCACATCGGTATGGCCAAGGTTCTGGGCCATGGCGACGAGTTCCGGCACAGTGCAGTCTTTCGTCGCGCGGCGGGCGAGCATGTGACGGAAGGCGTGCGGGCCGAAGCTGTCGAGTTTGGCGGCTTGGAATGCACCGTTGACGATCTTGCGGACCGGTTCGGTGCTTTTCCACGGTCGCCGGTCAAATCCTTCGACGGCAAAGCCGGTGTTGGATTGCGGAGCAATGGCGGTAGCCGGAAAGAGCGGATCGTCAGGGCCATACAGAGCCTCTTCGTCCAGATAGGTGATCCACGCGCGCAGGGATGCTTCGGCGTCGGGGAAGCCCTGGGCAAAGAACGTGTCGATACGCTTGCCAAACTTTGTCGCCACTTCGCGCGGGTTCTGCGTCACGGACTTCTCGTCCAGATCGACGTGCCGGATGCGTAGCGAAATCAACGCGCCCACGCGGATGCCCGTGAGACAGAGCAGGGCGAAGACGGCCTTATCGCGCATCTCGCGCGGAGTGGTCGCAGGCATCATCTCGAAGGCACGCTTCGCCTGCTTGACGCTGGGCGCTGGGCGGGGAGGGGCGGCGCGGGCTTCGGCCTCGTCGCGGCGCGACAAGTTGAAGTAATCCGCATCCGACGTCCTGATCCGGCTGCGGAATCCGTCTTGCTGAGATAGCCACAGCGTGAACTCGCGCAGCGTCGCCATGATGGCGCGTGCAGTGGACTTGCTCAATGGCTTGCCCGTGGACCCCTTTGCCTTCTCCAGATGAGCGCGGAACTCCATCGCCCATTGGATATGGAACTTCTCGAAATCCTGACGCCCGTTCCAGACGTCGAACCTCTCCAGCGCGGCCAACTCGCGGTCCAGCGTTTTGTCAGAAAGCTGGCGGGCATACTTGCGGTAGTCCACAAAGCGGCGTTTCAGGCGCTCGTTTTTCTCGTTCGGTTGCTTGGACATTTTGGCCTTCTTTCAGGCTGGCGATTGGGAGGGTCGGTTCACGCTTTACTCGAGAGCAGAGCCGCACCCCGGTTTCCGGGAGAGGATATTTCGCACGCACGGGCGGGACGGTTTCTCGAACCGACAGCTTCCAAGTTTCGGCCTCCCCCCTTGCCCTTGGGGCGAGTTCGCGACGATTGCCGGGGCTTCCGGTACTGCGGCTAGAAGGGGGTATTTTCGACGGGTCTTTCGGTTTGCCTTGAAGTGGAAAAACACGGGGGGCACTGTCCACCACTTTAATGTTCGCTAATGCCGTGTGATTTTGAGGTCGAGGGTCCGCGCGATTTCCGGGATGCGCGCTTCGACAACGGGCTTGGACACGACCGTCCCGCAGGCCTCGCATAGAGCCGTCAGCTTGGCCCGGCCCCCGATCACGTCGCAATCAGCCATGTCTTCTGCCGCCCGTCGCTCCCGCCGGCAACAGACGCAATAGAACGTGTCGATCCGGGTTTTGACCGCGCGCTTGGAGCGCTGCGATTTGATGTGGTCGCGCAGATCATCGCCCCGGATCAGGGCGGGCCGCGTGCCGTCCATGACACGCAACCCGTCCGATGCCCAATTTCGAACGGTGCGGGAAGAGACGCCGGAAACCTCCGCCGCCTCTTCGATGGTGTAGCAGCGAAACGACTTGATCCCGCTCAGGCGCGCTTGCTTCGGCATCTTAGCCTCACTCGCCCGCCGAAGTTTCGTTGTGTTTCAACCAGTCGCGCAACGCCTCCAGGGTAATAATGCGGCGTGTGCCGATTTTGACGCTTTTCAACTCGCCCGAGGACAGGGCGGCGTAGAGCGTGGTGCGGCCGATGCTGCACAGACGCGCGGCCTCGTTGGGCGACACTGCAAGCACTTGCGGGATGTGGTTCAGAAATTCGGCTAGGTCCGTCATGGCCCATACTCCTTTGTTTGGGTACAGGCGGACGATGGAGGGCAGGATATGGTTCAAAACAGATGCGAGGTTTTGAACCAGTTATGAACCAGTGCGCGCGGCTTTTACGTGTCGCTTTACGGTTGCCAGAGACGGTGGGGTTTCTGTGGGATAGGCGGATGCGAACTCTGCGCGAAGCTGGGCCGCTTCTGCATTTAGGCCATCAACCATTTCACCCCTTTCAATGCGAGCAGTGATCAGAGACTTCAGCCGGGTCGCGTAAGAACTTGGTCGCCCGCCGGTGCTTACTCTGGGCGCGCCAACCAATGTTGTGGGGTCTACCAGGAGGCACAGTGCGCCGGTCTCTCCGTCCAACGCGACGACTTCATCGAGGCGCGCCGTCGCGATTTCCGCCATTGGCCAAGTCCCTTGAGAGGCCAGGACCAACTGCCAACGTGACCGGGCTTGTCGGCTCAGTGCATCTTGCAGCTGGCGTGCATCGTCCTCGGTCTGCAAGCGCGGATGAAAAAAGAGCATGATCTGCTCGGACGCTGCGGTGACGGCTCCGATACGCCAGGTCTGGCCGCGAAGTGGGGACGCCTTGCGCTGCTTGCAGTCGAGAAGATCCGCCAACTTACCGATCAAAAACGGAAGGTCGGGAAGATATGCAATTACCTGCTCGGGGGCGAGCTCTACCAGCCCCAGTTCGGGGCAATAGTACCCATGGCCGAGCTGATCATAGACAACAGGGGCGGAGTGCATTTCGCTGCATTGGTCGCACACCACCGAGGCAAGCACGCCGGCTTCTCGCATGAAGCCATGTTGTTTGAATGCGGCGAAGTTTCGGTCGTCGTCATAGAAGTCAGGGGATACTTTGCCGCCCTGTGCGATGATCTCGCAAAGCCGGGACGCGGCGTTCATTCGACCACCTCGAACAATTCATCTTCGTTTGGCGGGGGCGCAAGCAATTGCCAGCGCTCCAGAAGTCCATGCACAAACTGCCGTTCCGCCTAGGTCTTGTTTGGAACGCTTGTCGTATTGGGTGCGCTCAGGGTGACGGTGAGAATGCGCCCTCTCTTGCCGTCCTTTGCGGTAAGATAGATGCGCAGCGTTACCGACCGGATCGACCAGCCGCTGGCGCGCAGCGGTGAGGCGGGGCCGAAACGGCGGTCGAGGAAGGCGTACAGGGTTTCGTCTTCGCCCCGCTTTTCGATCCTTGCGAAGCCGCCATCGGATGACAGGAAGGAAAGCGAGGAAACCTCGACGCGTTGGATCCCGTCTGCGGGAACGGTTTCCAATGAGGGGGCATCGCGCAGCACGTCGAGCTGAACATCGCGGCGGGGCACCTGTACAGGGGCCTCGGAGTGCGGGGCGAAATGCCTGGCGAACGACTGAAGATACCGCTGGCGGACCTTGCCGCCCCCCTTTGCGTAGATTTCGACGCTCTTCTGACTGGGGTCGCAGGCGATGCCGGTCTCAAGGACTTTTCGCACGGTCTGCCGTTCGAGGGTGTCTTCTTTGAAGGCAAGTTCGCTTCGGGCGCGCTCTTCGACGTAGATCGTGGCCTGGGTCAGTTCGGTTTTTTCGCCGGTCTCCGGGTCCATGCGCACCGAGTGATACCAATCGGCCTCTCGCTTGCGATGCGGTGGTAGGCTTAGGATCTCGACGGCGTCTTCGAGGAAGCTTGCGCGCGCGCCCGGTTCGTCCAAATCCCAAGGTTTGTCGTCCTTCGGGAACTGATAGCGTGCCTATTGCTTTCCGCCCGTTCGTTGGAGCAGGGGGACTTGTACCTGAACCTTATTGATCATGGCGGGGCGCTGGGTGGCCAGCATCATCAGGACATCCTCGATGCCATCGAACCCTTCGAGGGAGATCTCCGAACCGGCACAAACCTGCTCTGCACCCAGCATCCCGGTGTCGTCGGCCAGCTCGCCCAGAAGCTCGAGTTCCGATGTCACTTCGTCCTGTCGCCCGTCCGGTAGGTCCGAGAGCAACGCCTTGATGGATTGTACCAAAGCCGTTCCGCACACTTCACTGGTCCAATCAAAATCTTCCGGGGCATTAATGCCGCGCGCTTCGAGATAGGCTTTAAGCCGTGTCGAGGGAGATTTCCGAATGAACCCGCTAAGGGGTGCCATATGTTGTGCCGGGAGAATCGGAGTAGCCCAATTTGTGATGCGTAAGGGCGTTCGGATGAAGCCCTTTGCGTTCGGGGATAGTCGCCGCTGCCGAAATGCGCCATATTGAAGCGTGGAATGGCACTGCTACTGGTTAACGAAATACAGGTTTTTGAAAGTTCCAATTGGATGGCCCAAGATACCCGAAAAGCAGATCTCGACTTTGCCGCCGATCTTTTTTAAGCCGCCGACAAGATGCGGGGAGGGCTGGAACCCTCTGAATACAAGCACGTCGCGCTGGGGCTGATCTTCCTGAAATACATCTCGGAGGCGTTTCAGGCCAAGCACGAGGAGTTGTCGCAAGACGACTTGGCCGACCCCGAAGACCCCGAGGAATACTTGGCCGAGAACGTCTTCTGGGTGCTCGAAACCGCCCGCTGGTCCTTCGTCCATCTGATGGCGCAACCAGAGCAGTGAACCTTTGCGTCCACCTCGCTATTGGCGCGCAACATAGGCAGGCAGCTTCTGGCTCCGAGCAGTCATGTGGCGACGCAGAGAGCAGAGGTCGGTTAGAAACAAACCCTTCGGCGCTCACGGCCCTCTCCGGACGTTAGCGCTGGGTGCAGCGGATGACCGGTTCCAGCCCATCAAGGCATACGAGCTGGAAAACGCAGCGTACATAGCGGAGCGATACAAGCCCCAAGAGATCTCAGCCCATCACGAAGGATGACGACCAGCTTGAGCCATGTGTAAAGTCTGAGTCGGCGATCAGCAATTTTCCGACAGCAATATCCGGAAAGGAAATTCCTGCTTCCTGTCCAGCGCGTCTTCGGCGCCGGTGGCCCATTCCGCGATCGCGGCAATTGCGCCGTCCATGATCTCGAGCCCGGGATGTTCGAGGATCACATGGACCTGTCCCGCCTTCAGCATCGCGCGGGTCGCTGCGGTCAGTTCGTTGCCGACGACAAGGATGTCCGGCCTGCGCGCGTCGCGCAGGGCGTTAACCGCGCCTTCCAACCCGCCACCGACAACGAAGATCCCGCGCAGGCGGCTGCCCGCCTTGCCCAGAAGCGTGGTCACCGCCCGCGCGGCGCCGATGTCGCATTCGCCGCTGGACAGCGCTGGCAGGACTGTCAGCGGGCTGTCCCGTTCCTTGAGAAAGGCCCGGAACCCGTCTTCTTCGGCCCACTGGTTGCGAAAGAAGGCGCCACCATTGACCAGACCGATGCAGCCCTGCGGGCCGGCCAGGCGTGACATGAACCAGGCGGCGGTGCGCCCCAGGTCGTTTTCGGTGCTGCCGACCACGCCCGGCGTCGCTGCGCAGCCAAGCCCCGAGATCACCGGCAGAACGGGGATGCCCCGGCGGTCGAGATCCTGTACCGCCGCATGGACCTGCGGGTGGTCGATGCAGTGGCAGGCGATCACGTCGCAGCGCTGGCCCAGATCCAGCAGGGCGGCAACCGTCGCTTCGGGTTCCGGGCTGGAAAGGTGCCGGGTGATGACCCGCGCCTGGATGTCATGCCGTCCTTTGGCGGTGTCCGACGCGCGCTCTGCCATGTCCAGAAAGGTGCGCCGGGTGCTGGCGTTCAGCAACAGGCCAATGCGGCAATGGGGGGCCTCCGTGCGAAGGCGGTTGCGGATCACGCCCGTGGCGTGGAAGTTCATCGCTTCCGCGATTTCCAGCACATGTTCGACCGTGGCCCGCTTGACCGGCAGGCGTCCGGTCAGGATGCGGTCGACGGTCGACACGCTGACACCTGCGGCCTTTGCCAGCCCCTTGATCGTGATTCGTTGCACCCTTGCCCTCGCGACCTTCGGGGCCAGCGTCTCATTGCATCGGCCCGGCTCCGGTTCGGTACATCCTGCTGGACAACATCATAATCTTTCATTTTGACGTTTTCCGAAAGCCTTCCGCAGCCGTTTCTTGGCCCTGTGAAGTGGCGTTGATCTAAGAGGCGCTCGTCACGCAACTCGTGGTCCCGCCGCCAGAGGGACCGGTCAGGAGGGGGCAAGGGGTTGGACCGCTGGACCGAGTTTCAGGTTTTCGTCAAGATCGCCGAGGAGCGCAGCATGACCCGCGCCGCCGAGGTGCTGAACAGCTCGACCTCGGGTGTCAGCCGCCAGCTGACCAACCTTGAATCCCGGCTGGGGGTGCGTCTGATCCAGCGGTCGACACGGCAACTGAGCCTGACGGACGAAGGCGAACGCCTTTACGGTCAGGCGCGCGACCTTCTGTCCACCTGGGAAGAGGCCGAAGCCAATGTCAGCCTCGGGTCACACGCGCCGACCGGGCGGCTGCGGGTGGGCGCGTCGCTGTCGTTTTCGCTGCTGCACCTGATCCCGGCGGTCAGGCATTTCCGCGCGCGCTATCCGCAGATGGCGGTCGAGATCGTGTCGTCGAACCGCTATTACGACATCATCGAAAACGGGCTGGACCTGGCGATCCGCCTGCGCCGGGTCGAGGCCGACAGTTCCATCACCATCCGCCGCATTGCCGAAACGCGCCGCCTGCTGGCCGCCTCGCCGGACTATCTGGAACGGCGCGGCGTGCCGCAACACCCGGACGACCTGCTGTCCCATGACCTGATCCTCTATTCGCTGGCGGACAACTGGAACGACCTGTTGTTCACCAAGGGCGCGGACAGCGTGAAGGTCGCGGTCGACGGCGGGCTGATCATGAACGACGGCCAGCTGATCTGCGAAGCGGCGCGGACGGGGCTCGGGATCGTTGCGCAGCCCACCTACATCCTGCAGGCCGACCTGGACGCCGGGCGGCTGGTGCGGGTGCTGGATGACTGGGATCTGCCGCGCCTGACCATGAACATCGCCTATCCCAGCAAGTACTTTGTCCCGCTGCGCACGCGCTTGTTCATCGACTTCCTTGTCGAGGACTTCCGCCGCAACGGGTTCGAGGAACGGTGGACGGCATGACCACCGCTTTTTGCAAATCCTGCAAGAATGTTTCCCGGACCGGGTTGTTAATCCCGCTTCGTGAAACTGTTAGACCTCTGGACAGGCTGACGGCGCGGCACCCTGGAGGGGTTCCCGCAACAGACATCAGCCGCCGGAAACTCTCTGGGAGGAGAATGGATATGAAGAAAACACTGGCCCTGGCCATCCTGTCGTCGACCGCCCTTGCCAGCGCAGCGCTTGCTGCCGATAGCAGCAAGGTGTTCTTTTTGCTGCCGAACACGACCACCATCCGGTTTGAAAGCCGCGATGCGCCGTTCTTTGTCGAGGCGATGAAAGAACGCGTGCCTGGCGCGACCGTGACCGTACAGAACGCCCAGGGTGACCCCCAGCAGCAACAGCGCCAGATCGAGGACGCGATTGCCCAGGGCGCCGATCTGATCCTGCTGACTTCGGCTGATGCGAACCTTGTTGCCGGTGGCATGGCTGCGGCCGAGGCGGACAACATTCCGGTCATCCTCTACGATCACGACGCCATCGGCGGCAAGGCCGAGGCGCATGTGGTGTTCGACTCGCTGTCCGTGGGGCAGGCGCAGGGTCGCCGCGCCGCCGACCTGATAAAAGCCATGGACAAGAGCCCCGTCAAGGTCGCCCGCGTCAAAGGCAACCAGGGCGAATACGGCACCGGCCAGTACGAAAAGGGTCAGGACGAATTCCTGATGCCGCTGGTCGAGGCGGGCAAGGTCGAGATCGTCTGCGACCAGTACACCCAGAACTGGGACCCGACGCTGGCTCAGGCCTTTGCCGAGGACTGTCTGACCCGCAATGGCGGGGACGTGGACCTGTTCCTGGGCATGAACGACGGCACCACCGGCGGCTCTGTCGCCGCGCTGATCAGCCAGGGCTATGCGCCGGGCGACAAGATCGTCACCGGCGGTCAGGATGCCACGGTCGAGGCGCTGCGCTACATCGCGCAGGGCTGGCAGGACAATTCGGTGCTGAAGGACCTGCGGCTGGAAGCAAACGCCGCCGCCGATGTCGCGGCGTCGGTTCTGGCGGGCAACGGCGTGCCGACCGAACTGGTGAACGGCACCGTCAACAACGAATACATGGACGTGCCGGCGGTCTTCCTGCCGGTCAGCAACATCACGCGCGACAGCCTTGGCGATGTCGTGTCCGCCGGTGTCTGGACCTGGGCCGAGATCTGCCAGGGCGCCGAAGACACCGAGGTCTGCAAGCAGAACCACTGAGCCAAACCGCAGGCGGCGCACGCCGTCGCCTGCACCATCCACACAGGGGGGGAACCACCATGACGGACATGAGTGCCGGTCGGGAAAGGCATGTCCAGGCATCGGGCGCGGTGCCGCTGATCTCGATGCGCAACATCCACAAGAAATTCGGGTCGCTGCACGCGCTGAGGGGGGCGTCGATCGATGTCCACGCGGGCGAGGTCGTGGCTCTGGTGGGCGACAACGGCGCGGGCAAGTCCACGATGGTCAAGGTCATGGCCGGTGTCCACATGGCGACCTCGGGCGACTACGAATTCGAAGGCAAGCCGGTCAGGATCACGTCCCCGACCGACGCCAATGCCCTGGGCATCCAGACCGTCTATCAGGATCTTGCGCTTTGTTCGAACCTCGACGCGGTGCAGAACCTGTTCCTGGGCCGCGAACTGACCGGATCAAGCCTTTTCGGGCGCCGCATCCAGCGCGCCGAATGCGAGGTCAAGGCGCGCGAAGTGCTGAAGCGGATGCGCCTTGGCAACCTGTCCCTGACGCGCCCCGTCGGCGCCATGTCGGGCGGCCAGCGCCAGAACATCGCCATTGCCCGGTCGATCCTCTGGACGCCCAAGGTGGTGATCCTGGACGAACCGACCGCCGCGCTCAGCCATTCCGCCGCCGAACAGGTGGGTGACCTGATCCGCACGCTGGCCGATCAGGGCCTGGGCATCGTCGTGGTCAGCCATGACATCCACAACTTTGTCGTCAACGCCACCGACCGGATCGAGGTCATGCGCCTGGGCGCGAACGCGGCCAGTTTCCGCACCGGCGACGTGACCGGCGAACAGGTCGTCAACGCCATGGTCGGCGGCAACGAAGGCGTCAATCTCGCGGGGTGACCGCGGCAGAAATCGGAGGAATTCCCCATGGCTGAAGCCATCACATCCGCGCCGCCGCTGGTGCGCCGCCGCAGCATCGGCGACCTTCTGGCCCGCGACCTGCGCGCGCTGCCCATCGTCATCGGCCTGATCGCGCTGTGGATCTTTTTCGCGGTGCAAAGCGACGTGTTCCTGACGGCGCGCAACCTGTCCAACCTTCTGGTGCAAAGCACCGTGGTCGGCATCATGGCCCTGGGCATCATGTTCGTGCTGCTGGTCAAGGAAATCGACCTGTCGGTCGCCGCGATCAACGGCGTGACATCCGTCTTCATGGCGAAGCTGATCGTCGAGGCGGGCGTGACCCCCTGGGTTGCCGTGCCCATTGCCATCGCGCTCGGGGCCTTCATCGGCAGCCTGTCCGCCCGCTGGGTCACCTACGTCGGCGTGCCGTCCTTTGTGGTCACGCTGGGCCTTGGCCTTGCGCTGAACGGTCTGCAACTGATCCTGCTGCCCGCCACCGCGCGCTACAGCTTGAACGGCACCGGTCTGGAACAGATCGCGCTGATCAACATCGACGGCATCTGGGCCTGGGTCGTTCTGGCCATCGGTATCCTCAGCTTTGCCGGGCTGGTGTTTTCCGAAGCGGCCAGCCGCACCAGGGCCGGTCTGGAAACGCCGATGATGCGCGCCGTCGTCCTGCCCATCGCCGCCGCAACCCTGTTTGGCGCAATCGTCGTGGCGATCCTGTCGGCCCACAAGGGCATCCCGCTGATCGTGCTGATCTTCGGCATTCTGCTGGGCCTTGGCGGCTATATCCTGAAGCAGACGCAGTTCGGCCTGTACCTCTACGCCGTCGGCAACAATGACGAAGCTGCCCGCCGGTCGGGGATCAAGGTCCACCGGATCAAGATGGCGGCCTTTGCCATTGCGGGCGGTGTCGCGGCGCTGGCCGGTGTGATCGCCGCCTCGCGGACCCTGGGGGTTGGCGTCTTTTCCGGCGGCGGTGTCGGGGGTGGCACGCTGTTGCTGGAATCCATCGCGGCGGCGGTCATCGGCGGGGTCAGCCTGTTCGGCGGGCGCGGGTCGATCCATGCGTCGCTTCTCGGGGCGCTGGTCATCGGCACCGTCAGCAACGGTCTGAACCTCATGGGTGTCGAAAACGAAATCCGCCTCATCGTCACCGGCCTTCTTCTGGTCCTCGCTGTCTCCATCGACAAGCTGATCGAGAAGGCCACGGGTCAGCAAAGCTTCTGACCCATCCGGACCCGCGCCCATGCTTCCTCCCGGCGCGGGTCCGACAGTTTCACGGGTGGCCCGGCGCCACCCTGCGCAAAGGACAGACGCCATGTTGCAGACATCAGACGCGCCGTTCGACGGCGGCTATTTCGAAGAGGAAAGATCGGCGGATGTGGTCAATTCCCGCATCGGTGACGGTGCCGACCCCCGCCTGAAGGAGGTCGTCAGCATCCTGACCAGACACCTGCACAACGCGGTCAAGGAAATCGAGCCGACCCACGAGGAATGGTTCGCCGCGATCCGGTTCCTGACCGAGACCGGGCACATGTGCAACGACTGGCGGCAGGAATTCATCCTGCTGTCCGACGTGCTGGGGGTGACCATGCTGGTCGATGCGATCAACCACCGCCGCCCGTCCGGAGCCACGCCGAACACCATCCTGGGGCCGTTCTACATCGACGGCGCGCCGCATTACCCGAACGGGGCCAACATCTGCCTTGACCACAAGGGCACGCCGACACTGGTACGCGGGCGTATCCTGGACGTCGACGGCAACCCGGTCGCTGGCGCGCGGATCGATGTCTGGCAGACCAACGACGACGGGTTCTATGACGTGCAGCAGCAGGGCGAACAGCCCGAATACAACCTGCGCGGCGTCTTTGCGTCAGACTCCGACGGGCGCTACTGGTTCCAGACGGTCAAGCCGCGCTTCTACCCGATCCCCGACGACGGCCCGGTGGGCAAGATGCTGGGCGACCTGCACCGCCACCCGAACCGCGCCGCACACATGCACTTCATCGTCACCGCCGACGGCTATGACGAGATCATCACCCACATCTTCACCCCCGACTGCCCCTACCTGAAGGAAGACACGGTGTTCGGCGTGAAGAAGGACCTGGTGGCCGAATTCCGCACCGTCGACGACCCCGAGATGGCCGCAGACTACGGAATGCCGAACCCCTTCCTGATGGTGGACTGGGATTTCGTGCTGGCGGCCAAGTCAAAGGCAAACGGACAACAGTCATGAATATCAAGGATATCAGCCTCTGCGCGTCTTACTGGACGGTTGCGGGCAACACCTATCCCGGCGCCCCGTCCGAGATTAGCCCCTTTTCCCTGGCCGAACGGGCCGAGGTCTGCGGGCGCACCGGCTGGCAGGGCATGGGCTTTGTCATGGACGACATCGAGGCGTCGATCGCCCGCTACGGCATGGCCGGGGTGCGCGGCATCCTTGCCGACAACAACATCCGCAACGTCGAACTGGAATTCCTGGTCGACTGGCACCTGACCGGCGACCGCCGGGCGCTGTCGGACCGGATGTATGCCCGGATGCTGGAAATCAGCGACGCCCTCGGCGTGGTCAAGATCAAGCTGGGCGGCGGCGTCTTTGAAACAGAGGCGCCCGACACCGGCGCCATGCGCGCGGCGCTGTTCGACATCTGCGAAAAGGCGAAACCGCTGGGCATCGACATCGCGATCGAATTTCTGCCGTTTGCCAGCATCAACACCATCGACCGGGGGCTGGACCTGTTCCGCGATCTGGGCGTGACCAACGGCGGCCTGCTGGTCGACACCTGGCACGTCGAACGCGGTGGCATGACGGCGGATGACATCCGCAAGATCCCGACCGAATTCCTGCGCGCCGCCGAACTGGACGACGCGGGCCCCGAGGTGATCGGCGACCTGTTCAACGACTCCACCCATTACCGCAGGCTGTGCGGTGAAGGGTCCGTCGACATCGCGGGCCAGATCCAGGCGATGCTCGACCAGGGCTATCGCGGCTATTGGGGGGTAGAGCTGATCTCGGCCTACCACCGCCACCTGCCGCTGGAGATGGCTGCCACCCGCGCCTTTGACACCACCATGAGACAGTTCGACGCAGTGACCTTTCCGGCCGACTGACACGCATATCCAGGGACAAGACAGATGATCGGAATAGCAGTTCTGGGCGCAGGCCGGATTGGCAAGATCCACGCCGGCAACGTCGCCGCCAACTCCCGCGCCCGGCTGATCGCCGTGGCCGACCCCTTTGCCGAGGCCTGTGAGCCGCTGGCCGCCAAGTACGGCGCCGAGGCCATGACCGACCCGATGGCGGCCATCGCCCGCGATGACGTGGACGCGGTTGTGATCGGCACGCCCACGGACACCCACATCGGCCTGCTGACCCGCGCGGTCGAACTGGGCAAGGCGGTGCTGTGCGAAAAACCCATCGACCTCGACCTGGGCAAGAGCACCGAGGCCGCAGCCCGCATCGACGCGCTGAAGGGTCGTGTCATGCTGGCCTTCAACCGCCGCTTCGACCCGACCTTTGCCGAGGTGCGCCGCGCCATCGACGCCGGACAGATCGGCGCGGTGCGCCAGGTGGTGATCTCAAGCCGCGATCCGGGGATGCCGCCCGAAGGCTATGTGAAATCGTCGGGCGGGCTGTTCCGCGACATGACGATCCACGATCTGGACATGGCGCGCTGGCTGTTGGGCGAAGAGCCCGTCAGCGTCACCGCGATGGCATCGCGCATCGTCGATGCGGAGATGGTCGGCAAATACGACGACTATGACACCGCCATGGTGATCCTGCAGACCGCCAGCGGCAAGCAGGCGCATATCAACAACTGCCGCGAGGCGGTCTATGGCTATGACCAGCGGATCGAGGTGCTGGGCGAAACCGGCATGTTGACCCATGACAACCTGCGCCCGACCACCATGCGCCTGACCACGGCGGACATGACGGACGCACAGCAACCGCTGCTGAACTTCTTCCTCGAACGCTATACCGCCGCCTACCGGGCCGAGATGGAGGCCTTTGTCGCGGCGCTGGCCGATGGCACGGCCCTGCCGACAACCGCCGCCGATGGCGTGCAGGCGCTGCGCCTGGCCGAGGCCGCGCTGGACTCGGTGCGCAGCGGTCGCACCGTTTCCCTGTAATCCCAAGGAGAAAACCCAATGACCTATGCCATCGGCGCCGATACCCCGCTGGGGATTGCCTGCCTCGGGATCACGCATCCGCACACCTCGGGCCGGGTGAAGGCGTTCCAGCGCATGACCAACGCCCGCGTTCTGGGCGCCTATGACGACAGCCCGCTTCTGGCGCCTTTCGTCGACGCCATGGGCATCGCGGCGCGCAGCAAGGAAGACATCCTGGCGGACCCGGAGGTCCATGCCGTGATGATCCACCCCAAGAGCTACCGCATGGCCGACTGGGCCATCGAGGCGATGGAGGCGGGCAAGGCGGTGCTGTGCGAAAAACCCGCCGGGCGCGGGTCTGCAGACACCGAACGGCTGGTTGCCGCCGCAGAACGCACCGGGCAGCTGTTCCAGGTCGGCTATTGTTGGCGTTATGCGCCGTCTGTCGACAAGATGCAGGAGGTCCTGCAAAAGGGCCAGCTGGGCAAGATCCTGCAGGTCCGCGCCCATGCCGGCTGTTCCCACGGCGAGGCAGACACCGACCACATGCGCCAGCCCGGCGACATCGGCGGGGCCTTCTACGTGATCGGCTGCCACACCATCGACCGGCTGCTTTTGCACTTCGGGATACCGAAATCGGTCAACGCACGGATCACGAAGTTTCCGGGGATCATGCCCGATGCCGCCCGCGAAGACGCCGCCGGGGCGATCCTGACTTACGACGACAAGATGATCACCGTCGATTTCATGTCCTGGGACCCGATGCCCTGGACCGAAAGCTGGGACATCACCGCCTATGGCACCGATGGCGTCATGTCGTCCCGTCCCATGCCTGCGACCTACCGGATCTACAGCACGGGCAAACACGGCCTGCCTATGGGCTGGACCGAATACAACGAAAATTCGTTCCCCGAGATCTGGGCAGTGCGCAAGACCGTCTATTCGCCCGAAATCGCCGAGATCGGCAACCCGGTCTATTTCGACCGCGAAGCGGCGGCATTCGAACACGCGCTGCGCAGCGGTGCGCCGTCCAACGTGCCCGCCACCCAGGCGCACAACATCAACCTGATCCTCGAAGCGCTGTTTGCCTCGTCGCAGCAGGGCGGAGCCGAAGTCACGCTCTGACCCGGATCCATATCGTGCAGATCTCCGTCCCCCGCGTCACCGGGGGGCGGTCACCACATCCGGGAGGACATCATGATCAAGCATATCGTCATGTGGAACATGGCCGGCGACACGGCCGAGGAACGCACCCGCGCCGCCGAACACCTGCGCGCCCGGTTCGAGGAAATCCGGGACGAAATCCCGGGACTGCTGCATCTGGAGGTCGGGTTCGACCACAGCCGCGTGGACTATGCCTGCGATGTCGTCCTGTATACGGAATTCGACAGCCAGGCGGCGCTGGACGCCTATGCCACCCATCCGGCGCATCTGCGGGTCAAGGACGCGCTTGGCGCCTCGCGCATTGCCCGGCATCAGGTCGACTACCGCGCCTGAAATGCCCCTGCCAGACACGCACCATCAAAGGACATGTCCATGAAGGATTTCACCTATACCGCCCTGCCGTCCCGCGTGGTCTTTGGTCCGGGCAAGCTGGCCACCGTCGCGGACGAGGTTGCGGCCATCGGTGCCACCCGCGCGCTGGTCCTGTGTACACCGCAGCAGCGGGCGCAGGCCGAACAGGTGGCGGCCCTTCTGGGAGACCGGCTGGCGGGCATCCACGACGGGGCGGAAATGCACGTTCCCATCGAAAGCGCCCGCAAGGCCCGCACGCTTGCGCGGGACCTGGATGCGGACTGTGCCGTTGCGGTGGGCGGCGGTTCGACCATCGGCCTGGGCAAGGCCATCGCGCTGGACTCGGCGCTGCCGATCATCGCCATTCCGACGACCTATGCCGGGTCCGAGATGACGCCCGTCTACGGCATCACCGAAAACGGCATCAAGACCACGGGCAAGGACGTGCGTGTCCTGCCGAAATCGGTGATCTATGACCCGGAACTGACCTGTTCTCTGCCGGTAGGCATGTCGCTGGTCAGCGGCATGAATGCCATCGCCCACGCCGCCGAAGGGCTGTATGCCAAGGACGGCAACCCGGTGATGTCGCTGATCGCCGAAGAAGGCATCCGCGCGCTGGCCGCAGGGATGCCGGTGCTGCGGGACAACCCCGAAGATGTCGCCGCGCGGTCGCAATGTTTGTACGGCGCATGGCTTTGCGGGACGGTGCTGGGCCACGTCGGCATGGCCCTGCACCACAAGCTCTGTCACACGCTGGGCGGCAGCTTCAACCTGCCGCACGCCGAGACACACACCATCATCCTGCCGCACGCGCTGGCCTACAACAGCCCCGCCGTGCCGGACGCCATGTCGCGTATCGCCCGCGCCATCGGGGCGGACGATGGTCCGACGGGCCTTTATGCGCTTGCCGGGCAGTTGGGTGTCCCCACGGCGCTGCGCGATCTGGGCGTCGCGGAAACCGAGCTGGACCGCGCGTGCGACATCGCCCTGTCGAACCCGTACTGGAACCCCCGCACCATCGACGCGGCGCCGCTGCGGGGCCTGCTGCAACGGGCGTGGGAGGGTGCCGCACCCCGGCCCTGAAACAGTTCAGCCCTGAAACGGCCCCGCATCCACGCGCGGCATGTCGGATATACCGTTCGACAAGCTGCGCGTGTTCGCGTCCGTTTTTTGCGCGGAGCCGCCGTTCGTTCGGGACGCAGCGAATGACGGCTCCCCGCCCTTTGTCGAATGCTGCGCTGTCGACAAACGAGAAGAATGGGCTCCTAGCCCCTCATCTGACCGTTTCACATCAGTGATGTATAGCGCCCCTGTCCGATGCCCTTTTGTGACTGGGTACTATGTGTCAGGTGGTAAACACTAGGTCGCGGTAGACCCTTTCACGAAGGCGACAACTTTGTTTTCGCCCTTTCGCGCTGAGGCAAACGATGCCCAGGCTTCCATCAGTTTGCGTCTCTTGTCGAAGAGGTCAGACCGGGCATATGCCGCCTCTGCCTTGTCCTTGATGCCATGCGCCAATGCGGCCTCGATCACTTCGCGGGGAAAGCCTGTCGACTCGCCGGCCCAATCGCGGAAGGTAGAGCGGAAGCCGTGAACTGGGCAATGTCAAAGGAACTTGGCTTGCGGCATGGAAGGGGGCTCGGATAGCGTCCCAGGATTACGAAACATGACCCGTTCAAATATTTCAAGACCAGCCCGGAGGTCATCCGATTGGCGGTCATGATGTACATCCGCTTTCCGCTGTCGCTGCGAAACGTCGAAGATTTGCTGCATGAACGCGGCGTCGACATCAGCCATGAGACTGTGCGGTTTTGGTGGCACAGGTTCGGTCCGCTGTTTGCGTCCGAGATCCGCAAGCGGCGGATCGAGGGTATGCGATCCAGCCATTGGCGGTGGCACCTGGATGAAGTTTTCGTGAAAATCTGGAGTGCGCCCCTCGGGCTGGACGAGTCAGGCGGCTCGCTTTGACCGGGGCGCGGCGTTTCTTTCTTCGAACTGGTTGGGGCTTAAGTAGCCGAG
>PAQV01000059.1 GCA_002709405.1 Paracoccaceae bacterium
ACAGGTGCTTGCGCCGATGGCCGAGGACGGGAAAGAGCCGCTGGCCTCGATGGGCGACGACACGCCGTCCGCCGTTCTGTCCAACAAGTACCGTAACCTGTCGCATTACTTCCGGCAGAACTTCAGCCAGGTGACGAACCCGCCGATCGACAGCCTGCGCGAATTCCGCGTCATGTCGCTGAAGACCCGGTTCGGCAACCTGAAGAACGTGCTGGACGAGTCTTCCTCGCAGACCGAGATCTTCGTGCTGGACAGTCCCTTCGTGGCCAATGCCCAGTTCGAAGAGCTGAAGCAGCATTTCAACGCGGGCCTGAGCGAGATCGACTGTACCTTCGACGTCGGGTCCGGACCGGATGCCCTACGCCAGGCGCTGAACCGCATCCGTGCCGAGGCCGAAGAGGCCGTGCGCTCGGGCGGCGGCCACGTGATCCTGACCGACCAGAACCAGGGGCCGGGCAAGGTCGGCATGCCGATGATCCTGGCCACCAGCGCGGTGCATTCCTGGCTGACCCAGAAGGGGCTACGCACCTTCTGTTCGCTGGGCGTGCGGTCGGCGGAATGTGTCGATCCGCATTACTTTGCCGTGCTGCTGGGCTGTGGCGCGACCATCGTCAACGCCTACCTGGCCGAGGACAGCCTGGCCGACCGCATCAAGCGCGGCCTGCTGGACATGACCCTGACCGAAGCCGTGGCGATGTACCGCGAAGCCATCGACCAGGGTCTTCTCAAGATCATGTCGAAGATGGGGATTTCCGTCGTGTCGTCCTATCGGGGCGGTCTGAACTTCGAGGCCGTGGGCCTGTCGCGCGCCATGTGCGCGGAGTTCTTCCCCGGCATGACCTCCCGCATCTCCGGCATCGGTGTCTCGGGTATCCAGAAGAAGGTCGAGGACGTGCATTCGCGCGGCTGGCTGTCCGGCCTGGACGTCCTGCCGATCGGCGGGTTCTACAAGGCCCGCAAATCCGGCGAGACCCACGCCTGGGAAGCGCAGACGATGCACATGCTGCAATCGGCCTGTAACCGGTCTTCCTACGAGATCTGGAAGCAGTACAGCGCGCGGATGCAGGCGAACCCGCCGATCCACCTGCGCGACCTGCTGGCGATCAAGCCGCTGGGCAACGCGATTCCGCTGGAAGAGGTCGAGTCTATCACCTCGATCCGCAAGCGGTTCGTGACGCCGGGCATGTCGCTGGGCGCCCTGTCGCCCGAGGCGCACAAGACGCTGAACGTGGCCATGAACCGCATCGGGGCCAAGTCCGACAGCGGCGAGGGCGGCGAGGATCCGGCACACTTTGTTCCGGAGCCCAACGGCGACAACCCGTCGGCCAAGATCAAGCAGGTGGCCTCGGGGCGCTTTGGCGTGACCGCCGAGTACCTCAACCATTGCGAAGAGCTTGAAATCAAGGTGGCCCAGGGCGCCAAGCCGGGTGAGGGCGGCCAGTTGCCGGGCATGAAGGTGACCGACCTGATCGCGCGTCTGCGGCATTCGACCAAGGGCGTGACCCTGATCTCGCCGCCGCCGCACCACGACATCTACTCGATCGAGGACCTGGCGCAGCTGATCTACGATCTCAAGCAGATCAACCCGCGCTGCAAGGTGACGGTCAAGCTGGTGGCATCCTCGGGCGTGGGCACGATTGCCGCCGGGGTGGCCAAGGCCAAGGCGGACATCATCCTGATCTCGGGCCACAATGGCGGCACCGGGGCGTCGCCCGCGACGTCCATCAAGTACGCCGGCCTGCCCTGGGAAATGGGCCTGACCGAGGCGCACCAGGTGCTGTCGATGAACCACCTGCGGGGCCGCGTGACGCTGCGCACGGATGGCGGTCTGCGGACGGGGCGTGACATTGTCATGGCCGCGATGCTGGGGGCCGAGGAATACGGCATCGGCACCGCCGCGCTGATCGCGATGGGCTGCATCATGGTCCGCCAGTGCCAGTCGAACACCTGCCCGGTGGGCGTCTGCACCCAGGATCCGTCCCTGCGCGACAAGTTCACCGGCAACGCGGACAAGGTGGTCAACCTGATCACCTTCTACGCCCAGGAAGTCCGTGAAATCCTGGCCGAGCTGGGTGCACGGTCGCTGGACGAGGTGATCGGCCGGGCCGACCTGCTGAACCAGGTCAGCCGCGGGTCCGCGCACCTGGACGACCTGGACCTGAACCCGCTGCTGATCACTGTCGATGGCGCGGACAAGATCGTCTACGATCGCAACAAGCCGCGCAACCCGGTGCCGGATACGCTGGATGCCCAGATCGTGCACGATGCCGCGCGGTTCCTGGAAGAAGGCGAGAAAATGCAGCTGTCCTACGCGGTGCAGAACACGCACCGCACGGTCGGCACGCGCACGTCCAGCCACATCGTCAAGAACTTCGGCATGCGCAACGCGTTCCAGCCGGACCACCTGACGGTGAAACTGCAGGGCAGCGCCGGGCAGTCGCTGGGGGCCTTTGCGGCTCCGGGTCTGAAGATCGAGGTGTCGGGCGATGCCAACGACTATGTGGGCAAGGGCCTGTCGGGCGGTCTGATCGTCGTGCGGCCGCCGCAGGTGTCGCCGCTGAAGGCGGACGAGAACACCATCGTCGGCAACACCGTGCTGTACGGGGCGACGGACGGGTTCCTGTTCGCGGCCGGGCGTGCGGGCGAGCGGTTTGCGGTGCGGAACTCGGGCGCGAAAGTGGTGATCGAGGGCTGCGGGTCGAACGGCTGTGAATACATGACCGGCGGCGTGGCGGTGATCCTGGGGGATATCGGGCCGAACTTCGGGGCCGGGATGACCGGGGGCATGGCCTACCTGTACGACCCCGAGGGCAAGGCCGAGACCATGATGAACATGGATACCCTGGTGACCTGCCCGGTGACGGTCGAACATTGGGAAGCCGAGCTGCACGAACTGATCACCGGTCACGCGACTGAAACCTATTCGCGCAAGGCCAAGGACATCCTGCAGCACTGGGAGGTCGAGAAGGGCAACTTCCTTCAGGTCTGTCCGAAAGAGATGCTGGCCCATCTGCCCGCGCCGCTGAGCCTGGAAGAAAAGGCGATGCCGGCGGAATGACGACATGGCCCGGGCGCGGCGTTGAGGCGCGCCCGGGCCGCACTCCCACCCTGTCGCCGTTGCATTGGCGGCCGGTATGGCGCGAGCCCACCCCGTGCGCCCCGGGCGCGCCCTGCACCGTTTCGCCCGGCGGGCAAACGCGGTAGTCTGGAGCCCGAGGCAAGAACATCGGGCAGGACGCGGTAGGGACGTGGCAAAACAGGCGTCGAAATCGAAAGACAGCGGTAAGGACGGGGGCAAGGACGGGCCCTCCGGCGGCAAGAAGCGCCGGTTCCGGCCAGGCTATTGGCTGTACCGGATCGGCTTGCGCCTGCTGGCCGTTTTCGTGGCCCTGGCCACTGCGCTGGTCTTCCTGTTTGCCGTGGTGAACCCTCCGGTCACGGTGACCATGTGGCAGGAATACGGGCGCTATGGCCCCCTGAAACGCGATTGGGTTGCCCTCGACGATATCGCCCCGGTCATGGTCCGATCCGCAGTGGCGGCCGAGGACGCCAATTTCTGCCTGCACTGGGGTTTCGATGTCGACGCCCTGAAGGCCGCCATGGAAAGCGGCGCGCAGCGGGGCGGGTCGACGATTACCCAGCAGGTGACCAAGAACGTCTTTTTGTGGCAGGGCCGGTCCTGGCTGCGCAAGGCGATGGAGACCCTGATCACGCCGATGGTCGAAGCCGTCTGGTCCAAGCGCCGGATCCTCGAAGTATACCTGAACGTTGCAGAAACCGGGCCGGGCATCTTCGGGGTCGAGGCCGCGGCGCAGCACTACTTTGGCACCCGGGCCGCCGACCTGACCCCCCGCCAGGCCGCGCGCATTGCCGCTGTCCTGCCGTCTCCGCGCACGCGCAACCCGGCCGAGCTGTCGCCCACGTTGCAGCGCCGCGCGGCATCCATTGCCGACGGGGCCGCGACAATTGCAGCGGATGGCCGCGCGGATTGTTTCGAGGATTGAATTCCGCTGCCTCGCGGCGTTACAACCGCCCTATTCCCTCATGACAAAGACCCCTATGGCCCGTCTTTTCCACGTTCCCCTGTCGCCCTTTTGCCGCAAGGTCCGCCTGTCTCTCGCCGAGAAGAAGATCGAGGTCGAGCTGGTCGAAGAACGGTACTGGGAGAAGGACACCGATTTCATGCGGCGCAACCCGGCGGCCAAGGTCCCGGTGCTGCGTCTGGACAACAAGCTGATGGCCGAAAGCGCGGCGATCTGCGAATACCTCGAAGAAACCCGGCCCGATCCCGCGCTGCTGCCCAAGGATTCCGATGGCCGCTACGAGGTGCGCCGCCTGGTGGGCTGGTTCGACGACAAGTTCCATAACGAGGTGACCTCGAAGCTGCTGTACGAGCGGGTGAACAAGAAGGTCATGGGCCAGGGCTTTCCCGACAGCCGCAACGTCAAGGACGGGGCCAAGGCGATCAAATACCACCTGGATTACATGGGCTGGCTGCTGGATCACCGGCGCTGGCTGGCCGGAGACGTGATGACCCTGGCCGATTTCGCCGCCGCCGCGCACCTGTCGTCGCTGGACTATATCTCGGACGTGGACTGGAACCGGTCGGCCGTGGTCAAGGACTGGTACGCCAAGATCAAGTCCCGGCCGGCGTTCCGGTCGATCCTGGCCGACCAGATCCCCGGGTTCCCGCAGCCTCCGCACTACGCCGACCTGGATTTCTAAGCCGGTCCGGCCGCCGGTCGGCCTTATGCAAGGGCGGCTTGGGCTTCGGCCTGCTTCCGTGTAACCAGCTGTCATGGATATGGATGCGCTCAAGGACCGGCTGAGGACCCAGGCCCTGGACGAAGGGTTCGTCGCCATGCGCATCTGCCGGCCCGATGCGGTGCCCGAGGTGCCCGAGCGGTTGCGGGCCTTCCTGGACCAGGGCTTTCACGGGCAGATGGGCTGGTTGGCCGAGCGCGTTCACTGGCGGCAGGATCCCGCCGCCTTGTGGCCCGAGGCGCGCTCAGTGATCATGCTGGCCGAAAGCTATGCGCCCGACAGCGATCCGTTGCCCCTGCTGAAGGCGCGCGACCAGGGGGTGGTGTCGGCCTATGCCCGGGGGCGCGATTACCACGATATCGTCAAGAAACGCCTGAAGCGGGTCGGGCGCTGGCTGATCGACGCGGCCAAGGCGGGCGAGGTGCCCCAGATCAAGGTGTTCGTCGATACAGCGCCGGTGCCGGAAAAGGCCCTGGGCCAGGCGGCCGGCCTGGGCTGGCAGGGCAAGCACACCAACCTGGTCAGCCGCGACTGGGGCAATTGGTGCTTCCTCGGGGCGATCTTTACCACGCTGGAGCTGCCGGTTGACGAGGCCGAGCACGACCATTGCGGCAAGTGCCGCCGCTGCTTGGACATCTGTCCGACCGATGCGTTTCCGGCGCCCTACCGGCTGGACGCCCGGCGGTGCATTTCCTACCTGACGATCGAACACAAGGGGCCCGTCGACGAAGATCTGCGCCCGCATCTGGGCAACCGGATCTATGGCTGCGACGATTGCCTGGCCGTCTGCCCCTGGAACAAGTTCGCGCAAGAGGCGTCGGACATGCGCTATGGCGGCCAGGCCACGGCCCCCCTCGACCAGCTTGCCAGGCTGGATGACGCGGCCTTCCGCGCCCGGTTCTCCGGCTCGCCCATAAAGCGGATCGGGCGGGACCGGTTCGTGCGTAACGTGCTATATGCCATCGGGAATTCCGGCTCGCCCGAACTGGCGCACGTGGCCCGATCCCTGACCGACGACCCCGATGCCGCCGTGGCGGACGCGGCCCGCTGGGCCGTCGCCCGCCTGGCGGTCTAGGTTACTCGGCCGCCTTGCGCTTGGGCAGGACCCAGTCGGCGCGGGGGAAGTGGCAGGTATAGCCGTTCGGCAGCCGCTGCAGGTAATCCTGGTGCTCGGGCTCGGCCTCCCAGAAATCGCCCACTGGTTGAACCTCGGTCACGACGCGGCCCGGCCAAAGACCGGAATGGTTGACATCCGCGATGGTGTCCAGGGCGGTCTGGCGCTGATCCTCGGTTTCGAAATAGATCGCCGAGCGATAGCTGAGCCCGATGTCGTTGCCCTGCCGGTTCATCGTCGTGGGATCATGGATCTGGAAGAAGAACTCCAGAAGGTCACGATAGCTGATCACGTCTGGATCGAACCAGATCTCGATCCCCTCGGCATGGGTGCCATGGTTGCGATAGGTGGCGTCGGGGACGTCTCCGCCGGTATAGCCCACACGGGTCTTGTCGACGCCTGGCAGCTTGCGGATCAGATCCTGCATGCCCCAGAAACACCCCCCCGCCAAAACGGCCCGTTCTCGTTTCGTCATTCAAATGTCCTCCACCAAATCAGTGTAGTCACCATAGCCTTCCTTTTCCATTTCGTCACGATGAACGAAACGAAGGGCGGCCGAGTTGATGCAGTAGCGCAGCCCACCCCGGCTGCGCGGCCCGTCCGGGAAGACATGGCCAAGGTGGCTGTCTCCGTGCTTGGAGCGGACCTCGGTGCGGATCATCCCGTGCGTCCGGTCCTGCAGTTCGACCACGTGGTCCGGTTCGATCGGCTTGACGAAACTGGGCCAGCCGCAGCCGGACTCATACTTGGCCGACGACGCGAACAGCGGTTCGCCTGAAACCACGTCGACATAGATGCCGGGTTCCTTGTTGGACAGGTATTTGCCAGTGCCCGGACGTTCGGTGCCGCTTTTCTGCGTGACGTAGAATTCCTCGTCGGACAGGGCGGCCAGGGCTTCTTCGGTCTTGGCATAGCGGGTCATGGCAAGCTCCTTTGCTGATGCATGGGCCTAGATTTGGGGCTGGTCGGGCCGGTTCCAAGTCCTAAATCACAAACTGCGATCCTAGACGAGGTCTGACGATGACACGCCGGTTGTTCTCTCTTCTGATGCTGTTTTTCGCATCTTCGACCGGTCTGGCCCTGGCCGAGGGGTTGACCGGCCGGTTCGCGTCGATCGACGGGGGCGAGCTGTCGCTGGAGGCATGGCGCGGCCAGCCGGTGCTGGTGGTCAATACGGCGTCGGAATGCGGGTTCACCTACCAGTACGAGGGCATGCAGCGGCTTTACGACACCTACCGGTCCCGCGGGCTGGTCGTCCTGGCTGTGCCCTCTGACGACTTCAACCAGGAGCTGGCAACGGCGGAAGAGGTCAAGGAGTTCTGCACGCTGACCTTTGGACTGGATTTTCCGATGACCGATATCACGCACGTGAGGGGTCGCGACGCGCACCCCTTCTTTGCCTCTGTTCGGGACGAAACCGGCTTCGAGCCCCGCTGGAACTTCAACAAGATCCTGCTGGGCCCGGATGGAGAGGTTGTCGCGACCTGGCGCTCTGCCACCCGGCCGGAAAGCGATGCCGTGACCGGGCGGATCGAGGCCCTTTTGGATTGAAGATCGACACCTCAGCGTTGCGCCTGTGAAGAACCGGCGGCCGGGGTATTTGGAAAGAGAAAGAAGCAGCAGTGCGGCGCTTACCTGCTGGAGTATGGGGTGCGACAACCGTACCGCCCGGAAAGTTCGCTCGACACTGATGGCGGACCTGCGCGCCAACCACTTGCTTCTTTCTTTTCGAAAATACCCCGGGGGAGTCCTCCAGCGGAGGACGGGGGCAGCGCCCCCTCTAATCGCTTTGGGGTTGGCGAGCGGTTTGGACGACAAGAATGCCGACCGTGATGATTGCGACACCAATCGCATCGGTCAGGGTCAGTTGTTCACCCAGTAGAACAGCGGCGACGCCGACGCCGAAGACCGGATTCAGGAAATGGAAGGTGGCGGCGCGGATCGGGCCGAGGCGGTTGAGAAGGTGCACCCAAACGAAAGTGGCCAGCAGACCGGGCACCAGCGTTGTATAGAGGAATGCAGCGAGCAGCGGCCAGCTTGGGGTGACGTGGGGGGTTTCAATGAAGGCTGCGGCCACGAACAGGGCGGCCGAGCCGATCAGCATTTGCAGGCCGACGATCATCATGAAGTTGCCGCCCGAGGTCGCGCCCCGGATCGCGAGGGTGGCAAAGGTCAGGGCCAAGGCGCCGAGCAGGCACAGCATCACGCCCATCGGATCTGCCCCGCCCGAGATGCGCGCGCCCATGATCAGGGCCACTCCGGCGGTGCCGGCGATCAGGCCGGCCAGCCCTGCCGGCCTCAGCTTGTCGCCCAGAAAGGCCCAGCTGGCCAGGGCCACCAGCAAGGGCATGGATGACGCGATGATGGCGGCGACCGATGCTTCGACCCATTGCATGGCAACAAAGTTCAGCCCCAGGTACAGCGCGTTCTGGCAGATGCCGAAGAGGAACGTGGCCCGCCATTGGGCCGGGGTCAGCCGCCAGCTTTGTCCCATCACACGCGCGATGATCACCCCAAGAAGGCCCGACAGCAGGAACCGGGCGGCCAGCGAAAACAGGGGCGAGGCATCGGCGACGATGATCCGGGCCGATGTGAAGGCCGAGGACCACATGAAGGCAAAGGCCAGGCCCATGGCAAGCGCGCGCAGATCCATCGTGTCTCCTGCGGGGCAATCGGCCCCCGTTATCTGGCCCCGCTCCCCTGCGCGCGGACCATTTCCCAATCCGCGGGCGGGGACAAGGTGGCCAGAGCGCCCGTGGCGTCAAAAAGAAAAGGGCCGTCATGTGACGGCCCCGGGTCGCTGCCCTTGGGCAGCCTGGTGCTGAGATGACCTCAGGCTTCGGCGTTCACGCTGTCCTTGAGCGCCTTGGCGATGGTCATCTTGACGACCTTGTCGGCTTCCTTGGTGAAGGTTTCACCGGTGGCCGGGTTGCGCACTTCGCGCTCGGGGCGCTCGCGGCAGTAGATCTTGCCGACGCCCGGCAGGGTCACGGCGCCGCCGGCGGACACTTCGCGGGTGATGATGCCGATGATGGCATCCAGGGCACCCGTCGCGGCTTTCTTGTCGGTGCCCATTTCTTCGGCCAGAGCGGCCACAAGCTGGGTCTTGGTCATGGGTTTGTTGGCCATGTGCTGTGCTCTCCTTAGTCTGCCCGAGTTATGGGGCCTCAGTGCAAGAATGTAACGCGATCTTGTGGGGTCACACAACGCTTGGGGGTCCGAAAGATGCACAGATGCCGCACTTTTCAGTGGTTATCGGCGTTTCAGTGCCCCCTTGACGCTGGGTCATGGGGCAGAATTAGGCTGCCCGACCCCGGTTACCCCCACATCGTGAATAGTGAGGCGAATGTAAATAGGGGTTCGATTGCCCACATCCCGGGGAGCGGCGGCTGCCGACTCGGGTCCCGGGATGCCTGGAAGGGGCGGATCAGAGGAAGGCGGTTTCGTCGAAGGACCGCAATTTCCGGCTGTGCAGGCGTTCCAGGGGCATCGTGCGCAGGGTCTCCATGGCCTTGATGCCGATCATCAGGTGCCGGCTGACCTGCGTTTTGTAGAAATCCGAGGCCATGCCGGGCAGCTTCAGCTCTCCGTGCAGGGGCTTGTCGGACACGCACAGCAGGGTCCCGTAGGGCACCCGGAAGCGGTATCCGTTGGCGGCAATGGTCGCGCTTTCCATGTCCAGGGCCACGGCCCTGGATTGGGACAGGCGCTGCACCGGGCCGGACTGGTCGCGCAGTTCCCAGTTGCGGTTGTCGATCGTCGCCACCGTGCCCGTGCGCATGATCCGCTTGAGGTCATAGCCCTGCAGTTCGGTCACGTCCTCAACGGCCTGTTCCAGGGCCACCTGGATTTCGGCCAGAGCGGGGATCGGCACCCAGACCGGCAGGTCGTCGTCCAGCACGTGATCCTCGCGCAGGTACCCATGGGCCAGCACGAAATCCCCCAGCGCCTGGGTGTGGCGCAGGCCGGCGCAATGGCCGACCATCAGCCAGGCATGGGGGCGCAACACGGCGATGTGGTCGGTTGCCGTCTTGGCATTGGACGGGCCGACGCCGATGTTGACCAGGGTGATGCCGTTGCTGTCAGGCCGTTTCAGGTGGAACGACGGCATCTGGGGGACCTTCTCGGCCGGGGCCAGGGGATCGTCGGGGCCGGTGATCTCGGCGTTTCCGGTCGACACGAAGCTGGTGTAACCGCTGTCCGGGTCGGCCAGGGCGGCCCGGGCGAAGGCTTCGAATTCCGACACGTAGAACTGGTAGTTGGTGAACAGCACGTGATTCTGGAAATGCTCGGCATCGGTGGCCGTGTAATGGCTGAGCCGGGCCAGCGAGTAATCCACGCGCTGCGCGGTGAAGGGGGCCAGCGGGCCGGTGCCATCGGGCGAGACATAGGTGCCGTTGACGATGTCGTCGTTGGTCGTGGTCAGGTCGGGCACGTCGAAATAGTCGCGCAGGACGAAATCCACCGCGCCTTCCTGGGGCACGGTCAGCCCGCCCACGGCGAAATGCACGGGGATCGGGGTGTCGGATTCCCCGATGGTCACCTTCTGCCCGTGGTTTTCGATCAGCAGGCGGATCTGCTGGGTCAGGTAATGGCGGAAGAGGTCGGGCCGGGTGATCGTCGCGGCATAGGTGCCCGGCGCGTAGACATGGCCAAAGCTCAGCCGGGTGTCGACCCGGGCATGGCTGGTCGTGGTCAGGCGCACCTCGGGGTAATAGGCGCGCATCCGGCAGTCAGGGGCCTGGCCGGACATGGCGGACTTGAACCCTTCGGTCAGAAAGGACGTGGCGGCGTTGTAAAGCTCTTCCAGGCGGGCGACGGCAGCCCCGGCATCGTCAAAGGCCTCGGGGCCGGGCACCTTGGGGGTTTTCAGCTGGATCATGACAGGGGCTCGAACAGGGGGATCTTCTGGAAGCTGCGCACGTCGACCAGGCCAAGGTCGGAGATGCGCAGTTCGGGGATGACGACGAGGGCAAGCAGCGAATGCTGCATGTAGGCGTTGTTGAGCGTGCAGCCGCACTGGATCATCGCCTCGACCATCTTCTGGGCCTTGGCGGCGACCTCGGTGGCGGGCGCGTCCGACATCAGCCCGGCGATGGGCAGTTCGACCAGGGCCAGTTCCTCGCCATCGCGGAAGATGGTGATGCCGCCGCCGACCTCGGCCAGGCGGTTGGCGGCCATGGCCATCTGCGCGCGGTCGGTGCCCACGACGATCATGTGGTGGCTGTCATGGGCCACGGTCGAGGCCATGGCCATGCGGCCCTCGTAGCCAAAGCCTGACACGAAGGCGTTGGTCACCCCGCCGGTGGCCTGGTGGCGTTCGACCAGGGCGATCTGGCAGACCTCGCCTTCGGCTTCGACCAGCCCGTCCGTGACCGGCAGATCGGCCTTCAGCGCCTTGGTGGGGGCCTGGTTTTCCACCACGCCGATGACATTGGCGCGCACGGCGTTGGCGCCCTCGGGGGCGGTGATATCAAAGTCGGTCGCCGAGATCTCGTGGCCCAGCCGCACGGTCTGGCGGGCGGTGTCGGGCCAGTCGTAATGGGGGCAGTCGACGAGGCATTCTCCGTCCTTCGCCACGACCTGGCCGCGGGCGATGACCAGTTCGATGGGCAGGTCCGTCAGGTCCGAGGTCAGGATGACATCGGCCCGGCGTCCGGGCGTCAGCGAGCCGATCTCGCGTTCCAGGCCGAAATGGGTGGCGGTGTTCAGCGTGGCCATCTGCAGGGCGATCAGCGGATCGCAGCCGCAGGCGATGGCATGGCGCACGACGCGGTTCATGTGGCCGTCGTTCACCAGCGTGCCGGAATGGCTGTCATCGGTGCACAGGATGAAGTTGCGGGGATCGAGCCCCTTTTCGGTGACCGCCGTGATCTGGGATTCCACGTCATACCAGGCCGAGCCCAGCCGCAGCATCGAGCGCATGCCCTGGCGGACCCGGGCGATGGCGTCTTCCTCGCGGGTGCCTTCGTGGTCGTCGGCCGGGCCACCTGCGACATAGGCCGCGAAATCGTCTCCCAGGTCGGGTGAGGCATAATGCCCGCCCACCGTCTTGCCGGCCCGCTGGGTGGCCGCGATTTCGGCCAGCATCTTGGGATCGGCGGCGGCGACACCGGGGAAGTTCATCATCTCGCCGAGGCCCACGATGCCGGGCCAGGTCATCGCCTCGGCCACGTCCTCGGGGGTGATTTCAAAGCCGGTGGTTTCCAGCCCCGGCGCCGAGGGCGCGCAGGAGGGCATCTGGGTGAACACGTTGACCGGTTGCAGGATCGCTTCGTCATGCATCATGCGCACGCCCTCGAGGCCCAGCACGTTGGCGATTTCGTGGGGGTCGTGAAACATCGACGTGGTGCCGTGGGGGATCACCGCCCGGGCGAATTCGGCCGGGGTCAGCATGCCGCTTTCGATATGCATGTGCGCGTCGCAAAGCCCAGGGATCATGTAGCGGCCGTTGGCCTCGATCACCTGGGTGTCGGGGCCGATGCGGGCGCCGGCGTCGGGCACCACGCAGGCGATGCGGCCTTCGGTGATGACGATGTCGTGGCCGGGCAGGGTTTCGCGGGTGTGGACGTTGACCCATGTGCCGCCCCGGATGACCATGTCGGCGGGCGCGCGCCCGGCGGCTGTGGCGACAAGCTGGGGGGCAACGGCGGGCCAGTCGGGAAAGCTTTGGTGTACCATGGTCTGATTTTGTGGATCGGCGCGGAAGGTGCAAGCGGTTTTCGGGCCGGGATAGGCGGACAGGGTGACAGGAGGATGAACCCCGGGGGCATGCGGGGGCCTGGCCGGGCACCGGGGGCGCTGCCCCCGTCCGCCTTGGGGCGGACTCCCCCGGGGTATTTGGGCAAGAGAAAGAAGCAGCAGGGCGGGGGAGGGCCGGGGGGTGGATGACGGTGTTTGCAAAGCGGGGCGAACGGGTGCAGTCTGCGCGCAAACATTGTTAGGGGTATCTCATGAGCGTGACCGAACTGCGCCCGAACCTGGATCACTGGCAGGAGCGCGTGGATCTTGCCGCGGCGTTCCGGTGGACCGAACGGCTGAACATGCACGAGGCTGTGGCCAACCATTTTTCGTTTGCGGTGAACGAGGATGGCACGAAGTTCCTGATGAATGCCAACCAGATGCATTTCGCGCGGATCACGGCGAGCAACCTGCTGGAGATCGACGCCAACGATCCGTCGACGATGGACCGGCCCGATGCGCCGGATCCGACGGCCTGGGGGCTGCATGGGACGGTGCACCGGCTGTGCCCTCATGCCCGCTGTGCGATGCATGTGCATTCGATTCATTCGACGGTGCTGGCGTCCTTGGCGGACAGCCGGTTGCTGCCGATCGACCAGAATTCGGCCATGTTCTTTGACCGTTACGTGATCGACGACCATTATGGCGGGCTGGCGTTCGAGGAAGAGGCCAAGCGCTGTGCGGAGCTGCTGAGCGATCCGAAGAAAACCGTGCTGATCATGGGCAACCACGGGATCATGGTGACTGGCCAGACCGTGGCCGAGACGTTCAACCGGATGTATTATTTCGAGCGGGCGGCCGAGACCTATATCCGGGCGCTGCAGACGGGCCAGCCCCTGCGGGTCCTGTCGGACGAGGTGGCCGAGAAGACGGCGGCCGAGATCGCCGATTATCCCGAGCAGGCCGATCGTCACCTGGCCGAGATCAAGCTGCTGCTGGATGCCGAAGGGTCGGATTACGCGGCCTGATTGGTCCTGACTGGGACCCGAGGACAGAACAGCACACTGCTGCCCGGCCCGGCTGGCCGGGTGAATTCATGGGGCATGCATGCAATACGGGCTGAGCGACGAGCAGGAGATGATCGTCGAGACCGTGCGGCGGTTCGTCGAGACCGAGATCTATCCGCACGAAGACCTGGTGGAGCGGACCGGGGAGGTTCCCGAAGAGATCGCCGCCGAGATCAAGCGCAAGACGCTGGAGCTGGGCTTTTACGCCTGCAATTTCCCCGAAAGCGTTGGCTGTGCGGGGCTGAGCCACCTGGATTTCGCCCTGGTCGAGCGGGAGTTGGGGCGCGGGTCGATGGCCTTGAACCATTTCTTCGGGCGGCCTCAGAACATCCTGATGGCCTGCCAGGGCGACCAGGTCGAGCGCTACCTGATGCCGGCGGTGCGGGGCGAGCGGATGGATGCTCTGGCGATGACCGAGCCGGGAGCCGGGTCGGACGTGCGGGGGATGAAATGCGCGGCCGTGCGCGATGGCGGCGACTGGGTGGTCAACGGGACCAAGCATTTCATTTCCGGGGCGGATCACGCCGATTTCGTCATTGTCTTCATTGCCACCGGCGAGGATCAGACGCCGAAGGGGCCGAAGAAGCGGATCACGGCCTTCCTGGTGGACCGGGGCACGCCGGGGTTCACGATCCGGGACGGCTACAAGTCGGTCAGCCATCGTGGTTACCGGAACATGATCCTGGATTTCGACGATTGCCGCCTGCCCGATGCGCAGGTGCTGGGCGAGGTCGACGGGGGTTTCGCGGTGATGAACGAATGGCTTTATGCCACGCGGATCACGGTGGCGACCATGTCGGTGGGGCGGGCTCGGCGGGTGTTCGACTATGCGCTGAGCTACGCGGCCGAGCGCGAGCAGTTCGGCCAGCCGATCGGCAAGTTCCAGGGCGTGTCCTTCCAGATCGCCGACATGATCACCGAGATCGATGCGGCGGACCTGCTGACGCTGGCGGCGGCGGACCGGCTGGACAAGGGGCTGCCGGCGAACCGCGAGATTGCCTCGGCCAAGGTGTTTGCATCGGAGATGCTGGGGCGGGTGACCGATGCGGCGATCCAGATTCACGGGGGCATGGGGCTGATGGACGATTACCCGCTGGAACGGTTCTGGCGCGATGCCCGGGTGGAACGGATCTGGGACGGGACCAGCGAGATCCAGCGCCACATCATCTCGCGCGAGCTGCTTCGGGCGTTGGGCGCGTGAGGCGGGCGTCGGATTGGCGTATTTGAGCAAAGATGAAGACCAGGGCGTGGCCGCGGGGCGGCTGCGGCGGCTGTTTGCTCCGGACAGGATTGCGGTCGTGGGCGGCGGGGCCTGGGCCGGGGCGATCGAGGGCGCGGCGCGGCGGGCCGGGTTTGGTGGCGAGATCGTGTTCGTGCATCCCAAGGGGAAAGGGCCCGAGGGCGCGCGGGTGGTGCTGTCCCTGGCCGAGCTGGACGCGCCGCCAGATGCGGTGTTCCTGGCCATCAACCGGCATGCGACGATCGCGGCCCTGGCAGAGTTGCAGGCGATGGGGGCGGGGGGCGTGGTCTGTTTCGCCAGCGGGTTCACCGAGGCCGTGGCCGAGGATGCCGGGAGCGCGGATCTGCAGGTGCGGTTGGTGGAGGCCGCGGGAGAGATGCCGATCCTGGGGCCGAATTGCTACGGGTTTGTGAATGCGCTGGACGGGGCGGCGGTCTGGCCGGATCAGCACGGGATGCAGCCCGTGGACCGGGGCGTGGCGGTGCTGACGCAAAGCTCCAACATCGCGATCAACCTGACCATGCAGCAGCGGGGCCTGCCGCTGGCGATGATGGTGACCTGCGGGAACATGGCTCAGCAGAGCCAGGCGCGCATTGCCATGGCGTTGTTGGAGGATCCGCGGATCACGGCCTTGGGTCTGCATGTCGAAGGGTTCGGCGATGTGGCCGAATGGGAGGCTCTGGCGGACAAGGCTCGGGCACGGGGCGTGGCCGTGGCGGTGCTGAAGGTCGGGCGGTCTCGCCAGGCGCGGGCGGCGGCGGTGTCGCATACGGCGTCGCTGGCAGGCAGCGATGCCGGGGCGCAGGCCTTGCTGGACCGGTTGGGCTTTGCGCGGCTCGATGACCTGGCCTCTTTTGTCGAGACGCTGAAGCTGTTGCATGTGAATGGCCCGCTTGAGTCGCGCCAGGTGGCGGCCATCAGCTGTTCGGGGGGCGAAGCGAGCCTGGTGGCCGACATGGGGCAGGCGCGGGGGCTGGAGTTTCCGGCCCTGACGGACACCCAGCTGGCTGCGCTGCGCGAGGCCCTGGGTCCGATGGTGTCATTGGCCAACCCATTGGATTACCACACCTATATCTGGCGCGACGTGCCAGCGATGACGCGGGCCTGGGGAGCCGTGGCCTCGGGCGGGCAGGCCATGACCCTGTCCGTGGTGGATTACCCGCTGACCGATGCCAGCGACTGGACCTGCGCGACCCAGGCCGCCCTGGGCGCGCGGGCGCAGGGCGGCCGGCCCTTTGCCGTGGTCTCGACGCTGCCGGAACTGATGCCCCTGGACGTCGCCCGGCAGCTGATGGATGGCGGGGTGGTGCCGTTGAACGGGCTGGCAGAGGCGTTGACGGCGGTGGCCGCCGCGGCTCGGCCCGAAGACCGCATGGCGCCGCCGGTCCTGCCCGCGCCAGAGGTGACGGGCGACCGGCTGCTGGATGAGGTCGCGGCCAAGGCGTGCCTGGCCGGGGCCGGGGTTCATGTGCCCCGGCATCTTGTGATCACACCCGGGGACACGCCCGACATGGCCGGGCTGACGGGGCCCTTCGCCGTCAAGGGGCTGGGGCTTGCGCACAAGTCCGACAGCGGTGCCGTGCGCCTGAACGTGACCCCCGCCGAGGTCGCGGCGACGGCGGTCGACATTGGCACCGACCGGGTGCTGGTCGAACAGATGGTGCGGGGCGGCACGGTCGAGATCCTGGTCGGCGTGGTGCGCGATCCGGCCCATGGCTTCGTGCTGACGCTGGGGGCCGGGGGCGTGTTGACCGAGATCCTACGCGACACCGTGTCCCTGCTGGTGCCCAGCCCGCCCGACATGGTGCTGGAGGCCCTGCAGCGCCTGCGGATCTGGCCGCTGATACAGGGCTACCGGGGCAAGGAGGCGGTCGACACAGACGCCTTGCTGGATGCCATCGCGGCGGTGCAGATGCTGGTCGAAACCGAGGCACACCGGCTTCTGGAACTGGAGATCAACCCGCTCATCTGTGGGCCGGGCGGGGCGGTGGCCGTCGATGCCCTGATCCGGTTGGGAGAGGCTGAGGCATGATCACCGTCGGGGCAGTGCTGTTCCCTCAGTTCGAGATGCTGGACCTGTACGGGCCGTTGCAGATGTACGGGATGCTGAGCCGGTCCTTCGAGATCCGGACCGTGGCGGAAACCGCGGGGCCGGTGGCGGCCAATGGCGGCCCCGATACCGTGGCCATGGACAGCTTTGCCGACGACCAGGCCTATGACCTGCTGCTGGTGCCCGGTGGCCGGGGCACACGCGTTCAGCGGGGCAACCCGGCGATGACCGGCTGGTTGGCCCGGGCGGCCGGGCGGGCCGAGTGGGTCACGACGGTCTGCACCGGCTCGATGGTGCTGGCGGCCACCGGGCTGCTGGACGGGCGGCGGGCTACGACCAACAAGCTGGCCTTTGACGAGGTGGCCGGCGCCTTTCCCGCGGTCGACTGGCAACGCCGTGCCCGCTGGGTGATGGACGGGCGGGTGGCGACGTCGTCCGGGGTCTCGGCCGGGATGGACATGACGCTGGCCGTGATCGGCGAGATACTGGGGCCCGAGCGGGCCTCGGACGTGGCCCGCTGGGCCGAATACACCCCGGTGGCGGACCCGGACAACGACCCTTTCGCGGCAAAGGACCCTGCGCATGACTGACGATTCACCGCTGAAAACACGCCGCGAGGGCGGCATCCTGGAGGTGGTCCTGGACCGGCCCAAGGCCAATGCGATCGACCTGGCCACCAGCCGCCTGATGGGCGAGGTGTTCCGCGATTTCCGCGACGATCCCGATCTGCGCGTGGCCATCGTGACGGGCGGTGGCGAGAAATTCTTTTGCGCCGGCTGGGATCTGAAAGGGGCGGCCGACGGGGACGCCGTCGATGGCGATTATGGCGTCGGCGGCTTTGGTGGCCTGCAGGAAATGCGGGCGATGAACAAGCCGGTGATCGCCGCCGTCAACGGGATCTGCTGTGGCGGCGGGTTCGAACTGGCCCTGTCGGCCGACATCATCCTGGCCGCCGATCACGCCCGGTTCGCCTTTCCGGAAATCCGGTCCGGCACGGTGGCCGATGCCGGCACGATCAAGCTGCCCAAGCGCATTCCCTACCACGTCGCCATGGAAATCCTGCTGACCGGCCGCTGGTTCGAGGTCGACGAAGCCAAGCACTGGGGCATCGTGAACGAGATCATCCCCGCCGACACCCTGCTGGACCGCGCATGGGAGGTGGCCCGGCTGTTGGAAAGCGGGCCTCCGCTGGTTTACGCGGCGATCAAGGAAATCGTGCGCGATGCCGAGGATTCCAAGTTCCAGGACGTGATGAACCGCATCACCAAGCGTCAGCTGGCCAGCGTCGATGTCCTTTATGACAGCGAAGACCAGATGGAAGGCGCCCGCGCCTTCGCCGAAAAGCGCGATCCGATCTGGAAGGGGCGCTAAGGCCGGCCGGAGCGCGCCCCGGGTCGGCTGCTCTGGGTAGGCCGGCCGGCCTATCCGAGGTGGTCTTCACCCCGCGCCCGGGCCAGCCGGATCTGTTTCTGGCGCTCGCGGAACCGGGTCTTGTCGGCCTCCGAGGTCTCGTCGACGCACTGGTGGCAGGACACGCCCTCTTCGTATTCCGGTCGCGCGCGATCCTCGGGAAGGATCGGCCGGCGGCAGCCGTGACACAGGGCATAGGGCCCTTCCTTCAGCCCGTGGCCCACGCTGACACGGTTGTCGAACACGAAGCATTCACCTTGCCAGGTGCTGTCGGTCTCGGGCGTTTCTTCCAGGTAGCGCAGGATGCCGCCCTTCAGGTGATAGACCTCGTTCAGCCCCTCGTTTAGCAGGTAGTTCGTTGATTTTTCACAGCGAATCCCGCCGGTGCAGAACATGGCCACGCGCTTGCCCTTGAAGGCATCCTTGTGGGCCTGCCACCAGTCGGGGAAGTCGCCGAAGGATTTCGTCTGCGGGTCGACGGCCCCTTCAAAGGTGCCGATGGCAACTTCGTAATCATTGCGCGTGTCGATGACCACGGTGTCGGGGTCGCGGATCAGCGCGTTCCACTCGGCCGGTTCGACGTAGTGGCCCACCCGCGCCAGCGGATCGACATCCGGCTGGCCCATGGTCACGATTTCTTTCTTCAGCCGCACCTTCATGCGCCCGAAGGGCGGCTGCAGGGCCGAGGCCTCTTTCCATTCCAGCCCCTCGCAGCCCGGCAGGGCGCGGATGTGGGCCAGCACCGCATCGATGCCCGCGCGCGGGCCGGCAATGGTGCCGTTGATGCCCTCGCGGGCCAGCAGCAGGGTGCCCTTCACCTCGCCCGCCTCGCACAGCGCCAGAAGCGGCGGTTTCAGCGCGGCGGGGTCGTCGAATCGGGTGAAGTGATAGAGCGCGGCAATGGTGTACATGGCAGCGGGCATAAACCCGGCGGCCCTCTGCGTTCAAGGGCTGCGCGGGTCGTGGGTCTGCGGGGGTCAGCTTTCGGCCAGGACGGCCTCCAGGGTCCGGCGGCTGATCCGCGACAGGGTCGGGTGGCTGTCACCGTAATAGGCCAGGGCGATGACCCCGGTGTAAACGGCCCAGCCCCGGCCCCGGCGGATCGTGTCGGGATCCGCTCCGGTGGCCTCCAGGAACGCGCCCCGCGCGGCACCCTCGAAGATCCCCCAGGCCGGGATCAGGTCGACCGCCGGATCGCCCCGGGACATCAGGCCAAAGTCGATCACTCCGGTCAGGCGTCCGGCCGTGCCCAGAAGGTTGGTGGGCGTGAGGTCTCCGTGCAGCCAGGACGGCGCGCCGGACCAGGGCGGGGCGGCCAGGGCGTCATCCCACCAGGCGCTGAGCGCGGCCAGCGGGTAGACACGGGCCAGGTCTCCGATAGCCCGGCGGGTGATGTCGTCCAGCGTGGCCAGCGGCACGCCCCGGTTGTGGTTGGCCGACCCGGCAATCGGCCCGCCCGCGCCAGGCAGGTCGCGCAGGCCGGCAACAAAGGCGCCCAGGGCCTCGGCCGCGCCCAGGGCGTTGGAGGGCGGACGGGTGGCCAGGGTCTCTCCGGGTTGCCAGGCCAGCACCATCCAGGGGTGGGGATAGGCATCGTCGGGTTCGCCCAGGGCCAGCGGTTCGGGCACGCCCAGGGGCAGGCCGCGCAGGTGCGGCAGCCAGTCCCACTCGCGCCGCAGCAGGGTGACGGCCGACGGGCGGCGCGGCAGGCGCAGGACCTTGTCGTCGCCCAGCCGGAACATCCAGTTGTCGGTGCCCGTGGCCGCCAGGGGCCGCACCTTCTGGCCGGCCCATTCGGGCATTCCCCGGTCCACCAGCCTGATGGCCAGGGCCGTGCTCATCCTGATGTCTTCACCGTGCATGCCGCTCTCCTTGGCAAACCCGCTACCCTGAATTGCCGGATTTGGCGAGAGCCGCCTGTACCTGCCCCGACATCTTGACCGGCAAGCGCCCGCCGCCTAGGCCGAAAGGGTAAACAAGGAACGCGGAGTACGCCCCATGCATGCCCTTCTGGTGATCGACGTTCAGACCGATTTCTGCCCGGGCGGGGCTCTGGCCGTCGACGGCGGAGACGCCATCGTGCCGGCCATCAATGCCATGATGGACGATTTCGACGCGGTGATCCTGACGCAGGACTGGCACCCGGCGGGGCATTCCTCGTTTGCCGACAGCCACCCGGGCAAGGCCCCGTTCGAGCTGATCGAGATGCCCTATGGCCCGCAGGTCCTGTGGCCGGTGCATTGCGTGCAGGGCAGCGCCGGGGCGGCCTTTCATCGCGATCTGCGCACCGATGGCGACCTGATCATCCGCAAGGGGTTCCGCACTGCGATCGACAGCTACTCGGCCTTTTTTGAAAACGACCATGCCACGCCCACCGGTCTGGAGGGCTACCTGAGGACCCGCGGCATCGACCGGCTGACCATGGTCGGGCTGGCGCTGGATTTCTGCGTGCATTTCTCGGCCGTGGATGCGGCCAAGCTGGGCTTTGACGTGACCGTCGTGACCAGCGCGACCCGGGCCATCGACCTGGATGGATCGCTGGCCGCGGCGCAGGCGGCGATGGCGGATGCGGGTGTGACGCTCGTCTGATCTGGGGCCCGAACTGGGGCCCGAACTGGGGCCCGATCCGGTGTCTGATCCGGGCGTCATGCGGGCCACGCCTGTTGCGATACCAAGGGCTTGGCCCTAAACAGGATTATGACCGGACAAGGTGGCCAAGGATTGGCAATGACCGAGACCAGCGCGGCAGAGCCCGGGGATGCCCTTCTGGCCGGGGCCCCGGATCGCTTCAACCCAGACGAGTTGCTGCAACGCTATGCGCGGGGCCGGGTCCGGCATTTTGGCCAGCGGCAATTGCTGACCGGCCTGGGCGGGATCACCCTGTGGATCGTCGACGGCCCCCTGATCGGCCTGCTGGCCATCGCGCTGGCCCTGCTGGGCGAGGCCGTCGATTGCCTGTACCTGCGGGGCGTGACCGACCGGCTGAACCGGGGCGTGACGGTCGAGCGGGTGCGCCGGATCAGCACCCTGACCGGCCTGTTCCAGGCCCTGACCATTGCCGGCTGCGTGTCGCTGGCCTGGTTCGGCCACGCAGGGGCCCTGTCGATTGTGTATCCGGCCGCCTTCCTGGCCGGGGCCGCGATCAATGCCGGGGTCGTTCTGCCCTATCACCGGTCCGCCGGGATCGCCCGGCTGGCCGTCTACGGGCTGACCGTCGTCATGTTCATCGCCGATTACCTGGCCCGCGTGAACGATGCGCCGGGCGTCCAGGCCATGAACGTGGCCGGGCTGCTGATCCTGATGTACCTGGTGGTCACCTTCGTCGGCTATGCCCTGGGCGTCTTTGACCGGCAGAAACACAACATCCTGGCCCTGGCCGACCAGGCCCGGATGCTGGAAAGCGCGAACGAGGACCTGATGCGCCGCGATGCCGAAACGCGGCGGCTGGCCACGGCCCTGGATCATGCCAACGACAGCGTCCTTGTCTGCGGGCCCGACGGGCGGATCACCTGGGTCAACGACGGCTTTACCCGGACCAACGGGTTCACCTTCGACGAGGCCGTCGGCAAGCTGCCCGGCGAGTTCCTCAACGCGCCGGAAACCGATCCTGCCACGGTGGCCGAGATCTCGGCCGCGCTGCAAGATGGCCGGCCCTTCCGGGGCGAGATCCTGAACAAGACCAAGACCGGCGAGCGGATCTGGATCGAAACCAACCTTGTCCCGGTGAAACGGGCCGATGGCGACGGGCCGCCCGACATGTTCGTGGCGGTGGAACGCGACATCACCCGGGCCAAGGAACAGGAACGCGAACTTGCCCTGGCCCGGGACGCGGCCGAGGACGGGGCGCGGGCCAAGTCGGAATTCCTGGCCACCATGAGCCACGAGATCCGCACCCCCATGAACGGCGTGATCGGCATGGCCGACCTGCTGTGCGACACCCCGCTGGACGACGAACAGCGCCATTATGCCGATACGATCAAGGCGTCCTCGCAGGCGCTGTTGAAGATCATCAACGACGTGCTGGACCTGTCCAAGCTGGATGCGGGCAAGGTCGAACTGTCTCCCGAACCTTTCGACCTGCGCCACTGTCTGGAGGGCGTCGTGCGGCTAATGCGTCCCGAGGCGGAAAAGAAGGGCCTGACCCTGACCACGGACATCGCCGCCGACCTGCCCGACCTGGTCATCGGCGATGACGGGCGGATCCGCCAGGTGCTGGTCAACCTGCTGGGCAACGCGCTGAAGTTCACCGATACCGGCGGGGCAAGCGTGTCGGCCCGGGCCGTGCCGGACGAGGACAGCTGGGGTGTGGTCATCGAGGTCTCGGACACCGGAGTGGGGATCCCGGCGGCCAAGCTGGACACGATCTTTGACAGTTTCGCCCAGGCCGACGCCACCACGACCCGGCGCTACGGGGGCACCGGGCTGGGCCTGGCCATTTCCCGCCGCCTGGTCGAGACGATGTCGGGCACCCTGACCGTGACCTCGCGCGAGGGGGCAGGCGCCTGTTTCCGCGTGTCCGTCCCCCTGTCGCGGGTGCCGGCCGACATGCAGGCCGCCCCGCCTGCGGCCGCCCTGACCGACGAGGACATCGCCCAGCTGGCCGGGCTGGACATCCTGGTGGCCGAGGACAGCAGCGTGAACCGCTTCCTGATCGGCAAGTTCCTGGGCGACCTCGGGCTGACCCTGCGCTTTGCCCATGACGGGGGCCAGGCCGTGACCATGAGCGACAGCCAGACCCCCGACATCATCCTGATGGACATGTCGATGCCCGTGCTCAGCGGGATCGAGGCGACACGGCAGATCCGCGCCCGTCCCGGGCCCCAGCCGGTGATCGTGGCGCTGACCGCAAACGCCTTTGCCGACGACCGCGCCGCCTGTATCGAGGCCGGGATGGAGGCCTTCCTGACCAAGCCGGTGTCGCGCGAAGAACTGCTGGATTGCCTGCTGAGATCCCGCCCACAGGTTGCAGCCGCCTCGGAAGCCTGATTTTCTGCGCCCCGGCGCGGGGAGAGCCCCGCGCGCACCAGGAGGGGCCCGGCCTTGGACATCGCGACGCGCGTCTATAACCACAAATGGAAGATCGACCCGATCGTCCGTTCGCTGATCGACACCGATTTCTACAAGCTGCTGATGTGCCAGTCGGTCTTTCGCAACCGGCCCGACACGCGGGTGACGTTTTCGCTGATCAACCGGTCCGCCTCGGTGCCCCTGGCCAAGCTGATCGACGAGGGCGAGCTGCGCGAACAGCTGGACCACATCCGCTCCCTGTCCCTGTCGCGGGGCGAAAGCACCTGGCTGCGGGGCAACACGTTCTACGGCAAGCGCCAGATGTTTCGCCCCGATTTCATGGAATGGTTCGAGGCCCTTCGCCTGCCGCCCTACGAGCTGGTGCGCAAGGGCGACCAGTATGAACTGACCTTCGAAGGGTCGTGGCCCGAAGTCATGCTGTGGGAAATCCCGGCCCTGGCCGTGCTGATGGAGCTGCGCTCGCGCGCCGTGCTGGACAAGATGGGCCGGTTCGAACTGCAGGTGCTCTATGCCCGGGCGATGACCCGGGTCTGGGAAAAGATCGAGCGGCTGCGGGATATCGACGGCCTGAAGATCGCCGATTTCGGCACCCGGCGGCGGCATTCCTTCCTGTGGCAGGACTGGTGCGTGCAGGCGATGATCGAAGGGTTGGGGCCGAAGTTTTCCGGCACGTCCAATTGTCTGATCGCCATGCGCCGCGACCTCGAAGCGGTGGGCACCAATGCCCATGAACTGCCGATGGTCTATTCCGCCCTCGCCGAGGATGACGCCGCCCTGGCCCAGGCCCCCTATGACGTGCTGTCGGACTGGCACGAAGAGCATTCGGGCAACCTGCGCATGATCCTGCCCGACACCTACGGCACCAAGGGCTTCCTGGACCGCGCGCCCGACTGGCTGGCCGGCTGGACCGGCATCCGCATCGACAGCGGCGACCCGGCCGCCGGGGCGGAGACGGCGATCGACTGGTGGAAAGCCCGGGGCGAGGATCCGACCCAGAAGCTGGTGATCTTTTCCGACGGGCTGGATGTCGACAAGATCATCGAGCTGCACCACCAGTTCCAGGGCCGGGTGCGGGCCAGCTTTGGCTGGGGCACGCTGCTGACCAACGATTTCCGGGGCCTGGTGCCGGGCGACCGGCTGGCGCCGTTCTCGCTGGTGTGCAAGGCCGTGTCGGCCAACGGGCGCCCGACGGTGAAACTGTCGGACAACCCGGAAAAGGCCATGGGCCCAGAGGATGAAATCGCCCGCTACAAGCGCGTCTTCGGCGTCGGCGACCAGCAGCGGATGGAAGTCATCGTCTAAGGTTCAGGATGGGGCGCGGCGGAGGCCTTTTTCTGCATCCGCTCGCGCCAGATCACCGTCAGACCGCCGACCATGATCAGAAGGCCTCCGGGGAAGAGCGTGCTGAAGGGCGTTTCTCCGAAGAAGACCCAGCCGAAGACAAAGGCCACCGGGATCCCGAAATAGGTGAAGGGCGCCAGGTTCGACTGTTCGGTCATGCGGAAGGAAATCACCATGACCAGGACGGCGGTGCCGCCGAAACTGCCCATGGCCAGCAGCCAGAAGGCATCCGCCCACGAGGTGATCGGGGAAAAGCCACCCGTCGCCGCAGCGATGATCAGCGAGGTGATCATCGAGATCCCGACCGAGTAGATATTGATCAGCGGGCTGGGCACGTCATCGTCGATCAGCCGCGAGGTGATGCCCGAAACCGCGTATAGCAGGGCCGACACCAGGGGCGCGAGGGTGGCCAGCTGGAAGGTCGACGCCCCCGGTTCCATCACCAGCACCACGCCCACAAAGCCGATCAGCACGGCGAACCAGCGCACCGGCCCGACCTTTTCGCCCAGCACCGGGATCGCCAGGGCCGTCATGAACAGGGCGTTGGCATAGGTGATCGTGGTGGCCGTGGCATAGGCCATGGTGCCCAGCGAGATGTAGAAGAACAGCTGGGCCACCGACACCGACAGCCCGCGGGCACAGGCCATCTTCCACTGGCGCAGTTTCCACGGCCGCCCATTGGCGTGCCAGGTTTTCGATGTCAGCAAGGCAAGCGCGCTGGGGAACAGCCCGAAGAAATTCCGCCAGGCCGACAGTTCGGGGGCGGAAAAGCGCGGCGACAGGTGCTTGATGACAAGCCCCATCGCCTGGAACAGCACCAGCGCCACAAGCGACAGCACGATGGCCAGGACGACATTGTCCCCCTTGCGCGTGCTCATCGTCGGTCATCCGTGGTGGGCGGCCACCGTCTTGAGTTGTGAAAATCCATAAAGCGCCTCGAATCCTTTCTCGCGGCCGTGGCCGGATTTGCCCCGGCCTCCGAACGGCAGTTCGACCCCGCCGCCCGCGCCGTAATTGTTGATGAAGACCTGTCCTGTCTTCAGCCGTTTCGCCAGCCGCATCTGCCGCGCGCCGTCGCGGGACCAGATCGAAGACACCAGACCGTAATCGGTGCCATTGGCAATGGCCGTCGCCTCGTCTTCGGTCTCGAAGGGGATAAGTATCTGGACGGGGCCGAATATTTCATCCTGAGCGAGGCTGTGATCACAAGGCACGTCGGCAAAGAGCGTGGGCGTCACATAGGCCCCCGAGGCCGGTGCGGATTTTGTGATCACACCCTGGCCGGCGATGGCCAGGTCCGCGCCCTTGTCCAGGAACCCGGTCACGATGTCCTGCTGGCGGTGCGAGATCAGCGGCCCAAGCCGCAGGTCCTCCATCGCCGGGCCGACGGTCAGAGCGCCGTAGGCCGTGCCCATCATCTCGCGGACCCGGTCATAGACGCCGCGCTGCACCAGGATCCGCGACGAGGCCGAACAGGTCTGGCCCGCGTTCTGGATGCCGGCATTGACCAGGAAGGGCAGGGCGGCCTCCAGGTCGGCATCGTCAAAGACCAGCTGAGGCGACTTGCCGCCCAGTTCCAGCGTGACGGGCACCACGTTGCGCGCGGCGGCAGCCTGCACGGCGGCCCCGGTGGCGACCGACCCGGTAAAGGAAATATGGTCGATGCCGGGATGGCCCGACAGGGCCGCGCCGGCCTCGGGGCCAAGGCCCGGCACGACGTTCAAAGCGCCGGGGGGCAGGCCTGCCTCGGTGGCGATATGGGCAAAGGCCAGGGCGGTCAGGCAGGCCTCTTCGGCGGGTTTCAGCACGCAGGCATTGCCCATGGTCAGCGCCGCGCCGACCGACCGGCCGATGATCTGCATCGGGTAGTTCCAGGGCACGATATGGCCGGTCACCCCGTGCGGTTCGCGCAGGGTATAAACGGTGTAGCCATCCAGGTAGGGCAGCGTTTCGCCATGCACCTTGTCGGCCGCGCCCCCGTAGAATTCCAGGTAGCGGGCCAGGGCCACCGCATCGGCCCGGGCCTGGGTCAGCGGTTTGCCCACGTCCAGCGCCTCTAGCCGGGCCAGGTCGTCGACCCGGTCCAGCACCAGGCGGCTCATCTTCATCAGGATGCGGCCCCGGTCCAGCGCGGTCATCCGGCCCCAGTCGCCGTCCATCGCCGATTGCGCGGCGGCCACCGCGGCGTCGATCTCGGTCGCCCCGCCCCGGGCGATCTGGCACAGGGTCGATCCGTCGGACGGGTTGAGCAGGTCGATCGTGCCGGCCTCGGCCGGGATCCAGCGGCCGCCGACCAGGCAGGTCGTCGGGGTGAACCAGGGGGTCTGGTCTGTCATCGGGCGTCTCCTCCATCCGCCGTGAACATGAAACCGTCCGCCCCTGCCGGGGCGAGCGCGTGCGAAGCTCGGGCCACGCGGGTCATGCGATCTCCGGCAGGACCGGGGCGGCGTCGATCAGGGTGCGCGTGTAGGGGTGGCTTGGGGCCGAAAAGACCTGTTCGGTCGGCCCCTGTTCGACGATCTGACCCGATTGCATGACCATGACCCGGTCGGTCACGGACCGGACGACGGACAGGTCATGGCTGATGAACAGGTAGGTCAGGCCGTAGGTGCCGCACAGGTCCGCGATCAGGTCCAGAATGCGCGCCCGGACCGATACATCCAGGGCCGAGACCGCCTCGTCGAAGAGGATGATGTCGGGCCGGATGATCAGGGCCCGGGCAATGGCGATGCGCTGGCGCTGGCCGCCGGAAAACTCGTGGATGTACTTGGTGGCATCAGCGGGCTGCAGGCCGACGGCGGTCAAAGCCTCGTCGATGGTCTTTTGCCGGGCAGAGCCGGTGGGCGCGTCGTCCAGCAGGTGGAAGGGTTCGGTGATCAGCCGGTCGACCCGGTGGCGCGGGTTGAACGACCCGTAGGGATCCTGGAACACCAGCTGCATCCGCCGCCGGATCGAGGCATCGACGGTGCCCCGGGTCAGGATCGGCTTGCCGTCGAACAGGATGTCTCCGCCCTGCACCGGTTCCAGCCCCAGCAGGGCGCGGGTCAGGGTGGACTTGCCACAGCCGGATTCGCCCACCAGCCCCAGCCGTTCGCCCCGTTGCAGGGTAAAGCTGACGCCCTTGACCGCCTCGAACCGGCCGGGCCGGGCGAAGGGATGGGGCCGGGGCGTGCGGTAGGCGCGCACGACGTTGCGGATTTCCAGCAAGGGTTTGGGCGGAGGCGCCTTGGGCAGGGCCACCTTGTGGGTCGAGGCGGCAAAGAGCATCCGCGTGTAGGGGTGCTGCATGTTGCGGAACAGCTGCGCCGTGGGCCCGGTTTCGACGACCTGGCCCTTCTGCATGACGACGATCCGGTCGGCCATGCCCGAGACCACGGCCAGGTCATGGGTGATCATCAGCAGGCCCATGCCATCCTCGGCCACCAGCTGTTTCAGCAGGTCCAGGATCTGCGCCTGGGTGGTGACATCGAGGGCGGTGGTCGGCTCATCCGCGATCAGCAGGCGCGGTTTCAGGGCGATGGCCATGGCGATGACCACGCGCTGGCGCTGGCCGCCCGACAACTCGTGGGGAAAGCGCGACAGGGGGAAGCGGTCCTGCGGCAGGCCAACCCGGGCCAGCACCTCTTCGGCGCGGGTGCGGGCGGCCTCGGGGGACATGGCCCGGTGGATCAGCATGGTTTCAGCCACCTGCGCGCCGATGGTCTTGACCGGGTTCAGGGCGGTCATCGGCTCCTGGAAGACCATGCCCACGTCGCGGCCCCGGATCGCGCAGGTCTGGGGTTCGGTCTGTTGCAGCAGGTCGGTGCCGTCCAGCAGGATGCGCCCGCTGGTCTCGGTGCCCTCGGGCAGCAATTGCATGACGGAAAAGGCCGTCATCGACTTGCCCGACCCGCTTTCCCCGGTGACGGCGACGATTTCGCCTGGAGCGACGGTCAGCGACACGTCGCGCAGGATCGGGAAGCCGCGGATCGACAGGGACAGGGCATCAATGGACAGCAGGGTCATGCGCGGCGGGCCCTCAGTTTCGGATCCAGCATGTCGCGCAGCCCGTCGCCCAGCAGGTTCAGCCCAAGCACCGTCAGCACCACGGCCAGCCCCGGCACCAGCGCCACGTGGGGCGCGATGGTCACCAGCGTCTGGGCATCGGCCAGCATCCGGCCCAGCGAGGGTGTGGGCGGCTGCACGCCGAGCCCCACGAAGGACAGGGCGGCCTCGACCTGGATGCCCAGGGCGAACTGGATGGTGCCCTGGACGATCAGCAGGTCGGTGACATTGGGCAGGATGTGCTCGGCCGAGATCCGGGCGGTCGACTTGCCCGACACCCGCGCGGCCATGATGAATTCGCGCTGCCACAGCGACAGGGCGGCGCCCCGGGTCACGCGGGCACAGACGGGGATGTTGAAGATACCGAAGGCCAGCACCGCGTTCATGGCCGAGGGCCCGAAGACCGCCGTGATCAGGATGGCCATGACAAGGAACGGGAAGGCGAAGACGATGTCATTGCCCCGCATGATGATCTCGTCCAGCCAGCCGCCCTTGTGGGCCGCCGCGGTCAGGCCCAGGGGCACGCCCAGGGCCAGCCCGACGGCAATGGCCAGGGCGGCAATGGCGATCGAGGTCCGAAGGCCCTGCATCGTCATCGACAGCATGTCCCGGCCCAGGTGATCGGTGCCCAGCCAATGGGCGGCCGACGGGCCCTGCAGCTTGGACGGGATGTCCAGCAGGGTGACGTTGTAGGGCGTCCAGACCAGCGAGACCAGGGCAAGAACGGCCATGCAGGCGGTCAGCACCGCGCCGATCAGGAAGGTGCGGCTCATGTCCGGGATCTCAGGCGGGGGTCGACGGCCGCATAGGCCAGGTCGACGAGGAAATTGATGACGATCACCGCGAAGACCACCAGCATGATGACGGATTCCACGACGATCAGGTCGCGGGCGGAAATCGACTGGAAGATCAGGCGGCCAAGCCCGGGCAGGTAGAAGACCTGCTCGATGATGATGGTGCCGGCGATCAGGAAGGACACCTGCATGCCGACGATGGTCAGCACCGGGATCAGCGCATTGCGCAGGGCATGGCGCCACAGGGCCTGCCGGCGCGACAGGCCCTTGGCCCGGGCGGTGCGCACGAAATCCTCGCCCAGCACGTCGATCAGGGCCGACCGCATGACCCGCGCCAGGATCGCCCCCTGCGGCAGGGCCAGCGCGATGGCGGGCAGGGTCAGCGAGTGCAGCCCGGCGAAAAGGCCCTTGTCCCAGCCGGCAAACCCCCCGGCATTGAACCAGCGCAGGCGGATGGCGAAGATCAGCACCAGGAACATGGCGAACCAGAAATTCGGCACCGCCACGCCCAGCTGGGTCGCCCCCATGACCATCGTGTCTCCGGGTTTGCCCCGCCGGGCGGCGGCATAGATCCCGGCCGGAAAGGCGATCAGCAGCGACAGGGCCAGGGCATAAAGCGCCAGCGGCACGGTGATCCACAGTCGGTCGGCAACCATCTGGGCCACGGGCGTGCGGTAGGTGTAGGATGTCCCGAAATCGCCGCTCAGCATGCCGGTGATCCAGGACAGGTAGCGCTCGATCCGGGGCTGATCCAGGCCGAGGTCGGCGCGCAGGGCGGCCACCGTGTCGGGCTGGGCATTCATCCCCAGCATGTAGCTTGCCGGATCGCCGGGCACGACTTCGATGACGAAGAAGATGGCCAGGGACGCAACGGCCAGGCTGACGATCAGCGAGGCCAGGCGATTGAACGTGTAACGCAGCATTGGCGGCAGGTTAGGGGCGGGCCGTGAGGGGGTCCAGAGACAAAACTCATGCCGCAATGGTGTCTTGCGCGGGATGCCTTCCAGAGGGCAGGAAGGATCCGTTCCCCCTGGCGATCCCGAGGTGGTTTCGATGTCCGACCCGTTCTACGACGCTTTGGCCCCGGTTTCGGCCTTCCAGGCTCTGTGCCAGGGCGACGGCTACGTGGCGCTGCCCGACGATTGGTGGGTCGGCGTGGCCGACATCGCCGATTCGACGCAGGCGGTCGACGCGGGGGCCTACAAGACGGTGAACATGGTGGGCGCGGCGGTGATCTCGGCGCAGCGCAACGCCCGGCCGGGGCAGGCCTTTCCCTTTGTCTTTGGAGGCGACGGGGCGTCCTTCGCGGTGCCCGCCGACGCGGCCGACAGCGCGCGCGAGGCTCTGGCCGCCGTGCAGGCCTGGGCCCGGGATGCCTTCGGGCTGCACCTGCGCGGGGCGATGCTGCCGGTGGCCCGGATCCGGGCCGAGGGGCGCGACCTGCGGGTGGCCCGCTACCGGGTCAGCGCCTCGGTGGATTACGCGATGTTTTCCGGCGGGGGCATGGCCTGGGCCGAGGCTGCCCTGAAGGCCGGCCAGATCGGCCAGGACCCGGCGCCCGAGGGCACCATGCCCGACCTGACGGGCCTGTCCTGCCGCTGGTCCAACATGCCCGCGCAACACGGCCGGATCCTGTCGCTTCTGGTGCTGCCGGCCGAGGGCGCGGATGAGACCGCCTTCCTGACCCTCTGCCGCATGGTTCTGGACCTGACCGACGGGCTGGACCGGTCCGGCCACCCGGTGCCCGAGGACGGCTCGGGCGTGCGCTGGCCCTCGTCCGGCACGGCGCTGGAGGTCGCGGCCTCGGGGCGGGGATACCTGTCGGTGCTGCTGGGTAGCTTCGTGGCGTGGGTGGTGCTGAAGACCGGGCTGGGCCCGCGCGGGTTCGACGCGGCGGAATACACCCGCGACACCAGCCGCAACGCCGATTTCCGCAAGTATGACGACGGGCTGAAGATGACCCTGGATTGCGACGACCGGACCGTGGCGGCGCTGACGGCCCTGCTGGACCGGGCGGTGTCGGACGGGGTGGCGCGCTACGGGATGGAAGCCCAGGACGAGGCGATGATGACCTGCATCGTGCCCTCGGCCTTCGAGTCGGATCACCTGCATTTCGTGGACGGAGCCTCGGGCGGCTATGCCCGGGCGGCGGCGCGGCTGAAGGGCCAATCGTGAGGGATCTGGGTCAACAGGCCGGGGCGGCTGCACGGCCGCTGTTCATCGGCAACGAGATCTACCGGCGGTCAAAGTACGTGGGCTGGCACCCCCTGCGGGTGCCGCGCGTGTCGACGGTGATGGACCTGAGCCGGGCGATGGGCTGGCTGCCGCCCGAGGTCTACCTGACCTCGCCCCGGGCCAAGCCGCACCTTCTGGAGGCCTGGCACGCCCCCGATTACGTGGCCGCCCTGCAGCGGGCCGAGGCGACGCAGGCCGTGACGGAGGAAGAACGCGCCAGGTATGCGATCGGGACGGTGTCGAACCCGGTCTACCCCGAGATCTTCCGCCGCCCGGCCACAGCAGCGGGCGGGTCGATCCTGGCCGGGGAACTGCTGGCCGGGGGCGGGGTCGTCTATCATCCGGCCGGCGGCACCCATCACGGCATGCCGGCCCGGGCCAACGGGTTCTGCTTTCTCAACGATCCGGTGCTGGCGATGCTGTCCCTGCGCCACCACGGGGTCCAGCGGATCGTCTACGTGGATATCGACGCCCATCATTGCGACGGGGTCGAGGTCGGGTTTTCCGGCGATCCCGACTGCCTGATGGTGTCCGTCCACGAAGAGGGCCTGTGGCCCCGCACCGGGTTGCTGGAGGACACGGCCGGCGGGTCGGCCCTCAACCTGCCGGTGCCGCGCGGGCTGAACGATGACGAGATGGGGGTGATCCGCGATGACCTGATCCTGCCGGCGGTGGCCGGGTTCGGGGCGGATGCGGTGGTGCTTCAGTGCGGCTCGGACGCGGTGGAGGAGGACCCGCTGTCGCATCTGAGCCTGTCGAACAACGCCCACTGGGAGATCGTGCGGGCCCTGATGGGAATGGCGCCCCGGCTGCTGGTTCTGGGCGGGGGCGGCTACAACCCCTGGTCGGTCGGCCGGCTGTGGACGGGGGTCTGGGCGATGCTGAACGGGATTGAGGTGCCCGACCGGCTGACCCCGCAGGCAGAGGCGGTCCAGAGGGCCCTGACCTTCGAGGGCAACCGGCGGGGAAAAAACCCGCCCGAGCATTGGTTCACCACCCTCAGGGACACCCCCAGACGGGGCCCCGTCCGGCCCGAGATCCGCGACAGGATCGGGGTTCTGAAAGGGCGGATGCGGGCCGTGGTCTGAGGGATGTCCCACGCGTGGGACATTTTCGGGTCTTTTGGAATCAAGGGGTTACAGCGGCGAATTTACCATTCGTTCATGATTGATCGGCCCGCAGTCCGACAACGACCAGGACCGCCTGCGCATGCGCTGGGCGACCGCGTCAGGGGCAGGCCAACCTTGTTCAGTCACAGCCGTCGCTGACCCGCGCGCGTTGAGGATCAAGGAGGGCTGATCACACCCATTAGGTGCCCGTTTTCGACAGACAAAAGGGAAGCCATGGCGGCCGTGTTTCACAGCGCAGCGGATGTTGGTCCTCGGCGCGGGCCGTGCCTGCGTTGGTGTCGCAGAGTCCGGCGGGAAGGGGGGCAACGTGAGGGTCGACCTGAGGTGCGGCACTGCGGACAAGGCCGTTGGTGCCCACCTATGGACGCACCTCCGCTGCAGAGCGACGTGTCCAGTTCAACCCCACCAGCAGCGTCAGCAGCACAGCCAGCGTTGTCAAAACGGATTTGAGAATTGTGGCTGAGCTGGTGGCATGGACCAGTGGACCGGACACCTCTGGCCAGCTCCAAATCATGGCCACGATACCAAGGTTTTCGACATAATCGAACAGGGCGCTTCCAACCGAAAAGGCAATGCCATAGCGGACGAGTTTCCTGTTTGGCATGCGTTGCCCAAACCAGCAGATCGTGGCGATCAAAGTCACCGCGAGCATGAAAGGATAAAGTGTATCCAAAACGATCTGGCGACTTAGATAATACGCGCGCCCGTCCGCCCCTAACGCGTCAAGAAGCATCGCCGCCTCCGCGGGGCCATAGCCGAAAGGACGCATGTCGAATGGGACGTGGCCCGAGACTGACTCGATATGGGCAAGCGTGACATTGATCATCAGCACATAGATTGATGCCGCCAACAATCCCGACCCAACCGCAACTTTTCCAACATGTTTTGACAGATTTCTGTTCGTCATTTTGTGAACTCCTTGGTCTGTGCCACACATGCCCTGGGACGCGGTCACCCGCATTATCATTTGATAAGGCACGCCAAGATGGATTTACGGACGTTTCTGATGCAGTCGCCCGACCTGTCAGATGCGGCGTGCGCGGACGAATTCGCCTCTGACTGGAAACGTAAGCGGGTGAGCAAGGGCGCGCACCTGACCCGGCAGGGACAGCCCGAAACAGATGAATTCGTTCTTTTGGACGGGTGCTTGGTCAGCAGTATTTGCGACCAGGACGGCAAGGAAATGAGCGTCGGATTTTACATGGGTCCCTGTGTTGTCACGCCGAATATCGCTCGGACGCGGAATGGCGTGTCGCTTGTGTCCATTGTGGCAACGGCCGATGCCCTGCTTGCAAGGATCGACAGCGATCTGTTGTCAAAGCGGATGATGTCATCTGAACCCATCCGGAATTGGGCCAATGGTGTTCTGCGGGACGCGCTAAGCCGGAAGGTCGATCGGGAATGGTGCCTTGCCGCCCTGAAAGGGGCTGAACGGCTCACATGGTTTCGCCAGGCATTCCCCGGCTATGAAGACATTTTTCCCCATGTGTTGATCGCATCCTTTCTAGGGATCACACCGGTCACAATGAGCCGTTTGCGTACCGGCGACAAACACTGACAGACAGCGGCCAGGCCTGGGTTCCCGACCCGGCTTCAGCCCAGGCAATGCGACACGTTCTGATCCTTGCAGGCCGCGATCCGGTGGACGTAGGCTTGGCGGTATTCCGGTAGCTCGAAGAGCGACAGCAGCCCGGCTCCGTTGGCGAAGGACATGGAGGACGTGTTCTACGCCATGCGCGACTGGTGGAAACGAAACCACGCGGACGACGCGTAGCAGCCGGCGGGGGTCCGCCATGAAAAAAGGCCCCGGATTCCGGGGCCTTCGTTCGTTTTACATGACCCGGATCAGTCGTCCCAGGTGACGCCGGTCAGGTCGGTGGCGGCGGTGGGGGCGTTGGACCAGAGGCCCTCGATCCCGGCCTTGGCGACCGTCAGGGCGGCGAGCTGGAAGAGGTAGCCGTTCACATAATCCTCGGAAATCATGGTCTGGGCCTGGCCCAGCAGCTTTGCCCGGGCGTCGGGGTCGGTGGTGGCGTCAAGCTCGGTCATCAGGGCCTGGAAGTCCGGGTTGTCGTACTGGAAGTAATAGTCCGGCCGGGCATAGATGTTGATGTCCATGGGTTCGGTGTGGCTGACGATGGTCAGGCCGAAATCCTTGCCCTTGAAGACCTGCTCCAGCCATTGCGCCCATTCGAGGTTGGAAATCTCGGTCTCGATCCCCACGGCGCGCAGCTGGGCGGCGACGATTTCGCCGCCACGGCGGGCGTAGGAGGGGGGCGGCAGTTTCAGGGTGGTTGAGAAGCCGTCGGGATAGCCGGCCTCGGCCAGCAATTCCTTGGCCTTTTCAGGGTCGTAGGCGGAATTGCCCGTCAGGTCGACATAGGCCGGGTTGTGGGGGGCGAAATGGGTGCCGATGGGCGTGCCATAGCCGAACATGGCCCCGTCGATGATGGCCTGGCGGTCGATGGCGTGGGCGATGGCCTCGCGGACCTTGACGTCGTCGAGGGGGGCCATCTGGTTGTTGGTCGACAGGATGGTTTCGCCCTCGGTCGAGCCGACGAGGACCTGGAAGCGGGGATCGGCCTCGAACTGGGGCAGGTTTTCGGGGGCGGGGAAGCCGGTGAAGACGTCGACATCCTCGGCCATCATGGCGGCAAAGGCGGCGGTGGGATCCGAGATGAACTTGAAGGTGGCGGTGGCCATGGCCGGCTGGTCGCCCCAGTACTCGGGATTGCGGGTCAGCTCGATCCGGTCGCCCTGGACCCAGTCGGACAGGGTGTAGGGGCCGGTGCCCACGGGGGCGGTGGTGATGGTGTCGATGGTTTCGGGGGCGACGATGACGGCGTCTCCCCAGGCCATGTTGAACAGGAAGCTGCCGTTGGGTTCGGACAGGGTCACGGTGACGGTCAGCGGGTCGGGGGTGTCGACGCTGGCGATGCCGGCGAACAGGGCCTTCTGGGCGTTCTGGCTGTCATCGGCGCGGGCCCGGTCGAGCGAGAACTTGACGTCGGCGCTGTCCATGGTGGTGCCGTCGTGGAAGGTGACGCCGTCGCGCAGGTGGAAGGTATAGGTCAGGCCGTCGTCCGAGATGTCCCAGCTTTCGGCGAGTCCGGGCACGACCGAGCCGTCGCCCATGAAGCGGGTGAGGCCTTCGAAGATGTTGGTGTAGACGACCGAATCGATGGCCTGGGCGGCGGCCGAGGTCGGGTCGAGATGCGGCGGTTCAAGCTGCATGGCGATGGTGATGGCGTCACGGGCCTGGGCGGCGCCGAGGCCGGTCAGCAGGGCAAGGGCGCTGGCAGCGCCGAGGCGCAGGGTGGAACGGGTCATCTTGTGAACTCCCTGTTGTGGCGGCCTGTCTGTGCGGATCTGTGGTCGGCAGCCTTCGGGAGGGGAGTTTTGGCAAGAAGTGCCGTGGTGACAAGTGTTTTATCCCGGAAGGTTGGGCCTGCGTTCACGGTATTGTGGGGGGCGGCGGGATGTGCGGTTGGGGCGTGCGGGCTATCATCGGGGGCGTAATCATCCACGCCGGGTCCTTGGCGCGCCGTGACAGGCGCGGCCGGGCCCCCTTTCGTGCAGGGGAGAGACCTTGATGAATGCACCTTTCTACAATCGCCGTTCGTTCCTGATGTCCGCGGGGTTGGTTTCTGCCGGGCTGGTCTCGGTTGGGGCTGGGCTGGGGCCGATGGGCGCTTGGGCCTCGACCTATGCGCCGACGCAGTCGATGCGGGGTGGCAGCAACAATTACCGGCCCAATGCGCCGATGGTCGACAAGCTGGGCGACGGCTTCTTCGTGCGGGGCAAGGTGGTGCGGGCCGGAGACGGGGCGGCGTTGCAGAACGTGCGCATCCAGATCTGGGCGGCGACCGTGCTGGGCGGAGAGCGCGAGCCGCGCAACCATGGGTCAGTGCTGACCGGGCCGGGCGGCCTGTTCGAGCTGGAGATGGAGCAGATCGTGCCCAATTTCGGCCAGCCCCATGCGCACCTGGCTTACGATGACAGCCAGTTCAAGACGGTGTTCCTGCGGCCGGTGATGCCCTCGGCCAGCGATACCTCGGTCACGGCCGATTTCGTGCTGGCCCCGGCCTGATCCGGTTTCCCATGCGGATGACGGCCCTGCTGATCTGGGGGGCGGTGCTGGCCCTGATGGTGGGGCCGGTGATCGTGGCCGGGTTCAGCCCTTACCTGGCCTGGCGCGACGCTGCCTATATCCTGGGCGGCTTTGCCGGGATTGCCTGCCTGTCGCTGATGCTGGCGCAGCCCCTGCTGGCGGCGGGATACCTGCCCGGGCTGTCGCCTGCGATGGCCGTGCGCTGGCACAGGCGGGTGGGCACGCTGCTGGGGATCGGCGTGGCCGTGCACGTGGGCGGGCTGTACCTGACCAGCCCAATGGACACGATCGACGTGCTGCTGTTGCGCGCGCCCACCCCGTTTTCCGTCCATGGATTCCTGGCCATGTGGGGCATCCTCGCAACCGCCCTGCTTGTGGCCTTGCGCCGCCGGCTGGCCCTGCCGCCCCGCCTGTGGCGCTGGCTGCACAATGCCCTGGCGCTGGGCGTGGTCATCACCACCGCCATCCATGCCCTTCGCATCCAGGGGGCCATGGGCACGGTGTCGAAAGGCGTGCTGGTTGCGGCGGTCATTGCCGCGTCAATCATCGCCGTGCTGGATCTTCGGCTGATCCGGCCTACCCTCGTTAAACGCCGGGCGCAGCCGGGTCTTGGCGGTTGAAGCCCGCCCGGTCGGCGCTTTAGACAGGGCCGGAATCGGGAACGGGGCGCAGGCATGGACGACATTTTTGTCATCGGAGGCGGCATCAACGGATGCGGCATCGCGCGGGATGCGGTGGGCCGGGGCCTGTCGGTCACGCTGGCCGAAAAGGGGGACCTGGCGCAGGCCACGTCCTCGGCCTCGACCAAGCTGTTCCATGGCGGGCTGCGCTACCTGGAGTATTTCGAGATCCGCCTGGTGCGCGAGGCGCTGGAAGAACGCGAGACCCTGCTGCGGGCGATGCCCCATATCTCTTGGCCCATGCGGTTCGTGCTGCCCCTGTCGCGGGACATGCGGTTCGACACCGAAACGCCCGCCGCGAAACTGCTGAACAGGGTGATGCCCTGGATGAAGGGCAAGCGGCCGTCCTGGATGATCCGGGCGGGGCTGATGATGTACGATAACCTGGGCGGGCGCGAGATCTTGCCGGGCACCAAGCGCCTGGACCTGGCGGCCGATCCGGCGGGCCAGCCCCTGCAGGACCGGTTCGCGGCGGCGTTCGAATATTCCGACTGCTGGGTGCAGGATGCGCGCCTGGTGGTGCTGAACGCCCGCGACGCCGAGGCGCGCGGCGCGACCATCCTGACCCGGACCGAGGTCGTGTCGACCATCCGCCATGCCGATCACTGGCAGATCACCTGCCGCGATGGCGAGGGCCTGGAGACCCGCCACGAGGCCCGGCTGCTGGTCAATGCGGGCGGGCCCTGGGCGGCGGATGTGCTGGGCCGGGTGGCCCATGTGAACACGCGCGAAAAGGTGCGGCTGGTGCGGGGCAGCCATATCGTGACGAAGCGGCTGTTCGACCACGACCGGGCCTATTTCTTTCAAGGCACCGACGGGCGGATCATCTTCGCCATTCCCTATGAACAGGATTTCACCCTGATCGGCACGACCGACCAGGATCATCCCGATCCCGAAACCGCGCCCGAATGCACCGATGCCGAGGCCGACTACCTGCTGGCCTTTGCCTCGCAATATTTCCGGCGGCCGGTCACGCGCGACGACATCGTCTGGCGCTATTCCGGGGTGCGGCCGCTTTATGACGACGGGGCCAGCTCGGCCACGGCGGCGACGCGGGATTACGTGCTGACGCTCGAGGACACGGCCGCCCCGTTGCTGTCGGTCTTCGGGGGCAAGATCACGACCTACCGGCGGCTGGCGGAATCGGCGCTGGAAAAGATCGGATCGGCGCTGGGCGTGTACCAGGGGCCGTGGACGGCCGGGGTACCCTTGCCCGGGGGTGACATTGCCGTGGGTGATGTGCCGGGCGCGGTGCTGGCCCTGAGCGCGCGGTACCCGTTCCTGGGCGGGGCCGAGGCCCTGCGCCTGTTCCGGACCTACGGGACAGAGGCGGCTGAGGTGCTGGGAGAGGCCGCGAGTGCCTCGGAGCTGGGCCGCGATTTCGGGGGCGGCCTGACCGAGGCCGAGGTCTGCTGGCTGATGGACCGGGAATATGCGCGCCGGGCGGCGGACGTGTTGTGGCGGCGGACCAAGCTGGGCCTGCGGGTCACGAAAGATGAGGCCGCGGCGCTGGATGCCTTCATGGCGCAGCGGGCGGCCAAGCGACAGGAGGAGACCGGATCATGAGCCATGTGATCGCCATCGATCAGGGCACGACGTCAACGCGGGCCATCGTTTTCGACGGGAAGATGCGGGCCGTGGCGACGGCTCAGCAAGAGTTTCCGCAGTACTACCCGGCCTCGGGGCAGGTCGAGCACGAACCGGAAGAGATCTGGGACAGCGTGGTGACGACCCTGCGCGGGGCGGTCGGAAAGGCCGGGCTGTCGGGGGCGGAGATTGCCGGGATCGGCATCACAAACCAGCGGGAAACGACGCTGGTGTGGGACCGCGAGACTGGCCAGGCGCTGGGCCGGGCGATCGTCTGGCAGGACCGGCGGACGGCGGGGTTCTGTGCGAAGCTGCGCGAGCAGGGGCACGAAGGGCTGGTGACCGATGCCACGGGCCTGTTGCTGGATCCGTATTTCTCGGCGACCAAGCTGGCCTGGATCCTGGACCAGTACCCGGGCGCCCGGGGGCGGGCTGAACGGGGCGACCTGCTGTTCGGCACGGTCGACAGCTACCTGATCTGGCGGCTGACCGGGGGCAAGCGGCACGTGACCGATGCGACCAACGCCGCGCGGACGGCTTTGTACGACATCGGGGCGGGCGACTGGAGCACGGACCTGTGCGCGCTTTTCGGTGTGCCGCGGGCGATGCTGCCCGAGGTGCTGGATTGCGCGGCCGACTTCGGCGAGACGGAGGTGCTGGGGACACCTGTGAAGATCCTCGGCGTGGCCGGAGATCAGCAGGCGGCCACACTGGGTCAGGCCTGTTTCGAACCGGGGATGCTGAAATCGACCTACGGCACCGGGTGTTTCGCGCTGATGAATACCGGGGGGACACGGGTGCGCTCGACCCACCGGCTGCTGACGACGATTGCCTACCGGCTGGACGGGCAGGTGACCTATGCGCTGGAAGGGTCGATCTTCGTGGCGGGGGCGGTGGTGCAATGGATGCGCGATGCGTTGCAGATCATCGGGTCGGCGGCAGAGAGCGGGGCCCTGGCGGCACAGGCAGATGCACTCCAAGGGGTGACGCTGGTGCCAGCGTTCACGGGGCTGGGCGCGCCGTACTGGGCGCCCGAGTGCCGGGGGGCCGTGTTTGGTCTGACGCGCGGGTCGGGTCGGGCGGAATTTGCACGGGCGGCGCTGGAGAGCGTGGCCTTCCAGACGCGCGACCTGTGGGAAGCGATGCGCGCTGACGGGGCAGGCCATGCGGACACGGTGTTGCGCGTGGATGGCGGGATGGTGGCCAGCGACTGGACGATGCAGCGGTTGTCCGACGTGCTGGGTGCGCCGGTCGACCGCCCGGTAATGGCCGAGACGACGGCCCTGGGTGCAGCATGGCTGGCGGGGATGCGGGCCGGGATCTATCCGGATGCGGCCGGCTTCGCCGAGACCTGGGCGCTTGACCGCCGGTTCGAACCTGCCGAAGACGCCAGCGCACGTGCGACCGGTTATGATCGCTGGAAACGCGCCGTCGACGCCGCCATGTCCTTTTGACAGCGGATCAGGGGCGGCCTACGGAACGGTGGGGTCATGCCTGGACATTGCTGCTTCTTTCTCTTTCCAGATACCCAAATCCGACCGTGCCAAGGGCGATGCCGCCAGGAATTGGGTATTTAAGAAGAGAAAGAAGCAGGTGCGTGTTGTCTGTCCTGCGGGTCAGACGTGCCCGAGGATGGTTTCGAGATGCTGGTCGAGGTAGATCCGGAGCCAGGGTGTGAAACGTGCGGGCGTTTTGGCGATTTCGGTCTGCAGGGCGGGCAGGGGGGTCCAGCGGGTGTCCATGACCTCGCCGGGGTTGGGGGTGAGATCCATTTTTTGGGGGGCTTCGGCGACGAAGACGTCGACGACTTCGTGTTCGACAAGCCCGTCGCCGACATCCGCCCGGTATTCGAGTTGCTGGCGGAACACCGGGTCCAGTCCGCTTAGTCCGAGCTCTTCCTGCAGGCGGCGCAGGGCACAGGCGCGGGGGGGTTCGTTCCAGTGCGGGTGGGTGCAGCAGGTGTTCGCCCAGAGCCCCGGCGTGTGGTACTTGGACAGGGATCGGCGTTGCAGCAGGATCTCGGAGCCGCGCCTGACAAAGACCGATACGGCCTTGTGGCGCAGCCCTGCGACATGGGCGTGAAGTTTGTCGACAGGCGTCAGGCGGCCGTCGACCCAGGCGGGTATCTCGGTCATCCGCGGGCAGATAGGATGTGGCAGACAGCATGGCAAGTCCCCGGTCACCGCAGTGGTTTCCGGTCGGATCATGTCTGGGCCGGCATGCCCGGGCCGTTCGGGATCGCGTGCCTTGGGCAGGGTTCAGGGCATGCGGCATTTCGGCGCCGGATGCGGGCTTGGGAGGCAGGCCCCTTTTCGCCTAGGATCGACTTGGAGGTGTGCGCCTAAGGTGCCGTTGACTCTGATCGGCGGCGCGGACACTTTCCTTTGGAAGAACCAAGGAGTGAGGACACCATGCACCGCATCGTTGCAACCGTGATCGCGGGCCTTCTGGCCGCGCCGGTCCTGGCAGCTGGGCACGAAACCGGCGACGCCGGCAAGGGCGAGAAAGATTTCAGGAAGTGCAAGGCCTGTCACGAGATCGTTTCGGACGCCGGTGACGTGATCGTGAAGGGCGGCAAGACTGGCCCGAACCTGTACGGCGTGATCGGCCGTCCGGTCGCCGGAGCCGATTTCAACTACGGCGACTCGATCAAGGCCGTGGGCGAATCTGGCGCGGTCTGGGATTTCGACAATTTCACCGCCTACCTGCTGGACCCCAGCGCCTGGCTGGAGGAGCAGCTGGATGACAGCGGGGCCAAGTCGAAGATGGCCTTCAAGCTTCGCAAGGGCGGCGACGACATCTACGCCTACCTGGTGAGCGTGAGCGAATAAGGCAGCGAATAGGAGGGGGCCGGGCCACCGGGCCGGGCACCTCTTTCATCGCATTCCGAACGGCCGTGACCTTGTCGCGGCCGTTTGCCGTTTGCCGTTTGACACCCTTGCGCGTTGTCAGCCGTTGAGGTCCGACCAGCAGGGCAGGAGGTCTCCGGGTGCGGGGCGGGCGTGGTAGATGGCCCGGCCGATGGCGCGCGACAGGCAGAGCGCGGCGGCATGGCAGATCGTGTCCAGGCTGCGGGTTTCGGAAGCCACGGCCTTTGCCCCGGTGGACAGGGAAAAGACCAGGTCGCCATCGCCGGGCGCATGGGCGGGCAGAGTGGCCCGGCCGATCCCGTCATGGGCGGCGATGGCCAGGCGCTGGCATTCGGCCTTGGTCAGGGCCGCGTCCGTGCCGACGATGGCAATGGTCGTGTTGGCCCGTTCTCCGGGTTGGTCGTCGGGCTGGTTGTTGGCGGTGGCCTGGGACAGGAAGGCGCGGGTCTTGAGGCTGTCGAGCTGACGGCCGAGGCCGCTGGCGGGATCCGGGCCGAGGCCGCCGAACTCGCCGTCGATTTCGAAGGGGGCGGCCCAGAAATGGCGGTCTCCGGGGGTGGTGACGGCGCCCATGGGGTTGGCCACGACGAGCGCGCCGACGGTGATGCCGCTGTCGAGGACCAGCGAGGCGGAGCCGAGCCCGCCCTTCATCCGGGCGGTCAGGGCGCCGGTGCCCGCGCCTTCGCTGCCCAGGTCAAAGCTGGTTGATGCGGCGCGGCAGGCCGCCTGACCCAGGGCCGGGTAGGGCGTGTCGGTCCAGCCCTTGTCGCCGCCATTGAGCAGGTCGAAGATGATCGCCCCGGGCACCAGCGGGATGATCGCGGGGCCGACCCTAAAGCCCCGGCCCTGGTCGCGCAGGACCTGCATGACCCCACCGCAGGCGTCGAGCCCGAAGGCCGAGCCTCCGGACAGGACCAGGGCATCGACCTGGGCGACCGACTTGTCGGGCGCGAGCAGGTCGGTTTCGCGGGTGCCGGGGCCTCCGCCCATGACATGGACCGAGGCGGTGAAGGGGGCGTCGGCGGTCAGCACGGTGGTGCCGGATTTCAGCGCGGGATCGGCGGCGTTGCCGACCTTGAGGCCGGCGATGTCGGTGATCAGGTTCCTGGGTCCGGGCTGCATGGCGGGGTCTTTCCTTGATTGAGCGCCCCTGCGGGGCGCACGAGAGGTTTTGCGCCTGCTTCGCAGGCGCGGTGCGCCCCTTGCGGGGCGTTTGGGGCGCTAGATGCAGCGGCCGCCGTCGATTTCCATGGCGACGCCGGTGATCATGCTGGCCTCGTCCGAGCAGAGGTAACAGGCGGCGTTGGCAATGTCCTCGGGGGTCGAGAACCGGCCGATCGGGATGGTCGACAGGAACTTGGCGCGCATGTCGGGGGTGTCCTCGCCCAGGAAGGATTTCAGCAGGGGGGTTTCCCCGGCCACCGGGTTGACCGCGTTGACGCGGATGCCGGCGGGGGCCAGTTCGACGGCCATGGTGCGGGTGGCCGTGATCATCCAGCCCTTCGACGCGTTGTACCAGTTCAAGCGGGGCCGGGGCGACACGCCGGCGGTCGAGGCGACGTTCAGAATGGCTCCGCTGCCGCGCGATTTCATGTGGGGCACCAAGGATTTGGCCGTCAGGTAGACCGACTTGCAATTGACGGCCATGACCCGGTCGAATTCGTCCTCGGTGACGTCTTCCATCGGGGTCGGCAGGTGGGTGATGCCCGCATTGTTGACCAGGATGTCGACATGGCAGAGCGCGCCGAGGGCGGCTTCGGCCATTGCCTGGACCGAGGCGGCGCTGGCCACGTCGACCTCTTGGGCGATTCCGCCGATGTCCCTGGCGATCTCGGCCGCCGCGTCTGCGTTGATGTCGGCCACCATGACCCGCGCGCCTTCGGCCGTGAACTTGCGGGCGATGCCCGCGCCAAAGCCTGACCCGCCTCCGGTGACGATCGCTGTCTTGTCCTTCAGTCGCATGGGGTTGTCCCTCCCTTTCCCTTGCTGGGCGGAACGATAGGGGGGGACCGGAAGGATGCGCAACCTGTGTCGTCCGGTGGGGCGCATGGCGGGCCCGGCGGGGTCACTCGTCGCCGACCTTGCCGCGCAGGGCCTTGACCGCCCCGCGCTGTTTCTTGGCGTCCACGCGCCGGCGTTGCGAGGCCCGGGTCGGTTTCGTCGCGATCCGGCGCTTGGGGGCGACCAGGGCCTTGCGGATCAGCTCGGCCAGGCGGTCGCGCGCGATCTCGCGGTTGCGGGCCTGGCTGCGGGTTTCGTCGCAAAACAACACGATCGCCCCGTCCAGCGTCCAGCGCCGCCCGGCCAGCCGTTTCAACCGGGCCTTGACCGGTGGGGTCAGGGCGGGCGAGCGTTCGGCCTCGAAGCGCAGCTCGACGGCCGTTGATACCTTGTTCACGTTCTGCCCGCCGGGGCCGCTGGCCCGCACGAATTGCTCGGTCAGTTCCCAGTCCTGCAGGGCGATCTTGTCGGTTATGCGCAGCATGGGGCGATACTTAAGCCACTTTTTAGACAGGAAAAAGGTGGCCAGCAAAAAGGTGGCCAGCAAAAAGGCGGGCATGAACAAGGCGGGCATGAAAAGGGCCGACACGGAAAAGGGCCGCCCGGTTGCCCGAACGGCCCTCTCGAAAGATTGGGAGGTGGGTCGGTCAGACCGGGTGCCGAAACACCCCGTTCATCCGATGGACCAACCGCCAAGGGCTGCCTTAGTGGGCTGCCTCCGGACCTGTCCCGACACCTCGCTCCAATACCTTTCTCGACACTGGACCACCTCCTTTCAATCTGTTGAAACCTGGGTCCAGCGTGACATGGACCCGGGCTTTTCACCAAGCGAAATCTTCAGATAAATGCAGATTTCGCCGTCAGCCGCTGCACGATCAGGCGGAAGGGCACCAGCGCGATCAGCGCCAAGGAAAGCTTCACCCCCCAGTCGGCCACGGCCAGCGACACCCAAAGAGGCGCGACAGGTCCGCTGCCCAGCAGCGGCAGGGCTTCGTTCGCCCAGCTAACGTCATTGGCCGGTTCCATCGCGCTCAACGCGGCCGAAAAGGCGATGGTGAAGAACAGCGCGGTGTCCAGCGTCGCCCCGATCAGGGTCGAGGCCAGCGGTGCCTGCCACCAGGCCCGGCCCCGCAGCGCGGAAAACACCGCCACGTCGACCAGTTGCGCCGTCAGGAACGCCAGCCCCGAGGCCACGGCCACGCGCAACGTCACCAGCGGCCCGTATTCGCCCATGATCTGGGTGCCCACGAAGGAACAGGCCACGCCCACGGCAAAGCCGGCCAGCACGACCTTGCGCGCCTGCGCCGGCCCGTAAAGCCGGTTGGTCAGGTCGGTCACGAGGAACGCCAGCGGATAGGTAAAGGCCCCCCAGGTCAGCCATTGGCCGAACAGAACCTGGACCAGGATATTCGAAGCCACCACGATGGCGGCCATGGCCAGGATTCCCGGCCAGAGAGTACGTGTCATATCTAGATGCCCGTTTTGACAAGGTTGCGGCGACTTGTTCCGCCGCATTCGCAGCGGATGGGCGCGCTTATCGGCTTCGCCCCCCCGATGCAAGACCTCCAAGATGCAAGTCACTCGGGGGCCCGCCCCGCCCTGCTGCTTCTTTCTCTTCTCAAGTACCCCGGGGGAGTCCTTCGCAGAAGGACGGGGGCAGAGCCCCCTCCACCCGGCCCGGTTCCGGTACGCGGTACTCGACGATCTCGCTCCGCTGGAACCAGTTCTGGTTGTCGTCGGCGATCATGCTGGCCACCAGTGCCCCATCACCGTCCCGCCACACCGACAGCCCTTCCAGGTTGTCATGCACGCCCGGCCCGGTCTGCATCAGCCGCTCGACCACGCCGCCCGCCAGGGGCAGGCGCATCAGCCGAGACTGAAAGCCCAGCGGGCCAAAGCTGCGCAACAGCACGTACAGCTGGCCCTCCAGGATATCCGCCCCGACCGGCCGGAACCCGCCCTGCGCGGGCAGGTGGAAGGCCACCGACCAGCTGTCGTCCTGCCGGCGGTAGACCGGGATGCGCCCGTCCCGGGCCGGCGCATTTTCCGGTATCGTGTAAAGCGCGCCCTGTTCGTCCACGGCCAGGGCCTCCAGGCTGCCGTTCACCGGCATGCCCTCGAACTCGCGCACACCGGGCACGATCGTCGGCACCCCGTCGATGCGGTCGCGGCATTCGACCCGGGCGATGTTCTCGAACGAGATGCAGATCCGGCCATCGGGCAACAGGGCCAGCCCCTCGGAATCGGTGCGCTCTCGGGGCAGGGCTGCGCCGTCCGTGCCCAGCAGCCGCGCGCTTTTCCAACCCTGGGCCCCGATCAAACGCCCGTCAGCCTGCCGCTCCAGCCGGACGCGGGCCGAGCGGCCCCGGTCGGTGATCAGCAGGGCCGAGCCTCCGTCCGGCGCCATCGCCAGCCCGGAAAAGCCGCCGAACCACTTGCCCGGATGGGTCAGGGTCAGGCTTCCGATCAGCTGAGCCGGCGGGTCGGCCCGGGCGGGCTGGGGAAGGCTGGCGAGGGCGGCCAGGGCCAAGGTCAGGGTCAGGGCCAGAATCTGGGCCAGCCGGGCCGCGGCACGTGTGATCACCTGGATGCCACCGCTGGTCGGGCAAGGGACAGGATCGGGATCAGGATCACGAGGGGTTCAGCACGACCGCGCAGGCCTGCGGCAGGTCGGACATGACAAAGGTGCGCGGATGGGGCTGGGGCACCCGCCGGGGCGCATCGGGATCGCGCGGCTTGGGCGGCTGCGGATTGACGATGTTGTTCACCCATTGCTGGGCCTCGTCGCAGCCGTCTCCGGGCGGGGGGGCGTCCTGCTTGACGCAGCCGCTGGCCCGGCGGGGGCATTCCAGCCGCACGTGAAAGTGGTAGTTGTGATAGCCCAGGGGCCGGATCTTGCGCAGCCAGCGCCGGTTGCCGGTTTCCTGCTTGCACAGCTGCACCTTGACGCCGGGCGACACGAATATCCGTTCGACCCGCCGGTCCTTGGCCGCCTCGCGCAGGATGCGGAAATGCGGGGTGCTCCAGTTGTCGTTGACATAGGCCTCGTTGCCCGTGGTCACCGAAATCGACGAGATGTTCTCGCGGAACTGGCGCGACAGGTTCAGCCGCGAGGCCGGCAGCATCCAGATGTCCACGTCCAGGCCCATCTGGTGGCTTCGGTGGCCCGAGGTCATCGGGCCTCCGCGGGGCTGCGAGATATCGCCCACGTAAAGCCCCTGCCACCCCGGCTGTTTGGCGGCGAAGGCCGACAGGTTGCGGATGTAGTCGATCGTGTCGGCATGGCCCCAGTTGCGGTTGCGCGACAGGCGCATGGCCTGCCAGGTCGGCCCGGTTTCGGGCAGCTCGACGCCTCCGGCCAGGCAGCCCTTGGAATAGAAGCCGAAGGGTTCGGACAGGTGGGGGGAGCCGTCGGTCTTGGCTCCGAACAGGTCCTTGGCCAGGGCCTGGGCCGCGCCGGGGCCGGCGGTGCCCAGGGTCAAGCCGGTGAGGGCGGCAAGAAACAGAAGGATCGTTAAGGGGTAACGCATGGATCGGACTCTCGGCTGTGTGAATCTCCGTCGGGCTTGACCCATTTCAGCAGGATCAGCCCGGCGAGGAAAAGCACAATGAGCGGGCTCACGCCGATTTGCTGGCTGTGAGACAGCCAGGTGACGATGCCGATGGCCAGGGGGGCGAGGAAACTGGTGGACTTGCCGGCCAGGGCGTAAAGGCCGAACGCCTCGGTCATGCGGCGCGGGTCGGCCTGGCGGACCATCATCGTGCGGCTGGCCGATTGCAGGACGCCCCCGGCCGCCCCGATCAGCGCGCCCATGGCGTACATGGCGATGTCGGGCAGGGGCGATCCGTCGGGCACGGGCAGGCCGAAGACCCGGGTGGGGCTGACGAAGATGATGGCGATGGCCACAAGGGTCAGCACCAGGATGCAGACGGTGATCACCGGCCTGGGGCCGAAGCGGTCGTCGGCATGGCCGCCCAGCCAGGCAAACAGGGCTCCGCAGATGATCGAGGCAATGCCGAAGATGCCCACGTCGACAACCGTCCAGCCCAGCACGCCCGAGGCATAGATGCCGCCAAAGGCGTACATGCCGTTCAGCCCGTCTCGGTAGAACATCGATGAGCCCAGGAAGGCGAAGAGGGACGGTTTGCGGGGCAGGCAGCGGATCGTGCCCGCCACGTCGCGCAGGGCGGCGCGCAATGCGCCCTTCGGGGCCTTGCGCGGGGCCGGGTCGCGGACCCACAGGAAGAAGGGCACCATGAACAGGATGTACCAGAGCGCGGTCAGCGGGCCGACAAAGCGGGTGCCTTCGCGGGCGTCGGGGTCCAGGCCCAGGGCGGGGGCGCGGCCGACGAAGGTCCGCCCGGTCTCGGCGCTTTCGGCGAAAAAGACCAGCATGACGACCAGGGCGACCAACCCGCCGAGATAGCCGAAGGCCCAGCCGTTTCCGGAAATCCGGCCGATTTCCGAGCGGCTTCCCAGGTCCGGCAGCATGGAATTGGTGAAAATCGTGGCGAATTCCATGCCGATCATGCCGATGGCAAAAAGGACGAGCGTGCGCACCAGGTCGAATTGGCCGGGGGCGGCAAACCAAAGGCCTCCGGCCCCGATTATGTAGAGGGCAGAGAACACCCAGACCCATCGCAGCCGGTTGCCGGACAGGTCGGCCATGGCCCCAAGCACCGGGGCCAAGAGGGCAATGACCACTCCGGCGGCGCCCACGCCAAAGCCCCAGGCCGATTGAGCGGTCGACCCGTCGCCCAGTAACTCTCTGATGTATGGGGCAAATATGAAGGTAACAAGCAACGTGTTATAGGGCTGGCTGGCCCAGTCAAAGAAGTACCAGCCCCATATTCGCCTGTTCTTGGCGCGGATGTCCGTCATTGCCTGATCTCGTTTGATGTTCTCGTTATGGCAACGAAATTCGCTTAACCGCAAGAGCTAGTTGGATTGCGATTGCGTCAGGTCTTGCTCTGGGGGGATGGCGCGATTAGGTGCTAGGGGCCGATTTTTGGATACGGAAAGAGGAGATTGGTAAGATGATGGCGATCTATGGGCCGCTGCAGCTGATCCTGAGCGTGGTGTATTTCATCATGATCGTGCACATCATCATGAGCTGGCTGATCAACTTTCAGGTGCTCAATACCCGGCAGCCGCTGGTCTACCAGATCTGGTCGGGCCTGAACCAGCTGCTGGAACCGATCTACCGGCCGATCCGGAACATCCTGCCCAACACCGGGACGCTGGACCTGGCCCCGCTGGTGGCCCTGATCATCGTGATTTCCCTGCGCCAGTACGTGCTGCCGACGATCTTCGGGTTCTATTGATCCGGCGCGGCCTGGCCGAGAAAATTCGTCGAATTTTCTTGTCCGCGCGGGGGGGCGGGCGGTCGGCCTGGCGTGACCGGGCTTGTTCACCGAATCTTCATCTGCGATGATTCACCTAAAGAGCAGGCAGTACTTCCGAGGTAGACCATGACCGGCGCCCTTCCGTTGTTGCGCGACGTTTTCGGATTCGATGCGTTCCGCCCTGGACAGGAAGAGATCGTCTCGGCCGTCGCATCGGGTGAAAACGTGCTGGCCATCATGCCCACCGGCGGGGGCAAGTCGCTGTGCTACCAGTTGCCGGCCCTGATGGGCGAGGGCGTGACGCTTGTGGTGTCCCCATTGATTGCCCTGATGCGCGACCAGGTCCGCGCGCTGCAGGAAGTCGGTGTCGCGGCGGGCGCGCTGACCTCGGGCAATACCGAAGAGGAAACCGCCGCCGTGCAGGAGGCGCTGCGCGAGGGCCGGCTGAAACTGCTGTACATGGCGCCGGAACGGTTGGCCTCGTCGGGGGCGGTTGCGTCGCTGCGCCGGGCGGGCGTGTCGATGATCGCCGTGGACGAGGCGCATTGCGTCAGCCAGTGGGGCCATGATTTCCGGCCCGACTACCTGGCCATCGGCGCCTTGCGCCAGGCCCTGGACGTGCCCCTGTCGGCCTTCACGGCCACGGCCGATGCGGAAACCCGGGCTGAAATCGTCGAAAAGCTGTTTGCCGGGGGTGCCGCGCCGCGGCAGTTCCTGCGCGGGTTCGACCGGCCCAACATTCACCTGGCCTTCGGGGTCAAGAACCGCCCCCGCCAGCAGATCCTGGAGTTCGCCGGGGCGCGGCGGGGCCAGTGCGGCATCGTCTATTGCGCGACCCGGGCCAAGACCGAGGACCTGGCCCGGGCCCTGGATGTCGAGGGGCATCCGGCCGTGGCCTACCACGGGGGCATGGATCCGGCCGACCGGCGGGCGGTCGAGGCGCGCTTCGCCCGCGAGGACGGGTTGATCGTGGTGGCCACCGTGGCCTTCGGCATGGGGGTCGACAAGCCCGACATCCGCTGGGTCGCCCATGCGGATCTGCCGAAATCCATCGAGAGCTATTACCAGGAGATCGGCCGCGCGGGCCGCGATGGCGGGCCGGCCGAGACGTTGACCCTGTTCGGCCCCGAGGACATCCGCCTGCGCCGGGCCCAGATCGACGAGGGGCAGGCGCCGCCCGAACGGCGGGCGGCCGATCATGCCCGGCTGAACGCCCTGCTGGGGCTGGCCGAGGCTCTGGATTGCCGGCGCAAGGCCCTGCTGGGCTATTTCGGCGAAACCGAGGTGACCTGCGGCCAGTGCGACACGTGTGACCGGCCGGCCGAGACCTTCGACGGCACCACCCCGGTGCGCATGGCCCTGTCGGCGATCCTGCGGACGGGCGAGTATTTCGGCACCGGGCACCTGACCGACATCCTGCTGGGCAACCTGACCGACAAGGTGCGGGATCGGGGCCATGACAGCCTGCCGACCTTCGGCGTGGGCACGGCCTATGACAAGCGGCAGTGGCAGGCGATCTTCCGGCAGATGATGGGTCGCGACCTGGTGCGGCCGGATCCGGAGCGCCACGGGGCCCTGCGGATGACAGAAACCGCGCGACCCATCCTACGCGGCGAACAGGACATCACCCTGCGGGCCGACAGCGTGAAGAAGGCGGTGTCCACCCCGGCCGTGCGAGCGATGGTGTCGGACGAGGATGCGCCGCTGTTCTCGGCCCTGAAGGCCAAGCGCCGGGCGCTGGCCGATGCGGCGCAGGTGCCGGCCTATGTCATCTTTACCGACAAGACCCTGATCGAGATGGCCGAGGTGCGGCCCGAGACCCTGGACCAGATGGCCGGGATCGGCGGGGTCGGGGCCAAGAAGCTGGAGCGCTACGGCGCCGATTTCCTGGAGGTGATCCGGGGGGCTTCGATCGATGCCGTCCATCCCGCCCGGCGCAAGCTGGCGGCGCGGGGGACGGGGGATGTCTTTGACCGGCTGCAGGAGGCTCAGACCGGGTTGGTGCGCGGGTCTGACGGGACGGAAAAGCCGCTGAGCTGCTCGGCCGGCGAGCTGGCGAAGGTGGCGGCGATGCGCTCGGGCGACGAGGCGTCGTTGGAGCGGTTGCTGGGCGCGCGCAAGGCGGAACGGTTCGGGGCGGCTTTCCTCGACGTGTTGCGTGACGCCGTCTGAGAAACGCCCTATCTTGTGGCCCGTATGAATGATTGAGACGGGAGCAGCGGATGCTTGTGGTGATTTCCCCGGCCAAGCGGCTGGATTGGACCGAACGCTCGGTCGAGGTGACGAAGCCCGAGTTCGAGGCCGACGCCCAGCGGCTGGCCAAGACCATGCGGAACCTGACGCTGAAGGACCTGAAGGGCCTGATGGGGCTGAGCGACGACCTGGCCCGGCTGAACCGCGACCGGTTCAAGGCGTTTTCAGAGGCCCCCGGGGCCGACGATCTGCGCCCGGCCGTGCTGTGCTTCGCGGGGGACACTTACCAGGGGCTGGATGCGGGGTCGCTTGAGGGCGACGAGATGGCCTGGGCTCAGGGACACCTGCGCATTCTGTCGGGACTTTATGGCGTGCTGCGTCCGCTTGACGCCATCCAGGCCTACCGGTTGGAGATGGGCAGCCGGCTGAAGACGCGGCGGGGCAAGTCCTTGTACGACTACTGGCGGGACGGGCCGGCGAAGGCCTTGAAGGTGCAGGCCGAGGCCTTGGGCACCGATACGCTGGTGAATTGCGCCAGCCAGGAATATTTCGGGGCGGTGGATCCGAAGGCTTTGGGTCTGCGGATCATCACGCCGACCTTCCTGGAGGACAAGGATGGCGAGCAGAAGATCGTGTCGTTCTTTGCCAAGCGGGCGCGGGGCAGCATGGCGCGGTTCGTGATCCAGCACCGGCTGACCGACCCGCTGGGGCTGCGCGATTTCGACTATGGCGGCTATCGCTATGACGCCGAACAATCGGCAGCCGATCGGCCGGTCTTTGTCCGGCCATACGAGGCCGCGGGCATGGCGGCCTGACCACGCGCCCGGGCAGCGATCACGCAAGTTCGGGCAGGGGCGGGCGGACGTCGTCGGGGCAGTACTCGGCGATGCGGTCCAGGATAGTGGCCTTGCGCAGGGGCTTGGTGAGGTAATCGTCCAGCCCGCAGGCCAGGATGTCCTCGCGGTCGCCGTCCATGGCATGGGCGGTCATGGCAATGATCGGCACATGGGCGCCCGTCCCGCTTTCGGCCGCGCGGATATGGCGGGTGGCTTCCTTGCCGTCCATGCCGGGCATGGAAATGTCCATGAAGATCAGGTCGGGCGCGAATTCGGCATGGGCGGCGACCGCCTCTTCGCCGTTGAAGGCAAAGCGCAGTTCGATGTCGAGGTCCTTGATCATCTTGCGGAACACCAGCTGGTTGGTCTTGTTGTCCTCGGCCGCGAGCACCTTGAGCGGCCGGGCGGGACCCTTGGCTGCAGGTTCGGCCTGTGCGGGCGCAGGCGGCGGGGCCGCGGGCGGGTCCGGCTGGGTGATGTCGGGCAGGTTCGAGAGAGCGGTGAAGACCTCGCTGCGGGACAAGGGCTTTTGCAGGACGGCGGTCACCAGGGCCCGGGCGGGATCGTTTTCGGCGTAATCCGGCGTCGCGCTGAGCATCAGGATGGGCGCGGTGATGCCCTTTTCACGCAGGGCCTCGGCCAGTTCGAACCCGTCCATTTCGGCCATGGAATGTTCGCACATGATCAGCCCGACACTGTGGTCGATGACCTCGAAGGCCTCGGGCGTGCTGGAGCAGCAGGTGACCGCAACCCCCAGCTGGCGCAATTGTTTTTCCAGGACCGAGGCGTTGATCTTGTGGTGATCGACGACCACCACGCGGTCCAGGCCATGGGGCAGGCGGGGGGCCTGGGGCTGCGGGCCGTCGGCGGCGGGAATGGTCAGGCGGAAGCCGAAGCACGACCCCTTGCCGACCTCGCTTTCGACCCAGATCCGGCCCTTCATCATCTCGACCAGCCGGCGCGAGATGGCAAGGCCCAGCCCGGTGCCCTCGAACTGGCGGTTCTGTTGGCCCTCGACCTGGTTGAATTCGCCAAAGATCAGGTTCACCTGTTCGGGCGCGATGCCGATGCCGGTGTCCTCGATGGTGACATGGATCGCGGCCTCTTCCCCCGCGCCGGCGGGCACGCCGGTGACGCGGATCAGGACATGGCCGGTCAGGGTGAACTTGATCGCGTTGCCGATGAGGTTGGTCAGCACCTGGCGGATGCGCCCCGGGTCGCCCACGAAGCGGGTGGGCAGGAAGATGTCGTAGTCGATCAGCAGGGCCAGACCCTTGTCGCGGGCGGTGGGCTGCAACAGGGTGACGACCTCGTGGATGCAGCGTTCGAGGTCGAAGGGTTCGGGGTGCAGGGTGAGCTTTTCCGCCTCGATCTTGGAATAGTCGAGCACGTCGTTGATGATGACCAGCAGCGCCTCGCCCGAGTTCTTGATGGTCGACACGTACAGCCGCTGTTCCTCGGTCAGGTCCGAATCGGCGAGCAGTTCGGCCATGCCCACGACGCCGTTCATGGGCGTGCGGATTTCGTGGCTCATGTTGGCGAGGAAGGCGGACTTGGCGCGGTTGGCGGCCTCGGCCCGGGTGCGCGCGGCCTTCAGCTGTTCTTCGTAGCGCACGGTTTCGGTGATGTTGAGCGCCAGGCTGACCACGTCCCCCCCGTGCCCGCGCTGGTCGACAAGGCGCAGGTATTCGTCGTTCCACAGGCGGATGTTGATGGGTTCGGGCGTGGGCTGGTGCCAGCGTTCGGCCATCATCTGGCGCCAGTCGGCGGGGTGCATGTCGCCGGTGTCGACGATGCCCTCTTCGGTCATGACCTGCAGGATGCGGGTATAGGCCACGCCCGGGGCGATTTCGTCCATGCCGTCGAACAGGGCGAGATAGGCCGAATTGGCCCCGATCATGATGTTGTCGGCATCGAAGAAGGCAAACCCGTCGCGGATCGACTGGATGGAATGCCACAGCCGCCGTTCGGCCAGTTCGATCTTCTGGTTGGCGGCGGTCAGATCGGATTTGAAGCGTTCGTTTTCGTCGCGCACGGTGGCGACCTCGGCCTCGGTCCGGCCGATCTTCTTGGTCAGGGCAAGGGCGTGGCGCCCCAGCTTGCGGTTGGCGGCCGACAACTCGGCCTGCTTGAGTTCGAGCAGGCGTTCGGCCGCCAGGCGCGCGCGTCGTTCCTCGGCCAGTTTGTTGGCAAGACTCATGGACCGGATGCTCCTGTCTGACATTGCCGCGCATCCTGCGAGATCCTGGTGAAGAATGGCTTAAGCCCCGTGCGGCAGGTTGGGGGGTGGTCAGAGAGGTGCCACATGTTGCCTTGGCGCGCCGGGCCGTGCCACGCTGGAACAGAACGGCGGAGGACAATGGTCATGGCCTGGACAACAGCTTGGGCGAAAGCGGAAGCGTGGGGGGCTTCGGCAAGGGCGTTGAAAAGGTTGGCGATTGCCGGCCTGATGGCGGGGCTGGCGGGATCCGCTACCCTGGCCCAGCCGCTGGTGCCCGAGCAGCGATTCGTGGTGTCTCGGGACGTGGATTTCTACGGATCGGACCTGCAGGCCCTGTTCGACACCGACCTTGACAGCTGCCTGCGCCAATGTGCCGCCGACGCGACCTGTGCGGCGTTTACCTTCAATGCGCGCTCGAACGCGTGTTTCCCCAAAAGCACTATTTCCGACCGGCAGCCCTATGACGGGGCGATCTCGGCGGCCAAGGTGGCGACCGATCCGGGCGTTGTGCAACGGGCGCGGGCGAAGGCCGGGGACCTGGCGTTTCTTGGCACCGACACCCTGCAGCGCCTGGCCAGAGAGGCCCGGGACCTGGGCCTGCGCCATCCGGCTGGCGACCTGACGCTGGAGGCCCTGTTGCAGGGTGCGCGAGGGGCCTCGCAGGCCGGGGATACGTTGCGCGCGGCGCGGTTCATCGGCACGGCGGTTTCGGTGTCGGACCGGGCCGACCTGTGGACGGAATACGCCCGTCTGCTGCTGGCCCTGGACGGCCAATCGCAGGATCTGCGGCGCAATGCCGGGCGGGCGGTGCTGGCCGCGGCCAACGGCTACCTGCGGGCGGGATCGTCGGGCCAGGGGGCGGCCGCTTTGATGGAACTGGCCCCGGCGCTGGAACGGGTCGGGCGGGGGCGGGACATGATCCGGGCGCTGCGGCTGGCCCAGGGGATCCAGCCGCGCCCGGACATTGACGCGGCGCTGGAACAGGCGATTGCGAAATACGGGTTCCGGGTGGCCGATACGCGGGTCGACAGCGATGCGGCGGCGCCCCGGATCTGCGTCGAATTCTCGGAAGACCTGGTGCAGGCCGGGGTCGATTACGCGCCCTTCGTGGGGCTGGATGACGACCGGCTGGCGGTGGCCGCCGAGGGCCGGTCCTTGTGCCTGGACGGGGTGGAGCATGGCGCGCGCTATCGGTTCGTCCTGCGCGAGGGCCTGCCCGCCGCCTCGGGCGAGACCCTGTGGAAGACGGTCGAGATCACGCAATACGTGCGCGACCGGGGGCCGATGGTGCGCTTTCCGGGCCGGTCCTATGTGTTGCCCCGGGCGGCGGGGGCGAACCTGCCCGTCGAGACGGTCAACCTGACCACGCTGGACCTGGTGCTGCGCCGGGTGAGCGACCGCAACCTGATCCGGGCGATCCAGCAGGACATGTTCGCCCGGCCGCTGTCTCACTGGCAGGACGAGCAACTGGCCCAGGACATGGCCGAAGAGGTCTGGACCGGCACGGCCGAGGTCGACAGCCAGCTGAACCGCGACATGACCACCCGCCTGCCCATGGGCGCGGCGATCGAGGGTCAGCCGGCGGGCATCTACACGCTCAGCGCGCGGATCCCGGGCGCGGATCCCTATGACCAGCCGGGGGCCACGCAATGGTTCGTGCTGACGGACCTTGGCCTGTCGACCCTGTCGGGGACGGACGGGCTGCACGTGGATGTGCGCTCGCTGGCGCAGGGGGCGCCGGTTCAGGGTGCCTCGGTCCAGCTGGTGTCGCGGGCCAACGCGGTGCTGGGCACGGTGCAGACGGATGACACGGGCCACGCGGTCTTTGCCCCGGGGCTGGCGCGGGGCACCGGCGGCGGTGCGCCGGCCATGGTCGTTGCGCGCACGGGTGACGACATGGCCTTCCTGTCGCTGGTCGATCCGGCCTTCGACCTGTCGGACCGGGGGGTCGCGGGCCGTCCGGCCTCGGGTCCCGTGGATGTCTTCCTGACCACCGACCGGGGCGCCTACCGGGCCGGAGAGACCATCCACGCCACCGCCCTGGCCCGCGACCGGCAGATCGCGGCTGTCGATGGCCTGCCCCTGACGGCCATCCTGAAACGGCCCGACGGGGTGGAACATGCCCGGCTGGTGTCCTCTGGCCTTGCCGGCGGGCACGTGTTCGACATTGTCCTGGGCACAACCGTCCCGCGCGGGGCCTGGACGCTGGACGTGCACGCGGATGCCGATGCGCCGCCGCTGGCCTCGGCCGCGCTGCTGGTCGAGGATTTCCTGCCCGAGCGCATCGACTTCGACCTGTCCCTGCCCGACACCGCCCTGCATCCCGGCGATGGCCCCCTGCTGACGGTCGCGGCGCGCTACCTGTTCGGGGCGCCCGGCGCGGGGCTGGAGATCGAGGGGAGCGTGGTGCTGTCCCCGGCCGACACGGTCGCGGGCTACGAGGGCTATCGCTTTGGCCGCCACGACCGGGGCCTGTCGCCGATGCGCAGTTTCTTCGGCGGAGAGCGGACGGATGCGCAGGGCCTGGCCCGCGTGCCCCTGGACATCCCCCGCATGGCCGAGGCCGACCGCCCCCTGCAGGCCCGGGTGATCACCCGCGTGGCCGACGGCGCGGCGCGGCCGGTGGAACGGCAGATCACGGCGCCGGTCCGGCCCGAGGGGCCGGTCATCGGGATCCGGCCCCTCTTCGACGACGTGGTCCCCGAAGGCGGAGAGGCGGCGTTCCGGGTCATTGGCCTGTCGCCGGACCTGGCTCCGATGGAGATGGACGTGAAATGGACCCTGAACCGGGTCGAGACGCGCTACCAATGGTACCAGCTGTACGGCAACTGGACCTGGGAACCGGTCGAACGGCGCGTCCGCGTGGCCGAGGGCACCGGGGCCGTCGGGGTGATCGGGCAGCCGCTGGAGGTGACGGTGCCCGTGGACTGGGGCCAGTACGAACTGGTCGTGGACCGGGTCGGCGAAGACTATGCCTCGGCCTCGGTGCTGTTCGATGCGGGCTGGTACGCGCCGGCCGATGCGGCCTCGACCCCGGACCGGCTGGAGATGTCCCTGGACCGGCCGGATTACACGCCCGGCGACACCGCCCGGCTGAGGATCGTCGCCCGTCAAGGCGGCACGGCGCTGGTGTCGGTGCTGTCGGACGAGGTGATCGCCTGGCAGGCGGTGGAGGTCCCCGAGGGGGCCTCGACCATCCCGCTGGAGGTGACCGGGGCCTGGGGCACCGGGGCCTATGTCACCGTCAGCCTGCTGCGCCCGATGGATCTGGCCGAGGCGATGGGGCCTGCGCGCGCCCTGGGCGTGGCCCATGCGGCGATCGCGCCGGGGCCCAAGGCGCTGGACGTGACGATCGACATGCCGGACAACGTGTCCCCGCGCAGCACGGCCCTGGTCGGGGTAACGGTTGCGGGCCTGGCCGAGGGCGAAACGGCCTATCTGACGCTGGCGGCGGTCGACGTGGGCATCCTCAACCTGACCGGGTTCGACAGCCCGGATCCGCAGGGATACTACTTTGGCCAGCGCCGGCTGGGGGTCGAGATCCGTGACGTCTATGGCCGGCTGATCGACGGGATGACCGGGGCGTTGGGCCGGGTGCGGTCAGGCGGGGACGGGGGCACCGGGTTGCGCCGCGAAAGCCCGCCGCCGACGCAGGACCTGATGGCCGTGTTTTCCGGCCTCGTGACACTGGGCCCCGATGGCCGCGCCGAGGTGCCGGTCGACCTGCCCGCCTTCAACGGCACCGTCCGCCTGATGGCCGTGGCCTGGTCTGACACCGGCGTGGGGCAGGGCTCGGCCGACATGCTGGTGCGCGACCCGGTGGTGGCCACGCTGATCACCCCGCGATTCCTGGCTCCCGGAGATCACAGCCGCATCGCGCTGGAACTGATCCACGCCGACGGGCCGGCGGGCGAGGTCGGGCTGTCGCTCGACGCACCCGGGCTGGACGTGGCCGCCCTGCCCGCCAGCGTGACGCTGGGCGAGGGCGCGACGGAAACGCTGCGCCTGCCGCTGACGGCGGGGGAGGCGGGCGACTACCCGGTCACCCTGACGCTGACCACGCCTGATGGCACCGCGCTGACCCAGACCGTCACCCTGCCGGTGCGCGCCAATGATCCGGTGGTCGGCCAGACCCGCCGGTTCTCGCTGGCCGCGGGCGAGAGTTTCACCTTTGATGCCAATGTCTTCGCAGGTCTGCGCCCGGGCACCGCCGAGGCGCTGATCTCGGCCGGGCCGCTGGCCCGCTTCGACGTGCCGGGGCTGCTGGCAAGGCTGGACCGGTACCCCTATGGCTGCACGGAACAGGTGACCAGCCAGGCCCTGCCGCTGCTGTACCTGTCGTCGGTGGCCGATGCGATGGGCCTGCCCCGGGCCCGCGTCGAGGCGCGCATCACCCAGGCCATCGACCGGGTGCTGACCCGCCAGGCCCCGAACGGGGCGTTCGGGCTGTGGGCGCCGATGTCGGGGGAATTCTGGCTGGATGCCTATGTGACCGATTTCCTGTCCCGCGCCCGGGCCGAGGGCCACGACGTGCCCGACCGGGCCTTTACCCTGGCCATGGACAACCTGCGCAACCGCATCAACTACGCCCCCGATTTCGACGAGGGCGGCGGCGATATCGCCTATGCGCTGATGGTGCTGGCCCGCGAGGGGCAGGCCTCGATGGCGGACCTGAGGTATTTTGCCGATGTGAAGGCCGGGGCGTTTTCCTCGGCCCTGGCGGTGGCCCAGCTGGGCGCGGCGCTGGCCGCCTACGGAGACCAGCTGCGGGCCGATGACCTGTTCCGCCTGGCCGCGTCGCGGTTGCAGCGCACCGAGGCGCCGGATGATCTGTGGCGCGCGGATTTCGGCAGTGACCTGCGCGATACCGCCGGAGTCCTGCGCCTGGCCGTGGCCAGCGGGTCGCAGGCGGTGGACCTTGATCCGTTGATCCGGCGCGTGTCGGGGGCGGCGGGGCGCCTGTCGACCCAGGAAAGCGCCTGGACCCTGCTGGCGGCCGAGGCGCTGGTGGACGCGCCCGAGGTCTCGGGCCTGCTGGTGGACGGGGTGCCGGCCCAGGGGACCTTCGTGCGCAAGCGGGACAGCGGGGACACTGGGCAGGTTGTGATCACAGCGGCCAGTGACCGGGCCGTCGACATCACCCTGACCACGCTCGGCGTGCCCGAAGTGGCCCCCGAGGCGGGCGGCGCAGGCTATGTGATCACACGCGAGTATTACGCCATGGACGGGCAAAGGCGCGATCCCGGCCAATGGGCCGTGGGCGAGCGGTTCGTGACCGTGTTGCGGGTCAGCTCGGCCGAACCGGTGGGCGCGCGGCTGATCATCGACGATCCTCTGCCCGCCGGGTTCGAGATCGACAACCCCAGCCTGCTGCGCTCGGGCGACGTGGGGGCGCTGTCCTGGCTGGACCCGACCGAGGCGGATCATGCCGAGTTCCGCAGCGACCGCTTTGTCGCGGCGGTCAACAGCCGGGGCGGGGCGTCGGTGACGCTGGCTTACGTGGCCCGGGCGGTCAGCCCCGGCCAGTTCCACCATCCCGCGGCCACGGTCGAGGCCATGTATCGCCCCGACCGCCGCGCCCGCACGGGCTCGGGCCGGGTCGTCATCGCCGAATGAGGCGGACCTGGCTGATCTGGCTGGGCGTGACCCTGGCCCTGGCGGCCGGGGCGCGCGATGTCTTTGACGGCTGGGTCGACGCCACGGTGCTGCCGGACACGGTGGCTGAAACCTCGGTCGAACTGCGCGACCGCGAGGGGGCCCTGTTGCGGGCCTACCCGGTGGCCGACGGCATCTGGCGGTTGCGGCCGGGGGCGGTGGATCCGGGCTTTGTCGAGATGCTGCTGAACTACGAGGACCGCCGTTACCACGACCATGCGGGGGTCGACCTGGTGGCCATGGGCCGGGCGGTGGCCCAGGCCCTGCGCTATGGGCGGGCGGTGTCGGGAGGCTCGACCCTGACGATGCAGGTGGCGCGACTGCTGGAAGACGGCACCACCGGCCAGATCGCGGGCAAGCTGCGCCAGATGCGCGTGGCCTGGGCGCTGGACCGGCGACTGGGCAAGGACCGCGTGCTGGAGCTGTACCTGACCCATGCGCCCTACGGCGGCAACCTGGAAGGGGTGCGCGCGGCGGCCCAGGCCTGGTTCGGCAAGCCGCCCGCCCGGCTGGACCCGCACGAAGCGGCGTTACTGGTGGCCCTGCCCCAGTCACCTGTCGCCCGCCGGCCCGACCGCCATCCGCGCAATGCCCGGGCGGCGCGCAACACGGTGCTGGACCGGGCGTTGCAGGCAGGTCTTTTGTCGCCCGGGGATCACGCCGCTGCGCAGGAACGTGCGGTTCCGGGGCGAATGCGGCCCTTTCCCCTGCATGCGGCCCACCTGGCCGATGCCCTGCACCGCGCCGCGCCGGAACAGGACCGGTTCGACCTGACGCTGGACAGGGGGATCCAGTCGCGGCTGGAGGCGCTGGCCCGCGCGGCCGCGCTGGCGGCCGGTCCGCGGATATCCGTGGCCGTCCTGGCCGCCGATCACCAAAGCGGAGAGATCCTGGCCTCGGTCGGCTCGCCCGGCTACGCGGACATGGATGCGCGGCAGGGTTACGTGGACATGGTCCCGGCCCTGCGCTCGCCCGGGTCGACCCTGAAACCGCTGATCTACGCGCTGGCCTTCGACCGGGGGCTGGGCCATCCCGAAACGGTGATCCGAGATGCGCCGGCCACGTTCCGGGGCTATGCGCCGCAGAATTTCGACGGCTCTTTCCGGGGCGACGTGCGGATGCGCGAGGCGCTGCAGATGTCGCTGAACGTGCCGGTGGTCAAACTGACCGAGGCGCTGGGGCCGACCCATGTGATGGCCGCGCTGCGCCGGGCCGGGGCCGATCCGGTGCTGCCCGGAGGCGCGCCGGGCCTGGCCCTGGCGCTTGGCGGGGTGGGGTTGACGCTGAAGGACCTGGTGCAGCTTTATGCCGGGCTGGCCTCTGGCGGGTCGGCCGCGCGTCTGCATGTTCAGGCCGCAGGCAAACGGGCAGCGCCGCCCGACCGGCTGGTGTCGCCCGTCGCGGCCTGGCAGGTCGGCAACATCCTGGCTGATCTGGCCCCTCCGCCGGGCGCGCCGGCGCGGCGGATCGCCTACAAGACGGGCACGTCCTATGGCTACCGGGATGGCTGGGCGATCGGGTTCGACGGGCGTCACGTGGTCGGTGTCTGGATCGGCCGGGCCGATGGCACGCCGGTTCCGGGGCTGTCGGGGGCGAGCGGGGCCGCTCCGATCCTGTTTGCCGCTTTTGGCCGGCTGGGTGTGGCGACGACCCCGTTGCCGCTGCCGCCGCCGTCGACCCTGATTGTCGGCAATGCCGACCTGCCGCGCCCGCTGCGCCGCTTTGGCCCGGATGGCGTGGGATCGGGTCTGGCGGGTGGGACGGACCTGCGGCTGGCCTTCCCACCGGACGGCGCGCGGTTTCGGGACGTGCCGCTGACGGTCAAGCTGGACGGAGGTTCTGCCCCCTTCACGATCCTGGCCAACGGGTCGCCGGTGTCGTCGGGGGTGCGCGGGCGGGTGATCGACCTGCCGCCGCAAGGCCCGGGGTTTTCCACGCTGACGGTCATCGACGCGGCCGGGCGGTCGGACCGGGTGACGATCCGGGTGGATTAAGACCCGGGCACCCCCCTGGAAAAGGGCGCCCGGGACCGGATCAGCCGGCCTGACGGCCGTGCTTTTGCACCAGGAAGCTGCGCAGGTCGGTGACCTGCTTGCGGTGCAGCGAGACATAGACGAAGCCCATGTTCGTGCGCTCGGTCACCATCGGGCCGGGGTAGGGCAGGTAGCTGAGCTCGGCCGAGCCGAAGGACGGCGAGGCGGTGCCCACCTGCCATTCGGTCGTCAGCTGCACATCCACCAGTTTCAGAGGTGCTCCGCCCGCGTCGCAGGGGATTTCCCGGGGCACGCCAGCCAGTTGCAGGTAGACCGACTTGTCGGCCGCCGCCTTGAACCCGTCGATGAACTGCGTGGCCAGGACCTGGATGTCCTCGGCTTCGTCATGCTGGTGCATGTGCGAATGCAGGTGGTCGGGCCCGTGGGGGTGGTTGTGGTCGTGCGGGTGGTGATGGTGATCGTGATGATCATGGCCGTGATCATGTGGCATTGGACCACCTCTTGCCTTCGAATTCGCCCGCCGGGATCGCTACCGGCTTGTCGATATGGGCCTTGTGCTTGCCCAGCGTGCCGTTCGACACCATCGCGCCCAGCACGTCGACGATGACCCGCGTGCCCATCAGGGCGGTGATGTCCGAGGTGTCATAGGGCGGCGAGACCTCGACCAGTTCCATGCCGCAGAGGCCCTCTGCCGCGACCATCGAGGCCATTTTCAAAGCCTCGCGGGGCAGGAAGCCGCCCGGTTCGGGCCAGCCGGTGCCGGGCACGAAGCCGCAGTCGATGCTGTCGATGTCGAAGGACATGTAGACCATGTCGACCCCGTCCCAGGCCATTTCCAGCGCCATTTCGGCGGTCTTCTCGACGCCCATCTTTTCCATGTCGGACATGGTGATGATGTTGGTTTCACGCTCGCGGGCGACCTTCACCGCCTCGCGCGGGACCTGCCAGCCGCCGATGCCCACCTGCACCAGGTTCTTGGCCGGCACGTTGGGCATGTTGGTGGCGTGGAACCA
>PAQV01000060.1 GCA_002709405.1 Paracoccaceae bacterium
AACACCGTGAACATCCCCACCGGCGCCGAGAACCCCGAACTGGCCTACAAGTTCGTCGACTTCCTGCTGTCCCATGACGTGCAGCAGGCACTGGCCGCGGCCGGTGTCGATGCGCCGATCAACAGCACCGTGGAACTGGCACCGGAACAGGCCGCCATGTGGACCTACGGCGAAGAGGCGATCAACAGCCTGAACAAGATGGACTACGCCAAGATGAACGCGGCCAAGACCGAGTGGATCGACCGCTGGAACGAAATCTTCGGCATGTAATCCGGGCACATTTCGCCTAGACTAACCGGGCACGGCGTTTTCCACGCCGTGCCCTTCGCTCTTGATACGAAGACCAAGAAAGGCACCCCCAATGCCTCGCAAGCTGCGGCCATGGCTCCTGTCCGCTCCGGCGCTCCTGCTGGTGCTGCTGTTCCTCGGCCTGCCGGTGCTCTCGACACTGGCCACCGCCTTCGGCGACCCCAAGGGGCCGCTGGCGCAATATGCCACCTTCTTCAACTCGCGCTTCCGGATGACCGTGCTCTGGCGCACGATGGAGGTCGCGCTGATCACCACCGCCGTCTCGGTCGTGGTGGGCTTCATCACCGCTTGGGTGGTGGCGCAGGCCCCCGCCCGGATGAAGAGCCTGCTGATCATCGCCGCCGTCTTCCCGCTGCTGACCGGCGTGGTCGTGCGCAGCTTTGCCTGGCTGGTGATCCTCGGCAAGAACGGCATCCTCAATGATTTCCTGCTCTGGATCGGCGTGATCAGCGAGCCGCTGACCATGCTCTACACCAAGGGCTCGGTCATCGTGGCGATGATCTACCTGTTCGTGCCGCTGATGATCCTGACGCTGGTCGGCGTGCTGGAAGGCATCCCGCAGGACCTGACCGACGCCGCCGCCTCGCTGGGGGCAACCCCCGCCGCGACCTTCCGGCAGGTGATCCTGCCGATGGCCGTGCCCGGTCTGATCGTCGGATCGGTGCTGGTCTTCACCGGCTCCTTCACCTCGTACGCGACGCCGCAATTGCTGGGTGGGGAACGCCAGATGATGATGGGGACCTTCCTGTACCAGCGCGCCATGGTGACGTTCGACTGGGTCGGAGCATCGACCATTGCCGCCGTCATGGTGGTTGTCACGCTGACCACGGTGGCCGTGATGTCGGGCCTTGCGCGCAAGCTGAACCCGGTGGCCGGCTGATGCAGACACGTACCCATCCGCTTCTCGTCGCCTTTTCGGTGCTGGTCTTCTTCTTCCTGCTCAGCCCGCTGGTGATCATCGTCGGGTCGGCCCTGTCGGACACGTCCTACCTGACGTTTCCGCCGCAGGGGCTGACGCTGCACTGGTTCCAGAACATCTTCGAGATCTCGGCGTTCCGCCGCACCATGATCACCTCGTTCACGCTGGCGGTGGGCGGCACGGCGCTGTCGATGCTGATCGGCATTCCGGCGGCCTACGCGCTGGCGCGCTACCGGGTCGAGGTGCCGCGCTTCATGGGCAATGTCTTTGTCCTGCCGATCCTGATCCCCGAGATCGTGCTGGGCTTTTCGCTGATGAAATCGCTGGCCACCGGGATGGGCCTGCCGATCACCCTGTCGCTGCTGGTGGGCCATGCCCTGCTGGTGCTGCCCTATTGCGTGCGTGTCGTGGGGGCCTCACTGAACAATTTCGACTTTTCCATCGAAGAGGCCGCCGTGTCGCTGGGCTGTACCCGCACCAAGGCCTTCTTCGTCGCCGTCCTGCCCAATATCCAGGCCGGCATCATCGCCGGGTTCATCCTGGCCTTCATCACCTCTCTCAATGACGTCTCGGTGTCGATCTTCCTGACCGGTCCCGGCGTTTCAACCCTGCCGATCCAGCTTCTCGCCCACATGGAGCAGTTCTTCGACCCGACCATCGCGTCGGTGTCGGTCCTGCTGATGTTCGTCACCGTGGCCGTCATGGCCATCGTGGAGCGCACGCTCGGCCTGACCTTCCTGACCAAATGACCGTATCCCTGACCCTCGACAACGTCTCCGCCCATTATGGCTCCACCAAGGTGCTGGAGGATCTTTCCCTTCACGTGGGCGAGGGCGAGCTAGTCTCGCTGCTGGGCTCCTCGGGCTGCGGCAAGACCACCACGCTGCGGCTGGTGGCGGGCTTCCTGCAGCCGACCGCCGGCACGATCCGGCTGGGCGAGCGCGACCTGACCCGCTTGCCGGCCCATGCGCGCAACATCGGGCTGGTGTTCCAGACCTACGCGCTGTTCCCGCACCTGAGCGTGCGCGACAACGTGGCCTTTGGCCTGAAGCAGCGCGGGGTGGGCCGCCGCGAGCGGATCCGGCGGGCCGACGACATGATCGCCCGCGTCGGCCTGGAGGCGCTGGCCGACCGGCATCCGGCCAACCTGTCTGGCGGCCAGCGCCAGCGGGTGGCCCTGGCCCGGGCCCTGGTGATCGAGCCGCCGCTGTTGATGTTCGATGAACCGCTGTCGAACCTCGATGCCAAGCTGCGGGTGGACATGCGGGTGGAGATCCGGCGGCTGCAACAGGCCAACGGGACGACGGCCGTTTACGTGACCCATGACCAGGAAGAGGCGTTTTCGATTTCCGACCGGGTGGCGATCATGAATGCCGGGCGGATCATGCAGCTGGACACGCCCGAGGTTCTTTATTCGAAGCCGGCCAATGCCTTTGTCGCCGATTTCGTGGGCTTCGAGAACATGCTGAAGATGCGTGTCGTGGCCGAGGCCGGAGACGCCGTGCGGGCCGAGATGGAGGGCGGGGCGACCATCGACCTGCCCAAGGACCGCTTTGCCGTGCCCGGGCGCGATTTCCTGCTGGCTGCCCGGCCGGAAGGTCTGCTGGTGGTCGAGGGGGCCGGGGCGGGTATTCCGGCGCGGCTGGGGCTGCGGACCTACCTGGGCCGGGCCTACCAGTACCAGTGCGACACGCCCGGCGGCACGGTGACGGCCAACGGACCGTTGTCGATGCCCATGGAGCAGGGGACACCGGTAAGTCTCGTTCCGCAGCCCGACCAGTGCTGCCTGCTTCCGGTGGAGGCATGAGGCGCACGCTTCTGAACGCGCGCATCCTGACGATGGATACGACCTGTCGCGAGATCGAGCGCGGCTGGATCGCGCTGGAGGATGACCAGATCGTGGCCCTGGGGGAGGGCGAGCCGGAACCCGTGGCGGACGAGGTGCGCCAGGACATGGGCGGGGATCTTCTGATGCCCGGTATGGTGAACACCCATGCCCATCTGCCGATGACCCTGTTCCGGGGCCTGGGCGAGGACGTGGATGACAGGCTCTTCCGCTACATCCTGCCGCTGGAACGGGCGCTGGTGACGGCCGAGGTGGTCGAGGTCGGCGCGCGCCTGGCCGTGGCCGAAAGCATCCGGGGCGGGGTGACGACCGTTGCCGACATGTATTACTTCGAGGACCGCATCGGGGCCATCCTGGATGCGGCCGGCATGCGGGGCGTGGTGGGCCAGACGCTGGCCGATTTCGCCGCGCCGGATCACGACAGCATGGACGAGGGGTTTGCCCGGCTCGATGCTCTGGCCGATCTTTATGCCGGGCACCCGCGGATCACGGCCTCGGCCGCGCCCCATGCGCCCTATTCGACCGGGTTGGAAGTGATGAGCCGGGTCGCCCAATGGGCCGCCGACCATCCCGGCCTGCCGGTGCAGATGCACCTGGCCGAGACCCATGCCGAGCTGGACTGGGCGGCCAACACCCATGGCTGCACCACGGTCGAGGTGACCGACAGGGCCGGGCTGCTTGGCCCGGCGCTGGTGGCGGCGCATGTGATGTATCCGACCGAAGGCGACATCGCGCTGCTGGCCGAGCGGGGCGTGGGCGTGGCGCACAACGCCCGCTCGAACGGCAAGGCGGGGCGGGGGATTGCGCCGGTCACGGCCTTGCGTGCGGCGGGGGTGCCCGTGGGGCTGGCCAGTGACGGGCCGATGTCGGGCAACACGCTGGATCTTTTCGCGCAGATGGGGCCTGCGTCGATGTTCCAGAAGATCGCCGGCGGCTCGCGCAAGCCCTTGCCCTGCATCGACGTCCTGCGCATGGCCACGATCGAGGCCGCCCGAGTGCTGGGGATGGACGACCGGATCGGCTCGCTTGAGCCGGGCAAGCAGGCCGACATTGTCCGGGTGTCGCTGGACGACCCTCGTCTGCATCCGATCTATGACCTGGCCTCGGCCCTGGTCTTCGCCGCCCTGCCATCCGACGTGCGGGGGACCATGGTCGCGGGGCGCTGGCTGATGGAGGACCGCGAGATCTCGACGCTGGACACCGGCAAGGCCCTGGCCGACGCTCTGCAAGTGGCCGAAGGCTTCAAGGCCCACATCATCGAAATAGACAAGACAAAGACATGACCGACCGCATCCTTTCCCATATCGACGCCACGCTGGACGCCCGCCTGGACCGGCTGTTCGAGCTGATCCGTATTCCCTCGGTTTCGACCGACCCGTCCTTTGCGGCCGATGTCGCCCGGGCGGCCGAGTGGCTGGCAGGCACCTTGCGCGAGATGGGGGCCGAGGCCTCGGTCCGCCCCACGACGGGCCATCCGATGGTGGTGGGTCACCTGCCGGGGCCCGAGGATGCCCCGCACGTGTTGTTCTACGGCCATTACGACGTGCAGCCTGCCGACCCGCTGGAGCTGTGGGACAGCGACCCGTTCGAGCCGGTGTTGAAGCCGGTGGAGGGCGACACCCACATCGTGGCGCGCGGGGCGTCGGACGACAAGGGCGCGCTGATGACCTTTGTCGAGGCCTGCCGGGCCTATGTCGAAACGACCGGTCAGCTGCCGATCCGGGTCAGTTTCCTGTTCGAGGGCGAGGAGGAAAGCGGCTCGCGGTCCTTGCCGGGGTTCCTGGAGGCGAGCGCGGCGGAGCTGGACTGCGACGTGGTGCTGGTCTGCGACACCGACATGTGGGACCGCGAGACGCCGGCCGTGACGACGATGTTCCGCGGGCTGGTGGGGCAGGAGATGACCATCCGGGCCGGCGACCGCGACCTGCATTCAGGCATGTTCGGCAATGCGGCGGCCAATGCGCTGGCGGTGATGGCCGATGTTCTGGCCAGCCTGCGCCGTCCGGACGGGGGCGTGGCGATCGAGGGCTTTTACGACGGCGTGCAGGAGCTGGCGCCCGAGACGGCGGCCGACTGGGCGGCGCTGCCCTTCGACGAGGAGGGCTTCCTGGCCAATGTCGGGCTGAAGGTGCCGGCCGGAGAAGACGGGCGCCCGGTGTTGCAGCAGGTCTGGGCGCGGCCGTCCTGCGAGATCCACGGCATCTGGGGGGGCTATTCGGATCCGGGGTTCAAGACCGTGATCCCCTGCGAAGCTCATGCCAAGCTGTCCTTCCGCCTCGTCGCCGGGCAGGAGCCCGAGAAAATTCGTACGAATTTTCTTGCGCACGTGCGGGACCGGTTGCCTGAGGATTGCACGGTCAGCTTTGAAGACCACGGTCTGGCCCCGGCCTGGGCGATGGATCCGGACAACCGGTTCCTGGCCCCGACGCTGGACGCCCTGGCCGAGGAATGGGGCCGCTCGACCACCTGCGGCACGGGCGGGTCGATCCCGATCATCGGGGCGCTCAAGGATGCCCTGGGGGTCGATGCGCTGCTGGTGGGCTTCGGGCGGTTCGACAACCGCATCCATTCGCCGAACGAGAAATACGACCTGTCCAGTTTCGTCGGGGGCATGCGCAGCTGGGTGCGCATCATCGAAAGGCTCTCGACATGCAAGTGATCATCGACACCGATCCGGGCATCGACGACGCCATCGCGATCCTCTACGCCCTGCGCCATCCGGGCATCGAGGTGCTGGCGCTGACGACGCTGGGCGGCAACGTTGGCCTTGGGGTCACCACCCGCAACGCGGGGCGCATCGTGACACTGGCCGGTGTGCCCACACCCGTGCACCCGGGGGCCGATGTTCCGCTCGGGCGTGAACCGCGTTCGGAAACGGCCATTCACGGCAATGACGGGCTGGGCGGCGTGGCCTTTCCGGACCCGACCGTTGCCCCCAGCGATGAACCCGCCGTCGCTGCCATGGCCCGCCTGTTGCGGGCGGCGCCGGACAAGACCATCGACCTGCATTGCCTGGGTCCGCTGACCAACCTGGCGCTGCTGGTTCAGGACGCCCCCGATGCCGCCGCGCGGATCCGCCGGGTAATTGCCATGGGCGGGGCCATCGACGAGCCGGGCAATGTCGGACCGCGGGCCGAGTTCAATATCGCCCACGATCCCGATGCCGCCGCGCGCGTCTTGGCGGCGGGGCTGGATTTCACCCTGATCCCGCTGGACGCCACTCGCCAGTTCCGGGCCGATGCGGCCTACCTGGACAGGTTGCGGGCGACGGGCAGCCCTGCGGCCATAGCCTCGGCCGACCTGATCGACGCCTATTTCGCCCAGACCGAACACCAGGCGAAGGGCTCTGAAAGCCGGCCGCTGCACGACCCTTGCGTCCCGCTTCTGGCCCTGAACGAGAACCTCTTCCGCATCGACCCCCGCAGCCTGGGTGTCGAGCTGGACAGCGGCGCTTTGGTACCCGGGCCACACGCGATCCGCGTGGCCATGGGGCTGCAGGCCGATGCGCTGCGCTCGGCCCTGTCCGAGGGGCTGGCAGAGTGAGGCTCGACGTCTGGCAGTCCCTTCACAACGACCTGTGCCCGGGCGTGCAGCCCGACCAGGATACCTTTGCCGCACCCCTGGGCGATCATCAGCTGATGTTGCCGATCCGGCCCCTGCCAGAGGGCGGGCGGGGCGTGGCCTCGTTGATCCTGAACCAGGCCAGTTTCCCGGTGCTCGACGCGCTGGCCGATGACGTGGCCCGCAAGCTGCGCCCCTTCCGGCCGGACATCGTGGTCGCCGTGCCGACCCTGGGCCTGCCCCTGGCCGAGGCCGTGGCGCGCCGGCTGGGACATGCCCGCATGGTGCCCTTGGGCAATTCGCGCAAGTTCTGGTACGAGGACAGCCTGTCGGTGCCGATGTCCTCGATCACCACGCCGGGCGGGGGCAAGCGGCTGTATCTTGACCCGCGCATGCTGCCCCTGCTGACGGGCCGGGTGGCCGTGGTGGATGACGTCCTGTCCACGGGCAGCTCCATGGCCGCCGTGCTGGATGTGCTGGCCCTGGCCGGGGTCGTGCCCGTGGCCATCGGCGCGGCGATGCTGCAGGGCACCGCCTGGCAGGACCGGGTCGCGGACATCCCCGTCCTGGGCGCGATCCGCACGCCGATCCTGCAGAAAACCGATGCCGGGTGGTCCGTTCCATGACCGCAGAGATCTCTATCCAGGCCGAAACGCAGATCCGCCAGGCCCTGGTCGACGTGGCCCTGGGCCGGACACCGGCGGACACGCTCCTGCGGATCGGGGCCTTGCTGGACACCCACACCGGGCTCTGGCGCGACCGGGTCGAGGTCGCGATCCATGCCGGCCGGGTGGCCTTTGTCGGGCCGCTTGGCAGCTACCCCGGTACCGCCCGGCAGACCGTCGACCGGCTGGCCCTGGCCGCCGTTCCGGGGCTGGGCGAGGTGCACAAGCACATCGAAAGCAGCCATGTCACCCCGGAATACGAGGCCGCGCTGGTCCTGCCCCGGGGCAACACCTGGACCTGCGAGGCGAGCCACGAATTGTCCAATGTGCTCCCCGAGCGCACGCTGGATTTCTGGCTGGCCGCCCGGCGGGCCGGATCGCCCCTGAAGATCTTTCCGCTGCCGGGCTCGGCCGTGCCGCCCACCGCCTGGGAACACGGGGCGCACCTGGATGGCACCGACCAGACCCGGTTCCTGGCCGAAAGCCACATGGTCGCCGGGCTGGACGAGGTCATGGACTGGCCCGCCGTGCGCGACCGCGACAACCCCGCACATGACCGGCTGTGGTCGATGATCGCGGCGACATGGGACGCCCGCGCCGTGGTCGAAGGCCATGCGGCCGGCATCCGCGACCTGCCCAATATCAACGCCTTCGCCGCCTCGGGGATCGCTTCGGATCACGAGGCCTGGACTGCGGAAGAGGCGTTCGACAAGCTTCAGGCCGGTCTTTTCGTCGAAATTCGCATCCACACCGGCGCCGAGATCATCTCGGGCCTCTTGGAGCGCGGGCTGCGCGACTGGTCGCAGGTGGCCCTGGCCACCGATGACCGCCCGGCCTCGGAGGTCCTGGCCACCGGGGCCACCGACCGCAACCTGCGTATGGCCATCGAGGCCGGCCTGCCGATGGAAACCGCCGTCCAGCTGGTCACGATCAACCCCGCCCGCCACATGCGCCTGACGCCCTGGGTGGGCTCGGTCGCACCGGGGCGGTTTGCCGACCTGGTGCTGTTGTCGGACGCGCCCAGCTTCGAGATCGCCGAGGTCTGGGCCGATGGGGCGCAGGTCTCGCAGGGGACCACATACATGGGCCCGCTGCCCCGGATCGATTGGCCGGACTGGGCGCGGCAGACGGTCAACATCGGGCGCGATCTGACAGGCGCCGATTTCGCGATTGCCGCCGAGCCGGGGCGAAAGACCATGACGGCCGCGGTCCTGCGGCCGTTCCACTGGGACGACGATTTCCTTGAATTCGACCTGCCGGTCGCGGACGGCCATGTGCAGCGGGATAGCGCGCGCAACATCTCCAAGTTCGCCATCGTCGACCGCTATTCCGGCACCGGTGCTGTGTCGAAGATGTTCTGGCTGGGCTGCGGCCCGCGCGATCCGGGCACGGCGCTGTGCTGTTCGATGGCCCATGACAAGCACAACATCTGGGCGGTCGGATCCTGTGACGCGGCCATGGCCCTGGCGGTGAACACCTGCGCCGGGATGGGCGGGGGCTGGGTGCTGGTGCACGGGGGCAAGATCGTCGCAAGCGTGGCCTACGAGATCGCCGGCCTGATGACCGCCCGCCCGGCCGAGGCACTGCACGCCGACATGCAGGCCCTTTACGCCGCCGGGGAATGCGTCGACTGGCTCTACGAGCCCTCCTTCCACCCCCGCTGGGGCCCCGGCTTTCCCGAGCGGCTGGCCTTTGCCACGCTGACCTGTTCGCCCTGGCGCTGGAACCTGGTAGCGCCGTCGGATCACGCGCCGCAGGGGCTGGTGCAGGTCCAGACCGGGCAGATCCACCCGGTCGTCTGGTGACACCTCCGGTAAAGTGTTGCGCTCGGCGCACAAGTCGGCGCCAATCGGTCCCTGTCCGGCCGGTGGGGCCACCAGAGACAGAGGCCCGGCTATGCTTGGGCCCAAGTCTCTGGTAAAGCGCCCATATCCGGGACGGTGCCCACCCCGGCGCGGGCCAGACCGCGTCATGGGGGACGGGCCGGAGGGGTAACGAGTACGGTGCGGGGTGCGCAGGCCAGCCCGGGCGCGGTGTCAGACAAGGTTGGAGCGCAAACAGCGCCATGGGACGGATCACATGACCGGTCGCGACGGGCAGGACAGCGGGCGCGAGGGCTTTTCGGTTCCGCTCAAACCGGCCGTGCTGCTTGTGGTCATGGCCATGACCCTGCCGGTGCTGCTGGCCATCATCCAGATCAACTATCGCTCGACCGATCGCGTGGTGCGCGACCATGCCATGAAGCTGGTCGAAACCTTCCGCGGCGAAACCATCGAGGACATCGACGCCGAGTTCCGCAATTTCAACGCCCAGATCGCCTCGGCCGCGGAACTGGGCCGGCAGGAACCGGGGTTCTACGAGGACAACCGCGCGCTGCCCTACCTGTTCGAGCTGCTGCGCACCAGCCGCACCGCCCTGAACGTCTACGTGGGCCTGGAAGACGGCAGTTTCCGGCAGGCCCGCCGGCTGCACGACCCAAGCCTGGCCATCCATGACGTGGTGCCCCCCGAGGGCGCCGAATACGCCTATCGCCTGCTAGAGCCGCAACCGGGCGTGCCGGTGCTGGACCGCTATGTTTTCCTGGACCCCGACCGCCAGCCGCTGGGCGAGGTCTCGGCCCAGAGCGGCTATGACCCCCGCCAGCGCGCCTGGTACCAGCAGGCCGTGGCCGCCGGCGAACCGATGATGACCGACCCCGAGGTCTTCTGGGCCTTCGGGCTGGTGGGCTTCACGGCGGCCGCGCCCTACATTGTCGACGGCACGCTCCGGGGGGTCGTGGCCATTGACGTCACGCTGGACAATTTCTCGGATTACCTGGCCGACAACCTGCTAAGCCCCAACAGCGTCAGCTATCTTCTGGATCAGCGCGGCAACGTGCTGGCCGCCTCGGACCGGGTGACGACCTACGGCAGCGCCAACGAGGTCGTCGACCTGCCGCACGTGACCGACGTGGGCGACCGGCTGGTGGCCCTGGCCTATGCCAACCGCCCGCAAACGACGAGCGACGAGGTGTTTTCCTACAGCCACGAGGGCCAGGATTACATCGTCGGCCTGTCGGGCTTTTCCGACGATTTCGGCAAGCCCTGGCGACTGATGGTGCTGACCCCGCTGGCCGATTTCACTCAGGATCTCAACCAGAACAACCGCCACATGGTCACCTTCGGCCTGGTCGCCGTGGCCGTGCAGATGATCATCATCTATGCCGTGGCCAGCCTGGTTGCCTCTCCGCTGCACCGGCTGGCGGCCAAGGTGTCGCGCATCCAGGCCCTGACGCCCGGAGACGACCTGGCACCTGTGCGTTCCTCGGTGCGCGAGATCGCGGCCCTCAGCCGGGCCATCGAAACGCTGGATATCGCCGTTCAAGCCTTTGCCCGCTTCGTGCCCGTGGGTCTTGTGCGCCAGCTGCTGCAATCGGACCAGAAGCTTGCCATCGGCGGGCAGTCCAAGTTCCTGACGATCTTCTTTTCCGATATGGAGGGCTTTTCCGCCCTGGCCGAACGGGTGGCCTCGCGGGTGCTGCTGGAACGGATCTCGACCATGCTGGAACTGGTCTCGGGCCGGGTGCACCAGGAACGAGGCACCATCGACAAGTTCGTGGGTGACGGGGTGATGGCCTTCTGGGGGGCGCCGGCGCCGCTGGACGACCATGCCTGGCATGCCTGCGTGGCGGCCCTGCGCATCCAACGCGAACTGGACCGGCTGAACGACACCTGGCGGGGCGAGGACGCGCCCGAGATGCGGCTGAGGGTCGGCATCCATTCGGATTCGGTGCTGGTGGGCAATGTCGGCTCGCGCGAGCGGATGAGCTACACGGTGCTGGGAGACGGGGTGAACATCGCGGCCCGGCTGGAAAGCCTGAACAAGGAGTACGGCACGCTGATCTGCATCAGCCACGACACCTTCCGCGAGGCCGGGGACCGGCTGTGCGTGCGCCCGATCGACGAGGTCGCGGTGAAGGGCCGGCGGGCCCGGATCACGGTCTATGAACTGATGGGGGCCATGGGGGCGGGCCACGAGGTCGAGGCCTCGGCCGAGGACGTGGCACTCGCCCGGGCCACCCGCGATGCCTTCGATGCGCTGGTGGCCGGGGACCGCGAGGCGGCCCTTGCGGGCTATCGCGCGGTGCTGGATCTGCGGCCCGACGATCGGGTGGCGGCCGTGCACGTGGACCGGCTGACGGGCCAGGCCGTCCCGCGGATTGCCGAGGTCATCCATGACGAAAGCTGATGCTTTTGCCTTCCGCCCCAGCGCCTACACCGCCCTGGTCCTGCGCCAGGTCCTGGCCCATGGCCCGCGCATCGCGGGGGGGCGGGTGCTGGACATCGGCTGCGGCAGCGGCGTGTTGCTGGCGGCGGCGGCGGACATGGGGGCAGGGGCCTTGTGCGGGGTCGATATCGAACCGGCCGCCGTTCAGGAAACCGCCCGCCTGCTGGGTGCGCTGACCACGGCCGCCAGGGTCGAGGCGCTGCACGGCAGCCTTTATGCGCCGGTGGCAGGCCGGCACTTCGACGTGATCCTGGCCAACCTTCCGCATTTCCCGATGGATCACGCGGCGATCGACGCGCGCCTGTCCAGCTGGAGCGACGGAGGCGACAGCGGCCGCAGGCTGCTGGACCCGGTGCTGGCCGGGCTGGGCGCGCATCTTGCGCCGGGCGGGCTGGCCATCGTCGCCCACAACGCCTTTGTCGGGCTGGAGGCCACGCAGGATATCGCTTCCGCCCAAGGACTGACGGCCCGGGTGATTGACGCCATGACGGTGCCCATCGCCCCTGAAAAGCTGGGCCACATGACGGTCGAGGTGCTGGACCGCGAAATGGGCCGCTCCCTGCATCGCCACGGGGGCCACGTCTTTGCCGAGGTGCTGGCCCTGGCCATCGAACACGCCGGAGACGGGACGTGATCGGGCGCGCCCTGGCCGGTTTGGTGCTCGGCGCGCTGGCTTGGCTGGCGGCCGGCCTGGCGGCGGTGGCGGAACCACCGGATACCGCCCTGCGCACCCTGCTGGAGGACACACGCGCGGCTCTGCCGGGCGCCTGCGATGCCCCGGATGTCCCGGCCCTGACACGGGTGCTGTGCACGGGCACACTGCGGGTTGGGGTGCGCGACAGCTATCCTCTGTTTGCCACGCAGCTGGGCGAAGAGCGCTACGGATATGACATCGAGGTGGCCCGGGCCATTGCCGCCCGGCTGGGCGTGCAGCCTGAATGGGTGCCGGTCAAACCCGCCACGCGGATCTCTACCCTGGCCGAGGGCGGGGCGGACGTGGTCATTGCCACCATGGGCCACAACACCCGCCGCGATGCCGAGGCGCGGTTCATCCGGCCGCATTACTACCGGTCGGAAACCATCCTTGTCGGGCCGCGCGACCTGGCGGTCCAGGATTGGGACGACGTGTTCAACCGGACCGTCTGCACGACCATCGGCAATTACGCCAACGCCCATATCGTGTCCCGGGACGTGCGGGTCATGCTGTTCGATGCGGCCGGACGCCTGCCGGACGCGCTGCGCGACGGGACCTGCCGGCTGGCCTCGCATGATGACAGCTTCTTTGCCTCGTACTTCGCCGATCCCGATTTCGCCGCCCGCTTCGACCGCAAGTTCGGCTTTGACCCGGTGCCCTGGGGCATGGCCGTGGCTCAGGACAGCGCAGACCTGGGCCGCGCCCTGGAACTGGTCAGCCAGGTCATGCACCGCGACGGGGCGTTCCTGGACATCGCCCGGGCCGAAGGCATCTTTACCGCCTTCCTCGAGGACCAGCAGGCCCTGTGGAACAGCCCGGCCTGCGCCGATGCGGCGGCCCTTGAGGCCGGCTGCCTGATCCCGGCCCTGGACGCGGTGCCTCCGCCCACGGTCTTTGCGCCCCAGGTCGAACAGGCGCTGGCCTGGACGGAACGCAACATTGGCCTGTCGCCCAACCTGCCGATGCTGATGACCCAGCCCGCCTGGAGGCTGTTCGTCGACGGCATGATCAACTCGCTGGTGCTGGTCGCGGGAGCGCTGGCCGCCACGCTGATCTGTGCGCTGGTGGTGGGCTATGTCTCGGCGCTGCCCTACCGGCTGACGCGGATGCTGTCCTGGCTGCTGGTCGTCACGCTGCAATCCTCGCCGGTGCTGCTGACGCTGGTCGTCGTCACGGCCATCGCGCATGCCATGTTCACCTATTCCTCGGCCGTGGCCCTGGGCGCGGCCATCGTGGCCCTGGGCCTGATGAACGGGTGCAACGCGGGCCAGGCCATCGGCGAGGCCGCCGCCAGCTTGCGCCGCGAAAAGGGCCTTGACCGGGGCCTGTCCCTGCCACTTTACCGCGCGGCGGTGGCCCGCTCGATCACCCAGCTGCTGTCCTTCCTGGTCAACGCGGCCAAGGGCACCCCCGTGGCCAGCTTCACCGGCGCGCCGGAACTGCTGGCCGCCCTGACCGACATCACCTCGTTCGCGGCCGGACGGGTGACGACCTACACCATCGTGCTGCTGTTCTACATGGGCGTGGTCACGCTGGTCGTCTGGGGCTGCAACCGGGTGCGCGCCCGGATCGAGCGTGCGTCATGACCACCCTGGCCGAGCTTCTGTCGTCTGATTACCCTCGCGACCTGGCCCGGGCCATGGTCGTCAACTTCCGCATCGCCGGGCTGTCCCTGGCCATGGGCCTGGCCCTGGGGCTGCCGTTGGCCTTTGCCATCGCCTCGGGCCGGGTGGGTCGCCGGATCGCTGCCCCGCTGATGGCGGTGATGCGCGCGGCGCCGACCTTCGTGGTGATGTTCTTCCTGCTCAACGTCGTGCCGCAGGACTTCATGATCGGCCCGTTCTACATCGCCCCGTCCGGTGCGATGATCGTGGCCCTGTCGCTGGTGCCCTACGCGGCCTCTTACGTTGCCGACAATGGCGCCGACGCGCTGATCAGCCTGCGCCGGGGCGCGCCCGAAGGGGCCTTGCTGTTCCTGCCCAACATCGTGCGGGCCTTCCTGGTGCTGGTCATGTCCTCCAGCACCGGCGCGGCCATCGGGGTCAACGAAGGGGTGGCCGTGGTCCTGCGCGAAGCCGACCGCTGGGCCGACCTGGGCGACAAGATGGTCGTCTTTGCCATCGGCGTGGCGGCCTTCGGCGTGATCTTCCAGGCGGGCTTTGCCCTGATGCGCCCGGCAGTGGCCTGGCTGGGCCGCCGCCACGGGGCGGGCGCCCGCAACTGACCGGCGTCCAGACCAACGGCATTTGTCTCACATTCTTTGAACCGTTCCGCCGGCTGCGGCGACTGAGGAACAGTGGCGCGATCAAGGTGCCGCGTTTATCAGTTACGGAGATTTTGAGATGGCAATTGAGAACATCGCATTTGGCGGCAACGCCACCGACGACAACGACCTGATCCTGGGCCGCAGCGGGGCGGACATTCGCGACGGCCTGGCCGGAGAAGACCTGATCCTGGGCCTGGGCGGAGACGACCTGCTGAACGGCGGCGACGACGATGACGAGCTGCACGGCGGCGCGGGCAACGACACCCTGGTCGGCGACCGGGGCAACGACATCATGAACGGTGGCGACGGCGACGACCGGATGATCTGGAACAACGGCGACGGGTCCGACGTCATGGAAGGCGGCGCGGGTATCGACACCGCCGAGGTCAACGGCTCGGACGGCGGCGACGACGTGTTTGTCATCTCTGCCGGGGCCGACGGCCGGGTCGATTTCGCCCGTACGAACTTTGGCCAGTTCACCCTGGATATCGGCACCACCGAGGTGCTGGAAGTCAACGGCGGCGGTGGCAACGACGTGATCACCGGGTCCGAAGGGCTCGACGGGCTGATCCAGCTTAAGCTGTCGGGCAACGCGGGCAATGACATCATCACCGGCGGCGACGGCGACGATTTCCTGTCGGGCGGCCAGGACAACGACGTGCTGATCGGGGCCAAGGGCAACGACGTCATGGAAGGCAATGCCGGGTCGGACCGAATGATCTGGAACAACGGAGACGGCTCGGACGTCATGGAAGGCGGGGCCGGGGTCGACACCGCCGAGGTCAACGGATCGTCATCCAACGGCGACGTCTTCGAGATCTCGGTCGGCGCGGATGGCCGGGTCGATTTCGCCCGCACCAACTTTGGCCAGTTCACCCTGGACATCGGCACCACCGAGGTGCTGGAGGTCAACGGCGGCGGCGGCGATGACGTGATCACCGGGTCCGAAGGCCTGGATGGCGTGATCGAGCTGAAACTGTCGGGCAACGAAGGCAACGACGTGATCGTCGGCGGTGACGGCGACGACACGCTGTCGGGCGGCAAGGGCGACGACGTGCTGGTCGGCTTCAAGGGCGCCGACATCATGCAGGGCAATGGCGGCAACGACCGGATGATCTGGAACAACGGCGACGGCTCGGACGCGATGGACGGCGGCGTGGGCACCGACACGGCGGTGGTCAACGGATCCGACAGCGGCGACGATGTCTTTGAACTGACCGCCGACGGGGCCGATTTCGACTTTGCCCGCACCAACTTTGGCCAGTTCACCATCGACATCAGCAATTCCGAGATCATCGAGCTGAACGGCGGCGGCGGCAACGACACCATCATCGCGGCCGAGGACCTGGCCACCACGGCCGTCCTGCACCTGAACGGGGGCGACGGCGACGACACCATCACCGGGGGCAACACCGACGACCTGATCGACGGGGGCGCGGACAACGACGTGCTGACCGGCGGGTCGGGGGCGGATGTCTTCGTGTTCAACGGCGGCGACGACGTGATCACCGACTTTGAACAGGGGATCGACGTGGTGGCCCTGGACCTCGCGGCCGAGGTCGACCTGGCCACGGACCTGGCCCAGGTCGGCGACGACGTGGTGCTGGTTGTGGGCGATGACAGCCTGACCTTCCTCGACCAGCAGCTGAGCGACTTTTCCGACAGCGATTTCGGTCTCTGACCGGTCGAACGGCCCCTTTTCGCCTCAACAGGGGTCGTTCTTGCCCCGCCGGCCCCGTGCCGGCGGGGTTCAGCTTGTGGCAGGGCCGGCTTCCGGCCTATGCAACGGTTAACGGAACACTCGACCCGTGGGAGGACCCGGTGCAGGACACCGAATTGCTGGCCCTGATTGGCCAGGGCGACAGGCGCGCGATGAAGGCGTTCTACGAACGTCACCAGGCCGGGCTATACCGGTTCATCAAGCTCAAGCTGGGGGATGCATTCGAAGCCGCCGACGTGATGCAAGAGGCCTTCCTGGAGGTCTGGAAGGCGGCGGGCCGGTTCAAGGGGCAGTCCTCGGTCAAGACGTGGCTTTACGGCATTGCCCGGAACAAGGCGGTGGACCGGGTGCGCAAGGCCCAGCGGACGACGCTCAGGGACAACCCGGACGAAACGCTGGCCGATGACAGTCCCTCGGCCCAGGCGGTGATGGAGGCCTCCGCCGATGCCGAACGGCTGCGCGATTGCATGGGCAAGCTGCCGGCGGTGCAGCTGAGCGCGATCCGGCTGGCGTTTTTCGACGACATGTCCTACCCGCAGGCGGCCGAGGTCGAAGGGGTGCCCGTGGGCACCATCAAGACGCGGATCCACCATGCAAAGAAACTGTTGATGCATTGCCTGACACGGGGCGTGGCGGCGGCCTGAACGCGGCCGCGCCATTGGTCTGCATCTCGCGCGTGTGTCAGTTCGACTGGACGTGATCCACCAGGTCCGAGGCCGCATAGGCCTCGGCCGAGCCATCCCGCGCCGCCGCGCTGTCAAAGGCGATCTGCCAGAGCCCAAGCGCGCTTGGCCCGTCGATGACCCGCCCGCCGGTGTCGGTCAGAAGCGCCTGGATCTGGGCCATGCTGGCGTTGGCCGCAAAGCCCACGGTCACGGTGAACTCTGCGCCGGCCGGGCCGCTGGCGGTGCCATAACCCGGCTCGGTCCCGGTCATCAGGGGCAGGGCCACGAATTGCCAGCTGACCACGGCGGCCACGGCAGCAGCAGCGGCCACGGCCAGCAGGGGTGCCCGGCGCGGGGCCGGTTGCGCCATGGGCTGAGACGCAGGCGCAGACACCGGATCGGCCGAAGTCTTGTCGGCGGCGTCCATCGCCCGTTCCAGCCGTCTCCAGCCCAGCTCGCCCGGGGGCATGTCGCTGTCGTCCTCAGCCAGGCTGCGCCGCATGCCTTGCATCAAGGCGATATCGGCCGCCAGCGCGGGATCCTGCGCGGCGGCGGTTTCAATGGCGGTTTCGGCGTCGGCGGATAGCCGGCCGGACACGTAGTCCAGCAGCTGATCGTCGCCTGGCTGTTGCCCGTTCGTGGCCATGGATACGGCCTCCTTTTCGCAACGTGAACCGTATCATCCTTGCCGGGTCACGCCTATGGGTCGGATCACAGGGCCAAACGGTTCAAAATTCAACCCGGCCCGGCAGGTGCGCTGGCCTGTCGTAACGTCAGGTGCGCCGGTCTGTCGTGATGTCAGGTGCGCCGGTCTGTCGTGACGTCAGGTGCGCTGGTCTGTCGTGATGTCCGTAGCATCCCGGTTCAGCATTCGGGCGCGGCCTGGACCAGCCCCGCGCCAAAGACAGTGTCCCGGCCCGGCAGGCCCAGGTCCATCGCCTGCGCCCCCAGCGCCTTGCGGATCTTGGCGGTCGGCGCGCCGTAAAGGCCCGGATCGGAAGCGATGCGGGCAGTCACGAACGGAACCGCCATCGAGGTCCCCGACACGAACCGGCCCGCGCCCTCGACATCGACATAGATGTCCACGCCGGGTGCCGCCGCATCCACATGGGCCCCGCGCACGGCCTGGCGATAGATCTCGCCCCGCGCATCCACCGCCGTCACCGCGATCACGTTGGCCAGGGCCGCCGGATAGCGCGGAGCCGATCCGGCCCCGTCATTGCCCACGGCGGCCACGATGGTCATGCCCTCGGCCACGGCCCGGTCGACGCCCCGGTCCAGCAGCTTGTTGTAGGGCCCGGCCAGGCTGATGTTGACCAGCTGCACATCGTTCTCGGCCATCCAGTCCAGAGCCTTCAGGATCGAATCCACCCCGGCCTCGTTGCGCCCGCGCGCAGAGGTGCCGATGACCGACGCGCTGTAAAGCTCGGCCCCGTGCAGCCGGGCCGGGTCCAGCAGGACGGCGGCGACTTCGGTGCCATGGCGGTCGGCGCTGGTGCCGCCGCGCGCGAAGCTGGCCGTATGGATGCGCGCGCCGCGGGACGCGGCCAGGGCTGGATCGACACCGGTATCCAGCATGCCCACCGGGCCCGCGGCCGGGCAGCCGCTGTCGGGCCAGTGCATCAGCTCGGTCGCGTAATCATAGCGGCTGGAGCCGGCGGCCGGGGCGTAGGCATGGTTGACACCGGCCGTGGCCGTGGTCTCGATCGTCTCCAGCGCGGCAATGGCCCCGGGCCCGTCCAGCGGCTGGGGAATGTCGAAGCGCAGCATCCACAGGCCCAGCCCCGGCAGGGCCGAGACATCGCGGGCGACAAAGCCCTGGGCCTGCGCCCCCGTGCTCAGCCGGGCGGCGGTGGCCTGCGAGGGCACCAGGGCCACGATCTCTCGATCGTTAACCACGGTGGCGGCGTCAGCCCGGATCTCCTCGACAGGCGGCGGGTTGAGGTCGACCGTCTCACAGGCGCTCAGCAGCAGGGCCAGGACGGCGGGGGCGATGACTGGGCGCAGCCGGGTCCGCCAAGACGATGCGCGCCGGCCGGATGGGCCGCCCGTGTCCGATGCCGTCCGTTTTGTCATGTTCCACGCTCCCTCGGCCCGGTGTTCACGCGGCCCCAGGGCCGCTGTCGTTGCCGAATGTCCGTTAACCGAAGACAGAAGTCGATGCCCGATGCACCCGATGGGCAAGTCATTGCCCCAAGGCCAACACCAGAAAGTGTGCCTGTGCCCGGGCTTGGGGCAAGGTCTTGTAAACGGACCGAAGAACGGCCCGGAAGCATCGGAAAAGACGGCACAAAAATGGCACAGTTGCAGGCGATGCACTGTGCGGCGCGGCACAATTCTTATCACGATGGCGTCGGAATATGATAGGATCACGCCGAGCCTGACGTGCAACGACATGTCCCGAGGCTACGAGCAGTCAATGACAAGAGTTAAAAAAGGACCGACCATGAAAGCAACGCATCTTGCCGTTGCCGCCTTTGTTGCGGCGACTTCCCTGTTCGGCGCCACCAGCGCGTCGGCCGAACTGCGCCTGGCGACCCGTGTCGCCGACGCGCTGTCGAATTCCGTCGACAAGATCACCAGCCTGGCCACTCCGGAAGAGCGCGAAGCCTACGGTCTGCCGGCTGCCGGTGACACCTTTCACCTGTTTCAGACAGCGGGCGACTGGTTCATCTTCGTGAACGCCAACACCGGCACCTGCCTGGCCGAGAAGTTCGACGCCAACATGAACGCCGTCCAGTTCGGCAAGACCCAGGATGGCCAGGCGGCCTTCCTGGCCGTCTACACGCAGCTGCCGGAAGAATACCGCAAGGGCGGTCAGAAAACGACGCTGACCGTGGGCGATGTCAGCCAGACCGGCAAGCTGGGCCGCCGTCAGCGCGCCTCGGGCCAGGCCTATACCGGGGCCTACGTGACCTCGTCGTCCTACGATTTCCTGACCCAGGCCACCTATGCGACCAGCACGGTCAAGATGTGGCGCAAGGAGCTGGAAACGGTGATCAGCCTCGAGGGCAGCACCGAAGCCCTGCAGGCCACGCTGGATTGCAACGCCGCCCAGGGCGCATAAACTTCACGACATGATGCGAAACGGCCCGGCAGGGGGAACAACTCTGCCGGGCCGTTTTCACGTTCTGATGGTGGGTTTGGTCAGGCGGCTTGCGCTGCGCCTTCGGCCGCCGCGCGGATGGCCGCGATATTGGCGCCGTAGGGGGCAGGGTCGGCGACCGAGCCGCCCTTGAACACGGCCGAACCCGCGACCAGCACGTCGGCCCCGGCAGCGGCGACGAGGGGGGCGGTGGTCGGGTCCACCCCGCCGTCGATTTCGATATGGACAGGGCGGTCGCCGATCATCTCGCGCAGGCGGCGGACCTTGGCCGTCATGTCGATGAACTTCTGGCCGCCGAACCCGGGGTTGACCGTCATCACGCAGACCAGGTCCGCCAGGTCCAGCAGGTGCGCGATACTGTCGGCGGGCGTGCCGGGGTTCAGCGCGACACCGGCCTTCATGCCGGCCGCCCGGATCGCCTGCAAGGTGCGGTGGATATGCGGGCCGGCCTCGACATGGGCGGTCAGCACGTCGGCCCCGGCCTGGGCGAAGGCGTCGATATAGGGATCGACGGGCGCGATCATCAGGTGCACGTCCATCACGGTTTTCACATGCGGGCGGAAGGCCTTCACCGCGGGCGGGCCGAAGGTGAGGTTGGGCACGAAATGCCCGTCCATGACATCCACGTGGACCCAGTCGGCCCCCTGCGCCTCGATGGCCTGGATCTCGCGCCCGAAGTCGGCGAAATCCGCGGACAGGATCGACGGTGCGATCTTGATGGATCGGTCAAAAGTCATTGTGGCCTCCTGCGGCGCGGGGTCGGGCGATCGCGGTCAGTGGGCGGATCGCGGTCAGTGTCCCTTGGGATCGGGGGCATGTAAAGACAAACGCCGGGCGGAGCAAGGCGGATGGGCGCGCCTGCGAGGGACAGGAAATCGGGAACGTCCGGGCCTCATTGTGGTTCAGATATAAAAGGAGACCCGCGATGAAACTCTTGTCCAGCCGACCTACAGAGACCCTGACTTCCACCAAGACCGCCATTGCAAGGCCGGTTCGCGATCGCCTTCCGGCCAACCATGACGGCCGGTGGACCCCGGTGGCCTATGCCGGGGGCATGCTGGCCCTGGGCGCGGCGCTGCTGGTGGCCAAGCCGAAGATCGGCCAGGTGCCCGAAGCCCGGCGCGGCGGCGATGCCCCGCGCCAGGGCCGTCTGCGCCGGGCCGCGCAGGTGGGCCGGGACGGAGCCCAGACCTTCACGCCGTCCAATGTCACCGATTCCATCGGCCGGTCGTTGATGGTGGGCGGAGCGGCCCTGATCCTGACCCGCCTGCTGGACGAGCTGAGCGGCCCCGACGGGACGTAACCGCACCTGCCACGGGGTTCAGGCCGTCTCTAGCTGGAACTTCAGGAATGTTTCACCGCCATGGGTGGCCTCTCCGGCGGGGTGCGCGCCCAGTCGGCGCAGCGCGCCCAGGTGGCGGCGCGAGGGTGGCAGCAGGAAGGTGATGTAGGGGATGCGCGGGTCGGCCCTGGCGAAATCGAGCGCGCGGGCGGTGATCGCCTGACCCAGCCCGAAGGCGTCTCCGGTCAGGACCAGCCCGAAATCCCACTCGTCGCCCTCTTTCTGGAACCCGCCCCAGCCCACGTAGTGCCCGTCCGCCAGGATCGCCCAGTGGCCCAACCCGTCGCGCTCCCAGCAGGCCTCCTTGGCCTGAACGAAGGCCCGGGCGGTGGCGATGTCCCAGGGGGCCGTCAGCAGGGGCAGATGCGCGGCAATGCGCGGGTCGGACATGTGGGCGACAAGCGTGGGCAGGGGAATGTCGGTCAGGCGGGCGAAGGTGATGTCTGGGCGGGGCATGGGCGAACCGGTGCGACTGATATTGGCCGCTTCCTATGCAAGATCGGCACGGCGCGCAGCCCGGTCCACGCGGATGTGATGAGCGCCGGCCAGACCGTGAGGGCGCAGGGCGGTTGCTACAAAAGCCCGGCCGTGCGGATGTCGGCTTGGGCAAAGTCGATTAGGGCACGGACGCGCCGGGGCAGGGTGCGGCCTTCGAGATAGGCGGCGACAAGATCGTGGGGCGGGCCTTCCTGGCCGGGCAGCAGGCGCACCAGCCGACCGGTGTCCAGGGCATCGCCCAGAACGAACTTCGGGCAATAGGAAATCCCCCGGTCGGCAATGGCCAGGTCGCGGGCCACGCGGGCGCTGTTGACCTGGAACCCGCCCGACACGCCGATCTCGACGCTGTGCCCATCCGCGCGGAACACCCAGTTTTGGGCCCGCTGGCGGTTGGTGTCGATGATGCAGCGATGATCGGCCAGGTCCCGGGGGGCCTGCGGCGCGCCGTGGCGCTCCAGGTAGCCCGGGCCGGCCACCAGCCGGTTCTCGATCGCCCCCAGCTTGAGTGTTTTCATCGAGGTGACCTCTGTCACGCCGATCCGGAAGGCCAGGTCGATGCCGTCGCGGGCCAGGTCGGAATAGCTGTCGCTGAGCCTGAGGTCGATGGACAGGTCCGGGTGGGCCTCGGTGAAGCGGATCAGCAGGCCCTTCACGTAAAGCTCGCCGAAATCGAGCGGCGCGGTGATGCGCAGCGGGCCGGAAAACCCGACCGTTTCATCCGATACGGCCGCCAGCATGTCCGACAGTTCATCCAGCAGGGCAGGCGCGCGGCGCATGAGGTCCTCGCCCGCAGGTGTCAGCCCGACCTTGCGCGTGGTGCGCTGGAACAGTCGGACGCCCAGCCGTTCCTCCAGCTCGGCCACGTATTTCGAGGTCAGCCGGTTGGACAGGCCCAGCCGCGCGCCGGCGGCGGTGAACGACCCGGTGCGGGCGGTGGCCACGAAGGCGTTGAGGCCGTCGAACAGGTCCATCAGGCCATTCGGAACATTTCATGGATAGTCATTCCATATAATCCCCATTTCATGGGGAATGGGCAAGCGCCATATGTCAGGCATCACAGGAAAGGAGCCTCGCGATGTCGGTTGCACGCGATCTGGAAAAGCTGAAGGACAGCCTGGCGGCATCGGATCGGATGCCCGTGGTTTTCCTGGGCCATGGCAGCCCGATGAACGCCATCGAAGACAATGCCTATTCGCGCAGCTGGTCGCGGCTGGGCCAGACCTTGCCGCGCCCGCAGGCGATCCTCGTGGTGTCGGCGCACTGGATGACGAAGGGCACGACCCTGGTCGACGTGTCGGCCATGCCGCGCACGATCCACGATTTCTACGGCTTCCCCGACGAACTGTTTGCCCAGCAATACCCGGCGGCAGGCGCGCCTGACCTGGCGCGCGAGGTGACGACCTTGCTGGCCAGCCACCATGCCGAGGATGACGACCGCTGGGGGCTGGACCACGGGGCCTGGTCGGTGCTGACCTGGCTTTACCCCCAGGCCGACGTGCCGGTGTTCCAGCTGTCCATCGACATCACCCAGGACCTGGCCTGGCACGTCGAGATCGGCCGGCTTCTGTCGGACCTGCGCAATCGCGGGGTGCTGATCCTGGGCTCGGGCAACGTGGTGCACAACCTGCGGGCCATGCGGATGGGCGGCAAGCCCTACGACTGGGCGATGGAATTCGACCACCATTTCGCCGACCGCCTGAATGACCGCGACCTGGGCGCGATTTCCGACCGCAAGGGCATGGGAGAACTGTTGCGCATCGCCCATCCCTCGCTGGAACATTACCTGCCGGCGCTGACCGTTGCCGGCGCCTCGGACGAGCGGGACCAGCTGGTGTTCATGACCGACACCATCGACCTGGCCTCGGTGTCGATGCGCAGCTTCGTGTTTCACGGCTGAGACCGAGAAGGAGACCCGAGATGCTGATCGAGGGAAAATGGACGGACAACTGGCAGCCGGTGCAGAAGGCCGACGACAAGGGGCGGTTCGTGCGCCAGGTGTCCAGCTTTCGCAACTGGGTGACGCCCGACGGCGCGGCCGGGCCCACGGGCGAGGGCGGTTTCGCGGCCGAGCCCGGGCGGTACCGGCTGTATGTCGCGCTGATCTGCCCCTGGGCCTCGCGGGCGCTGATGGCCCGGGCGCTGAAAGGGCTGACAGAGGTCATTCCGGTGACGGTGGTCAACCCGGTGCTGACGGACCAGGGCTGGCAGTTCGGGGGCTATCCGGGGGCCGAGGACGATCCGCTGTTCGGGTCCTCCTACATGCATGAACTGTACACGCGGGCCGATCCGCATGTGTCGGGCCGGGCCACGGTGCCGGTGCTGTGGGACATGCAGCGCAACGTGATGGTCAACAACGAAAGCGCGGACATCGTGCGGATGTTCGACACCGCCTTTGAAGGGATCGTGCCCTCGGACCTGCGGCTTTATCCCGATGACCTGGCCGCCCGGATCGACGATCTGAACCCGCGCCTCTACGACATGCTGAACAACGGGGTCTACAAGGCCGGTTTTGCCTCGTCGCAAGAGGCCTATGACGAGGCCGTCGACGGCGTGTTCACGATGCTGGACGAGCTGGAGGACCGGCTGACCGGGGACTTCATCTTTGGCGATCGGCTGACCGAAACCGACCTGCGGGCCTTCGTGACCCTGATCCGGTTCGATGCAGCCTACCACGGGATCTTCAAGACCAACCGGCGCGAGATCGCGTCCTATCCGCGGCTGTCGGCCTACCTGGAACGGATGGTCAACCTGCCCGGCGTGCGCGAGACGGTGAACCTGGATCACATCGTGGCCGGGTATTACTCGATCAAGGCGCTGAACCCGAACGGCATCCGGCCGACCGGCCCGGCCCATGTGCACGCGCTGTTGAACGGCTGATATCAAAAGGTCGGGCGGCAAACGCGCCGACAGACGAGCCGAGGGAAAAAAGGCCGGACCTGCATCGCTGCGGGCCCGGCCTTTGCCGTGAGGGTCTGTCAGGGCCGGCTCAGTTTGACACCGAGGGCAGCCAAAGGGCGAGGGCGGGGAAGAAGGCCACCGCCAGCAAGACCCCGATCTGCATCAGTACAAAGGGGATGGCGCCCCGGTAGATCTCGGCGATGCCTGCGCCGGGAACCGACGAGCGCAGGTAGAACAGGGCCATGCCCACGGGGGGCGTCAGGAACGAGGTCTGCAGGCAGATCGCCAGCAGGATCGCCACCCAGACCGGATCGAAGCCGAAACTGGTCAGCAGGGGCATGACCAGGGGGGCGACGATCAAGACGATCTCCATCCAGTCAAGGAAGAAGCCCAGCAGGAAGACCACGAAGATCACGAAGGCCAGCACGCCATGGGGGCCAAGGGGCAGGGCGCGCAGGGCGGCCTCGATGGTTTCGTCGCCGCCGTAGCCGCGCAGCACGATGGAAAAGCACGCCGCCGCGAAGATCAGCATGTAAAGGAACGCCGTGGTGCGCCCGGTGGCATAGCAGACCTCGCGCAGCGAGGCCCAGTTCAGCCGGCCGTTCAGGGCCGCCAGCACCGTGGCCCCGGCCGCCCCGATGCCCGAGGCCTCGGTCGGCGAGGCGATGCCCGCCACGATGGACCCCAGCACCGCCAGCACCAGCGCCAGCGGGGCCAGAAGCGCGCCGGCAAAGTCCTTGATGGCCGCGCCCGCGGACAGTTTCGGCCCGTCGCGGGTGTATTTCGGCATGGCTCCGGGCACCAGCAGGGCGGTCACCACGATGAACAGCACGAAGATCAGCGCCAGCCCGGTGCCGGGGATCAGCGCGCCCATGAAGAGGTCTCCGACCGGGATGCGCAGCTGGTCGCCCATGACCACCAGCATGATCGACGGCGGGATCAGGATGCCCAGGCAGCCCGTCGCCCCCACGGTCCCAAGGCTGACCGAGCGGTTGTAGCCGGCCTCGAACATGGTGGGCACGGCGATGGTGGCCAGCAGCACGACCGAGGCCCCGATGATGCCCGTCGAGGCCGCCAGAACGACGCCGATGATGACAACCGCGATGGCCAGGCCTCCGGGGGCGGGGCCCAGTACGCCGCGCATGGATTTCAGCAGCCGTTCCGCCACACCGGAGCGGTCCAGCATGAAGCCCATGAAGATGAACATCGACATCGGTATCAGCGAATAGCTGGAAATCGTGTCGAAGATCCGGTTGGCCACGAAGCCGATCATGCGCAGCTCGGCCACGTCGGCGATGTTGAGCGGCTCGATCAGGGTGCCCAGGGCGGCAAAGGCCACGCCCACGCCGCCCAGCACGAAGGCCACCGGGTAGCCGGAAAACAGCACGACCATGAAGGTCGAGAAGAACAGGAAGATGAAAAGGGCGTCCATCAGGCGGTCTCCTCGGGCCGGACCAGCCGTTGCAGGCTGCGGATCAGGATCGACACGCCCTGCAGCGCCAGCAGGGTGATGCCCGCGGCCATGATGCCCTTGATGATGTAGCGGGCCGGCAGGCCGGATGGCATCGGCGAGCCCTCTTTCAGCCGCCACGAGAACGAGAAGATCGTCCAGGAATGGTGGATCAGCAGCAGCGTGAAGGGCAGGAACAGGAACACGACGCCCAGGACTTCGACCAGGGCCTGCTTGCGCGGGGACATCCGGGCATGCAGCAGGTCGACACGCACGTGGTCGTCACATTGATAGGCCCAGGCCAGGCAGCACATGACGGCGACGGCGTTCAGGTGCCATTGCAGCTCTTCCAGCTCGATCAGGCCGATGTTGAAGACGTAGCGCAGGAAGACGTTCAGCAGGATCGTCAGCACCAGCAGGGGCAGAACAAGCGCCCCGGCCTTGCCGGTCAACTCGGCGATCTTGTCGATAAGGCGGGAAAGGGTCAGCATGATGGGGCAGGGTCCGAAGGAAAGGGGCGGGCCCGCGACAGGCCCGCCCGGACGGCGTTACTTCTTGACGTCCGACCAGGGCTGCATGCCCGCGCGGTAGGTCGTCAGGCTGTCCAGCACGCGGGCGAAGGTCGCGTCGCTTTCGGCCTGTTCGGCCATGACCTCGGCGGTGGCCGTTTCAAACGCGTCCAGCACCTCGGGCGGGAAGGACATGATCTGGGTGCCGGCCTCTTCGAACTTGGCGATGGCATCGGCATTGCCCTGGGCGGTCGAGGTCAGCGACCAGATCGCCGTTTCCATGCAGACCGTTTCGATCATGTTGCGCTGCGCGTCGGTCATGCCGTCCCACTTGGCCTTGTTCACGATCAGCTCGTTGAAGGCGGCGGGCTGGTGCCAGCCGGGCAGGTAGTAGTAATCAGCCACCTTTTCAAAGCCCATGGCCACGTCGATGGCCGGCATGGAAAATTCGGTGCCGTCGATCACGTTGCGTTCCAGGTTGGGGTAGATGTCGCCGCCCGACAGCAGCACGACCGAGGCACCCATCTTCTTCATCACCTCACCGGCCAGGCCGGCAAAGCGGATCTTCTTGCCCTCAAGGGCCTCGACGCTGTCGATCGGGAACTTGTACCAGCCGCCGGCCTCGGCGTCCATCACGCCGCAGGGCACGGTGACAACGCCTTGTTCGGCATAGATTTCACGCCAGATCTCCAGGCCGCCGCCGTTGTAGATCCAGCCGATGTAGTCGATCGCATCGGGGCCGAAGGGCACACCGCCGAACAGCTGCACCGCCGGGAAGCGGCCGGCCACGTAGAGCGGCGAGGTATAGCCGGCATCCAGCGTGCCCTGTTGCACCGCGTCGAAGATCTGCAGCGAGGGCACCAGCTTGCCCGCGCCGTACAGCTTGATTTCCAGCTCGCCGCCCGAGATGTCGTTGATCGTGTCGGCCAGGTGCTGCGCGTTCTGGCCCGAAGCGGGCAGGGTCAGCGGCCAGGCCGATTGCAGGTCCAGCTTTTCCTGCGCGGCGGCGGCGCCGGTCCACAGGGTAGCGGCGGTCAGGGCGCCGGCGATCAGGCCGGCCGTGAGGGAAGGGTGGGATCGGGTCATCTTGTCCTGCCAGGTTAAGGGGTTGGTTCCGGGTGGTGTTGCGATCCCCTGTCCGCAGGTCATCGGCGGGGGTCGTCGGGACGTTTTCAAAGCGCAGCTGGGCCCGACAATCTGCGGGCGGCGGCGGGTCCGCACGAAACGCGACATGCTCACGAATTATGCGTGAAATTTCACGTTATGGGCAAAACGAGAGCGTGAAAAGAATAATTTTCATCTAATTTCTGTTGCCCGGTGAGCTATCGTGATTCGTCACCGGATCCGACCGACTCCTGCGCGGTGGCCGTGATCCCGCCTGGGTGAATCACCCGGGTGTCATCGTCCTGGACCGGGGAAATCCCCTTTTTTGGAGGATTTTTCCCTGTTTTCAGGCCTGTACTTAAGATCGACCGTTTGCCGGCGTGCGCCGCGCCCCGAACAGATAGCGCGCGGACAGATGTATTTCCCGATCCATGTTAGCGCCTGAAAACCTGGCATTTCCCGGCCTGGATCGCCCAATTTCGCGCTGTGCGAGAAATTTGTGCGAATTGATCTAAGTCATTGTTGGGCTGAGATTATCAGCGGCATTTCGGCGCATTTTTCCGGGCTTTGGCGGGGTGAAACGGGCGGTGGGGGCACTTCTTGCTAGGTGAAACCGAAAAAAGCAGTAATATTCACTTAAATCACGACGCGAGACGCCCATGACCGATCCAGCAACGTCCATACTGACCCAAAGCCTGTCGCTTGGCGGCGCAGGGCCGCGCGTGCTGGTCAAGGAATGCCTTGGCGTCGAGGGGCTGACGACCCGCTGCGGCTCGGCCGCCTTTGCCGACGCCCCCTCTGAGACCGCCCATTCCGCCATCGTCGACCGGTTGATCGCCCAAGGCGCCCGGATCGAGGGCCTGGTGACCATGCATGAACTGGCCTTCGGGGTGTCGGGGCTGAACGCCTTCGCGGGCACCGCCGTGAACCCGGGCTGGCCCGATCGCATCCCCGGCGGCTCGTCCTCGGGGTCTGCTGCGGCCGTGGCGGCGGGGCTCTGCGACTTTGCCGTGGGCACCGACACCGGCGGGTCTGTCCGCCAGCCGGCCTGCTGTTGCGGTGTCTTCGGGTTGAAACCGACCTTCGGGGCCATCGACCGGCGCGGAGCCGTTCCGCGTGGATCGTCGCTTGATGTCATCGGGCCCTTCGCGGCTACGGCGGCGGGCCTGACGCAGGCGGCCGAGATGATGATCGACGGCTTCAGCCGGGAAACCATCGACGCCCCCAGGCTCGCCCGCGTGCCGGTCTCCGCCGATTTCGACATCGACCAGGCCGTGGACCAGGCCTTGTCCGGCCTGGCCGTGCCGATCGCCCGCCTGCCGTCCTTCAAGGAGGCCTATGCCGCCGGCCTGACCCTGATCAACTGGGAACTCGCCTCGGAATTCGGGCAGCTGGCCCGGTCCAATGCCACGCTTGGTTCGGATGTGAAATCGCGCATTCTCAAGGCGTTGGAGGTCACACCTGATCAAGTGGCCGAAGCAGAGGCCGTCCGCTCCCGCTTTACCGAGGAAGTCGATGATGCCCTGGCCGGGGTCGATGCGCTGGTGCTGCCGACGATGCCCTGCGTGCCCCCGACGCTGGACCAGACGCAGGACCTGACCGCCCTCATTCCGCTGACCATCCTGGTCCGCCCCTTCAACCTGTCCGGCCACCCGGCCGTGTCGCTGCCCCTGCGCACGGCCGCCGGTCTGCCCGCGGGCCTGCAGCTTGTCGCCCGCAAGGGCGGCGAGGCCACGCTGTGTGCGCTGGCCGAGGCCCTGGCCGACAGGTTGGCCCCCGCGACCCCTTTGGAGGAGATCCAATGACCCGACCCGAACCCGACCTGGCCCGGCAGGCGCAGGACGCCGCCCTGGCCGATCTGTGCACCACCATCCGGGGCCGGCGCGCCGAATTCGAACAGCTGCGCCACATTCCCCGCGACATCGTCGAGGGCTTCAAGCGGGCCGGTGTCTACCGGGCCTTCGTGCCCGAACGGCTGGGCGGCGATGCGATCACGCCGATGGCCTTCCTGCACAAGATCGAAACCTTGTCCGCCGCCGACCCTTCGGCCGGCTGGGTGGCCAGCTTCGGGGTGACGCCGACCTACCTGGCCTCGCTGCCCCAGGCGACCTTCGACGAGATCTACGGCGGCAACCCCGACACGGTCTTCGCCGGCGGCCTGTTCCCGCCGCAACCGGCCTACAAGGTCGACGGCGGAATCGAGGTCTCGGGCCGCTGGGCCTGGTGCTCGGGGTCGATGTGCGCCGACCTGCTGGGCGGGGGCATCAAGATCGAGGGCGAGGGCTCTCCGCTGCCCCGCACCGCCGTCATGCCCCGCGCCAAGGTGACCATTGACGAAACCTGGGACACGATCGGCCTGCGCGGCACCGGCAGCCATGACCTGGTGGCCGACAAGGTGGTGGTCCCCGAGGACTGGACCTTCATCCGCGGGTCGAAGTCGGGCATGGAGGACGCGATCTTCCGGTATCCCTCGATGTCGCTGGCGGCCCAGGTTCTGGCCGTGGTCGCGCTGGGGGCCGCGCGCGAGGCCATTGATTACATCAAGTCGGATGCCGCCCAGAAGGCGTCCATCACAGGTGCCCCCAACCCCGGCCAGCGTCCCTACGTGCAGGGCGCAATCGCCCGGGCCGAGGCCACCCTGGCCGGTGCGCGCGCCCAGTTCTACGACATCACCGCCCAGGCCTGGGACGAGCTTCAGCACGCCCCCGAGGTCAGCCGCGACACCCATGTCAAGCTGCGCCTGGCCTCGACCATGGCCGCCCATGACGGGGCCGAGGCCGCGCGCCAGGCTTTCCTGGTCGGGGGCGCCAGCGCCATGATGGCCGACCACCCGCTGGGCAAGCTGATGGTCGACGCGGCCTGCGTCGCCCAGCACGCCTTCATGGGCGAGGGCACCTGGACCGCCGCCGGCGCGGCCATGTTCGGCCAACAGACACCCCCGGGCTTCCCCTGACAGACCGACAGGCCTGACAGTCCAATAGGAGAGAGACACAAAATGACCGACACGCCGAAACTGCGCACCCTTCTGTGCTTCAACAACCACGCCGCCTTCTTCCAGCTGCCCTTCGACCAGATCGGCCCGGTCTGGAAGGCCACCCAGGAGTTGATGGCCGGCATCGACCAGATGGACGGCGTCGAGATCGTCGGCACCTTCGACGATGACCAGACCTTCGTGGGCGCCTCGGTTGGCTTTCCCTACACCTGGTACATCATGGCCGATTTCCCCAACCGTGAAGCCGTGCAGGCTGCCTGCAACCTGCTGCGCACCATCGTCGTGGGCGAGGGCAATGACCGGCTGTGGAAATACATGACCGTCGAGGCCCGCATGGGCCGCGCGCTGGAAATCCCCCAGCTGTGAGCGACCTGACCGACATCCTGGCCCGGCTTGACCGGCTGGAGGCCGAAAGCGCCTGCCGCAGGTGCCTGTCCGACTACATGGACATCTGCGACCGGCTGGACGGCGATTCAGACATGGACGCCCTCGGCGCGCTCTTCACCAAGGGCGCGGTCTGGGGCGGGGCGGGCGACCGCTACGCCAAGGATTTCGGAGCCCACCACGGGCGGCAGGCGATTACCGACTGGCTGGGCCGGTTCTGCACCACGCCCCCGCATTTCGCCATGAACGCCCATTTCCTGTCGTCCGAGGCCATCTCTCATGGCCCGGATGGCACGGTCACCGGGCGCTGGCTGATGTTGCAGACGCCCACCTTCCACGACGGGTCGTCCTTCGTGATGGCCGCCCGGCTGGAAATCGACTTCGAATTTGAGGACGGCGCATGGCGCATGCACCGCTTCTCGACCCGCAACCTCTACGCGCGCCCGGTGGGCGACTGGAATGCCCCGACGCAGATCCCGTCCCCGGCTGCCGCCAGCTGACAAGGAGTAGACATGTCTCTCGATCAATTCCCCGCAGGGCCGCAGCCCTCAGACCTGGTCAAGGACGACCGGGTCAAGACGCCCATGTACGAAGACCCCGCCCTGTTCGATGCCGAGATGGAAAAGATCTTCGGCAAGTGCTGGGTCTGGGTCGGCCATGAAAGCGAAGTGCCGGGCAAGGGCAACTTCAAGCTGTCCTGGGTCGGCACCCAGCCGGTCATCATCAGCCGCGACCGCAAGAACGACCTGCATGTCTTCGTGAACCGCTGCCGCCACCGCTCGGCCACGGTCTGCGAAGTGAAGAAGGGCAAGACGTCGTCCTTCCAGTGCCCCTACCACGGCTGGGGCTACGGCCTTGACGGCTCGCTGCGCGCGATCCCCTATACCGAGGGCTATTCGACCGATTTCGACAAGGGCAACTACGGCCTGAAGAAGCTGAAGGTCGAAACCTTCGAGGGCATGATCTTTGCGTCCTTCAACATGGACGTCGAACCGCTCGAGGATTTCCTGGGCAATGCAAAGCCCTGGATCAAGCTGTTCATGAAGCAGGGCGGAGGCTTCCCGATCAAGACCCTGGGCGAACACCAGTTCAAGGTGCCGATGAACTGGAAGATCCAGCTGGAAAACACCACCGACGCCTACCACTTCCCGATCGTGCACAAGTCGTTCATGCAGTCGCTGGACGGCGAGGCGACCGAGCAGTTCTCGTTCCTCGACGACAATGACGGCTGGGTCGAAGACCTGGGCAACGGCCATTCCGTCATGGTCATGATGCCGGAACTCAACGACCTGGACGACGAGCCCGACCGCCCGATCCCGGCCCGCTTCGAGGAGCTGGCCGAGACCCTGCGCAAGGATTACGACGAGGACCAGGTCCGCCGGATCGTCCGTGCGGTGGGGGGCTGCGGCTTCAACCTGAACCTGTTCCCGAACGCGGCCTGCTCGCTGTCGTTCTTCCGGATCCTGCGGCCCGTGTCGGTCGAGGAAACCGAAATCCGCCACATCGCGCTTGGCATGGAGGGTGGTCCCGAGGCCGCCAACCAGATGCGCATGCGTCTGCATGAACATTTCCAGGGCCCGATGGGCTTTGGCTCGCCGGACGATGCCGAGGTCTGGGAACGCGTGCAGCGCGGCACCAAGGGCGACGAGACCATCGACATCATGGTCAACCGTGGCCTGGGCCTCGAAGAGACCAGCGAGAACGGTCTGCCCAAGGGCGACGTCAGCGCCGAGACCGGCATGCGCGCCGCCTACAAGATGTGGAAGAAGGTGATGGAACAATGAAGGATATCGCCGTGAGTTCTGACGTGACCCTTCAGCAGGTGACCGAATTCCTCTGGAAGGAAGCCGACCTGCTCGACGCCCGCGACTACGACGCCTGGCTGGCCCTCTGGGCCGAGGGCGGCCATTACGTGATCCCGATCGAGAAGGATGGCGACGATTTCGCCAACATGCTGAACATCGCCTATGACGACGGCACCATGCGCGAGATGCGCGTGCGCCGCTTCCAGCAGGGCTTCTCGATCTCGTCGGCCCCGCCGGCGGACAGCGTGCGGACCCTGTCGCGTTTCGTCATCGACGCGGTCGAGGGCGACACCGTCACGGTGCGCGCCGCCCAGCACGTGATCGAGGACAAGTTCGGCCGTCAGCGCATGTTCGCGGCCAACGTCTCCTGGGTGCTGAAGATCACCGACGAGGGCCTGATGATCCGCGACAAGGTCGTGCGCCTGCTGAATTCCGACGGGATGCTGACCTCGATCAGCTATCTGTTCTGATGGGGGCGCCCTTGCCGGACGTGATCCAGACTGCCGTGATTACCGGAGGCGCCAAGGGATTTGGCGCCTGCGCAACGAAGGCCCTGCATGCCGCGGGCTTCCGCGTGGTGATCGCCGATATCGATGCCGAGGCCGCCCACGCCCTGGCCCAGTCGCTTGACCTGGCCGGTGACACGGCGGTGACGGCGACGCTGGACATCGGCGCACCCGGAGCTTTCGACGAGCTGCTGGCCAAGATCGTCGACCGCTGGGGCGGGGCGCAAGTGCTGGTGAACAATGCCGCCGTGACCCAGGCCGAACCGGTGCTGGACATCGACCCGGCCGAGTTCAACCGGATCATGGCCATCAACGCGGGCGGCTGTTTCGCCGGCTGCCAGGTGTTCGGCCGGCACTTCAAGGACCAGGGCTATGGACGGATCGTCAACATGGCCTCGCTCGCCGGGCAGAACGGGGGCACCGCCACGGGGGCGCATTACGCGGCCTCGAAGGGCGCGATCCTGACCCTGACCAAGGTCTTTGCCCGCGATCTGGCCGCCTTTGGCGTGACCTGCAACGCGATCTCGCCCGGCCCGATGGACACGCCGATGGTGCATGACATCGTGGGCGACAAGATCGAGGGGTTCCTCAAGAACGTGCCCGTCGGCCAGCTGGGCTCGCCCGATTTCGTGGCGCAGATGGTGACCATGCTCTGTGCCTCTGATGCCGCTTTCGTCACCGGCGCCTGCTGGGACGTGAACGGCGGCCTTTACATGCGCTGAAGGGGATGAAGGACATGAGCGATACCCTGATGCTGACCGTCGCGACGCGTCTTGACGACCGCGGCGAGATCATGCGCCTGACCCTGACTTCGGACGGCACGCTGCCTGAGGTCACTGCCGGCGCCCATATCGACCTGGCCGTCGAGACCGCCGAGGGCCCCGTCTGGCGGCAATATTCGCTGGCCGGAGACCCCGCCGACCGCACCACCTGGACGCTGGGCATCCTGCGCGAGCAAAACGGCCGGGGCGGCTCGGCAGCGCTGCATGATGGTCTGAAGGCCGGTGACACGATCCGGGTGGAAGGCCCGCGCAACCATTTCGGGCTGGACGACAGCGCGACCGACACCGTTCTGTTCGGCGGTGGCATCGGCGTGACGCCCATGCTGGCCATGGGCCATGAACTGCACGCCAAGGGCGCGCCGTTCACGCTGCATTACGCCACCCGCTCGGCCGAGCGGACGGCGTTCCTGGACCTGATCGACACGCTGCCCTTCAAGGACAACGTGGTCCTGCACCATGATGACGGGGCAGGGGCCGCGCCCATCGACCTGGCCCGCGACATGCCCGCGCCCGCAAAGGGCACCCATGTCTATGTCTGCGGGCCCGAGGGCTTCATGGACTGGATCATCGGGGCCGCCGAGGCCGCGGGCCACGACAGCCACAACATCCACCGCGAGTACTTCTCGGCCGACGTGGACACCGGTGGCGACGCCTTCGAGGTCGTCTGCGAGCAATCCGGCCTGACCGTGACCGTCGGCCCCGACGACACCATTGCCAAGGCTTTGGCCAAGGCCGGCCTGAAGATCGAGGTCAAATGCGAAGAGGGCATCTGCGGGACTTGCGTCACGGATGTGCTTGACGGCGAGATCGACCACAGGGACCAATTCCTCACGGAAGAGGAACGCGAGGACGGCGACCAGATCTGCGCCTGCTGCTCGCGCGCCAAATCCGGCAGACTGGTCCTGGATATCTGAGGAGGAGGAGAAGGATGGAGATGCGCGCGCAATTCCGCGAAGGCATGAGCCGGCTGGGGGCGGCCGTCACGGTGCTGACGACCGACGGACCGGCCGGGCGGCATGGCATGACGGCTTCGGCCGTGTGTTCGGTCACCGACACGCCGCCGACGCTGCTGGTCTGTGTGAACCGCACCAACCGCAGCCATGACCTGTTCGTGGACAACGGCACGCTTTGCGTGAACGTGCTGGGCGGGCATCACCGGGAACTGTCGGGCCGCTTCGCCTCTTCGGGGACCGAGGACCGCTTTGACACCTCTGGCTGGACCACCCGCACCACCGGCGCGCCGGTGCTGTCGGATGCCGTTGCTGCCTTCGATTGCCGCATCCAGTCGCGCAAGGAGGTCGGAACCCACTCGGTTTTCTTCTGCGCCGTCGACGACATCGCTCTTTCCGGCGATACCGCCTCGGGCCTGATCTGGTTCGGGCGCGACTTTCACCACCTGCGCCTGGCAAGCTGAACCGGGCGCCGTCACTCACCAACAGGGAAAACAAGAATGAAACACCTCCTCTCCGCCACCGCCGTCAGCCTGGTCATGATGGCCGGCGCGGCGTCGGCCCAGACCGTCCTGACCGTCGCCAACTGGCTGCCCCCTTCGCACCCGCTGGTGTCCGAAGTTGTCGTGCCGATGACCGAGCAGATCGAGGAAGCCACCGGCGGATCGGTCACCACCAACATCCTGCCCGCGCCGCTCGGGCCCCCGCCCGCGCATTTCGACTTTGCCGTCAACGGCGTGGCCGACATCACCTTCGGCGTGCAGGGCTACAGCGCTGGGCGCTTCAAGACCACGAACCTGGGCGAATTGCCGTTCCTGGGCGACAGCGCCGAGGCGACCTCGGTCGCATACTGGCGCACCTGGGAAAAGTTCCTGGAACCGGCCGGTGAATACAACGGCGTCAAGGTGCTGGGCGTGTTCACCCATGGCCCGGGCGAGATCTTCCTGAAGGACGGAGATGCCACCGATCCGGGCCTGCTGGAAGGCACCAAGATCCGCGTCGGCGGCGGCTTCGTCCATGAAATCGCGTCGGAACTGGGCGCCGTGCCGGTCGAAGGCCCGTCCTCGAAGGCCTATGAACTGCTCAGCCAGGGCGTGGCCGACGGCATCTTCTTCCCCTATGAATCGGTCAACTTCTTCAAGCTGATCCCGCAGCTGAACGTCGGCGTGTCCGTGCCCGGCGGTCTCTATAACACCTCGTTCTTCATCGTGATGAACCAGGCCAAGTGGGACAGCCTGACGCCCGAGCAGCAGGAACAGATCGACAGCGTCACCGGCGAGGCCCTGGCCCGCATGGCTGGCCAGATGTGGGACCGGGCCGACGCCAAGGGCCTGGCCGCGATGGAAGGCGAAATCGCCGTGACCCCCGCGACCGACGAACAGATGGCCGCATGGAGCGCCGCGCTGGAACCGATCGTGGCCGAGAAGATGGCCGAGGTCACCGCAGCCGGTGTCGACGCCCAGGCCGCCTACGAGTTCTTTAAGGCGGAAATCGCCAAGGAAACCGCGGGCGAATGAAGCCGGCGTCGTCCATACACGCACCCGAAGCCCCGGCAGCAGAGATGCTGCCGGAGCGCCGCAGCGTTTTCGACCTGCGCACCGTCCTGGCCATCCTCGGCGGCGTGATGCTGACCGTCCTGATGGGCCTGACGGTGGTCGATGTCATCGGCCGCTACGTGTTCAACGCCCCGCTCAAGGGCGCCTCGGAGATGACCGAGCTGCTGCTGGCGGCGATCATCTTCATGGGGCTGCCGGCCGTGTCCCTGGCCGATCAGCACGTCACGGTCGATCTGGTGACCGACAAGCTGCCCAACTGGATCCAGCCCGCGCGCAAGGTCCTGATCGGCCTGTTCTCGGCCGCCATCCTGGTTCTCGTGGGCTGGCGCATCTGGGTCTACGCCGCCCAGATCGGAGGCTACGGCGGGTCGACCACCACGCTGCACATTCCGCTGGCCCCGGTCGGCTACTTCTGCGCTGCCTGCACCTTCGTCGGTGCTTTCCTGTCGCTCGTGGTGCCGGTCTGGCACCTCGTCCGCTCTCCAAAGGACTGATCCCATGGAACATTGGCCCGTCGGCGTCGCGATCGTCAGCGTCCTTCTTCTTCTCGGCGTGCCGATTTCCTTTGCCCTGGCCGGGGTCGGCATGTTCGGCGTCGCCTCGATCATCGGCTGGACGCCGGCCCTGTCCCTGCTGGGGTCGACCTTCTTCGACAACGGGCGCGACTATTCCCTGTCGGTGCTGCCGCTCTTCCTGATGATGGGCAATTTCGTGGTGCAATCGGGCATCGCGACCGAGCTTTACAATTCCGCCTATGCCTGGCTGCGCCATCGTAAGGGCGGGCTGGCCACGGCCACGGTCATCGCCTGCGGGGCGTTCTCGTCGGTCTGCGGGTCGTCCATGGCCACGGCCGCGACGATGACCAAGATCGCGCTGCCCTCGATGCGCCGCTTCGGCTATCCCGACCAGCTGTCGACCGCCTCGATCGCCGCCGGAGGCACCCTGGGCATTCTCATTCCACCCTCGGTCATCCTGGTGTTCTACGGCATCATGACCCAGCAGGACATCGGCAAGCTGTTCCTGGCCGGCCTGATCCCCGGCATCATCGGTATCATCGGCTATTCCATCGCCGTGCGCATTTCCATCGCCTGGCAGGGCATCGATCTGCCGGTCGAACCCAAGCTGCCCCTGATGGACCGCATCCGGGCGCTGAAGGGCACGGCCGGGGCCATCGTGCTGTTCGTCTTCGTGATGGGTGGCATCTACCTGGGGGTCTTCACGCCCACCGAAAGCGCGGGCATGGGAGCCGGGGGCGCCCTGCTGCTGGTTATCCTGTCGGGCAAGTTCAGCCTCACGGGCCTGGTGTCGGTGCTGTATGACACGATGAAGACCACGGCGATGATGTTCTTCATCCTGTTCGGCGCGCTGACCTTCACCAACTACGTCAACATGTCGGGCATGACCCGCGACATCCAGTCCTTCCTGGGCGCCTTCGGAGACAGCCCCATGGTCACCATCCTGGTGATCCTGTGCATCTACCTGGTGCTGGGCTGCGTGCTGGAAAGCCTGTCGATGATCATGCTGACGGTGCCGGTCTTCTACCCGATCGTGGCCGCCCAGGGCGTTGACCTGATCTGGTTCGGCATCTTCGTGGTCATGGTTACCGAAATTTCATACATCACCCCTCCAGTTGGGATGAATGCCTTCGTGCTCAGGTCCGTCGTGCCCGACGTCCGCCTTGGCACGATCTTCCGGGGGCTCGGGCCCTTCGTGGCCATGGACGTGGTCCGGGTCGGGCTGCTGACCGCGATCCCCGGTCTTGTGTTGTTGCTGACCTGAGGGTTTGAAGATGAAAATCGCAATCGTAGGCGCGGGCAATATCGGCACCGCCATGGCCGCGCTGTTTTCCTCGTCCGGAGACGCGGTGACCCTGGTCGCCCGGGGCGCGCGGCTGGACACCGTGGCCCGGTCCGGGGTCTGCCTGGACGACCGGGGCACGCTGCACGCAGGGCCGGTGACTGCCGTGCCGGCGCTCGGCACGCCCCAGGACGCGGTGTTTCTGTGTGTGAAGGCCCAGGACCTCGGCGCCGCCGTGGCCGCCAATGCCGCTGGTATCGGGCCGGACACGCTGGTCATTCCGATGATCAACGGGCTGCCCTTCTGGTTCTTCTACCGCGAGGGAAGGGAGGTCCCCCTGGCCGATCCCGATGGCCTTCTGGCCGCCCACCTGCGCCCCGAACAGGTGCTGGGCGCGGTGCTGCTGATGACGGTCCAGATGGAGCCCTCGGGCCGGGCCGTGTCGACCAACACCCCGACGCTCAGCCTGGCGTCGGTGGTCGAGGGCGCCGACATGGCGGCGGTTGCCCGGCTGATCGGGGCGCTGAACGGGGCCGGGGTCAGGACCGACCTGTCGGAGGACATCCACCAGAAGGTGCTGGTCAAGCTGCTGGCCAATATCGCCACCAATCCGCTGTCGGCCCTGGTCGGCTGCAACCTGGCCGAGATCGGCCGGAACAAGGACCTGCTGCGCCTGTCCTTCGCCCTGGCCGACGAGGTCCGCGCCTGGGCGGTGCAGGATCTGGGCCAGGCCCTGCCGGACAACGACTGGCTGGGCGCGCTGCTGCTCGACGCCGGAGACTTCCCGACCTCGATGCTGCAGGACGCGCGCGCCGGCCGCCCGCTGGAACTTGACGCCATCGCCCGCGCGGCGCTGACCCTGGCCGGCCCGTCCCGGATGCCCTTGCTGGCGGCCCTGGTCGAGACGCTCTCGCGCGCGTCCAACCTGCCCCTGGCAGGCGTCGGAGCCGAAGCCGCCCTGTCCCGACTGCTTCCCCTTACTCAGCCCGAAAGGATCCAGGCATGAACGATGCATCGCCCATCCAGACCGACATGACCGAAGCCGAACTGCGCGTGCAGCTGGCCGATTTTTATCACCTTGTCAGCTATCTCGGCTGGACCGAGCTGATCTTCAACCACATCTCGGTCCGCCTGCCGGGCGAGGATCATGCCTACCTGGTCAACCCCATGGGCCTGCATTACGACGAGGTCACGCCCGACAACCTGCTGGTCGTGGGGGTCGATGGCCAGCTCAAACGGGAAAGCCCCTACAAGCCCAACCCCGCCGGCTTTGCCCTGCACGGCGTGATCCACCAGTTCCGCGAGGACGTCGGCTGCGTGGCCCATACCCACACCACGCCCATTTCGGCGATCACCATGAAGGGCTTCGGGATCGACCACGACAGCTTCTACGGGGCCCAGCTGTACGGCCGCGTGGCCTACCACGCCTTCGAAGGCATCACGATCTATGACGATGAACGCGAGCGGATGCTGAACTCGCTGGGCGAAAAGCACGTTCTGGTCCTGAAGAACCACGGCATCGCCGTCTGCGAGGCTGACATCCCGCTGACCTTCTTCCTGCTCTGGACGGTCCAGCGCGCGGCCGAGATCCAGTGCGCGGCCTCGTCCATCCCGGGGCCTAACACGATCCTTCCCGAAGAGGTCAAGGCCAAGTGCGCGGCCGATGCCCAGCGGCTGAAGGAAAGCGCCTCCTTCGCGACGCTGCTCTTCGATGCCATGGTCCGCAAGATGAAACGCGACCGGCCGGAGTTCGCCTGATCCGGCCCGCGTGTCCCACGCGTGGGACACGCAGCGCCTTGTGGAAAATCAACGGCTTGCAGAGGCGCATTAACCGTTTGTCAGGATTTGTAGGATGGGTTCTTTGAACCCATCTTCCGCCCCTGGGCCGTGTTTCGAGTGGGTCAGGACGGGCTGAGCGGACGGTCGAAAAGGTCCGAAATCGACAGGATCACCCGTTCGAGGATTCCAAAGAACACGTCGATCCCGTAGCCGAACAGGAAGGCGATGGTGAACAGCCCGACCGAGATATTGGCCACCTCGAAGAAATCGTCCGATTTCGGCGACCAGAACCAGCCGATGATGACCCCGACCAGCGCGCCCAGCACCACCCGGATCGCCGTGCGCGACGGCGCCGGGCTGGGGATGGCCGGGTTGACCATGACCCGCAGGGTCAGCAGCACCGCGCCAAGGGCGCCGTAAAGGCCGGGCAGGGCCCAGGAATTGCGCGCATCGACCTTGTCGCGGAAGGTCCGCAGGGTGGTTTCGTACTTCAGGCCGATGTTCTCGAAACGGGCGTTGTCTCCGCCGGGCACGTTGTAGATGCAATTGAAGGCATTCATGTTGATCTCGCGCGCCCGGGCTGACAGGACGGCCGCTTTCAGGGTGATCATGCCGCCCGTTTGTCGCTGGGCGATGGGGGCGGGATTGGCCGCCTGGTTGCTGCCGCCGGCCACCGGCTGCTTGATCGCCTCGAGCGCCCGGATACCCGACGCCTGGGCCAGCTCATCGACGGCGTCCTCGTGCTGCGCCAGGGCCTGGAGGTAGGTGTTGACGTCGGTTTCCAGCTGCGTGAGGCAATCGCGTTCGTTCTTGTACGAGTTCTGGTTGTTTACCATTTGCTCGTCCTCCGCCTGGCCGTCATCCCCCGGGGGAGTGGGGGCCGCATTGGCCGGCGGTGCCACGCCAAGCCCGCCCATTCTTTGCCCGTCGGATGTATATTGCGGGATCACATAGGTGCTGGCTCTTTTCGATCCGAAAATCCATGCCCAGATCCGCTCGGCCGTCAGGCCGTCTTCGGTGTCCGCCTCTGAATTGCTATCGGTAGCCCGCTCCAGCGGTTTGCCTTGCAAGGCCGGCATCGGTTTCCAGGGCATCGGCGCATTCTGCTGCAATTGAAGCTGCCGGCCGGACAATTGTTCAAACTTCTGCAGGTAGCTCAACAGAACCCGGAAATCCTCGGTGGTATTGGACAATTGTTCGGCCGCTGCTTGCGAGGCCGACATCTCGGCAATCACCGGCACCGTTTCCCAGCTTTTCAGGATATTGTTCAGCCCGGCCTCGGACAGGCGCGTGGCCTCGGCCTGCACGTCGGTCAGAAAGATCGAGGCCCGGTTCGACCACACCGTGTAAGAGGCGCACAGCAGGAACAGGTAGACCGCGAAGGCAATGAAGGACCACAGGAAAACCCGTTGCGACGCCCGGTGAAACCAGCCGGGCCGGGCGGCTCCGGCCGCGGTTGCGGTATAGGGATAAAAGTCACGCAGCTCGGCAATCGTGGCGGGTTTGATGACCTTGGTCATGCGCGCCACCTCGGTGCGCAGGGTCATCGCCCCCTGGGAATTGAAATCGGGGTTTTTCAGCTTTTTGTAATTCTGCAGCGCCGTTTCCAGCTTGCTGGAGGGCAGCACCTGGGCCTGGGTATTGTAATGGATCAGAAGCTCGGCATTTTCGACAAGGGCGTCGAGCCTGTCTTTGTGATCGGCCATCGTATCATCCCCGTGACTATCCCAAGGTGCCGTTTACGGCCCGGTTATTGTTGTCGTAGCAATAGCAGGGATTTCCCGGTATTCCCGGGGTGCTGACCCAGCACCAGAAATTGGGCGTGAAACAGATTGATCCCGGAGCGTGGGGCGGAACCTGGGCAAGCAGGGGGGTGGCCTGCAAAAGGCCAGCCAGGGAAATCACCAGGGCATAAAAAATCTTGCGCGGCACTTTGAAAATCCTTCCTGTTAAATACCTCCAATTATTTAATTTGTATTGTTAACTGTAAATAGATATTTTGTGTCGCCATTTTCGGCGGTGGGAAACGGCGTCAAGGTCTTGATTCAAGTGGGAAAGCCCCGGGGGAAGGATCGGGGGAAAGGATCGGGGGGATGCCCTTTGCACCCGGGGGGCGACAGGGGAACCGGGGCCGCAAGCGTGCGAAGGTCAGCCGATCAGTCCAGCTTGTTGAAGACCTTTTCCAGCAGCAGGTTCAGCACCATCTGTTCTTCGCGCGACAGGTCCTCGAAGGCGCGGGCGAAGATCTCGTCGGCGATGGCGCGGGCCTCGCGGCGCATGGTGTGGCCGGCCTCGGTCAGGCGGACTTCGGTCCGGCGGCCGTCGCGCTCGCTGGGGGCGGTGGTGACAAGCCCCTGGGCCGTCATGCGCTGGATGATCTTGGTGGCCGTGTTGGGCTTGATGATGCAGAAGGTCGAGATTTCCGAGATCGACAGGGCCTGGTCTTCGTAAAGCGACATGAGCACGCGCCAATAGGCGATATCCATGCCGATGTCCTTCAGGCGTTGTTCCATCACCTGCATGTAGCGCGACGAGGTCTGGGTGATCCAGTAGAAGGGCCAGTCGGCCTTGTGAAAGCCGGCCTCGTGCGGGGGTTTGGGGTTGATGGTCTTGTTGGTCATGGCGGTCTCATCATCCGCGCGGCCTGCGCGGTCAGATCGGTTTAGCCCAGCGGGCCGGGGGGAGGAAGCGGGTTTCGACCGGCTGGACGATTGACGTCTTGGCGTGGCCGCAAGGGACAGGTATCACAAGAGCCCCATGCCCTGACAGGAGCTGATCGTGGATCCCAAGACCGCCAATGCCGCCCGTATCGCCCGCACCATCGCCGCCGAGATCCAGGCCAGCCCGACGCAGGTGCAGGCCGCGACCGATCTGCTGGACGGCGGATCGACCGTGCCCTTCGTGGCGCGTTACCGCAAGGAGGTGACGGGGGGGCTGGACGACACCCAGCTGCGCACGCTGGCGGACCGGCTGGGCTACCTGCGCGACCTGGAGGCGCGGCGGGCGACGATTGTCGAGTCGATCAAGGGGCAGGGCAAGCTGACCGACGACCTGGCCCGGGCGATTGCCGGGGCGGAAACCAAGGCGGCGCTGGAAGACATCTACCTGCCCTACAAGCCCAAGCGGCGGACCAAGGCGATGATCGCGCGGGAAAACGGGCTGGAGCCCTTGCTGGTGGCGATCCGCGAGGACCGCTCGGCCGATCCCAAGGCGCTGGCCGAGGGCTATCTTGGCGAGGCGGTGCCCGGGGTGAAAGAGGCGCTGAACGGGGCGCGGGACATCCTGGCGGAAGAGCTGTGCGAAAACGCCGACTTGCTGGGCCGGCTGCGCGAGTTCATGCAGGCCGAGGCGGTGATCTCGGCGCGGGTGGTCGAGGGCAAGGAAGAGGCGGGGGCGAAGTTCTCGGACTACTTCGACCATGCCGAGCGCTGGCAGGACATTCCGGCGCACCGGGCGCTGGCGATCCTGCGGGCGGCCAAGGACGAGGTGCTGGTGGTCGACATCGCGCCAGAGCCCGAGCAGGGCGTGGCCCGGGCCGAGGCGATGGTGGCCGCCCAGGTGGGCGTGGCCGGGGACGGGCCGGGGGACAGCTGGCTGCGCGATGCGGCGGGCTGGACCTGGCGGATCAAGCTGGCGACGTCGATGTATATCGACCTGCTGGGCCAGTTGCGGGCCCGGGCCCATGAAGAGGCGATTGCGGTCTTTGCGCGCAACCTGAAGGACTTGCTGCTGGCGGCCCCGGCCGGGTCGCGGGCGACGCTGGGGCTGGATCCGGGGATCCGGACGGGGGTCAAGGCGGCGGTGGTCGATGCGACGGGCAAGGTGCTGGAAACCGCGACGCTGTACCCGTTCCAGCCCAAGCGTGACGTGCGGGGAACTGAGGCGGCGATCATCCGCATGGTGCGCCAGCACGGGGTCGAGCTGATCGCAATCGGCAATGGCACGGCGAGCCGGGAAACCGAACGGCTGGTGGCCGACACGATCAAGCTGCTGCCGGGCGACGTGGCCAAGCCCACGAAGGTGGTCGTGTCCGAGGCCGGGGCCTCGGTCTATTCGGCCTCGGAACTGGCGGCGAAGGAATTCCCCGACCTGGACGTCAGCCTGCGCGGCGCGGTGTCGATTGCCCGGCGCCTGCAGGACCCTCTGGCCGAGCTGGTCAAGATCGAACCGCAATCCATCGGGGTCGGCCAGTACCAGCACGACGTCGACCAGCGGCGGCTGGCCAAGGCCCTGGAAGGGGTCGTCGAGGACGCGGTGAACGGGGTGGGGGTCGACCTGAACATGGCCTCGGCCCCGCTGCTGGCCCATGTGGCGGGCCTGAGCCAGACGCTGGCGGCCTCTATCGTGGCCTACCGGGACGAACACGGGGCCTTCCCCTCGCGCAAGGCGCTGATGAAGGTGACGGGGCTGGGGCCGAAGGCTTTTGAGCAATGCGCGGGCTTCCTGCGGATCCGCGACGGAGAAGAACCCCTGGACGCGTCCTCGGTCCACCCCGAGGCCTATGGCGTGGCCCGGCGCATCGTTCAGGCCTGCGGGCGCGACCTGCGCCAGATCATGGGCGACCAGGCGGCCCTGAAGGGCGTGCGGGCCGAGCAATTCGTCGACGACAGCTTTGGCCTGCCCACCGTGCGCGACATCCTGGCGGAACTGGAAAAGCCCGGGCGCGATCCGCGGCCCAGCTTCAAGACCGCCAGTTTCACCGATGGCGTCGAAGAGATCACCGACCTGCGCCCCGGCATGGTCCTGGAAGGCACGGTGACCAACGTGGCGGCCTTCGGGGCCTTTGTCGACGTGGGCGTGCACCAGGACGGGCTGGTCCATATCAGCCAGCTGGCCGACCGCTTCGTCAAGGACCCGCACGAGGTGGTCAAAGCCGGCGACGTGGTCAAGGTGCGCGTGACCGAGGTCGACGTGCCGCGCAAGCGGATCGGGTTGTCGATGCGCAAGGACGGCGGGGCCTCGGACCGCCAGGAGGGGCGCGGCCGGTCGCAGGCCGAGGGGCCGCGTGGCCGGCGCAATGGGTCCCCGGGTGGCCCGGGCGGCCCCAAGGGTCCGCGCGGCGGATCGGCCGGGCCGAAGGGCGGCAACAACAGGGGCAACGACCGGGGCAACGATCAGGGCGCCCTGGGGGCGGCCCTGTCCGAAGCGCTGAAGGGGCGGCGCTGACCGGGTTTTGGTCGCGCAACCGCACCGAACCGTGACGCGCGCCCTTGACCTTGGCGCGCGTTCGGGGTCCCCATGAGGCAACCCATAAAGGCTGACCTGTCACCATGACCCTGCATCCGATGCAATCCGACGCATCCTACGTGCCCTTCCTGCTGAACCCGCTGGCCCGGCGCAATGCGCCGTGGACGCCCGGCCAGGACGCCATCCTGAACGAAGAGGGCCTGGCTGCCGCGCGCGCCACGATCACCCAGTGGCCGGGCTATGCGCCGACGCCGCTGCTGAACCTGCGCGGGCTGGCGTCGGAACTTGGGGTCGACGCGCTTTATTACAAGGACGAGGGATCGCGCTTTGGGCTGGGGTCCTTCAAGGCGCTTGGCGGGGCCTACGCGGTGGCCCGGCTGATCCAGGCGCAATTGTCCGAAAAGCTGGGCCGGGACGTGGCGATGGACGAGGTGACCTCGGTCGCGCATCCCGCGCTGGTGGCGGGCATCACGGTCTGCTGTGCGACCGATGGCAACCACGGCCGGTCGGTGGCCTGGGGCGCGCGGACCTTTGGCGCGGCCTGCGTGATCTTCATCCATGCCACCGTGTCGGACAACCGCAAGACGGCGATCGAAGCCTACGGGGCCGAGGTGCGCCGGTGCGAGGGCAATTACGACGACAGCGTGCGTACGGCCCAGGAGACGGCGGCGGCCGAGGGCTGGTTCGTGGTGTCCGACACGTCCTATCCGGGCTACATGGAGGTGCCCAAGGACGTCATGCAGGGCTATGAGCTGATGGCGGACGAAGCCTTCCGGGCCTTGCCGGACCGGCCGACCCATATCTTCCTGCAGACCGGTGTGGGCGGCATGGCGGCGGCGGTGACGGCGGCGGCGGTGCGGCGCTGGGGCACGGACCGGCCGGCCATCGTGCTGTGCGATCCGGACAAGTCAGCCTGCTGGTACGAAAGTTTCAAGGCGGGCAAGCCCGTGGCCGTGGGCGGCGACCTGGACACGCTGATGGCGGGCCTGGCCTGCGGAGAGGTCTCGGCCCTGGCCTGGGAGATCCTGCAGGATCATGCCGACGCGGTGATGGCGGTGCCCGATGACATGGCGGTGGCGGCGATGTGCCGGCTGGCGCGGCCGACGGCGGGGGATCCGCCCGTGGTGGCCGGGGAATCGGCGACGGCCGGTCTGGTGGGCTTGCAGGCGGCGGTGACCAATGCCGATGCGCGGGCCGAGCTTGGCCTGGGCGGCAGTTCCCGCGTGGTGATCTTTGGCACCGAGGGCGACACCGACCCCGAACTTTACGAAGAGTTGGTGGGCGTGCCGGGCGACGAGATCCGGGCACAGGCGGGCTAAACGCGGCTTGGGCGAAGGCGCCTAAAGGCGCAGGTCCGAGGCGGTTTCCGGGAAGACGGATTTCAGGTCGACCAGCACGGCGTTGTCTCGGCCAAGGGCGCGCAGGTGGTCGGGGCCCTGGGCGCGGAATTCGTCATGGGCGACGGCCAGGATGACGGCATCGTAGCGGCCGGGTTCTGGGGTGGCCACAAGGTCCAGGCCATAGTCGGCCTGCGCGCGGGCCGGGTCGACCCAGGGGTCGTGCACGTCGACGTCCAGGCCGTAATCCCGCAACTCGGAAATGACATCGACGACACGGGTGTTGCGCAGGTCGGGGCAGTTTTCCTTGAAGGCCAGGCCCAGCACCAGCACGCGGGCTCCCAACAGGCGGACCTGCCGGCGCAGCATGGCCTTGACGGTCTTCTGGGCGACAAAGGCGCCCATGCCGTCGTTGATGCGCCGCCCGGCCAGGATGACCTGGGGGTGATAGCCCAGGGATTCCGCCTTGTGGGTCAGGTAGTAAGGGTCGACGCCGATGCAATGGCCGCCCACCAGCCCGGGCCGGAAGGGCAAAAAGTTCCACTTGGTGCCGGCGGTGTCCAGCACGGCCTGGGTGTCCAGGCCCATGCGGTCGAAGATGATGGCCAGCTCGTTGACCAGGGCGATGTTGAGATCGCGCTGGGTGTTCTCGATGACCTTGGCGGCCTCGGCCACGCGGATCGAGGGCGCGCGGTAGGTGCCGGCCGTCACGATCGAGGCATAGAGCGCGTCGACGGTGTCGGCGGTGGCCGGGGTGGATCCGGATGTGACCTTGAGGATCGAGGGCAGGCGGTGGGCCTTGTCTCCGGGGTTGATGCGTTCGGGGCTGTAGCCGCAGAAGAAGTCCGTGTTGAAGGTCAGGCCCGAGGTCGCTTCGAGCACGGGCACGCAATCGTCCTCGGTGGCGCCGGGATAGACGGTGCTTTCGTAGATGACGATGTCGCCGGGTTTCAGCACCGCGCCGACGGTGCGCGAGGCGCCCAGCAGCGGGCCCAGGTCGGGCCGTTTGTGGGCGTCGATGGGCGTGGGCACGGTGACGATGTAGATCGTCGCCTCGGCCAGGGCGGCGGGATCGGCGGTGAAGGTCAGGTGGCGGGCGGCGGCCAGGTCCTGTGCGTCGACCTCGCGCGTGGTGTCGTGGCCGGCGGACAGGGCGTCGATGCGGCCTTCGTCGATGTCAAAGCCGATGACAGGCCGGGTCTTGCCGAACTCGACGGCCAGGGGCAGGCCGACGTAGCCCAGGCCGATGATGGCGATCGGGGCGTCCATTCAGCGCTTCTCGTAATAGTCGAGGAACCAGTCGACGAAGCGGGCGATGCCGTCGCGCACGTCCGTCTGCGGGCGGTAGCCGGTCAGGGTCTGCAGGAGGCTGGCATCGGCCCAGGTGGCCGGCACGTCGCCCTTCTGCATGTCCATCAGGTTGCGCTTGGCGGGAATGCCCAGGGTGGTTTCGATGGCGTCGACGAAATCCAGCAGGCGGACCTTGTCGGAATTGCCGATATTGACCACCCGGTAGGGGGCGACGGGCGAGAGGCTGTCGCCCTCGGGGATCTCGCTGGCCGAGGCGGGGCGTTCGGGCACGGCGTCGATCAGGCCCCGGATGCCCTGGACCAGGTCGTCGATATAGGTGAAATCGCGGAACATCTCGCCGTGGTTGTAGATGTCGATGGGCCGCCCTTCGAGGATCGCGTCCACGAACTTGAACAGCGCCATGTCGGGCCGGCCCCAGGGCCCGTAGACGGTGAAGAAGCGGAACATGGTCGTGGGCAGGCCCCACAGGTGGGCATAGGAATGGGCCATGGATTCCGTGGCCTTCTTGGTCGCCGCGTAGATCGTCAGCTGGGTGTCGGCCTTGTCGGTTTCGCGGTAGGGCATGTCCTCGTTGGCGCCGTAGACCGACGAGGTCGAGGCCATCAACAGGTGGCCGACCTCCAACCGGCGGGCGGCTTCCATGACGTTGAACGTGCCCACCACGTTGGCGTCGATGTAGGCGCGCGGGTTTTCCAGGCTGTAGCGGACCCCAGCCTGGGCGGCGAGATGGACGATGACATCCGGTTGCAGCTGATCGGCCACGCGGTCGAAGGTGGCGCTGTCTTCCAGCATGGCCTCGGTGGCCGAGAAGTTCGGCGATTGCAGCAGCATGGCATGGCGCCTGCGCTTGAGCGTGACGTCGTAGTAATCGGTCATGCCGTCATAGCCGTGCACGCGGAACCCGTCGGCCAGCAGGCGTTGGGCCAGGTGGAAACCGATGAAGCCCGCCGTCCCGGTGACAAGGGCAGTCTTGAAGGGAGGCGTGGGGGTCATCGGCGGCCTTGGGTCTGCTTGCGGGTCGGGGACGGGCGTAGCGCCCCGGGGCGGTCGGTGCAAGGGGGCTGCCGGGTCTGCGGGTCTGGGGCCTGTGTGTGCCCCATCCACCTGGTCATCGCCGTGTCAACGGCCGGTCAGGCCATAGGCCACGAGGCCCACGTATTCCTTCAGGGCGGTGTTGATGTTGCCCATCTGGCCCAGGAAGAACCAGCCGAATTCTCCGGTCCCGGCCCCGGTGCGGAAATCGACGGGCCAGGCGATCATCCCGGGCCAGCCGGCGGCGTCAAAGCTGCGCATTGCCCGGGGCATGTGGAAGGCGCTGGTCACCAGTACCCAGGTCTGGTCGGGCGTGGGCTGGATCAGGTCATAGGAAAACCGGGCGTTTTCGGCGGTGTTGCGCGACAGGCCTTCCAGCTGGACCCGGTCGGTGGGCAGACCCAGATCGGCAAAGAGCTTTTCGGCGACGATCGCGCCTCCGGGCCGGTCGCTGAGCAGGCCGGTCAGCTGGCCGTCGCCGCCGGTGAACAGCACCGGCACGTCGGGGATCTGACGGGCGAGCGCAATGGCCGCGGTAAAGCGTTCGCCGGCGTCGTTCACCTGCGGCTGGTCCCAGTAGATCGTGCGGGTGGTGTCCTCGCCGCCGCCCAGCACGACGATGCCGTCGATGGCGGGCAGGGGCGGGTTGGGCGGATAGCGGGTTTCCAGCGGGCGCATGACCAGCTCGCCAACGGGCAGAAGACCCAGCACCAGGATGTAGGCCAGCAGGCCGATCGACCAGCGCCGGGCGGCGCGGGGGCGGTTGCGCAACAGGGCCAGGGTGGTGGCGGCCGCGGCGATCAGCAGCCAGACATCGGCCCGGATCAGGCTGCGAAAGACCTTAGAGGCGATGAAGAAAAGCGTGTCCAAGGGGCCATGTCCGTGCTCGGGCGGGTCCTGTCCGGTGGTGGGGCAGGCGGGCGGGAAAGGCAAGGAAAAGCGGCAGTGCCTGCGGCTTTCCGGCACCGCTTTCGGTCCCGGTGCCGCGCGCCGCGTCACGGGCTTTTCAACGCCGGGTCGGGGGCTTAAGACAAGCCCATGTTGAATTGGCTTCGCAAGGGCAAGGGCGCTTCGGGCGCGCCGGACTGGGTGCTGCCGGTGGACGAGCGGATCTATGCGATCGGCGATGTTCACGGGCGCTATGACCTGTTGCGCGACCTGGTGTTGCGGGTGGTCGAGGACCACCAGAGGCGCGCGTCAGACGGGCGCTACAGCCGCATCGTGTTCATGGGCGATTACATCGACCGGGGGCCGCAGTCGCGCGAGGTGCTGGCTCTGCTGATGGCGCTGAAGGACGAACCGGCCTGTCCGCCGGTGATCTGCCTGAAGGGCAACCACGAGGCCGCGCTGCTGGGGTTCATCGACGATCCCGAGCGGGGCCGGCGCTGGCTGCGGTTCGGGGGAATCCAGACGCTGGAAAGCTATGGGCTGACCGCTCCGGGGTCTGATGCCGAGGGGGCGGAGCTGGAAGAGACCGCGCTGGCCTTGCGGGCGGCGATGGGCGCGCAGAAGGATTTCCTGCGCGATCTGCCGGTGGCCTGGCGCACCGGGTCGCTGATCTTTGCCCATGCCGGTGTCGATCCGCGCGATCCCGGGGGCGAGGACGAAGAGGCGCTGCTGTGGGGGCGGTCTCGGTTCCTGAAGAAGGGGCGGGTCGATGGCTACCAGGTGGTGCACGGGCATTACGATGCGGCCGAGCCGGTGGTCACGCCGGGGCGCATCTGCGTCGATACGGGGGCCTATTACAGCGGCCGGCTGACGGCGTTGCGGTTGGACGGGGGACATGCCTTCGTGCAGGCGGTGGGCCTTGGGGTGGCCAGTGACGCGCCCGGTGAAACCCCGGGGGACGATGGGTCGGAACGACCCATCCTACGCGCCCCCGCATGATGTAGGATGGGTCGTTTCGACCCATCGCTTCCCGACATATCCACGAAAAAAGAACGGCCCCCCGAAGGGGACCGCCCGGTGTCACGCGAGAGAGGGTCGCGTCACTTGTGGTTGGAATAGGCGTGCTTTTCGTGCATCGCCGCGATCACGATGGTCCCGAAGGTCACCACGACCGAGCCAAGCAGCAGTAGCATCACGACGCCGGGTTTGTCGGCGAAGGTGAAGATGGCCTCGGCGCCATCCCAGCTTTCAAAAGGTACGGTGTTCATGTCTGATGTCCTTTCTTACTCGGCCGGGGTGGCCACGGGGTCGGTGGTGTTGACCGGACCGGGGATGAAGTTCTCCGGGTAGGCCTCGACCGGGACCTTGACGATATCCAGACCCATTTCCTGGATGTGATCCGGCACGCGCAGCAGGCCCATGGCCTTGAGGATCAGCGAGGCAACGTAGCCCGGGATGAAGCCCAGCAGGCCCATCACGATGGCACCGCCAACCTGGCCGAAGAAGTTCACCGGCGGAGCGCCCTCGATCACGTTCGGGTAGCCCGAGGCGAAGATCCCGCAGGCCACAACACCGATCAGGCCGCCGATGCCATGCACCGGGAAGGCGCCCACGGCGTCGTCGATGCCCATTTTCTCAAGGGCCACGGCGACCATCGGCACGACGAAGCCACCAAAGCAGCCCAGCAGGAAGGCGAGCGGCGGGTAGTAGACGTCAAGGCCGGAGGCGGCACAGAAGATACCGATCAGGGCACCGGACATCATCCAGAATGGATCGCGGGTTTTCACCCAGGCGCCGATGATACCGCCGGCCATGCCCATCAGGGTGTTGAAGGCGAAGGCCGAAAGCGTTGCCGGCTGGCCGTAGATGTTGATCCACTGCTCACCCGGCATGTAGATGATGCAGCCGCCGAGGAAGCCGAAGAAGCCCACGATGATCAGCATCAGGCCGGTGATGGTGAAGGGGATGTTGTGCGCCTTGATGGCATTGGCCGATCCGTCCGCGTTGAACTTGCCCACGCGCGGGCCAAGGTTGATCAGCACGCCAAGGGCGAAGAAGCCCGCGACCATGTGCACGACACCGGCCGCGCCCACGTCGTGGTAGCCCCACTTGACGGTCAGCCAGCCGGCCGGGTGCCAGCCCCAGGCGCCGCCCAGGATCCACACGACCGAGCCCAGCAGGATCGCCAGGATCAGGAAGCCCGCGGTCTGGATCCGCTCGATGACAGCGCCCGAGAAGATCGAGGCCGTGGTCGCGGCAAAGAGCGTAAAGGCCGCCCAGAAGATACCGGTGGCGTTATCGGCCAGGTTCGGACCCATGGAGGCGTCCCAGGGCAGGCCGGCCAGGCCGTCCTCGGCGGGGATGAAGCCGTTGTAGAAGGCCAGGTAGATGTACCAGCCGAAGAAGTAGAAGGTCGGCACCATGAAGGCGAAGGCCAGGATGTTCTTGATGCCCGAGGCCAGAACGTTCTTCACGCGGCTCGCGCCCATCTCGTAGGCCAGGAAGCCTGCGTGGATGGCGATCATCAGGGCGGTACACCACCAGTAGAAGATTTCAGAATTGATCGTGCCGGACATGCCCTGCGCGGCTTCGAGCGCGGCTATCTTCTCCGTCAGCTCGGCGATTTGTTGTTCCATTGTCTCTATCCCAATCGTTTCCACGGGCGGGTCCGCAGCTGCGGCTCACCCCTTGCGCCAGAGTGAATAATGTTTCCCGACAGACAAAACGGCGCCTCGGGGCCATTGTGGTGATTCCGGGGCAGTGCCCGGTTCGGTGTCCCTGACCCGCCCGTCCGCACATTCCTTGGGCAGCGCGCGAACGCGGAATGCTGCAAACCGCGACAATTACACTGTGACGAAGAAAATTTTCCCCTGAATAATATCTATCCGTGGACAGAGCCTGATTCGTCGGCTCTGTCTGAGGTCGGATCCGGGCGGGTGAACCAGCCCGCGCGTGAAACGAAACAGGGAAGGGGTTGCCCCAATGGATATCGAAGATTTCGTGGAAGAACCGGGCCGGGACGAGCTGGTCAAGCAGGTCCGGGCCAAGATCGACGCCCTGGGGATCGAATACCTCTACCTGCAATTCGTGTCGGTCACCGGCAAGATCATGGGCAAGGGCATCCCGGCCGATCACTGGGAAAACGTGGCCAAGAAGGGGTTCCAGCTGGTCTATGGCTCGACCATGAACCTGTTCACCAACCGGGCGGGCGACTACATGGGCTATGGCCCGGAAGCCGCTGAACTGGTTGGCATTCCCGAGCCCGAGACCTTCATGCAGCTGCCCTGGGCCCCGGAAATCGGGCGCCTTTACTGCACGCTGTTCCGCAACCGCGAGGAAAAGGTCGACCCGGGCGCCTACCTGACGGCCGATTGCCGGGGCAACCTTCGCCGCATGCACAAGGCCTTCACCGAAAAGCACGGGCTGCAGCTGCGTATGGGCACCGAGCCGGAAATGATGTGGCTGAAGTACGACGAGAACGGCAAGCCCTCGGACGGCTATTCCAAGCCCTATTGCTACCACATCGACCAGTTTGAATCGCTGCGGCCGGTGTCGATGCAGGTCATCCGCTATGCCCGCAAGATGGGCCTGGACATGATCCAGGGCGACCACGAGGACGCGCCCGGCCAGCTGGAGCTGAACTGGACCTTCGATGACGTCCTGCGCAATGCCGACCGGCTGACGACCTACCGCCAGCTGTGTGCCCAGGTGGCGCGCGAAAACGGGATCTTTGCCTGTTTCATGACGAAGCCCTTCATGGGCGTGTCGGCTTCGGGCTGCCACCACAACATGTCGCTGTGGACGGCCGGCGAGGACGTGTTCAAGAAGGTCGGCAACGATCCGGACAACCTGCCGGGGCTGGAAGAGAACTACATGTATGTCTCGGGCGGGGATAACACCTTCATGCCCGATACGGACGACCCGCAGATGCCCGGGGCCACCGGCCTGAAGGCCATCGGCGGGGTGGTCGCCCACCTGCAGGCGCTGACGGCCATCGGGGCCTCCACCGTCAATTCCTACCGCCGGCTGTGGGACACGGGCTTCTGGGCGCCGGTCTTCAGCGACTGGGGCTTCCAGAACCGCACCACGGGCCTGCGCGTCTCGGCGCCAGGACGGTTCGAATACCGCAGCGTGGACAGCATGGTGAACCCGTATCTCATGGGTTCGACCCTGCTGGCGGCGATGGATGACGGGCTGGACAACAACCTCGACCCCGGCAAGCCGGAAGAGCGCAACATCTACGAGGCCATGGCCGAGGGCAAGAAGGTCAAGAAACTGCCGATGTCCCTGGGCGAGGCGCTGATCCACCTGGAAAACGACGAGGTGGTCCAGCGCGGCCTTCCGGGCGAAATGTTCCGGCTGTACCATGAATACAAGTCGGACGAATGGGCGCGCTTCATGTCCACCGTCACCGATTGGGACAAGGACACCTACATGGAGTGCCTGCCGTGATGATGTCGCTCGACGACGCGCCCTTCCTCGATGCCGCCAACCCGGCGTTTTCGCTGCGGTCGGACCCGGTGCGCGAGGCGCGCGCGGCCAGCTGGTTCGCCCGCACGCCCTATGGGCTGGCGGTGCTGCGCCACAAGGAGATGGGCGAATTGCTGACCCATGCGAGCCTGATCCAGGGCTCGCAGAACTGGCCGGAACTGAACGGGGTGACCTCGGGCGTGTTCCACGACTGGTGGAACCGGTCGATCCTGGTGACGGAAGGCGACGATCACTGGCGGCTGCGCAGGCTGGTGAACCCGGCGTTCTCGCCCAAGGTCGTCAAGGCGCTGATGCCCGATTTCGAGCGGATCGCCAATGACTTGGCGGATGGCTTTATCGCAAAGGGTGAATGCGATTTCATGGCCGAATTCGCCGACCCTTACGCGGCGCGGGTGCTGTGCCTGCTGCTGGGCCTGCCCGAAAGCGAGGCGCCCTTCATCCTGCGCACCTCGGCGACGATGGGGCTGGCGCTGGGGGTGAACTTCCCCTCGGTCACCGACCAGGTCGAGGCCGCGACGATCGAGCTTGGCGATTTCATCACCCAGGTCCTGGCCGAACGCCAGGCTAACCCGGGCGAGGACATCCTGTCGATCATGGTCCAGGCCCAGTCCGACGGCGACCGGCTGAGCGCCGAAGAGCTGCACAACCTGGCCCTGATGCTGGCCTTCGCGGGCGTCGACACCACGCGCAACCAGCTGGGCCTGGGGATTTCCATGTTCATGGATCACCCCGCCCAATGGGAAGCCCTCACCGCCGACCCCTCGCTCGACATGGCGGCGGCGACCGAGGTCATGCGCATGCGCCCGACGATCACCTGGGTGACCCGCGAAGCCATCGAAACCTTTGAATACCGCGGTGTGACGATCCCCAAGGGCACGGTGATCCACCTCTACTCGGAAAGCGCGGGCACCGACCCGGATGCCATGGGCGACGCCCCCTTCGACATCACCGCCAAGCGCGCCCGGAACTACGGTTTCGGAGGCGGCATCCACCATTGCCTGGGAAACCTGGTGGCCCGCAACGACATGGCCGTGGCCTACCGCGTGCTCTCCGCCCGCATGGGCCCGCCGAAGGCCGCCGGAGAGGCCACCTGGCTGGCCGACAGCGGCAACACCGGGCCGATCTCGCTACCGATCAGTTTCACGGCCCTGTAGGACGCCCTATGGATACGCCGGCGCGGGCTGTGATGTCCGGCCGGCGTATTTGGACAAAGGTGAAACAGGGGCGCGGCGCCCTGATCCCGGCAGCGCGTCCGGTGGGACCAAAGCGATGCCCCTGTCTTCATCTTTGCAAAAATACGCATTTCCCGACCCAACCGTTCGCCCCGCGGCCGGGCCCTTCAGCGCAGCCGTGCCGCGATCTTTCCGGCCCCAAGGCTGCCGATGATCATCGAAGGCGCATTGGTGTTGCCCGAGGTGATGCGGGGCATGATCGAGGCGTCGGCGACCGACAATCCATCCACGCCGCGAACGGCAAGGTTCGTCGGGTCGACCACGGCCATGTCATCGGTGCCCATGCGGGCGGTGCCGACCGGGTGGTAGATGCTGTCGGCTGTGGCGCGCACCACGGCGTCGAGATCGGCGTTGGTGGTGACTGCGGGACCGGGGCGCAACTCGTCGCCGGTGATCGCGGCAAGGCTGGGTTGGCGGCAGAGGTCGCGCAGCATTTTCAGGCCCTCTCGCAGGATGCGGCGGTCGGTGTCCGAGGCCAGGTAATTGGGGTCGATCAGGGGGTTCTTGCCGGGGTCGGCTGAGGCCAGGCGCAGGGTGCCCCGGCTTTCGGGTTGCAGCTGCGTGGTGTCGATGGCGAAGCCGTGGCCGCGATCGTCCGCCGTGGCCCCGTCGAAGGCCAGCGCGTTGATGAAATGCAGCTGGGTATCGGGGGCCGGGCTGGTGGGATCGAGCCTGAGGAACGCTCCGGCCTCCAGCCCTTGCAGGCGACCCGCGCCTTGCCCGGTGGCCAGGTATTGCGCGCCGGTGGCCAGGTAATTGGGGAACTTGGCGTGATCCCAAAGGGACAGCGGCTGGGTCATGCGGTGCTTGACCTTGACCTCGAGGTGGTCGTGCAGGTTGGCCCCCACGCCCGGCAGGTCCGCATGGACGGCGATCCCGTGGCCCGCAAGATGGTCCGCGGGGCCGAGACCCGACAGCATCATCAGGTGCGGGGTGCCGATGGCACCCGTGGCCAGAACGACGTGACCGGCCCGGATCTCTTCCTGGGCCAGCCGGACGCCGGTGACCTTTGTGCCGCCCAGCAGGCCCAGCACCTGGGCGCCGGTCTTGATGGTCAGGTTGGGCCTGCCCTTGGCCCGGCCCAGGAACCCGGCGGCGGCCGAGTGGCGGCGGCCCTCGACCACGTTCAGGCGGAAGAGGCCAAAGCCGTCCTCGCGCCCGTCGACCGTGTCGTGCACCGGAAAGCCCATTTCGCCGCCTGCCGCGACGAAGGCGTCGTAGGCGGGGCCGGAGGGCGGGGCGGTCGGGGTCATGATCTCTTCGACCTCGGCCAGCACCGGCGCGACCGAGGCCCAGTCCCAGCCGGGGCAGTCCCAGGCGTCGTAATCGGAGGGATGGCCGACCACCCAGACCATGGCGTTGATGCCCGAGGACCCGCCCATGACCCGCCCGCGCGGGACGTAAAGCTTGCGCCCGTCCATGTGCGCCTGGGGCACGGTTTCGTAGTGCCAGTTCCAGTGCGGCGCGGCGATGGCCTTGGCGACGCCGGCGGGCATGGTCAGGTAGGGGTGGCGGCCGGGAGGGCCGGCTTCCAGCAGGAGAACCTCGCAGGTGGGATCGCGGGACAGGCCCTCGGCCAGGGCGCAGCCGGCCGAGCCCGCGCCCACGACGATGACGTCGTAGCCCTTCATGCCAGCAATTCCCTCAGGGCGGCGTCGACGAAATCGGTGTCGGCCTGCAGCTTGCCGCCGCCGGCGTAATGGCCCCAGATCGACTCGATCACGCGCAGCTCGGCGTTGGGCATCCTGGCCACCTCGGCGGCGTTGTCTTCGGGCGGGAAGTAGAAATCGGTGCGCCCCGGCATGATGATGGACCGCGCGGTGATCGCCCCCAGGGCCGCGTCGCGGTCGCCGTTGTAGATCGGGTTGTCCGAGATATCGCAGGCCTGCCAGGTGGCGATCAGCGACAGCATGTCATTGGCATCGCGGGGGAAATAGGCCCCGTCCCAGGCGCGTTTCAGGTAATCTTCGAGCGACGAGAACCCCAGGTCGCGCCATTTCTCCTGGCGGTACCATTCCTGGCTGAGCGCCCAGCCGGCCCAGACCCGGCCCTGGGCGGTGAACCCGCGCCAGGGCTGTTCCTTGTAATAGCCGTTCATCCAGGCCGGATCGGTGATCAGCGCGTATTTCACCCCTTCGAGGAAGACATGGGTGTGGGGCGCGGTGATGGCCTGGCCGCAGAAGCAGGACATCGCCCGGACACGATCCGGGAACAGCGCCGCCCAGTGATAGCTTTGCTGGCCGCCCATCGACCAGCCACAGACCAGGCGGATCTCTTCGATGCCCCAAAGCTCGCGCAGCATCCGTTCCTGCATCATGACGTTGTCGTAATGGGTGACCAGCGGGAAGTCGGGCCCGAAGAGCGGCGGCGCCGTGTTCGAGGGCGAGGACGACAGCCCGTTGCCCAGCGTGTTGGGCACGATGATGAAGTACTTCGCCGGGTCCAGTGCCATGCCCGGCCCGATCAGGGGGGGCTGGTCGTCATGGGTGCCGGCATAGCGCGTGGGGTAGACGATGACATTGTCGCGGGCCGCGTTCAGCTCGCCATAGGTGACATAGGCGATGGTGGCGTCGGGCAGGGTCAGGCCCGATTGCAGCACGACATTGCCGGCCTTGTAGATCATGTAGTCGCTCATGGTCGGGGCTCCGTTGGGATGCCGGTGACACGGCACCAATTGGTGAAGAGGCTGCGGGCGTTGGCGGCGAAGGTGTCGGCATGGCTGGCCACCTGGGCTTCGAACAGCTCGGCGCCGCCGGGGCCGAGCTCGCGGTCGAGAATGGCGGCCGAGGCGGGGATCTGCGCCCAGTGGGTGATCGTGCCGGGCAGGACCTCGGGGTGGGATTGCATCGAAAAGGCGGTGGCGCCGATGCGCATGGCCTGGACCCGGCAGGTCGGAGAGGTGGCCGTCAGGGTCGCGCCGTCGGGCAGGTCGGTGACCTGGACGCCGTGCCACTGGGCGACGGGAAACGGCGCGGCCATCCCGTCGAACAGGGTGGATCCGGGCAGGGGCGTGACCTCGCAGACCCCGGTTTCCGCCCCGCCATAGGCGCAGCGCCCGCCAAGCGCATCGGCCAGTAGCTGGTGGCCCAGGCAGATGCCGAAATAGGGTAGGTGGCGCGAGATGGCCTCGCGGATGAAGGCCTTTTCGTCCACCAGCCAGGGATAAAGGTCCTCCTGGAAGACATCCTGCGCGCCGCCCATGACCCAGAGCGCGTCAATGCCATCAAGGCCGGGCAGGGCGTCGCCCTGGTCCAGTTCCACCGTGGTTATGTCGTGCCCGGCCCCGGTGATCATCGGCAGGAAGGCGGCCGGATGGGTCCCCGGGTCATGCTGCAGCACCAGAAAATGCATGGGTCTCTCCGCCGTTGGCACAGGCGCTGCCCGTTCCTTGGGCAAATGCTCTGCGTGCCCCAGAAATCCCACCAACGGGTCGGGACGTCCAGAAAAAGAAGTTGCTTCTTGGGAAAACTATCTCACCATGAGGAAAAATTCGGCATAGGTTCAGATGCGGGGAGTTGAGTGATGCGGATATGTGTGATCGGGGCCGGGCCGTCGGGGTTGGCGCAGTTGCGGGCCTTTCAGTCGGCGAAGGAAAAGGGCGAGGAGATCCCCGAGATCGTCTGCTATGAAAAGCAGCCCGACTGGGGCGGGTTGTGGCGCTATGACTGGCGCACGGGGGTGGATGAATATGCCAACCCGGTCCATGCCTCGATGTACCGCTACCTGTGGTCGAACGGCCCGAAGGAAGGTCTTGAATTCGCGGATTATTCCTTTGATGAGCACTTCGGCAAGCCGATCGCGTCCTACCCGCCGCGGGCGGTGCTCTTCGACTATATCGAGGGCCGGGTGAAGAAGGCCGGCGTGCGCGACTGGATCCAGTTTTCGACGGTGGTGCGGGATGTGTCCTTTGACGGCGACATGTTCACGGTCACCGCGCGCAACGGCGAAACCGACACCGAAACCAAGGAGCTTTTCGACCACGTCATCGTGGCCTCGGGGCATTTCTCGTTCCCCAACGTGCCCTATTACCCGGGGTTCGAGGGCTTCAACGGGCGCATCCTGCACGCCCATGACTTCCGCGATGCGCGCGAGTTCGAGGGCAAGGACATCCTGATCCTGGGCACGTCCTATTCGGCCGAGGACATCGGGTCCCAGTGCTGGAAATACGGGGCCAAGTCGATCACCGTGGCGCACCGGACCGCGCCGATGGGCTTTGACTGGCCCGACAACTGGGCCGAGGTGCCCGCGCTGGAGCGGGTCGAGGGCAAGACGGCCTATTTCATCGACGGCACGTCGAAGACGGTCGATGCGATCATCCTGTGCACCGGCTACAAGCACCATTTCCCCTTCCTGGGCGACGATCTGCGCCTGAAGACGGCGAACCGGCTGGCGGCGAGCGATCTCTACAAGGGCGTGGTCTGGACCGGCAATCCGAAGCTGTTCTACCTGGGCATGCAGGACCAGTGGTTCACCTTCAACATGTTCGATGCCCAGGCCTGGTGGGTGCGCGATGCCATCCTGGGCAAGATCGCCCTGCCGGATGAGGCGGCCATGGAGGCCGACTGGCAGAAGCGCCAGGCCGACGAGGATGCGGTGGCCGACGATTACGGGGCGATCGTCTACCAGGGCGATTACGTCAAGGAGCTGATCGCTGAAACCGACTACCCGTCCTTCAATGTCGAAGGGGCCAACCAGGCGTTCTTCGAATGGAAGAAGCACAAGAAGAAGGGGATCATGTCGTTCCGTGACCATGGCTACGTGTCGCCGATGACCGGGACCATGGCGCCTCCGCACCATACGCGGTGGAAGGATGCGCTGGACGACAGCCTGGAAAGTTATCTGCAGACCGCGGCGGACGCGGCGGAATAATGGGCCTTCTGGAACGGCCGGGCGAGCGGTCGGGCGTTGTGCAACCCGGCCTGCCTGTCCTGCCGCCCGGGACCGAACGTCACCATGTCCCCGGTGGCGGGTCCCGGGCGGTCCGTATCGCGGCCGGCGACGAGGTCATCGTCGTCGACCGCGAAGGCGGACAGCGGGGCGAGCTGCTGGCCTTCGGGCGCGACGGCCGGCCGGATGCCGGTTTGCTTGGGGCCCAGGCGTCCGTTCCGGCGGATGGGCTGCGGGCGGCGCTGCTGGCCAGCGGATCCGGCCGGGCTGTCGCCGATACGCTGACACGCGCGGGCTGCGACCTGGACAGCGCTAGGGCCATTGCGGTCCACGGGCCCGACAGCCGGCCCGGAGACAGCCAGTCCCTCATCGCCCAGGACGACGCCCTGATCGTGCTGGCCGCCCCGGGCGGCACGATGAGCCCCCATGACCAGGACACGGCCACCGATCTTTACCTTTATATCCGCCGCTCGGCGATCAAGACCGCGGGCCTGCACCTGCCCCCCGATCCGCTGGCCGAGCCACTGCTCGACCGCACCATTCAGCCGGGCGAGGCCTTTGTCTACGAGGTCCCCAAGGGCGCCTATATCCAGATCCTCGACGTGCAGGGGCGGGAATGTTCGGACTTCCAGGCGTTCTCGGCCCGGTCGGTGGACCGCGGCCAGCCGCGCGAGATCGACCCCACGGCCACCCGGTCGATGACCGGCACGATCTACCCCAAGCCGGGCCTGCACGCGAAATACTGGAACACCGACCTGGAGCCGCTGGTCGAGATCGTCCAGGACACCTGCGGGCGGCATGACACCTTCGGGCTGGCCTGCACGGCGAAGTTCTACGAGGACATGGGCTATCCCGGCCATGTCAATTGCACCGACAACATGAACGCCGGGCTTGACCCTTACGGCATCGCGCCGCGCGGGGGCTGGCCGGCGGTGAACTTCTTCTTCAACACCCAGCTTGACGACACCCATGCCATCGCCACCGACGAACCCTGGTCCCGGCCCGGCGATTATGTGCTGGTGCAGGCCTTGACCGACCTGGTCTGCGTGTCGACGGCCTGTCCCGACGACATCGACCCGGCCAACGGCTGGACCCCGACCGAAATCCAGCTGCGCACCTACCGCGACACCGAACGCTTCCCGCGCTCGATCGGTTGGCGCAAGACCCCGGAGGATGACGTGGAAGAGACCAAGCAGACCGGCTTTCACGAATGCTTTGCCCGCCACACCCGCGATTTCGTCGAATACCACGGGTATTGGCTGCCGAACTGCTTTCCGGGCGTGGGCAGTCTGGGCGAATACTGGGCCTGCCGCGAAAAGGCGGCGATCATGGATCTGTCGCCCCTGCGCAAGTACGAGGTCACGGGGCCCGACGCCGAAGCCCTGATGCAGCTGTGCGCCACGCGCAACGTGGCCAAGCTGGCCGTGGGGCAGGTGGTCTATACGGCGATCTGCGCCGATCACGGGGGCATGATCGACGACGGCACGATCTTCCGCATGGGCGATCATGCCTTCCGCTGGATCGGGGGGACCGACGACAGCGGGCTGTGGCTGCGCGAGATGGCCGAAAAGCACGGGCTGAACGCCCATGTGCGCAACGCGACCGACCAGCTGTGCAACGTGGCCGTGCAGGGCCGGCTGAGCCGCGCGATCCTGGCCAGCATCTTCTGGACCCCGCCATTGCAGCCCACCGTCGAGGAACTGGGCTGGTTCCGCTTCACCATTGCGCGGATCGGCGGCTATGACGGCGTGCCGGTGGTGATCAGCCGCACGGGCTATACCGGAGAGCTGGGCTACGAGGTCTTCTGCCACCCAAAGGACGCCACGGCGGTCTTCGATGCGATCTGGGAGGCCGGGCAGCCGATGGGGATGCAGCCGCTGGGGCTGGCCGCGCTGGACATGCTGCGGATCGAAAGCGGGCTGGCCTTTGCCGGGCACGAGTTCGACGACCAGACCGACCCATTTGAGGCAGGCATCGGTTTTACCGTGCCCCTAAAGAACGACGTGCAGTTCATCGGCCGGCCGGCGCTGGAAACCCGCAAGGCCAGCCCGCAGAAAAAGCTGGTGGGCCTTGAAATCGAGGCCAACGAGGTGCCGGGCCATGGCGATTGCGTGCGGCTGGGGCGGGTGCAGGTGGGGGTGATCACCTCGGCCACGCGGTCTCCGATCCTGGACAAGACGATCGCGCTGGCCCGGGTCTTTGCCGACCATGCCGAGCCGGGCACCGACCTGGAGGTCGGCCAGCTGGACGGTCACCAGAAGCGCCTGAAGGCAAAGGTGGTGCCGTTCCCGCATTTCGATCCGACGAAATCCCGCGCCAAGGGGGAGTATGACTGACCTTGAATCCCGCGTCCTGGGCTTAAGCTGCTGGACGGACCCGCAAGACATCCAGCCCCTGACGGGCGGCATCACCAACCTGAACGCCACGGTCACCGATGGCGGGCGCAAATATGTCGTCCGGCTGGGCCAGGACATCCCCGAACACGGGATCCTGCGCTGGAATGAAATCGCCGTGGCGCGGGCGGCTGCGGCGGCGGGGGTGTCTCCGGCGGTGGTGCATGCCGAACCGGGCGCGGTGGTCTTCGATTTCGTCGAGGGTGAGGCGCTGACCGAAGAGGCCCTGCACGATCCCGCCACGCTGATGGCCGCCACCGACCTGGTGGCCCGGGTCCACCGCGAGGTCACGCCCCGCCTGCGCGGGCCGGTGCTGACCTTCTGGGTGTTCCACGTCTGCCGCGATTACGCGGCCTTCCTGGACGAGCGGGGCTCGGGCTACGGGCCGATGCTGGGCAAGCTGCTGGACGATGCGGCCGCCCTGGAAGAGGGCGTGGGCAAGGTGCGGCTGGTTCTGGGCCACAACGACCTGCTGCCTGCGAATTTCATCAAGTCCGACAAAGGCCTGTGGCTGGTCGACTGGGAATACGGCGGGTTCAATTCCGAGCTGTTCGACCTGGGCGGGCTGGCCAGCAATGCGGGCCTGCCGGAGGCGGCCGAACAGGACATGCTGGCCCGCTACTATGGTCACACGCCTGACATGTCCTTCCGCAAAAGCTATGCCGCCATGAAATGCGGCTCGCTCCTGCGCGAGACGATGTGGTCCATGGTGTCCGAGATCACCTCGGAGATCGACTTCGATTACGCGGCCTACACGGCCGAGAACCTTTCGCGATACGATGCGGCGCTGGCCGCCTGGAAAGACATGCCATGACCGATCTTCCCTCCACCGCGCAGGCCGTCATCGTGGGCGGTGGCATCATCGGCTGTTCCACGGCCTACCACCTGGCCAAGCTGGGTGTCGACGTGGTGCTGATCGAACGCCACAAGCTGACATCCGGCTCGACCTTCCATGCGGCGGGGCTGGTGGGGCAGTTGAGATCCTCGGCCAACATCACGGAATTGCTGGGGTATTCGGTGGATCTTTATGACCGGCTGGAGGCCGAGACCGGCCAGGCCACCGGCTGGAAGCGCAACGGCGGGCTGCGGCTGGCCTGCAATGAGGAACGCTGGACAGAGGTCCGGCGCCAGGCCACCACGGCGCAAAGCTTCGGGCTGGACATGCAGCTGCTGACGCCGTCGGAGGCGCAGGACCTGTGGCCGCTGATGGATGTCTCGGACGTGATCGGCGCGGCGTATCTGCCGACCGATGGGCAGGCCAACCCCTCGGACATCACCCTGTCGCTGGCCAAGGGCGCGCGCATGGCCGGGGCGGTGATCGTCGAGGACACCGAGGTCACGGGCGTGATCATCGACAAGGGCGTGATCAAGGGGGTCGACACCTCGCGCGGGCGGATCGACACGCCCAAGGTCGTGGCCTGTTGCGGCCAGTGGACACGGGACTTTGCGGGGTGCTACGGGGTGAACGTGCCCTTGGTGTCGATGGAACACCAGTACCTGGTGACCGAGCGGATCAAGGGCGTGACATCAGATCTGCCGACGCTGCGCGACCCCGACCGGCTGACCTACTGGAAGGAAGAAGTGGGCGGGCTGGTGATGGGCGGATATGAGCCCAACCCCAAGCCCTGGGCGGTGGCGGGCATTCCCGATGGGTTCCAGTTCTCGCTGCTGGACAATGACATCGACCATTTCGAACAGATCATGGAACAGGCCCTGGGCCGGGTGCCCGCGCTGGAAACGGCCGGCATCAAGAGCATGATCAACGGCCCCGAAAGCTTTACGCCCGACGGCAATTTCATCCTGGGCGAGGCGCCCGAGCAGAAGGGGTTCTTTGTCGGCGCCGGGTTCAACGCCTTCGGCATCGCGTCGGGCGGCGGCGCGGGGATGGCGCTGGCGGAATGGGTTGCCAAGGGGGCGCCTCCGTTCGATTTGTGGCCGGTCGACATCCGCCGGTTCGGCCGGCCGCACCGGGACACCGCCTGGGTGCGGACGCGCACGTCCGAGGCCTATGCCAAGCACTACACCATGGCCTGGCCGTCCGAGGAACATGCCTCGGGCCGGCCCAACCGCCGGTCGCCGCTTTATGCGCAGATTGCCGCGCGGGGGGCGGTGTTCGGCGAGAAGATGGGGTGGGAGCGGCCGAACTGGTTTGCCGCCGCGGACGAAGAGCCGCGCGATATCTACACCTATGGCCGGCCCAACTGGGTGTCGGCGGTGGCCCGCGAGCACAGGGCCTGCCGCGAGGCGGCGGCGCTCTTCGACCAAAGCTCGTTCGCCAAGTTCCTGTTGAAAGGGCCCGATGCCGAGGCCGCGCTAAGCTGGATCGCGGCCGGCGACGTGGCGGGGCCGGTGGGGCGGCTGACCTATACGCAGATGCTGAACGACCGGGGCGGGATCGAGGCCGACGTGACCTGCGCCCGGCTGTCCGAGACCGAGTATTACATCACCACGGGCACCGGCTTTGCCACGCGCGATTTCGACTGGATTTCGCGGAGCATCCCCGAAGGCATGAACGCGCAGCTGGTGGATGTGACCTCGGGCAACGCGGTATTGTCGCTGATGGGGCCACGGGCGCGGGACATCCTGTCGGCGGTGACGCAGGATGATGTCAGCAACGCGGGCTTCCCCTTCGGGGCGGCTCGGACGATCTTCATCGCGGGGGCGCCGGTCCTGGCCCTGCGGCTGTCCTATGCAGGCGAATTGGGGTGGGAGCTGCACCTGCCGTCGGAATACGCGGTGTCGGTCTATGAGGCGTTGCACGATGCCGGGGCGCCCTTCGGGCTGGCTGACGCGGGTTACCGGGCGATCGAGACCCTGCGGTTGGAGAAGGGCTATCGCGCCTGGGGCGGCGAGATCGGGCCGGATACGTCTCCGCTGGTGGCCGGGCTGGGATGGGCCTGCCGGAAGGCGGCGCCGTTCAAGGGGAAAGAGGCGCTGGACGCGCTGTGCGGGCAGCCCCTGACGCGGCGGCTGGTGACGTTCACGGCCGCGCCCGACACGATCCTTTTGGGCCGAGAGACGGTCTTTCGCGATGGGGAGCGGGTGGGCTACCTGGCCTCGGGCGGGCTGGGGCACACGGTGGGCCGGGCCATCGGCATGGGCTATGTTGCTTGTGACGCGGGCGTGACGGCTGAGTGGATCGCCGCGGGGCGATACGAGTTGGACGTGGCAGGCGAAAGGGTGCCGGCCGAGGCCGGGCTGAAGCCGCTGTGTGATCCGGCGAACCTGAGGCTGAAGTCTTGAGGCGCGGCGGGGGCTTGCGGGCATCCTGGTTTGTGGCAGCGGCCATTCGGCCAATGTTATTGAAGGAAGCGGCCATTAGGCCGCTGGGCAGCCCGCGGACGCTCCCGCCCACCCACCCCGCGTCCGCGGGCTGCCCGGGGCGCGGGATGGTCTGCGTTCTTGCCCCGTTCCGGTTGTATGCTTTAAAACCGGTCCACCGCCGATGGAGGGGCGTGACATGAACAAGAAGGCCAACGTGCCCGACAGCCGCCTGACCCAGGATCCCCATGCCGTCCGCGAAGTGCGCGAGAAGAAGCTGGAGGTGGCCATCGGCCGCCAGGTCCGCGAGTTGCGCAAGCGCCAGCGGATGACCGGCTCGGAACTGGCCGCCCAGACCGGCCTGTCGGTGGGCATGTTGTCGAAGATCGAAAACGGGGTGATCTCGCCCTCGCTGGCCACGTTGCAGACCCTGGCCAACACCCTGCGCGTGCCCCTGATCCAGCTGTTTTCCGGTTTCGAGGAACCCCGCGGGGCGATGCATGTCAAATCAGGCGAGGGGGTGGAAATCGCCCGGGCGGGCACGCGGGCCGGCCACCAGTACCGCCTGCTGGGCCATATCGGGTCCAACGACAGCGGTGTGGTGGTCGAACCCTACCTGATCGACCTGACCGACGAGAGCGACCGCTTTCCGACCTTTCAGCACGAGGGGATCGAGTTCCTCTACATGCTGGAGGGCACGATCGATTACCGCCACGGAGACCAGCTGTACCTGCTGGAGCCGGGCGATTCCCTGGTCTTTGACGCCGATGCACCGCATGGGCCCGAGGTGCTGGTCGACCTGCCGGCGCGCTACCTGTCGATCATCACCTATCCCCAGCAGAAGTGATCCGGCTGCCCAAGCCATGGGCAGGGCGCGGGTCCCGCTGGGGATTTTCTGTGTGGTGAAGTTATTTTCTTGCAGGGAAACTCGTCACGGTCTACTGCTCGGCTCAAGGGGCCGTGATGGCCCGATCGAGAACGGAGTGCATCCATGTGCGGTATTGTTGGCCTGTTCCTGAAGAATGATGCCTTGCGCCCCAAGCTGGGCGAGATGCTGACGGACATGCTTATCACCATGACCGACCGAGGCCCCGACAGCGCGGGCATTGCCATCTACGGGGCCGAGGGTGAGGGCGTGAAGATCACCGTCCAGTCGGACGACCCGGCGGCCTTTGACGGGCTGGATGCGGTTCTGGCCCAGGTTACGGGGGCCGAGGTGTCGATGAAGGTGCTGGATACCCACGCGGTGCTGGGCCTGCCCGAGGCGGCGGCCGATGCGGCCGTGGCGGCGCTGGAAGAAAAGGGGCTGCGGGTGATGGCCCGGGGCGCCTCGATGGAAATCTTCAAGGAGGTCGGCCTGCCGCGCGACGTGGCCGAACGGTTCGCCCTGCGGGCGATGGGCGGCAGCCATGGCATCGGCCACACGCGCATGGCCACCGAAAGCGCCGTGACGACGTTGGGCGCGCATCCGTTTTCGACCGCCTCCGACGAATGCCTGGTGCACAACGGGTCTTTGTCCAACCACAACAGCCTGCGCCGGTCGCTGGCCCGCGACGGCTTTGCCGTGAAGACGGAAAACGACACCGAGGTGGGCGCGGCCTATATCTCGTCGCGCATTGCGGGCGGGGCAACCCTGGGCGAGGCGCTGGAAGGCACGCTGGAGGATCTTGACGGGTTCTTCACCTTCGTGATGGGCACGCGCAACGGGTTCGGCGTGGTGCGCGACCCGATCGCCTGCAAGCCGGCGGTGCTGGCCGAAACCGACGATTACGTGGCCTTCGGGTCCGAGTACCGGGCCTTTGCCGACCTGCCGGGGATCGAGACCGCAAAGGTCTGGGAACCCGAGCCGGCCACCGTCTATTTCTGGGAACGCTGAGAATGGAGACTGCGCTGATGCCGTCCGATAACGGGGTCACGACCCTGGACATGAGCGCCACCGAGCTGCGCGAGATCAACGAGACGCTGCAATCGGCGGCCGGATCGAACCGGGCGTTCGAGGTCGTCAACACCCGCGGGGCCCATGCCATCGCCGTGGGGCTGGATGCGCCGATCACGGTCACGGTCAAGGGCTCGACCGGTTATTATTGCGCCGGCATGAACAAGCAGGCGACGGTGCACGTACAGGGCTCGGTCGGGCCCGGCGTGGCCGAAAACATGATGTCGGGCACGGTGATCATCGAAGGCGATGCCTCGCAATATGCCGGGGCCACGGCCCATGGCGGGCTGCTGGTGATCAAGGGCAATGCGTCCTCGCGCTGCGGGATTTCCATGAAGGGGATCGACATCGTGGTGCACGGGAACATCGGCCACATGTCGGCCTTCATGGCGCAAAAGGGCAACCTTGTTGTGCTGGGCGATGCAGGCGATGCCCTGGGCGACAGCCTGTACGAGGCGCGGCTGTTCGTGCGCGGATCGGTCAAGTCTCTGGGCGCCGATTGCGTCGAGAAGGAGATGCGGCCGGAACATATCGACCTGCTGGCCGACCTGCTGGCCAAGGCGGGCGCCGATGCGAAACCGCAAGAGTTCAAGCGCTACGGCTCGGCTCGCAAGCTTTACAATTTCAACATCGACCACGCCGGAGATTACTGAGGCCATGGACAAGACCCCCCGGACCCTCCCGCGCCAGTCGTGGACCTTTTCCAACGAGGTCAATTCGGAAATCCGCCGGGCGGCGGCGACGGGCATCTACGACATCCGCGGCGGCGGGGCGAAACGGCGCGTGCCGCATTTCGACGACCTGCTGTTCCTGGGCGCGTCGATGTCGCGCTACCCGCTGGAAGGCTACCGCGAGAAATGCGAAACCGGCGTGACGCTGGGCACGCGGTTCGCGAAGAAACCGATCGAGTTGAAGATCCCGATCACGATTGCGGGCATGTCCTTTGGCTCGCTGTCTGGGCCCGCCAAGGAGGCCCTGGGACGCGGTGCGACCATGGCCGGCACCTCGACGACGACCGGCGACGGGGGCATGACCGAGGAAGAGCGCGGCCATTCGGAAAAGCTGGTCTATCAATACCTGCCCAGCCGCTATGGCATGAACCCCGACGATCTGCGCCGGGCCGATGCGATCGAGGTGGTCGTGGGGCAGGGGGCCAAGCCCGGCGGCGGGGGCATGCTGCTGGGCCAGAAGATCACCGAACGGGTTGCGGGCATGCGCGATCTGCCCCAGGGGATCGACCAGCGCTCGGCCTGCCGGCATCCGGACTGGACCGGGCCGGATGACCTGGAAATCAAGATCCTCGAGCTGCGCGAGATCACCAAGTGGGAAAAGCCGATCTACATCAAGGTCGGTGGCGCGCGGCCCTATTACGACGTGGCCCTGTCGGTGAAGGCCGGCGCGGACGTGATCGTGCTGGACGGGATGCAGGGCGGGACGGCCGCGACGCAGGATGTGTTCATCGAACATGTGGGTACCCCGACGCTGGCCTGTATCCGGCCGGCGGTGCAGGCGCTGCAGGACCTGGGCATGCACCGGAAGGTGCAGCTTGTTGTCTCGGGCGGGATCCGCACCGGGGCTGACGTGGCCAAGGCCCTGGCCCTGGGGGCGGATGCGGTGAGCATCGGCACGGCGGCGCTGATCGCGCTTGGCGACAATGATCCGAAGTGGGAAGCCGAATACCAGAAGCTGGGATCCACGACAGGGGCCTACGACGACTGGCACGAAGGTCAGGACCCGGCGGGCATCACCACGCAGGACCCCGAGCTGATGGCCCGGCTGGATCCGGTCGAGGCCGGGCGGCGGCTGCGCAATTACCTCAACGTGCTGACGCTGGAATGCCAGACCCTGGCCCGGGCCTGCGGCAAGAGCCACGTGCACAACCTGGAGCCGGAGGACCTGTGCGCGCTGACCATCGAGGCCGCGGCCATGGCGCAGGTGCCGCTGGCGGGAACAAGCTGGATCCCCGGCAAGGGATTCTGACGGGGCATTCTGACGGGGCGATGGGTGCACAGCACCCATCCTACGCGTACCGTCGCATGATCAGACAAGGGATGTAGGATGGGTGCTTGCACCCATCGCTGCGGAACAGACAGGGACAGACCAAGATGACCGACCTCGCCGCCTTCGCCCGGGACAAGGGCGTGAAGTATTTCATGATCTCCTTCACGGATCTCTTCGGCGGCCAGCGGGCGAAACTCGTCCCCGCCCAGGCCATCGCCGACATGGCCGAAGAGGGCGCGGGCTTTGCCGGTTTCGCCACCTGGCTCGACATGACGCCGGCCCATCCCGACATGCTGGCCGTGCCCGACCCCGCCACCGTCATCCAGCTGCCCTGGAAGCCCGAAGTCGCCTGGATCGCCGCCAACCCCGTCATGGAAGGCGCCGAGGTTGCCCAGGCCCCGCGCAACGTGTTGCGCAAATTGGTCGCTCAGGCCGCCGACCAGGGTCTGCGCGTCAGGACCGGGGTCGAGGCGGAGTTCTTCCTGCTCACCCCCGAGGGCACCGAGATCTCGGACCCTGCCGACACCGCCGAAAAGCCTTGCTACGACCAGCAGGCCGTCATGCGCCGCTATGACGTGATCGCCGAGATCTGCGATTACATGCTCGACCTCGGCTGGGGGCCGTACCAGAACGACCACGAGGACGCCAACGGCCAGTTCGAGATGAACTGGGAATTCGACGACGCCCTGGTTACTGCCGACCGCCATTCCTTCTTCAAGTTCATGGTCAAGTCCGTGGCCGAAAAGCACGGGCTGCGCGCCACCTTCATGCCCAAGCCCATCGCCGGGCTGACGGGCAACGGCTGCCATGCCCATATCTCGGTCTGGACGCCGGACGGGGCGACCAATGCCTTTGCCGATGACAACATGGAGCTGGGCCTGTCGGAAAAGGGCCGCGCGTTCCTGGGCGGCATCATGAAACACGCCACCGCCATGGCCGCCATCACCAACCCGACGGTCAACAGCTACAAGCGCATCAATGCGCCGCGCACGACCTCGGGGGCCACCTGGGCACCCAACACCGTCACCTGGACCGGCAACAACCGCACCCACATGGTCCGCGTGCCCGGACCGGGGCGGTTCGAACTGCGCCTGCCCGACGGCGCGGCCAACCCCTACCTGCTGCAGGCCGCCATCATCGCCGCGGGCCTCTCGGGCCTGAAGACCAACGCCGATCCGGGCAAGCGCCACGACATCGACATGTATGCCGAGGGCCACACGGTCAAGGACGCCCCCAAGCTGCCGCTGAACCTGCTGGATGCCATCCGGGCCTTGGACGCGGATGAGACATTCAAGGACGCTTTGGGACCAGAATTCGCCGCCTCCTACATCAAGATGAAGCACCAGGAGTGGGACAGCTTCGTCTCGCATTTCTCAGCCTGGGAGCGCGAGCACACGCTCGACATCTGATCACATGACCTATTCCGGTTTCCGCATCCTGGCCGAGGCCCTGCGCGGCCATCGCGGCTGGCGGCCCCTGTGGCGCGACCCCGACCCGCAGCCCGAATACGACATCATCATCGTCGGCGGCGGCGGTCACGGGCTGTCGACGGCCTATTACCTGGCCAATGTCTTCGGCCAGGCCCGGGTGGCGGTGCTGGAAAAGGGCTGGCTGGGCTCGGGCAATATCGGGCGGAACACGACGATCATCCGCTCGAACTACCTGCTGCCGGGCAACCAGCCGTTCTATGAATTCTCGATGAAGCTCTGGGAAGGGCTGGAACAGGATTTCAACCTCAACGCCATGGTGTCCCAGCGCGGGGTGCTGAACCTGTACCATTCCGACGGGCAGCGCGATGCCTACCGCCGGCGGGGCAATGCGATGATCCTGTCGGGGGCCGATGCGGAACTGCTCGACCAGGGGCAGGTGCGCGAGATGTATCCGTTCCTCAACTTCGACAATGCGCGCTTCCCGATCAAGGGCGGGCTGCTGCAGCGCCGGGGCGGCACGGCGCGCCACGACGGGGTGGCCTGGGGCTATGCCCGTGGAGCGGATCGCAAGGGCGTCGACATTATCCAGAACTGCGAGGTCACCGGTTTTCTCATAGAAAACGGTGTCTGCCATGGGGTCGAAACCACGCGGGGCACCATCAAGGCGGGCAAGGTCGGCGTGGCCGTGGCCGGATCAACGGGCCGGGTGATGGCCAGGGCGGGCATGCGCCTGCCGATCGAAAGCTTTGCCCTGCAGGCCTTTGTCACCGAGGGGCTCAAGCCCTGCATCGACGGGGTGATCACCTTTGGAGCGGGGCATTTCTATGTCAGCCAGTCCGACAAGGGCGGGCTGGTCTTCGGCGGCGACATCGACAGCTACAATTCCTATGCCCAGCGGGGCAACCTGCCGGTGGTCGAGGACGTGGCCGAAGGCGGCATGGCCCTGATGCCCATGATCGGCCGGGCCCGGCTGCTGCGGTCCTGGGGCGGGATCATGGACATGTCGATGGATGGCACCCCGATCATCGACAAGACGCCCGTGGACGGGCTCTACCTGAATGCCGGCTGGTGTTACGGCGGCTTCAAGGCCACGCCGGCATCCGGCTATTGCTTTGCCCACCTGCTGGCCAGGGACACGCCGCATCCCACGGCCGAGGCGATGCGGCTGGACCGGTTCGAAACCGGCCATGTCATCGACGAAAAGGGCGTTGGCGCCCAGCCCAACCTGCACTGAGGTCAATGATCCTGATGAATGGCCTGGTCAGAGTGTTCGTTCTCACCTCCGCTTTGAACGATGTGCGAAGGGCAGCCCACGACCGCGGGTGGGGGCGTAGCCCACGCCCGGGGGGGCGGTCGTGGGCTGCCCGGCGTGCCGCCGGGCGGGCGCTTCAACATGGGCGTGGCACTCTTGGAGATCCGAAATGCTGATCCCGCATCCCATCCTTGGCCCGCGCGACGCGCAGGAATTCACCTATCTCGGCGATGCCCGCCTGCTGGAGCGGCCCGATGGGCTGGCCGAAGACGCCCCGGCCGCCTTCCACGACTACGTCTACCTGCGCGACAACCCCGCCGGCGTGCACCGCGAGCTGTGGTACCACGAACATGGCGACCGGTCCTGGCTGGTGGTCACCCGCGATACCGTCACGCACGAGATCCTCGGCGCCGACCTGGTGAAGGGAGCCGCGTCATGAAGCGCATCGACGGCGGGCTGATCGACCGTGGGCAAGAGCTGTCCTTCACCTTTGACGGCAAGGCCTACCAGGGGTTCAGGGGCGACACGCTGGCCTCGGCCCTGCTGGCGAACGGCGTGCAGCTGATGGGCCGCAGCTTCAAGTACCACCGCCCCCGCGGGGTACTGACCGCCGGGTCCGAGGAACCAAACGCCCTGGTCGAACTGCGCTCGGGCGCCCGGCGCGAGCCCAACACGCGGGCCACCGTGGCCGAGCTGTTCGACGGCCTCGACGCCACCAGCCAGAACCGCTGGCCCTCGCTGGCCTGGGATGCGCTGGCGGTGAACGACCTCTTTGCACCGCTGCTGACGGCGGGGTTCTACTACAAGACCTTCATGTGGCCGAAGAGCTTCTGGGAAAAGGTCTATGAGCCGGCCATCCGCAAGGCCGCCGGGCTTGGGGCCCTGTCGATGCAGCCCGATCCCGATGGCTATGACCGGGCCTACCTGCATGCCGACCTGCTGGTCATCGGCGCGGGCACGGCCGGACTGGCAGCGGCCCTGACAGCGGCCCGGGCCGGGGCTCAGGTGGTGCTGGCCGATGAGGATTTCCGCCTGGGCGGGCGCTTGCTGGCCGAAAGCCAGCGGCTGGACGGGGCTCCGGCGGCGGTCTGGGTGGCCGAGGTCGAGGCCGAACTGCGCGCCATGGACAACGTGCGCATCCTGCCCCGGACGACCGTCTTCGGGGTCTACGATCACGGGGTCTATGGGGCTTTGCAACGGGTGTCGGACCACCGGGCCGACCCTGGCCCGGTGCGCCAGACGCTCTGGCGGATCACCGCCCGGCGGGCGGTGCTGGCGGCCGGCGCGCTGGAGCGCCCGATCGCCTTTGCCGACAACGACCGGCCGGGCATCATGCTGGCCGGGGCGATGCGGGCCTACCTGAACCGCTGGGCGGTGGCGCCCGAGGGCCGGGTGGCCATCTTTACCAACAATGACGACGGCCACCGGACGGCCGCCGACCTGGTGGCCCGGCGCGTGCCGGTGCTGGCGGTGATCGACGGGCGGGCGGATGCGCCGCGCCTGGGCGATTATACCGTGATGAAGGGCGCGCAGGTCACCGGCACGCAGGGCCGCCGGGCGCTGCGCGCCATCGAGGTGACCGAGGCCGACGGGCGCGCCACCTGGCTGGAATGTGCCGCCTTGGGCGTGTCGGGCGGCTGGAACCCCACGCTGCACCTGAGCGCCCATCACCGGGGCAAACCCGTCTGGTCCAACGCCATCCAGGCCTTCGTGCCGGGCGAGGGTGGCCCTGCGGGCCTTGCCGCCGCGGGTGCGGCGGCCGGGCGCGGCGGCTGCGCCGCCTCTTTGGCCGACGGCTGCCGGGTCGCCGGGGAGGCCCTCGCATCGCTCGGGCTTTCGGTGCCCTCCGTCGATCTGCCGGCGGCCCGCGATCTTCCGGCGGGTATCGCTCCGCTCTGGCATGTGCCGGGCCGGGGCCGGGCCTGGGTCGACCAGCAGAACGACGTCACCGTCAAGGACATCAAGCTGGCGCATCAGGAAAACATGGTCTCGGTCGAGCATCTGAAACGCTGGACCACGCTGGGCATGGCCACCGACCAGGGCAAGACGGCCAATGTCACCGCCCTGGCGGTCATGGCCGAACTGACCGGCCGGACGATCCCCGAAACCGGCACGACCACCTACCGCCCGCCCTTCACCCCGGTGTCCATGGGCGCGCTTGGCGGCGGCGACAGCGGCCCGCATTTCCGCCCCACGCGCCTGGCCCCGACCCATCACTGGGCGGCAGCGCAGGGCGCGGTTTTTGTCGAGGTCGGCCCCTGGATGCGGGCCCAGTACTTTCCGCAGCCGGGCGAAACCCACTGGCGCGACAGCGTCGACCGCGAGGCCCTGGCCGTGCGCCGCGATGTCGGCCTGTGCGATGTCACCACGCTGGGCAAGATCGACGTGCAGGGGCGCGATGCGGGGGCGTTTCTGGACCGGCTTTATTCCAATGCGATGGCCAGCCTGAAGGTGGGCCGGGTGCGCTATGGGCTGATGCTGCGCGAGGACGGCACGCTTTACGACGACGGCACCTGCGCCCGCCTGGCCGAGGATCACTACGTGGTCACGACCACCACGGCCAATGCCGGACCGGTCTTCCGCAACATGGAATTCGCCCGCCAGGGGCTCTTTGCCGACATGGACGTGCAGATCGTGTCGACCACCGATGCCTGGGCCCAGATCGCCGTGGCCGGGCCGAAATCGCGCACCTTGCTGGAGCGCATCGTCGACGAGGCCGACCTGTCGAACGAGGCCTTCCCCTTCATGGCCTGCGGTCCCGTCACCATTGCCGGCGGGCTGCGTGCGCGGCTGTTCCGGATCTCGTTCTCGGGCGAGCTGGCCTATGAACTGGCCGTGCCCGCCCGCTATGGCGCGGCGGTGATGACCCGGCTGATGGAGCTGGGCGCCGACCTGGGGGTCACGCCCTACGGCACCGAAGCCCTGGCCGTCCTGCGGATCGAAAAGGGCCATGCCGCCGGGGCCGAGTTGAACGGCCAGACCACGGCGGCGATGCTGGGGCTGGGCCGGATGGTGTCGGTCAAGAAGGATGCCATCGGCGCGGTGATGTCGCGCCGGCCGGGCCTGGTCGAGGACAGCCGCCGGCTGGTCGGCCTGATGCCGGTGGATCCAGGTGACAAGGTTGTCTCGGGCGCGCATCTTTTTGCCGAAGGGGCGGAGCGGTCAACAGCCACCGACCAGGGCTGGATCACCTCGGCCTGCTTTTCGCCGCACCTGGACAGCTCGATCGGGCTGGGGTTCCTGAAGGACGGGGCCGACCGGCTGGGCGAGGTCATCGTCGCGGCCAACCCGCTGGAAGGCTCCGAGGCCAATCTGAAGGTCGTCTCGGCCCATTTCGTCGATCCGGAAGGAGACCGCCTGCGTGACTGATCTGGTAGCTGACACCGCGTTCGGGGCATCAGAGCCCCGGGTCGAGACCCTTGGCCCGGTGACATTGCGGGAACGGGTGGACATTGGCCTGGCCTCGCTGGCCCTGCGCGCCGGGGTCGAAGCGCCCAGCCCGTTCGGGCTCGATCTTGCCGGTCCGGGGCGGATGACTCAGGCTGACGGGGCGGGCAGTTTCTGGACGGCCCCGGGTCAATGGATGATCGAAGGGCCGGGCCGGGCCGCGGAAGACTTTGCCGCCATGGTCGCCTCCGAAGCGCCCGGCTGTTCAGTGACCGAGCAGACCGATGGCTGGGTGATCGTCGACATCGAGGCCATCCCGGACGTGCTGGAGCGCTTGCGCGAACGGCTGGTCAACCTGCCGCCGGCCACGCTGGCCCCGGGCTGTGCCACGCGCACGCTGATGCACCACATGTCCGTCTTCGTGATCCGCCGCTCCGACGATTGCCTGACGGTGATGGCCATGCGCTCCATGGCCGGATCCTTGTGGCATGCGCTGGCCCAGGCGGCCGGTCGACTGGCGCGCTAAAGAGCCAAAGCCGTTCAGCCGGCGATGACCCGGCCGAACGCGGCCAGGAACAGGTCCACCTCGTCGGCGCTCAGGCACAGGGGCGGGCGGACCTTCAGCGTCGCGCCGTACTTGCCCGCCGCTCCGATCAGCACGCCTTCGTCGCGCAGGCCGTTGATGATGCGGCTCGTTGTGTCCGGATCCGGAACGCCGTCGGGATCCACCACGTCGACACCCAGGAACAGGCCCGCGCCACGGGTGTCCCCAATCCTCAGACTGGTTGCCGCCAGGCGGTGCAACCCCGAGGCCAGCCGCGCGCCCATGCGCGCCGCGTTCTGTTGCAGGCCGTCGTCCCGGATCACCCGCAGCACGGCCAGGCCCGCCGCCGCCGCAACCGGGTTGCCCCCGAAGGTGTTGAAATAACCCACGTCCCGGCAGAAGGCGGCCAGGTGGTCGGGCCGGGCGGCCATGGCGGCCATGGGAAAGCCGTTGCCCATGGGTTTGCCCATCGTCACGATGTCAGGCTCGGCCCCGTGGCGGGCAAAGCCCCAGAAGGCGCTGCCGGTGCGGCCAAAGCCCGGCTGCACCTCGTCGGCGATGAAGAGCCCGCCCGCCCGGCGCACGGCGGCAACGGCCGCGTCCAGCACTCCGGGCGGATCGGCAAAGACCCCGTCAGAGGAAAAGATGCTGTCGACCAGCAGTGCGGCAACCCCGTGTCCGCGCCGCTGCAGCGCGGCCGCCGCCCGGCAGACCGAGGCCTCGAAATCCTCGCCGGCCGAGGGCGGCGGCACCCGTTCCAGCCAGTCCGGCCCGCTGCCCTGTTTCCAGGCCGAGGGCGACACCTGCGTGACCAGGTCCGTGTTGCCGTGATAGGCCGTCTCGCTGACGATCACGCCCCGCGCCCCGCTGACCGCCCGGGCCACGCGCAGGGCCAGGTCGTTGGCCTCGGATCCCGAACAGGTCATCACCACGTTGGCCAGGGCCTCGGGCAGGATGGCCTTGAGCGCGTCGATATAATCGTCGACCACCTGCACCACGTAGCGCGTGTTGGTGTTCAGCCGCCCGATCTGGTCGGACACGGCAGCGACAACCGCGGGATGGGAATGGCCCACCGAGGGCACGTTGTTGTAGAAATCCAGGTAGCGCCGGCCGTCGCGAGCCTCCATCCAGGCGCCCTCGGCCCGGACCATCTCGATCGGGTCGCGGTAGAACAGGACCGAGGCCGCGCCCAGGTTGCCCAGCCGCCGGGACACCTCCGGCGTCTGCGCCGCATCGCCCGGCGCAAAGGCATTCATGTCAAGGATCTGGCGGGTCTTGCGCATCAGGCGGGCTCGGATGCCAGGTAGGTTTCGGCCAGGCGGATGGTGCCCTCGGTAAAGGCCTCCATCCCCGCCCAGGCGGCAGTTTCGGTTTCCGCGTGGCTGGCGATCCAGGCGGTCAGCAGCAGGCGGCGGAACAGGATGAAGGTGGGCAACATCGCCTCGTGTTCGGGCGCGAAGGGGGCGACGGTGCGATAGCCCCGCAGCCAGGCGGCCTGCAGGTCGGGGATATAGGGTTCGGTTTCCAGGAAGGAAATCGCGGCGGCAAAATCATAGGCGAACCACGAGGTGCCGCAATCGTCGAAGTCGATCACCCCCAGCCGGTCGCCATCGACCAACAGGTTGGCCAGCCGCAGGTCGGCATGGACCAGCCCGAACCGGTCCGGCCCTTGCCCGTAGGCCTCCAGCCGCACCCGCAGGGTGTCGGCCAGCCGTTCCAGCACCACCCGTCCGTCCTCGGTCAAGCCCAGGGCCGCACGCCAGTCGCCCCACAGGGGAGCCGGGCCAAAGGCCGTGTCCCAGGTCCAGGTCTTGCGCGTGAACCCCTGCGGCGGCTGCCAGCTCCGGGCCTGGCCGTGCAGCCGGGCCGATATGGCGCCCAGGGTTTCAAAGCCGGGCACCAGGTCGCCGGTCTCGTCCGGTTCGGACCCGGTCATGAAGCGAAAGCCCACCACGTGGCGCAATTGCGCGCCGTCCATGAATTCGGCGATGTGGCCGCCGTCCTCCAGCACCAGAGGTTCGGGCGTGTCCACCGTGGCCGAGCTGCGCAGGGCATTGATCCAAGCCAGCTCGCTCTCGATCTCGGCCCGGGTGTGATAGTCGGGCCGGTGCACGCGCAGGATCACCGGCGCCAGGGCCGCCGGATCGCGGGCCAGGAAGGTCGCGTTCTCGGACAGGGTCAACAGGCTGACCTCGGTCTCGGGGCCCAGGCCCCAGCGCCCGGCCAGGCCCTGCGCTCCGGCGCGCAGGCGCTCCACGAATGCGTCGTCGTACAGTCCTGTCATCTTGCTGCCTGCCTTAACTTTTGGCGTTCCACCCCCTCGCTAGGTCGCCGCGCGACCCGAGACAACCCCACCCCTTGCCGCCTTGCCGCCCCGCCGGTTCAGTTGCAACGCGCTGCTGCAAAAGCAGCCGAAACGAACGGACAATACACGACAGGGGACCCAACCATGCTTACCTCCATCGCGGGAAAATCGACCATTGTCACCGGCGGCTCGAAAGGCATCGGCAAGGGCATCGCCCGGGTCTTCGCGGCGCAGGGCGCCCATGTCATGATCGCCGCCCGGGGGGCCGAGGCCGGCGAGGCCGCGGTGGCCGAGATCCAGGCCGCCGGGGGCACCGCGGCCTTCCACCAGACCGACGTGGCCGACTGGGACAGCGTGCAGGACATGGTGGCGGCCACGGCCGAAACCTTTGGGGGCGTCGACATCCTGTGCGCGAACGCGGGCATCTTCCCGCAGGTCAAGCTGATCGACATGAGCCCCGATGACTGGGACGGGGTGATGAACGTGAACCTCAAAAGCACGTTCCTGTGCGTCAAGGCCTGCATCCCGGCCTTTGAAACGGCAGGTAAGGGCCGGGTGGTCGTGACGTCGTCGATCACCGGGCCGGTGACAGGCTTTCCCGGCTGGGCGCATTACGGGGCGTCCAAGTCCGGCCAGCTGGGCTTTCTGAAGACCGCCGCCATGGAACTGGCCCGCTACAACACCACCATCAACGCGGTGATGCCGGGCAATATCTTTACCGAAGGCCTGCAGGACCTGGGGCAGGAGTACCTGGACACCATGGCCGCCTCGATCCCGCTGAAACGGCTTGGCGCGGTCGAGGACATCGGCAATGCCGCGCTGTTCTTTGCCTCGGACGAAGCGGCCTATGTCACGGGGCAGCAGATCGTTGTCGACGGCGGGCAGATCCTGCCCGAAAGCCTGGAGGCGATCGACGAGATCTGACCTGATCGGCTGGGCACAAGTAACACTTTTGCAACTTTTGCGTGTAGTTTTTCTCCTCGTTCACGTTGTGGTGCACCCGTTTTAAGGTTTTGTTAACCAGATGGGGGCCAAATGTCCGTCAATCGGAGCAAATTTCGTGGGTCCGCCCTGCGGGCTTGCGGCTTGACGAGTTGGGTCGGTGACTGACCGGCCGTTTCGAGGAGCCAGTGCCATGCCGCACCGCAAACCGATCCCGGGCACGGCCTTGTTGCGGCTGTCGCTGGTCGCGGTGTTGCCCGTGGCATGGTCTCTGGTCGCCCAACCCATTCCCCTGACTGCCCCCTGGATCCTGGTCCTGCACTGGGCGGTGATCCTGTGCGCGGTGATCCTGCTGGCCCGGCAAGCCTGGCTGGCGGGGCAGGGCATGGCCCGACGGCCGGCCCCGAACGCCCGCCCGGCGCCGATGTTCGGATCCAGCCCGCGTCGCGGGGACGGCTGGCGCCTGGCCTGGCCCTCGGGGCGGGACGCGCGCCATAACGAAGGGGTCGAACGGTTTTTCCAGCAGCGCCCCGAAGTGACCGTTATCCTGGATGCTACTGGGCGGATCAGCCGGGCCAACGCGGCCTTCCGCAAGCTCGTGGGCCTGAGCGAACGCGAGCTGGTGGGCCTGCGCTTCGACGAGATCGAGGCGTTGGAAGGCGCGTCGGATTACGGCTACTGGGACGAGGCCCGGGCCTCGGTCGACCTGGGCAAGACCTGGAGCCGCCAGACCTGGGGCCAGCGCGAGGACGGCAGCCTGTTTCCCGAACAGGTGGTGGTGCGCCCGTTGCATGACGCGCGGGGGGTGCTCAGCGGCTACAGCTTCGCGGCCTTCGACGTCTCTGACCTGGTGATGACCGAAAAAGAGCTGGAACGCAGCGCCTTGCAGGATCCGCTGACCGGTCTTTTCAACCGCCGCTACCTGGAGGCAGAGGCCGAGCTGGCCATCGAACGCTGCCGGGTGGCCGGGCGGAAACTGGGCCTGCTGTTGCTGGATCTCGACGATTTCAAAAGCCTCAATGACCGGCGCGGGCACCAGTTCGGCGATGATGTGCTGTCCCACGTGGCTGAAACCTTGCGGGGCATCGTGCCCCTGGGGGACATCATTTCGCGCCTCGGCGGCGACGAGTTTGTCATCGTGGCCGAGGACGTGGCCAGCCCGGCCGCCGTCCATGCCCTGGCCGAGGAAATCCGGGGCGCGCTGTCGCTGCCCTTTGCCATCCAGGACGAAACCTTGCGCCTGACGGTCAGCGTGGGGGCCAGCCTGTTCCCCGAGGACGGCGTGCATTTCGATGCGCTTCTGGGCCGGGCGGATGCGGCGATGTACCAGTGCAAGCAGCATGGGCGGAACCGGGTGTCGCTGTTTGCCGCCGCCCGCGCCGCGCTGGACCGGCCCACGACCGCCGAGGCCCATGCGGCCGATCTCGACGAGGCGTTGCGCGACGATTGCTTCCTGCCGTACTACCAGCCGATCGTGGACCTGGGCTCGCGCCAGATGATCGGGGCCGAGGCGCTCTGCCGCTGGCAGCATCCCCGCCATGGGTTGCTGTTGCCGGCCGCCTTCATCCCGACGGCCGAGGCGCGCGGGGTGATCCGGGACATCGACCGGGTGATCATCCGCAAGGCCTGCGCCCAGATGGCCGAATGGCGCGACCGCAGCCGCGGGCGTTTACCGATTTCGGTAAACGTGTCGGCGCCGACGATGACCGAGCCCGGGTTCGTCCGCTTCCTCAGCGATTGTTGCGACGAATCCGGAGTGGCGCCCGAAGAGCTGGTGGTCGAGCTGACCGAAAGCATGTTGCTTTTGGCCGACGACCCCGGGCGGCGCAGCCTGTCGCGCCTGCGAGAGCTGGGCGTGCGCATCGCGCTCGACGATTTCGGGACCGGCTTTTCCACCCTGTCTTTGCTCAAGGATCTGCCGGTGACCCGCCTGAAGATCGACCGCAGCTTCGTCACCCATATCGACACCAACCGACGCGACCGTGAAATCGTGTCCAGCATCGTTTCGCTCGGCCACGCGCTGGGGGCGGATGTCGTCGTTGAAGGGGTGGAAACGGAAAGCCAGGCCGACATGATCGCCGACATCGGGGACACGATCGCCCAGGGCTACCTGTTCGGGAAACCGATGCCTGCGGCTGAACTCGCCGCCTGTGCGGCCTGGGATTGGAATGTTGTGCCGTCTAACGTGTGATCCCCAAGCGGGATGGACGATGCGCTGCGAGGCTCTCACCCGGTGATCCGATGGACCTAGTACCCCGGGCTGTCTGCAGGCCCGGCTGCGCAAATCACCTGGCGAAGCTATACGGCGAGACCCTGCAAGACCCGGGCGATGCAAGTCCCTGGAAACGCAAAGGCGGCCGTCTAACGGGCCGCCTATGGGTCTTGGAGTGGGGGATGGCGCCTATAGGCGCCGTTGGGCCTGTAAAGGCTGGCGGTCCAGCACCTGGTCGACAGTATCCTCCTGGCCAAGCGCAGAGGGGCTTGCGTCGGCCCCAAGCTCGGGGTCAGAGCGTATGCCCTGGTCGGGCCGATACTGCGGAACAAGCAGCGAGGTCAGCGCGCCAAGGGCCTGGGCAAACCGGACCACAACCGTCTGGTAGCCGTCCATGACGCGGGTGGCGATCACCCGCAGGCCCGACAGCAGGACGTTCTTGTGGTGATAGGTCACGTTGGAATCGGCCAGCACCGTCGGATCGGGCCGACGGGGCAGGTAGCCGCGCAACATCTCCACGAAGGGGGTGCAGAATGTCGTTTCAATCGGCGAGGCGGATTTGAACCGCACCTGGTGCATCACGTTTCCGAACGTGAGGTCCATCCGTGAGACGAACCACTGCCCGGTTGCCAGATCGCGAAAGAGCGAGATCGCGATGGCACTATCGTCGGTCTGGAATGAAGTCGGCATCTGCCCGTCGTCTGTTTGTTACAAGTTTTGGTTGAATCCGTTTTGCCTTTGGAACCTTGAAAAAACGTTAACGGTGTGAGTTTGTTGGTGTAGAAAAGCGTTCACTTTTGGGTCGCATCGCTCAGGGCACGGGCCTGTTCGGCGTCCTTGTCATCAAGAAACTGAAGCGATCCATAGACATGGGTGACCTCTCCGGCATCGCCCACGGCGACCCGGCCCCGTCCGCGGCACAGGTGGCGGTTGCCATCCGGCAGGGTGACGGTTTCGACGAAATCATAAGGTTCGGCCTTCTGGATGGCTTTCTGCATCAGGTCTTCGACTCGCACCCGGGCTTCCTTGTTGAATCGCTCCATGCCCGCAGCCAGCGTCGGCGCCATGTCCGACGGGTAGCCCAGCAGGCGGACCAGGCTCGGGCTCCAGGTCGGAACGTCGAATTCCACGTCGTAGCAGAAGAACCCGATGGCATTGTCGAGCGACATCTCTTCGTGGAACTGGGCCAGCAGTTCGTCGAAATAGGACCGGGACCGGTCGCGGATCACGCCGATGATGGCCGAGACTTCGCCGGCCTGGTTGGTGATCGTGTAGCCGGCGCATTCGATCACGGTTGTGCGCCCGTCCGGCCGGACCAGCCGGGCGCGGTATTCGAACCCGTCGCCGGTTTCCAGCGCCGTTGAGATCATCTCGGCCACGTTGGCCCGGTCGTCGGGGTGGACATAGGACAGGGCGCTGTCCAGCGTGCGCTGGGTGCCGTCATGTTCCAGCCCGTGGATCCGCGCGGTTTCCTGGCTCCAGTGGGTGGCATTGGCAATGGGGTCGTATTGCCAGGTGCCCACACTGTCGAAATGGTTCAGGACGCGCAGGACGGGGCGCACGACGGTTTCGTCGGTCACCGCCAGCACCACCAGGCCGATCAGCTGGTCGTCCCCGGAAATCAGCGGGGCCACGGACAGGATCTTGGACCCGGATTCGGTTTCGAAGTTGAACCGCCGGGGCTTGCGATCGACCAGCGCCTGCGAGCAGATCTCGATCAGCGGCGGATAGCCCGACGGCAGGTTGATCTGGCTGAGATGCCCGTAGGAATGGCCGCGGTCGCGGATGCCGAAATCCTGCAGCGCCTGGGCCGAGGCATGGCGGATCAGCAGACCCTGGTCCAGCATGATCGCCTTGGCCGGCAGGGCGTGGATCAGCCCGCGCAATTCGGCCGAGATCCGCTCCAGCTGGGCGGTGTTGACCAGCAGTTCCTCGTTGACGGTGATCAGTTCCTCGTTGGTGGACTGAAGTTCCTCGTTGGTGGTTTCCAGTTCCTCGTTGGTGGACTGGAGTTCCTCGTTCGCGGATTGCAATTCCTCGTTCACCGATTGCAGTTCCTCGTTCGAGGTCTGCAATTGCTCGATCGTGACCTGCAGCGTCTCGCGCGAGCGGGCGAGTTCGGTTTCAAGGTGGGTGACGTAATCGCTGCTTTCGCCCCGTTCCGGAGAGCTCTCGGGCGCGATTTCGGTCACGAACCCGATCAGCACCAGGTCTTCCTCGCTGTCGTCGAGCGCGGGCAGGGGATAGGCCACCATGCGCACCATGTCGAAGTCGCGCCCGGCGATGTTGTGCCACTGGCCATAGCGCATTTCGCGCTGTTTCAGGGTGACGAGCGTCATCGAGGCGGCCTCGAACGCGAGCGGCTTGTGCAGCACGTTCAGGGTCATGCCCCCGGCAATGGGCCGGGTCATTTCGGCGAAGGGCGCGATGTCGCCGTAGATCTTCAGGACCGAGCGGTCCCGGTTGGTGACCAGCCCGGTCTTGACCACCGAACGGGCCAGCACGTCGAACCGGGCCCAGCTTTCGCCGTGGTGATCGGCGGGGATGGACACTTCGCTGGACTGGGCGTGCAGATGCGGGGTGGCGGGCACCAGGTTGCGGCCCAGCTTGTTGGCCAGCCGGGTGGACCGCTTGCGGAAGATCTTGGACGTGGGTTCGATCTGGACGAAGATGTCTTCCTGCACGCCGGTGGTTTCCGACGTGCCCAGCAGCAGCATCCCGTCGCTTTTCAGCGCGTACTGGATGCGGGTCAGCACCCGTTCCTGCAGCCGGGCAGAGAAATAGATCAGCACGTTGCGGATCGACACCAGGTCGACCGAGATGAACGGGGCGTCCTGGAACACGTTGTGCCGCGAGAACATGACGAAGTTCTTCAGCTTCGGCTTCACCTGCAGGCTCTCCTGCCCGAAGTCGAAATACCGCGACAGGTATTGCTTGGGGATGTCGCTGGCCGCCGACGAGGGATAGCTGCCCTTGCGCGCCACGGCCAGGGCATGCTGGTCGATGTCGGTGGCAAAGATCTGCAGGCGGTCGTTTTCGATATTGTCCAGCCCGCCAAGCGCCTCGACCACGAGGATGGCGATCGTGTAGGCCTCTTCGCCGGTCGCACAGCCGGGCACCCAGACCCGGACGGTGTCGGTCTTCTCGTTGTCCGCGATCTTCTGTTTCAGGTACTTGGACAGGGCCTCGAACTGTTCGGGGTCACGGAAGAAGCTGGTGACCGAGATCAGCAGGTCGCGATACAGCGCGTCGACTTCCTCGACCGAGCGGCGGCAGAGTTCGACGTAGGATTCGAAATCCTCGATGCCCTTGGCGATCATGCGCCGGTGCACGCGCCGGTTGATCGTGCTTTCCTTGTACTGGCGGAAGTCGACCATCGTGTGGGCCAGCAGGATCTGGTAGAGGTCCGTGTTGCGGCTGCGGTCTTCCTTGATCAGCGACAAGGTCGTCAGGTCGCGCGGGCGTTGCAGGATCAGTTCCAGGTGCTGGCCGATCTGCTGGGGGGGCAGGGTCAGGTCGACGCAGCCGGTGCGGATGGCCGAGACCGGCATGCTGTCGTATTTCGAGCTGCCGGGTTCCTGGGCGATGGTGATGCCGCTGGCTTCGCGGATGGCCTGGACCCCGTATGTGCCATCGCTGCCGGTGCCCGACAGGACGATCCCGATGGCATGTTCACCCTTTTCCTGGGCCAGGGATTTGAACAGGCGGTCGGCCGAGGGCTTGGGCGCGGCCGGATGCCCCAGCGGGCGACGCAGGACAAAGGCGCCTTCCTCGAAGATGACGTCGTGGCCCGGGGGCGGGATGTAGATCGTGTTGGCCCGGGGCTGCACCCGGTTCGAGATCTCCTCGACCGCGAGCGTCGTTTCGCGCGACAGCAGCTGGACCAGCATGCTCTTGTGGGTGGGCGACATGTGCTGGGCGATCACGTAGGCGCAATTCTGTCCGGTCGGCAGATTCTGGGCCAGCAGAGATGTCGCCTCCAGCCCGCCGGCCGATGCCGCGATGGCCACGATATCCTGCGGTGCAGCCTCTGGACTACTGGTATCCGGCGCCACGTCTGTCTCTCCCATGTCGCGGGTCTAAGATGCCCGCATCCATTCCTTGTAGCCAGACTAGCACAAACCTTTCAACCATGTAGCGAAAACTGCGCCCGTCACCGCATCGAAATGGGGTATGTGGCCCGTCACTTTGACGCAAGGTGACCGCCCCGCCGAACGGGTGGACCGGAGGGGCCGGGATGGGCCGCAAAAGCGGTCCGGTTCAGCGCACCGGATGGTCCTCGCGGATGGTGGTGCGGTGCATTTCGCGGCGGTGCTGGGCGGTATCGAAGGGCGATCCGGCGTGCAGGACCCGGCGGTTGTCCCACAGCACCGCGTCGCCGGCGCGCCAGGCATGGCGATAGCGGAACTCGTCCCGGGTGGCATGGGCTTCGAGCCGGTCGAGGTAAGCGCGGGCGCGGTCCGGCGGCCAGCCTTCGATGCCCACGGTGACTTTTGAGCCAAACCACAGCGCCCGGCGGCCGCTGCGCGGATGGTGGCGCACCAGGGGGCAGCGCACCAGCCGGGGCGCATCCGGAGCACCATCGTCATTGGCCGGTTTCAGGCCGCCCGGCAACAGGTCGACGGAATGCAGGGCGTGCAGCTGTTCGGCCTCGGCCTGGGCCTCGGGGCTCAGCGCTTCGAAGGCGCTGTACATGCACGCGAAATGGGTGTCGCCTCCGGTCGGCGGGGTCTGGCGGCAATAAAGCAGCGAGGCCCGCGCCGGATCGTTGCGGTACATGTGGTCGGCGTGCCATTCCAGCCGGTCCGACCCGTCGGCGGGCGCGAAGGACACCAACGCGCGGCCGGTGTTGCCGATGACGAAGATGTCGGGCTGGTCGTCCAGCCGGGCCTCGACCCAAGCGGTGGGGGCCAGCTCGCCCAGGGCCCGCGAGAAGGCGACCTGCTGGGCCGGAGAGATCTGTTGGCCGGGAAACACCAGCACGCCCCAGGTTTCCAGAAGATGTTCCAGCCGGTTCAGGACGGGGCCCGAGGGCGGGGTGTCCAGCGCGATGCCGCGGATGGCGGCGCCGATGCGGACGCCCAGGGGGGTGACATCGACGGGAACGCGGATCGGTTCGGCGCGGCGGGTGGGCGGGCTGGACCTGAGTATCTGCTTGGCCTTTCCTGTCTGCCGGGCGGAGAAACGGCCCGGCGGTCAGGAGATGATGTGCCTTTGTGGCGTGGGGCGCCATGGGGCCGCGCATCAGGACAGCGATTGTGACCAGTGACGTTGCTGCAGCGCGGAAAGGGTGCTTGGAAATTGGGCAGGGACCCGTGGGTCGGGGCAGTCAAAGGGCCTGGGCGGGCCGAAGGTGGCGAGGACGGGACGCGCCCGGGCCACGCTCCCGCCCACCCACCCCGCGCGGCCCGGGCGCGGGCGTTGGCCCGATGGTGGCGCGGGCGGCGGCGGGGTCAGTCCTTGGGGGTGGCCTTGGGCGAAAAGGCGCAGCGGTCGGGCTTGATGTCGATCAGGGGGGTGCCGTCCAGGCAATCCAGGCTGCGCACGACCAGCACGTTGCCCTCGATCCGCACCAAGTCCACCAGGCAGGTGCCGATCGGGTTGGGCCGCACCGGCGAGCGCAGGGCAAAGGTGCCATAGGTGCGCTCGGTATGGCCGGGGTTCTGCACCACCAGGTCGCGGCGCGACTGGTCCAGCCAGTACAGCACCTCGATCCGGGTGTAACCTTCGAGCCCCAGCAGGGCCTGGTCCCAGGGCGGGTCGATCTCGATCCGGCATTCCGGCCCGTCGGGCTTGCCTTGGCGCGGACATTGCTTGCGCTCTGCAAAGGGTGTGTGGATGCGCCCGATGAAGCGCAACGTGGCATCTGCCGGTTCGGGCGCGGTGACCGCGATTTCGTGCGGGCGGATGTCGGGATCGGCAGGAGCGGTGTCGGACATGACGGGACCTTTGGCTGGAGAACGCGGCGGGATGCCGTCCGAAGGTGGCCGGGCCGGGGGCCGGGCGCAAGCGGTGGCATGGCCGCATCGGAGATCATTTCTGGTACCTGGTATTTTTTGGATGGATTCTTTGCTGTTCTTGTGCAAATTTTCCCCCAGACGAGGAGGAGAGTGCAGGCAATGCAGCCGGACACCGGGATAATCGCCGCGGCCATGGGCCTGATCCTGAGCGGCAATGCCGATCTGATCGAGATCGTCGGCCTGTCCCTGCGGGTCACGCTGAGCGCGGTCATCCTGTCCTGCGCCATCGGCCTGCCCCTGGGCGCGGCGGTGGGGGCCTGGCGGTTCCCGGGCCGGGGCGTTCTGGCTGTCCTGCTGAATGCGCTGATGGGCCTGCCTCCGGTTGTCGTGGGTCTGGCCGTCTACCTGATGTTGTCGGCGTCTGGACCCTTCGGTCCGTTGCGCCTGCTTTACACGCCCACGGCCATGATCATTGCCCAGACCATCCTGGTGACCCCGATCGTCGCCGCCCTGACGCGCCAGGCCATCGAGGACCTGCAATCGGAATATGGCGAGCAATTCGCCTCGCTGGGCGTCGGGCCGGTGCGGCGGCTGTCGGCCCTGTTGTGGGACGCCCGGGTGGGTCTTCTGACGGTGGCGCTGGCGGGCTTTGGCCGGGCCGTGGCCGAGGTGGGCGCGGTGATGATCGTGGGCGGCAACATCAACCACGTGACGCGGGTCATGACCACGACCATCGCGCTGGAGACCTCGAAGGGCAACCTGCAGCTTGCCCTGGCACTTGGCGTGGTGCTTCTGGGCCTGGCCCTTGTCGTCAATGCCGCGGTCATGGCGGTGCGCGGCGTGTCGGCGAGGGCGGCTCATGCGTGACCTGAGCGATCCCCTGCGCCCGGTGCCCGGGTCCCAGTCGCCGGCGGCGGCGCCGATCCTGGAAACGCGCGGGCTGGGCTATGATGCCGGCGGGCGGGTGTTGATCGATGGGCTGGACCTGACCATCCGGCCCTGCCGGCGGACGGTTGTCCTGGGTGCGAACGGCGCTGGCAAAAGCCTGGCGCTGCGCCTGATGCACGGGCTGATGCGGCCCGCCCGGGGCGAGGTCCTGTGGCAGGGCAAGCCGCTGGACCGCCAGGCGCGGGCCGCGCAGGCCATGGTCTTTCAGCGGCCGGTGATGCTTCGCCGCTCGGTGCGGGCGAACCTGCGCTTTGCCCTGGTGGTGCACGGCTTTGCCGGGCGCGAGCGGGCCCTGCGCGAGGCCCGGGCGCTGGAGCAGGCCCGGCTGACCGACCTGGCCCACCGGCCCGCGCGGGTTCTGTCGGGGGGCGAACAGCAGCGCCTGGCGCTGGCCCGCGCCCTGGCCACCGAACCGCGTATCCTGTTCCTGGACGAGCCGACGGCCAGCCTGGACCCGGCCTCGACCCACGCGGTCGAAACGCTCATCGACGCGGCCCATGCCGCCGGCATCACCATCGTCCTGGTCACCCACGACCTGGGCCAGGCCCGGCGCCTGGGCGATGACGTGATCTTCCTGCACGCCGGGCAGGTGGCCGAAACCGGCCCGGCCGCCCGCGTCTTGACCGCACCGTCTTCCGGCCCCGCGCGGGCCTGGATCGACGGACGGCTGTACTTCGATCCAACCCCCTGACATAGCTGGAGACATCCATGTTCCGACGCAGCTTTGCCGGCCTCGCGGCCGCAGCCCTTTTTGCCCTTGCAGCCCCGGCGCAGGCCGCCGATGACTTCATCATCGTGCAGTCGACGACCTCGACCCAGAACTCGGGCCTGTTCGACGACCTGCTGCCGAAATTCCAGGCCAAGACGGGCATCGAGGTGCGCGTGGTTGCCGTGGGCACCGGCCAGGCGATCAAGAACGCGGCCAATGGCGACGGGGATGTCCTGTTCGTCCATGCCAAGCCCGCCGAAGAGAAATTCGTGGCCGATGGCGACGGGGTTGTGCGCTATGACGTGATGTACAACGACTTCGTCATCGTCGGGCCGGCCGACGATCCGGCGGGCGTGGCCGGGTCCTCGGACGTGACGGCGGCCCTGACCACCATCGCCCAGGCCCAGGCTCCGTTCGCCTCGCGCGGGGATGACAGCGGCACGCACAAGGCAGAGCTGCGCCTGTGGAAGGCCGCCGGGGTCGATGCGCCAGCCGCTTCCGGGGACTGGTACCGCGAGACCGGCTCGGGCATGGGGGCCACGCTGAACGCGGGCACGGCCATGGGCGCCTACATCATGACCGACCGGGCGACCTGGATCGCCTTCGGCAACAAGGGCGATTACCAGATCGCCGTGCAGGGGGATGAACGCATGTTCAACCAGTACGGCATCATCCTGGTGAACCCCGAAACCCACCCCGGCGTGAAGGCCGAGCTTGGCCAGGCCTTCGTCGACTGGGTGGTGTCTCCGGAAGGGCAGGACGCCATCGCCGCCTACAAGGTCGACGGTCAGCAGCTGTTCTTTCCCAACGCCGGCGAATGAAAAGACACGGGCGCGGGCGGCTTGCGTGGCCCGCGCCTTAGCGCATCACGGTGACAGCCAGCGGATACGACCGGCCTCGGCCAGATCGTATCCACCCATCGAGGCGGCCTTGCGGGCAAGGGCTTCGGTCCGGGCGAAGGTCATCAGCTGCTGGACCGGCTCGGTGAAATAGGCCCGCCGGTCGATCAGCAGGTCAAAGTTTTCGGACAGGATCGGGCGGAACGGCAGGTTGAACTGGCGGGCCATGGCCTCGATCCCCAGGGCGGCATCGGCCTCGCCGGCCGCCACCGCCGCCGCCGCATCGCTTTCCGTGCGGGCGGGGGCATCGTAGGGCCGCAGGTCCGACGGCGAGAACCCATGCGTGTCCAGCAGGCGGTCGAACAGTGCCGCCGCCCCCGCGCCGGGCTGGCGCATGACCACGCGAAGGCCGCGCAGGTCGCTGAAATCACGCACCCTTTCGGCGGCCTCCGGGGCCAGGATCAGCCCGCGCGCGCGCCGGGCCCAGCCGATCAGGACGCAGTCGGTCAGCCCCCGGGACGACACACTCGCCACGTTCCAGCCGGCATCCTCGGGCAGGTGCAGACCGGCCAGCGCCGCGCGGCCCTGGTCATAGACCTCCAGCCCCTCGGCGCTGCCATTCAGCAGCGTGGCCAGCCCCGCCCCGGATTCGCGCACCGCCCAGTCCAGCAGGGGATCGTGCGAGCCGGTCAGCACCGCGGGCCGTTCCAGCGAACCGGTCTGGCCCTCGCCGTCGATCCAGGCCAGCAATTCCGCCCGTGGGAACAGCAACTTGCCGGTGATCCGCCGGTGCGGGATCTCGTCGGCGGCGGCCAGGTCGTAGACCTTGCGCTCTTTCACGCGCAACAGGTCGGCCACCTCTCGGGTGGTCAGGAACAGCGGGTCTGCCGCGCCGGTCGAAGACGTCGATTCCAGTGTCATGCCCTGTTCCTAGTCCAATCCGGGCCGTTGGGCCATTCCCAGGCCGCGCGGGGCAGGGCGTTGTCGCAGGGCAAAGGCGTCACTAGACTGTCCGCAAACGGGAGGATCAGGGATGCACAGGATGAGTGCGGGCGCCGCGCTGGTGGCCCGGCTGGGACGGCTTGGGGTCAGGTATGTCTTTGCCAATTCGGGCACCGATTTCCCGCCCATCATCGAGGGCCTGGCCGAGGCCGCCGCCCGCGACATGCCCTTGCCCCGGGCAGTGACCGTGCCCCATGAAACGGCCTCCGTGGCCATGGCCCACGGGGTGACGCTGGCGACCGGCCAGCCCCAGGCGGTGATGGTGCATACCAACGTGGGCCTGGCCAATGCGGCGATCGGGGTGATCAACGCCCGGGCCGACAACGTGCCGATGCTGGTGTTTTCTGGCCGCACGCCCAGCACCGAGGCCGGGCGCTTCGGATCCCGCACCGTGCCCATCGGCTGGGGGCAGGAGATGTTCGACCAGGCGGCCCTGGTGCGCGAGCCTTGCAAGTGGGATTACGAGCTGCGCTTTCCCGAGCAGGTCCACGACATGGTCGACCGGGCCTTTGGCATCGCCGGGTCCGTGCCGCGCGGGCCGGTCTACATGGCCCTGCCGCGCGAGGTCCTGTGCGGCGAGGTCGATCTGCCCGACACCCGGCCGCAGATGATGCCCGCGGTCCCGGCCGCCCGGCCGGCCGATATCGAGCGGGTCGCAAAGCTGCTGGCGGCGGCGCGCAATCCGGTGATCTTCGCGCAGCGCGGGGCGGGCTCCGAGGCCGCCTTCCATGCCCTGGCCGCCATGGTCGAACGCTGGGCCATTCCGGTCTGCCAGTACTGGGCCGTGCAACTGGCCATCCCGACCGATCACCCGATGGCCGCCGGTCCCGATCCCGCGCCCTTGCTGGCCGAGGCCGATGTGGTCGTCGTGCTGGACGGGCTTGCCCCCTGGGCGCCGGATGCCCACGGCCCGGATCCCGAGGCGCTGGTGGTGCAGATCGGCCAGGACCCGCTGTTCTCCCAGACCCCCGTGCGCAACTTCCGGTCCGACCTGTCGCTTGCGGGCGATCCGGCAGACACGGTCCTGGCGCTGTGCGCGGCCATGGACCGGCTGGATCCCGGCGACCGGATCGCCGCCCGGGTCCGCGTGGCCACGGCCAATGCCGCCGGCTGGGAAGCCCGCGATGCCCAGGTCGCCCGCGATGCGATGCAGGGTGATCTGACGAAGGCCTGGCTCAGCGACCGTATGGCCCGGCTGTCGCGCAAGCATCCCGTTACGATCTTCGGAGAGCTGGGCGCCAAGTTGCCCTACATGCGCCTGTCGGATCCGAAGGCCTGGTACGAAAGCCCCCATTCCGGGGGCCTGGGCTTTGGCGTGCCCGCGGCCATGGGCTTTCACCTGGCGCGCAAGGACCGGCTGACCATCGCCATGGTTGGGGACGGGTCCTTCACATTTGCCAACCCGCTGGCCTGCCTGCAGGTGGCCCGCGACATGGACCTGTCGGTGCTGATCATCGTGGTCAACAACAGCGAATGGGGCGCGGTGCGCGCCTCGGTCGAGGGGCTTTATCCCGACGGCCATGCGGTGCGGTCCAACCGGGTGCCCCTGACCGACCTGTCGCCCACGCCCGATTTCGCCGCCGTGGCCGAGGCCTGCGGTGCGCGTGGTTTGCGATCCGCCTCGGTGTCGGACTTTGAAACCCTCTTGCCCGACGCCCTGTCACATGTGCTGGAAGGGCGGGGCACCGTGGTCATCGACGCGCAGGTTATCAGGGAATAGGCGCTATGCGACGGGCCTGTCCCGGGTTCGCATCGCCCCGGCGATCCGAACCCGGGAATGATGTCGGATCGCCAAAGCGATCCGGCCACTGGATTACGCCCGGGCCGGTCTGGCGGCCCGGGTCCACAGGGTCACACAATGCAAACCTGGGATCACACGTCCAGAAACACCGTTTCCTTGTCGCCCTGCAGGCGGATGTCGAACCGGTAGGTGCCGTCGCCGGTCTTCCTGGCGATCAGCGTGTCCACCCGCGGACGTTGCTCGATCCGGGCCAGCAGCGGGTCGGCGCTGTTGTCCTCGTCCTCGAAATAGATCCGCGTCTGCAGGCCGATGTTGATGCCCCGGGCCACGATCCACAGCGCGATATGGGGCGCCTGCTGGCCTCCGCTGCGCGTGGGGGTCGGGCCGGGCTTGATCGTGCGCAGTGTGAATTCCCCGGTCTCGGCATCGGCCCCGAACCGGCAATGGCCCGACACCTTCGGGTCGGCCCCGGGCTGGCCTGGGTACTTGCCCGCCGCATCCGCCTGCCAGCTTTCGATCATCGCGTCGCGCAGGGCCCAGCCGGTGCCGTCGATGACCTGGCCGACAATCTCGATGACCTCGCCCGCAGCGCCGTCCTCGATGGGGGACAGCCCGATTTCCTGCTCGTAGGCCCCGGCGTTGCCGCAATATGACGGCATCAGCCCGATGTGCACGTAAGGTCCGGCCGTCTGCGAGGGCGTTTCCACCAGCGTGTCGAGTTTCTGGACCATCTCACATCCCCTCCAGCTTGTTTTCGAACATGGTCTGACGGCGTCCGCGCAGGACGATGTCGAACTTGTAGGCCAGGTAGTCCATGGGCTTGGAATGGGCCATGTCCAGGGGCGCCACCAGCCGGTCCAGCTGGCTGCGCGACTTGATCGTGGCCGCGATCGGGCAGAGGTCGATCAGCGGGTCGCCCTCGAAATACATCTGGGTGATCAGGCGCTGGCCGAAGGCGCTGCCGAAGACCGAGATATGGATATGCATCGGCCGCCAGTCATTGGCCCGGTTCGGCCAGGGGTAGGCCCCCGGGCGGATGGTCAGAAACTCGTAATACCCGTTATCATCGGTGATGGTGCGCCCGCAGCCGCCAAAGTTCGGGTCCAGCGGGGCGAAGTAGGTGTCCTTCATGTGGCGATAGCGCCCGCCCGCGTTAGCCTGCCAGATCTCGACCAGGGTGTTTGGCACGGGCCGGTTGTTTTCGTCGACCACCCGGCCGTGCATCAGGATGCGCTCGCCCACGGCCGGGGCTGCGCCCTTGGTCCAGTTCAGGATCAGGTTGTTGTCGAGCGCGCCCAGCACGTTGTGGCCATAGACCGGGCCGGTTTCCTCGGTGATCGAGCTGTCGTAGCTGAGCAGGGCCCATTTCGGCGAGCGGGGCACGGATGTCTTGTAGTCGATGTCGTAGGCAACCGGATGTGCGGCCCGGTTGCGGGGGATGAGCGGACCTTGGTCAGTCATCGTTGGCTCCCTCCATTTCGGCAAAAGTCTGCTTGGCCAGCTTGATGGCATGGTTGGCCTTGGGCACGCCGGCATAGACGGCCACGTGCAGGAAGGCCTCCAGGATGTCGTCCTTGCTGGCCCCGGTGTTCGCGGTGGCCCGGATGTGCATGGGGATTTCCTCGAAATTCCCGGTGGCGGCCAGAAGGGCCAGGGTCAGCATCGACCGTTCCCGGTGCGGGATCCGGCTGCCGGCCCAGACCGTGCCCCAAGCGCCTTCGGTGATCAGCTCCTGGAAGGGCTGGTCAAAGTCGGTCTTCTGCGCCTCGGCCCGGTCCACGTGGGCATCGCCCAGAACGGTTCGGCGCACGGACATGCCCTTGGTGTAGCGATCGGACATGGACAATCCCCTCCTCGTATTCGTGCCATGGGACGGGGCCGGTGTGGCGGCGCCCGTTGATCGATCACCGGTAGAGTGCCATGAAGAGCGGGCATTCAAAAATGGAAAAACAGGCGGTTTACTTGTCCATTTGGGCAAGTAACGACGGCATTCACCCGGTGTGCTGCGCTCCGAGCCTGGCGCACAAGATTATTCGTACGAATAATCTCGGCCGCCCGTGGCGACGACAGGGTCAGCTGTCGGGCGTGGCGTGGATGGCGAACTGGGTGATCTCGGCCTCCTTCGCCTCGATCACCCGGTAAGCTTCGCGCACGCCCGCACGGGTCAGCTCGCGCGAGACCGTCAAAAGCGTGTTGGGCGCGTGGTCTTCGCACAGCTCGGCCATCTGGGCGATCTCCTCGGCGGCGACGGGCCGGGCGGCCTCGGGCGAGGGCGCGCCGTAGAAGGTCACGAAATGCGCGGCCAGCAGATCGGCCAGCCGGTCGGCCTCGTCCGGCTCCAGCGCCGTGACCGCCACGAAGGTCGTCCGTCCCGCCGTCTCCAGGCCGAACCAGCCGTTGGCAAAGGCCTGCCGGGCCTTGCCCACGAGATCATCCTCCGTCCAGTTGGAAAACTCGAACCCGCCCGAGATGCACCATTCGCCGGTGCGGGCCGGGCTGTGGAAGACGCGAGAGTCGCTGTCATCGAAGTGGATGGCACGGGCAAGTTTCATGTCACGGGCTCCAGCAGGGTCGTCAGGGGGATCAGGTGGGTGGCATCATCGCCGCGCAGCAGCATGCCAAAGCTTTCATCGACGCCCAGGAAGGTGCCGGCGCGGCCATCACGTGTGACCGTGGTACCCAGGTCGGGCACCAGCCCGCGCCATTCGGCGTAAAGCGGCTGAGCCCCGTCGGTCTCCCACCGGCCGATCCAGTTGAGGGTATGGCGCGCCCAGGCCTCCAGCAACAGGTCGGGCGGAATGTCGGCGCAGCCTTCCTCGGCCAGGGCGGTGTCGTCGGGCGTGGCGCCCGGATCGACCGCCCCCAGGCTCAGGCGCAGGCTCATGCCGATGACCAGCCAGTCCGGCACCTGGCCGGCGTCGCTGTCCGAGGCCCGGACCCGCAGTGCGCCGCAACGCGCGCCGTTGACGAAGATCGTGCCGTCCCAGCCAAGCTGGACGGCGACTTCGGGCGGCGACAGGGCCCCGAGGGCGTTCTGCAGGCCCACGCCACAAAGCGGTAGCATTTCCATCGCCCGGCTCAACGAGACCTCGGGGGCGAAGACCAGGGCGGCCTCGATCCGGGTGGGCGCTATGGTCCAGCACATCAGCCCGGCATCGCAGCCTTCCTGCGCCCGGGCGCAGGCGGCCGCGAGCGGATCGCCCGCGACCTCTTCGGCGGACATCAGGGGGGGCAGGGTCAGCCCTTTCATGCCACGCCCTGGTCCACCAGCGCGGCCGCGACCGTCGAGAACGCTGCCGCCTGGGCACTGTCGGGGGACGACACGACAATCGGCGCGCCGCCGTCCGAGGCCAGGCGGATCTGCAGATCCAGCGGGATCTCGGCCAGCAGGGGCACGCCCAGTTTCTCGGCCTCGGCCGCTACGCCGCCATGGCCGAAGACATGCTCTTCGTGGCCGCAGTTGGAACAGATGTGGGTGGACATGTTCTCGATCATGCCCAGGATCGGCACCTTGAGCTGGTTGAACATGTCGATCCCCTTGCGCGCATCCAGCAGGGCCACGTCCTGCGGGGTGGACACCACGATGGCCCCGTCGACATGCGCCTTCTGGGCCAGGGTCATCTGGACGTCGCCCGTGCCCGGGGGCAGGTCGACCAGCAGCACGTCAAGCGCGCCCCATTGCACCTGCGTCAGCATCTGTTGCAACGCGCCCATCAGCATCGGCCCGCGCCAGACCACGGCCTGGTCGTCGTTGGTCATCAGGCCCAGCGACATCATCGTCACGCCATGGTTCCGGAGCGGCAGGATGGTCTTGCCATCGGGCGAGGCCGGCCGGCCCGACACGCCCAGCATGCGGGGTTGCGACGGCCCGTAGACATCGGCATCCAGCAGGCCGACCCGGCGGCCCTGCTGGGCCAGGGCGCAGGCCAGGTTGGACGACACCGTCGACTTGCCCACGCCGCCCTTGCCCGAGGCGATGGCGATGATGTGGTCGATGCCCGGGATCTTCTGCGGGCCGGTGGGTTCCGCCGGGCGCTGCGGTTTCAGGTCGGGGGGCGGCGGGGTGGCCGCGGTCATCACCACCGAGACCGGGCCCGCGCCCTCGACCTCGGCCACGCGGGCTTCGGCCTCGGCCTTGACGGCCTTGTAGGCCTCGGCCCGCGAGGCGGGGACATCCAGCACGAAGCGCACCGCGCCTTCGGCCGACACGGTCAGGGCCCGCACCGCGCCCGAGGACACGATGTCGCCACCGGCCGGATCGGCGATGGTCTTCAGAACGGCGAGTACGGCCTCGCGCATGGGGTTACTCTCCCTCGATCTGGCCGGTGACCTCGTGGGTCAGGCCAAGCTCTTCGATGGTGATCACGGCCTTGACGGTGTAGGCCTTGCCCGCTTCACCCTTTTCGCGCATGGCGGTTTCGATTTCCTGCTGCGAGGTCACGCCGACCTGCTTGAGGAACTTGCGCATGGACATGTTGAAGGGGTCACTCATTTCGTCTCTCCTGTGGGTCTCGTTGTTGACCGCCGGGCCGGGCTGCCCCTAGGCTGGGCCATGGGCCTGCGGCGTATTCTCTTCCTGTGCGCGCTCTGCCTGCTGCCCCTGAAGGGCGCGGCCGAGGACGGTCCCGTGAGGCTGTACGCCCCGCCCGCATTGGCCGACACCGGCGTGTTCCGCTACATCCTGCCCCGATTTTCCCTGAAGACCCAGGTGCGCGTGACCCTGGTCGCGGACCGGGCCGACGCACAGGTGGTGCTGGGCGACGAGGGCCGGGCGCTGTTCGAAGGCGCGGGGGCGGTCTGGCGTCTGGCGGTGCCGGGCGAGGGCGCGGAGGATGCCGGCCGCCTGGCCAACTGGCTGGCGTCCGACGTCGGACTGCGCACGGTGACGGGGTTCGCGCCCGATGGCGTGGCCCTGTTCGCGCTGCCCGAGGTGGCCGAGGCCGAACCGGAGGCGGTCGTCATCGACGGCGATGCGGCGCTGGGGCTGGACGTGTCCCGCCGGGCCTGCGCCCGGTGTCACGGGGTGGAGCCCGACCGGTCCGGCGGGGGCATCGGGTCGACGCCGTCGTTCCGGGTGCTGCGCGCGCTGCCCGATTGGGAGGAGCGCTTCGGCGCCTTCTACGTGCTGAACCCTCATCCCGCCTTCACCCAGATCACCGATGTGACCGAGCCGTTCCCGATCGAGCGGCCGTCGCCGATCAGCCCGGTCGAGATGAGCATAGACGAGCTTGAAGCGGTGATGGCCTATGTATGGGGCCTGTCGCCGGCCGACCTTGGCGCGCCGTTGCGGGCGCAGGACTTCTAGACGCGTGCCCGTGCCCGTGCCCGTGCAACCGGGCAAGTGGGGGCAACGCCCCGGCATCGGACCGGCCGCGGGGACGGGCATCCATGCGGGCATCAATGATCCCGCCGCTTGGTCAGGTAGTCGTCGGTGGTGCGCGGTTTCGGGCGCTCGCCGACGGTGAAGGGGTTGTTCTGCGAGTGATACTGGGCGTTGACCCGGCAATCGTCGCACATCTGGATCATCTTCAGCGCATCGCCCTGGGCGAACATGGAATGGCCGGCCAGCTTGTCCATGACACGTTCGACCGTGGATTTCACGCCGAACAACGTGCCGCATTCGATGCAGGCAAAGGGCTCTTCCTCGTTCAGGACGACCTGTTCCAGGGCCTGGGGGGAGAGGTCGAGCCGGGGGGCGTAGGTGATGGCGTCCTCGGGGCAGATATGGGCGCAGAGACCGCATTGCAGGCAGGCGTCTTCCTGGAAGCGCAGCTGCGGCAGGTCGGGGTTGTCCCCCAGGGCGCCCGAGGGGCAGAGCGAGACGCAGGAGAGGCACAGCGTGCAGGCATCGGTGTCGACCAGCACCGCGCCGTAGGGGGCGCCGTCGGGCAGGGGGATCTGGGCGGTGTCGGGGTTGAGCGCGCGGGCGGCCTGGCGGGTGACCTGGCGGCGGGTGCCGAGCGGACGGACCGGGCTGTGGGTGGCGGGTTTGGGGACACCTGTGAAGAGCGTCTGCGACAGGGCGTCGGGGTCCGCGAGATCGAGCAAGAGGACCCGACCGTCGGCGATGGCGGCGGCCAGGGCGGTCTGGGCGGCGATGGCATCGAGATCGGCCTTGGGGCCGGGCAGGATGGCGACCTCGGCGAAACCGGCGGCCAGGGCGGCGAGGGTCTCGGCATGACCGAAGGCGGCCAGGGCAGGCATCTCCAGCGGGACCACGTCGGCGGGCAGCCCGTCGCCATAGCGGGCAGCCAGGCGGATCATCTCGGCCCCGTGGGCATCGACGACCAACAGGCGGGGATCGGAGCCGCCCGCGGCGAGGTAGGCCCGGGCCATGGTCTGGACGCGGCTGAGCGTGGTGGCCACCGGCGGGGCGTCATAGCTGATCGCTCCGGACGGGCAGGCCGAGGAACAGGCCCCACAGCCGGCGCAGATCATCGGATCGACGGTGACGTGATCGCCCGCCGGCAGGATGGCGCCTGTCGGGCAGAGGTCCAGGCAGCGGGTACAGCCGGTCTGGCCGGCCCGCGAATGGGCGCAGAGGGCGGGTTCGGCCCGGACGTAGAGCGTTTGCTCGAAGGTGCCCACCAGGTGCGACGCGGCCACCATGGCCGCGGCCAGCGCGGGTGGATGGGTCGGGTCGGCGCGCAGGTAGCCTTCGCGCTTTTCATGGGCGGGGAACAGGGGCGTGGTGCCCCGCAGGTCCAGGATGATGTCGCAGGCGGCCTGGCCCCCGTCGCGGGGGGCGCTGGTGTCCTGCATGCCGCGCCCGGCCGGAGACAGTTCCTGCACCGCATCCAGCCGCACGCGGAATCCGCCAAGCGCACCGGTCGCGCCGCGGACCCGTCCGATGGTGATGTCGTAGCCCCGGCGTTCGGGGTCGCCCGGGGGCACGTCGTCGGGGCTGTCCAGCACCACGGTCACGCTCAGGTAGGCCGACAGCGCCTCGGCCGCCGACAGGGCCGCCTCGGCCGGGCCAAGCACCAGGCAGAGCCCTTCGGATGTTACGTCCATCGTCTTTTCGGGCGCCGCGGGCAGGCGGGCCTCGGCCAAGAGAGCGGCCATCTTGGGCAGGGTGGAGCTCTCGTCGGCTGTCCATCCCGCGCGGTCGCGCAGGTCGACCAGCGGGGCGGGGTCGACGTTCAGCTCGTCGGCCAATTCGGCGAAGACGCGGGCTTCTTGCTGGCAGGCGATCATCGTTTCGCCATGCGTCAAGCCCTTGGCCGCGGTCTCGATCTCGCGGGTGCAAAGCGCCGAGCAGGCCGGTGCGACATCCAGTCCGGTCGCCCGCGACAGGGCGTCGGAATCCACCGTCATGGTGCCGGAACAAGTGCATGTTATCAGTTGCTTGACGATTTTCGCCTCCATCCCGCTGGCGCCTGTTCGATGCGTCGAACCCCCGGGCGCGCACCCCGTCCGCAGACGGCGCGCCCGCAAGCCTAAACGGGTTTTCGAAGCGACGGCAACCGGTTTTCTGGTCTGGCAGGGGGGCAGCCGGCCCCCGTGATTCGCGCCGCGTGCACCGCGCCGTTTCCTGACGTTTTCACTCGAGATGGACATTTCGTCCCGCCCGTCCCGCCGCCCCGTGGCCACCTGCCCAAATTGACCCGGCAGCGCCCGGAATACCGTCGCGCACCATTTTCCGCTTTCGCCGGGCGGGCCGGCTGATTCAATCTGCGGGAGGGAGGCAAGGCCAAGTGATCCACAATCCGTCATCCTATCGCACGATGCCCGTGGGCGTTGTTGTCCGGCGTCGGCCCGGCGTGACCCGCTGGGCGGCCTGGGACTGGCGCGCCGTGGCGCTGCTGCCCGGGGCCGGCCCGGCCGAGTGGCAGGAGCTGCGGCGCGACGGGGAGACGGTCGACTACCACGCGGCCACGGCCCGGCTTGAATTGCACGGGGCCGAGACGGAAGCCTACCTGCACAATCTCGCGGCCGAGGTGCCCAGCCTGTATGTCGTGTTGCGCAAGACGACTGGGGCGCATCCCTACGAGGTGCTGCTGGTGACGGCGTCGCCCTACGAGGGCCAGGATTACGCCGAAAGCGGCGATGACCTGGTCGAGCCGGTGCCGATGCCGCATGGTCTTGCGGCCTGGGTGCGCAGCTTTATCGAGGAATTCCACCACGAGCGGGTTTTCGAGAAACGCCAGCGCGACAAGCGCCAGCTGGGCGTGGCCGAGGACGGGATCGGAGACCCGCGGATCGCCCAGACGGCGGATGTCTACCGGGCTCCGGGATCGCGGCGGAGGCGCCTGTCATGAGCGATTTCTGGGCCCGGCGCAAAGCGGCCGTCGCCGCCGAGACGCATGCCGAGCGGCATGCGATCGAAGCGCGTGCCATCGCGGCGGACGCACAGTGTCTTGATCTGGTTGACGCAGGGCCGGGGGAGACGCTGTGCGGGTCCCTGGACGAGACACCAGAGGCCGAACAGGCCCTGCTGGACAGCCTCGGCCTGCCCGATCCCGATCACTGCGACGACAGCGCGGTGATCCGGCGGATCCTGTCGGAAACCCTGCCGCGCCAGTTGCGCCGACGTACGCTGCGGCGGCTGTGGCGGCTGGATCCGGTGCTGGCCAATCTCGACGGGCTGGTGGATTACGACGAGGATTTCACCGACGCGGCCATGGTGCCCGATCACGTCGGCACGACCTACCAGGTGGGCCGGGGCCTGGCCCGCCATGTGGAGGACCTTGCCCGGCAGGCGCAGTCCGCGTCAGGTGCCGAGGACGACGGACCATCCGGCGATGACATCGCCCCGACGGCGTCCGGGGACTTGCCCGCCAAGGCCGACCTCGCCTGCGCCGAGGCCTGCGACGGACCGGACACCGAACCGCCCGAAGCGTCCGTTACCGCTGATGCGGATCCCGATCCGGTCCCAAGACCCGGCCTGCGCCGCATCCGGGTCACCTTCGACACGCCCGTCCAGACATCCGGGGATACCGCATGACCGCCACCGCCGACCTCACCGCTTTGCCTGACGAGGACCGTCTGCGCGCCGATCTTTACAACTTCCTGGGCGTCCTGCTGGCCAGCCCGCCGGACCAGGGCATCCTTGACCAGACCGCACAGCTGCAGGGCGACGATACCGAGCTGGGCCAGGGCATCCGGGCCATGGCCCGTATTGCCCGCTCGATCCGGCCGCAGGCGATCACCCGCGAATTCAACGCCCTGTTCATCGGCCTCGGCCGGGGCGAGCTGCTGCCCTATGCCTCGTATTACCTGACCGGGTTTCTCAATGAAAAGCCGCTGGCCCAGCTGCGCCGGGACATGTCCCGCCAGGGGCTGGCCCGTTCGGACACGGTCTTTGAACCCGAGGACAACATCGCCAGCCTGATGGAAATGATGGGGGCGATGATCGTCGGCCGTTTCGGGCCTCCGGTGTCGCTGGCCGAGCAGAAGACCTTCTTCAACCGCCACATCGCGCCCTGGGCCAGCCATTTCTTCGCCGACCTCGAGGCCGCCGAGCATTCCGTCTTCTACGCCGCCGTGGGCACCACCGGGCGCGCGTTCATGGATATCGAGGGGGAGGCCTTTCGATTGAGCGGCGCCTGAGCCGCACGACCGCCGGCGGGCAACCGCCAGAACCCGAAAGTGAGATAGGAGAGCTCACGTGACACGAAAGCAAGAGGCGCAAAGCCGCCGGGACTTTCTGAAGCTGGCCGGGACCACGGCGCCGATCGCGGCGGCCGTGGCGGTGACCGGCGCGACCGAGGCCGAGGCGGGACCCGCCGAGCCCGACGCCGGATCCGACCGGATCCAGGACACCGCGCATACCCGCGCCTATTACGACAGCGCCCGGTTCTGACCCGGACGCCGTGACCTGACCGCCGGTCCGCCGGCGCCCCGGGGCACGCGCTTTGCGCGGCACCCCCAACCAGATCCAAGCGAGCGGGGATGAGCCCCCCGGCAAGCAAGGGAGAGTAAAGAGATGCTCAGGAAAAAGACCAACGGGGTCGCGCGCCGCCCGCAACGGGCCGGAATTCTGGCCGATACGGGGCAGGGCACGGGACATGACATCGGACGGGCCTCTGTGGACCGCCGCAGCTTTCTGCGCGGGTCGGGCCTGGCCATCGGCGGCCTGGCGGCCATCGGGGCCACCGGCGGCACGGTGAAACCCGCCCAGGCCGCGGCCACGGCGGCAGCGACCGGCGCGGTGGACCTGAAGAAATCCGTCTGCACCCATTGCTCGGTCGGCTGCACCGTCATCGCCGAGGTCTCTGACGGCGTCTGGATCGGACAGGAACCCGGCTGGGACAGCCCGTTCAACCTGGGCTCTCATTGCTGCAAGGGGGCCTCGGTCCGCGAACACGCCCACGGCGAACGCCGCCTGAAATACCCGATGAAGAAAGAGAACGGCGAATGGGTCCGGATCTCGTGGGAGCAGGCGATCGACGAGATCGGCGACCAGATGCTGTCGATCCGCGAGGAAAGCGGGCCCGACAGCGTCTATTGGCTGGGCTCGGCCAAGCATTCCAACGAACAGGCCTACCTGTTCCGCAAGTTCGCGGCCTACTGGGGGACGAACAACGTCGACCACCAGGCGCGGATCTGCCACTCGACCACCGTTGCGGGCGTGGCCAACACATGGGGCTACGGCGCCATGACCAACAGCTACAACGACATCCACAAGTCCAAGGCGATCTTCATCATCGGGGGCAACCCGGCCGAGGCGCACCCGGTTTCGTTGCTGCACGTGCTGAAGGCCAAGGAACAGAACAACGCGCCGCTGATCGTCTGCGACCCGCGCTTCACGCGCACGGCCGCCCATGCGGATGAATACGTGCGCTTCCGGCCCGGGTCCGACGTGGCCCTGGTCTGGGGCATCCTGTGGCACATCTTTGAAAACGGGTGGGAAGACAAGGAATTCATCCGCACCCGTGTCTGGGGCATGGACCAGATCCGTGACGAGGTCGCCAACTGGACGCCCGACGAGGTCGAGCGCGTGACCGGCGTGCCCGAAAGCCAGCTGAAGCGCGTGGCCCGGACGCTGGCCAACAACCGGCCCGGCACCGTGATCTGGTGCATGGGCGGCACCCAGCACACCAACGGCAACAACAACACCCGGGCCTATTGCATCCTGCAGCTGGCGCTGGGGAACATGGGCACCGCCGGTGGCGGCACCAACATCTTCCGTGGCCATGACAACGTGCAGGGCGCGACCGACCTGGGCGTGCTGGCCGACACCCTGCCGGGCTATTATGGCCTGTCGGGTGGGGCCTGGGCCCATTGGGCCCGCGTCTGGGAGGAAGACCTCGACTGGCTCAAGGGCCGGTTTGCCACGATGCAGGACGCCGACGGCAAGGACGTCGAGATGATGAACCTGACCGGCATCCCGGTCAGCCGCTGGATCGACGGGGTTCTCGAAGAGAAAGAGAACATCGACCAGCCCGACAACACCCGGGCCATGGTCCTGTGGGGCCATGCGCCGAACTCGCAGACCCGCCAGCCGGAAATGAAGACGGCGATGGAAAAGCTCGACCTGCTGGTCGTGGTGGACCCGTATCCGACCGTCTCGGCCATCCTGCATGACCGCACCGACGGGGTCTACCTGCTGCCGGCGGCGACGCAGTTCGAAACCTACGGGTCCGTCACGGCGTCCAACCGGTCGCTGCAATGGCGCGAGCAGGTGGTTGAGCCGCTGTTCGAATCCCGGCCCGACCACGTCATCCTGCACAAGTTCGCGACCAAGTTCGGCTTTGCCGACCGCATGTTCCGCAACATCGAGGTCAACGGCGAGGAACCCCTGATCGAGGACCTCACCCGCGAGTTCAACAAGGGCATGTGGACGATCGGCTATACCGCCCAATCGCCCGAGCGGATGAAACTGCACATGGCCAACCAGCACACCTTCGACCGCACCACGCTGCGGGCGGTGGGCGGCCCCTGCGACGGCGATTTCTACGGCATGCCCTGGCCGGCCTGGGGCACGCCCGAGATGAACCACCCGGGCACGGCGAACCTCTATGACATGTCGCTGCCCGTGGCCGAAGGCGGCCTGACCTTCCGCGCCCGGTTCGGCGTGGAACGCGACGGCGACAACCTGCTGGCCGATGGCGTCTACTCGGTGGGATCGGAAATCCAGGACGGATACCCGGAATTCACCATGCAGATGCTGATCGACCTGGGCTGGGACGGCGACCTGACGCCCGAGGAACGCGCGGTCATCGAAGGCGTTGCGGGCTATGTCGCGCCTGAAGAGGCCGGCGACGGCAGCGAAGAGGTGGGCGAGACCAGCCAGACCGGCGAACGGCCCAGCGATTATGCCGAGCAGGTGGGCGGCGTGAACTGGAAGACCGACCTGTCGGGCGGCATCCAGCGCGTGGCCATTGCCCATGGCTGTGCGCCCTTCGGCAATGCCAAGGCCCGGGCCGTGGTCTGGACCTTCCCCGACCCGGTGCCGAAACACCGCGAGCCGCTCTACTCGAACCGGCGCGACCTGGTGGCGGACTATCCGACCTACGAGGACCGCAAGTTCTGGCGGGTGCCGACGCTTTATGCCTCGATCCAGGAAAACGACTTTTCCAAGGATTACCCGATCATCCTGACCTCGGGTCGGCTGGTCGAATACGAAGGCGGCGGCGACGAGACCCGGTCGAACCCCTGGCTGGCCGAGCTGCAGCAGAACATGTTCATCGAGATCAACCCCCGCGATGCCAACAACCTGGGCGTCCGCGACGGGGCACAGGTCTGGGTCGAAGGCCCCGAGGGCGGCAAGGTCCGGGTGATGGCCATGGTGACCGAACGGGTGGGATCCGGCGTGGCCTTCATGCCCTTCCACTTCGGCGGCCACTACCAGGGCGAGGACCTGCGGGAGAAATACCCCAAGGGCTCGGACCCCTACGTGCTGGGTGAAAGCACCAACACCGCGCAGACCTATGGCTACGACAGCGTCACCCAGATGCAGGAAACCAAGGCCACCCTCTGCAAGATCTGGGCCGCGTAAGGAGACATCGAGACATGGCACGCGCAAAATTTCTCTGTGACGCCGAACGCTGCATCGAGTGCAACGCCTGTGTGACCGCCTGCAAGAACGAGCACGAGGTGCCCTGGGGCATCAACCGG
>PAQV01000061.1 GCA_002709405.1 Paracoccaceae bacterium
AGGGGCGGCTCCTTGGTGCGGTTATCGGGGTCCATCGACGGCATCGCCGAGAACAGCGAGCGCGTGTAGGGATGCGCCTGCTCGGCCCAGATCGAGGCTACCGGCGCGACCTCGACCACCTCGCCCAGGTACATCACCAGGATCCGGTCCGAGATATAGCGCACCACGTTCAGGTCGTGGCTGATGAAGATGTAGGTGAGGCCGAATTCCTTGCGCAGGTCGTTGAGCAGGTTCAGCACCTGCGCCTCGACCGACTTGTCGAGCGCGGAAACCGCCTCGTCCAGCACCACCAGTCTTGGCGACATGGCCAGCGCGCGGGCGATGTTCACCCGCTGGCGCTGGCCGCCCGACAGTTCATGCGGATAGCGGTGGGCAAAGCGCGCGGGGTCCAGGCCGACCCGGTCCATCAGCTTGCGCGCCCGGCCCTCGGGGTCGTCCAGCCCCTGCACCTGGGCACCGAAGGCCACGCTGGCCTCGATCGTCATGCGCGGGTTCAGCGTGGCATAGCTGTCCTGGAACACCATCTGCACGCCGCGCCGCAGGTCCTTCAGCGACAGTTTCTCGCCTAGGGCCAGCCCGTCGAAGATGATGTCGCCCTGGTCCTTTTCGGTCAGGCCGATCAGCAGCTTTGCCGTGGTCGACTTGCCGCAGCCGGATTCGCCGACGATGCCCAGGGTCTCGCCCTTGGCCACGTCGAAGGACACGCCGTCGACCGCCTGCACCTGCGCCTGCACCCGGCCGAAGGGGCCGCCCTTGACGGGGAAGTACTTGCGCAGGTTCGCCACCTTGATCAGGGGCTGCGCCGGGCCTCCGGTATCCGGAACGGGTTCGTAGCCCAGCTCTTCAGTCGCGGACATTCATTGCACTCCTCAGACCGTCGCTCAGCAGGTTCAGGCACAGCGAGGTGATGAAGATCATCATGCCAGGCAGGGCCGACAGCCACGGGTTGATATAGATGGCCGACCGCAGCGTGTTCAGCATGAGGCCCCATTCGGGTTCCGGCGGGCGGACGCCGATCCCGAGGAACGACAGGCCGGCGGCCAGGATCATGCAGACGCTGGTCAGCGATGTTGCGTAGACGAAGATCGGCGACAGCACGTTGCCGATCACATGCATGCGGATGACGGTCCAGTTGCTGGCCCCCGTCGCCCGGGCCGCGTCGATATAGTCAAGCGAGCGCACGCCCGAGGTCACGGCCTCGGCCACGCGGGTGATCGGCGGGATGAAGACGATGGTCAGCGAGACCAGCGAATTGACGATCCCCGCCCCCAGCGCGCCCGAGATGGCGATCGCCAGCAGCACCGAGGGGAAGGCGAAGAACACGTCGATCGTGCGCATGATGATCGTGTTGGTCCGGCCGCCCACGTAGCCCGCCAGGATCCCCAGGAACGAGCCGAAGAAGAACGCCAGCACCACCGGGACCAGCCCGATGAACAGGGTCAGCCGGCCGCCGTAGATCAGCCGGCTCAGCATGTCGCGGCCCTGCTCGTCGCTGCCCAGGATATAGCCGGGCGTGCCGATGGGCTTCAGGCGCGCAATCATCGACCCCTTGTAGGGATCGGCCAGCCCCAGCCAGGGGGCAAAGATGGCCGACAGGATCAGCAGCAGGACCACCGCCATGCAGAACATGGTCAGCTTGTCCTGCAACAGGCGCTCTCCGACGCCCGCCCAGTAGCCCTGGGGTTTTTCCATCGGCGACGGCTCGGGGCCGTTGGCCATGTCAGGTTCGGCAAGGGCCATGGGTCAGGTCCTTTGAATGCGCGGGTCGATCGCGGCCTGGACCACGTCGACGATCAGGTTCATCGCCACGAACAGCAGCGCCAGCACGAGGATCGTGCCCTGCAAAAGCGGCAGGTCGCGCTGGAAGATGGCGTTCGACAGAAGAAAGCCCGACCCGGGCCAGTTGAAGACCGTCTCGATCAGGATGGACCCGCCCAGCAGGTAGCCAAGCTGCAGCCCCATCACCGACAGGGCCGTCGCCGCGGCATTGCGCGCCACGTGGTACAGCACGTCCAGCCGGGTCATCCCCTTGGCATAAAGCGCCTGCACGAAATCCTGGGTCAGGATGTCTCCGGCCAGGGCCCGCACCGTGCGCGCCACGATGCCGATCGGCACCACCGACAGGGTCACGGCCGGCAGGACCAGGTGGCGCATGTGCACCCAGTTCCACTTCCAGTCCTGAGACCCGCCCGGCCCCGCCCCCATGGACGGCAGCCAGCCAAGATTGACGGAAAAGATGATGACCAGGACGATGCCCAGCCAGTAATTCGGCAGCGACACGCCCGTGATCGAGGCGGCCGTCACCGCCCGGTCGACCCAGGTGTCGCGGAAATAGCCCGCCAGGAAACCCAGGAACACCCCGATCGGAAAGGCGATCACGGCGGCGCTGACGGCCAGCAGCAGGGAATTCTTGACCGCCCCGAAAACCTCGGCCGCGACGGGCCGGCCGGTGGCGATGGACTTGCCCATGTCGCCCTGGGCCAGGTTGGCGATCCAGATGCCGTATTGCACGGGCAGCGGCTTGTCCAACCCGTAGGCCGCACGCATGGCGGCCTGTTCCTCGGCGGTGGCATCGACGGGCATGATCGCCGTCAGCGGATCGCCCGGAGCGATCTGCACCAGTAGGAAACAGATGATCGACACGCCGAAGGCGACGGGCAGAACCAGGATGATGCGGCGGATGAGATAGCTGAGCACGGAATGTTTCGCCTTGCTTGAAAGGCCCCGCCACGACAGGCGGCGGGGCCGTTTGTCTTACTCTTCGATCGTGATGCCCGAGAAGTTCTGGTACCAGTTCTGCGCCTGGACAAAGCCCTTCACGCTGGGCTTCATCGCCCGCGGAGCCACGTCGTGGGTCACGAACAGGAACAGCGCGTCGTTGACGTACTTCTCGTGGGTCGCCTGCAGCACCTTGGTCTGTTCTTCGGGATCAAAGGTCGTCTTGATCTTGGCGAACAGCTCCTGCATCTCGTCGTCACAGTAATGGCCCCAGTTGGTGCCGTTGGGTGCGATCAGGCCGCAGTCCAGGTGACGGATCAGCCCGGTGAACGGATCCTGGATGAAGTAGGTGAAGTTGATCGACTGGGCGCCGTCCACCGCGGCATCAGCCGCACCGGCCCGCCACAGGTTGATCATCTGGTTCCATTCCACGACCGAGAACTCGACGTCGATCCAGATCTCGGCAAGGCTTTGCTGGATGTATTCGTTCATCGGCAGCGGCAGCATCTGGCCCGAGCCCGACGGCGACATCAGCGCCTTGACCGTCAGGCGGTTGTCGGGGCCGAAACCGGCCTCTTCCATCAGCGCCTTGGCCGCGTCCAGGTCGTACTTGACCTCGAATTCCGGGTTGCCGAACCAGTTCGACGACGCCGGCAGGAAGCCCTTGGCGGGCACCATCAGGCCACCCAGCAGCGGCATCATGCCTTCGCGGTCGATGGCCAGGTTGGCGGCCTTGCGGACACGGATGTCGTTCCAGGGCGAGCCTTCCAGGCGCGACAGGTGCCAGGTCCAGTTGTGCGGATAGGCGTTCGACGAGATGACGAAGCCGTTGCCTTCCATCGCGGGGATGGTGTCCGGCGCCGGCGCCTCGATCCAGTCGACCTGGCCCGACAGCAGGGCTGCGGCCCGGGCGTTCGGTTCGGGCAGCGGGATCAGGACCATCTTGTCCAGCTTCGGAATACGGGTCTCATCCCAGTAATCCGGGTTCGGGACCAGCTCGGCCCGCTCGCGCGGCACGAAGGTTTCCAGCTTCCACGGGCCGGTGCCCGACGGGGTCAGGGCGACCTTTTCCCAGTCCTTGTCCAGCGCTTCCCAGTTGGCGCGCGAGGACATCAGCACCCAGGTCATCTGGTAGGGCAGCGTGGCGTCGGGTTCCTTGGTGGTGATCTCGACCGTCAGCGGGTCGATGACCTTGTAGGACGCCACGGCCGGAATCCGCGACTTGCCCTGGGCCGACTGGCGCGGGTCGTATTGCTCGGAACCGTCGTCCAGCAGCTTGTCGATGTTCCAGACCACGTCTTCGGCCGTGAACGGTGCGCCGTCGTGGAAGGTCACGCCGTCACGCAGCTTGAACGTCCAGGTCACCTGGTCGTCTGCCACCGACCATTCGGTCGCCAGCCCGGGGATCAGGGTCGATGCCTTGTCGGCGCTCGTCAGGTCCCATTCGATCAGCGAGTCATAGACCGTGTAGCCCATGAACCGCATGCCTTCGCCGCCCTGGTCGGTCTGGCCGGTCGTCAGCGGAATGTCGGCTGCGGTCATCCCCACGCGCAGCGTTCCCTGAGCGGATGCGAGCGTTCCGCAAGCCAGCACGGCCGCGGTCGCGAGCATCGCGACGCCCTTTCCAAATTTCGACATCAATGTCTCCATGTTGTCCCGTTTTTCTTTTCGAGCAGCACCACGGGCTGAACGCGCCCTTCGGTATCCGAGGACGCAGCGCCGGTGATCCCACCGGGGCCAGACTGGCAATGCCGGAAAATTTCTGACCAGAGCAGATCGGTCACAAACCCAAACGCCACCCCGGCCTGCGAAATTGACGCCCATCTATGCGCCGAATTTCAAGGCAAGTGATGCAGAAACGGGCAACATTGACTCGCTCGACCTGGCACGCCCCCCTCGAACGCGCCCGACCGACCCCAATCGGGCGCGCAAACGTGCATGGCTCGCCCACCCAGGGCGCGCCTGACCGACAAACGCCAGGAAATGGCGCGCACGCGATAAAGAAGCGGCATGGCCCCCGCCCCGCGCCAGCCGGGCGCCATGCTGACAGGCCCCGGCCTTGACACCCCGGCCCGCCCACCGACCAACTCGGCCCGCGCGCGCGGCCGGGCACACCCGCTTCGGCCAGGTCCGCGCATCGACAGGACCCCAAGACCATGACGACCACCGACCGCCTTTCCGACACCCTGATCCAGGCTCATGACAGCGCCCAACGCGCCGACGCCAGCGCCCTGCCCATCCCCGATTACGCCGAGGTCATGGCCATCCAGTCCCGCGTCCAGGCCCACCTTGGCCCGGTCGGAGGCTTCAAGGTCGGCCGCCGCCCCGAAGGCCCCCCGGGCCTGGCCCCGATCAGCGCCGCCCGCGTCTTCCCCAGCGGATCGGCCATCCCCACCCGCGACACCATGGGCATCGAGCTGGAGGTCGGTTTCGAACTGATCGCCGCCCCCGGCCCCGATCCGATGTCCCACCTGACGCAGGTCTTCCGCCCCCGCATCGTGCTGGAACTCGTCGACACCCGCCTGACCGGGGCCGACGACGACCCCATGCTGAAACTGGCCGACATGCAGATCAACGACGGCCTTGTCCTCGGCCCTGCCCTCGACGGCTGGGACGGCACCGATTTCACCACCCTCACCGCCGCCCTGACCTGCGGAGACCGCACGGTCATCGACGGCCCCGTCCAGATCCCCGGAGGCTCGGCCCTCGCCAACCTCGCCCTGCTCTGCGACCACGTCGGCACCCATTGCGGGGGGCTGCAAAAGGGCCAGGTCATCATCACCGGGTCGATCTCGGGGCTGGACTACTTCCCCGCCGGCACCGATGTCGCGGGCCGCATCGACGGCCTGGGCGAGATCTCCTGCCGCCTGACCTGACCCCCACCCATCCCCGCACCCGACAAATCCCCCGGCGCCCCTGGCGACCGGGGGTTTTCCGTTGCGCCGCCCGCTCAACCCAAAGAATTTTTCACCATATAGGAAAAGTAACAGATTTAGGCACAAAAATCCAAAGCAGCCCCCCAAATTTCCCGGAATTTCTTGACCAAACCCCAAACCCCTCAGCATCATGAAAGAAGAAACGCAGATAAATTTCATATTATAGAAAAGGTCCGCCCCATGAAGTCCCTCCTGATGTCATCGGCCATCGCCGCCCTGACTGCCGTGACCGCCCTCACCGCCCTGCCCGCCCAGGCCGGCAAGGCAGACGACACGCTGGTCTGGGTCACCAACCGCGAAGCCAACGTTCCGCTGGTCTGGTGGGAAAACCTGATCGACGTCGCGGCCATGCAGCACCACTATTTCGACACCCTCGTCTACCGCGACCCCGACAGCTTTGAATACCTCCCCCTGCTGGCCGAAAGCTGGGACCGCATCGACGACCTGACCCTGGAATTCAAACTGCGCCCCGGCGTGACCTTCCACGACGGATCGGCCTTCGATGCCGATGACGTGGTGTCCAGCTACACCCACCTGATCGACCCCGCCACGGCCGTCATGAACGCCGGCCTCGTCAAGTGGATGGCCGGCATCGAAAAGGTCGACGACATGACCGTGCGCATCACCACGGCCAAGCCCTTCCCCGCCGCCTTCGAATTCCTCGCCTCGACCCGCATGGGCATCATGCCCTCGGAAGTCTGGGACAACCCGCCCCTCACCGCCGCCGGAGAGCCCGACTATGCCGCCATGCCCGTCATCGGCACCGGCCCCTACAAGATGGTGTCCTTCGAACCGGGCGGAGACATGACCCTGGAACGCAACGACGACTATTTCGACGGCCCCAAGGGCACGCCCGCCATCAAGACCCTGCACATGAAGACCATCCTCGACCCCGAAACCGCCGTGGCCGAGCTCATGGTCGGATCGGTCGACTGGGTGACCGGCCTCACCCAGGACACCGTCGACGCCATGCGCGGCATGCCCGGCGTGACCATCCTGGACGGGCCGGACATGCGCGTCAGCTACCTGACCCTGGATGCCACCGGCCGGTCCGGCGACACCCCCATCGCCGATGTCCGCGTGCGCCAGGCCATCGCCCATGCCATCAACAAGCCCGCCATCGCCGAAAACCTCGTCGGCCCCGCCGCCAACGTGCTGAACGCGGGCTGCTACCCCACCCAGGTCGGCTGCAGCCAAGAGGTCGAGGGCTATGCCTACGACCCGGAAAAATCCAAAGCCCTGTTGCAGGAGGCGGGCTATGGTGACGGCATCAAGATCACCATCGACGCCTACCGCGACCGCTACCTGCTGGAAGCCATCATCGGCAACCTGCGCGAGGTCGGCATCGACGCCGATATCTCGATGCTGCAATGGGCCGGCCTGCGGTCGAAGATGAACGAGGGCAAGGTTGAAATGGCCCAGACCGGCTGGGCGTCCTCGGGGCTGAACGACATTTCCGGCATCGCCTCTGTCCTGCTGAAAATGACCCCCGACGACAATTGCCAGAACCAAGAGGTCAAGGACCTGCTGGACAAGGCCGACACCACCATCGACCCTGAGTTGCGCGCGGCGACCTACAAGCAGGCGCTGGAAACCGTCGCCGAAGAGGTCTGCTGGATCCCGCTCTACTCGCATTCGAAACCCTATGCCTATACCGAGGATCTGGACTTCTTCGCCACGGCCGACGGCTTCCCGCTTTTCTTCCTGTCCTCCCGGAACTGAGCGCACGCATCCCCAACGGACGGGCGCCCCATTCCGGGCGCCCGGACGCATTTTTGGCAGACGCATTTCGACAAAGGACCCCCAGACCATGACAAGAACCCTGATCAAGGGCGGCCAGATCCTGTCGATGGATGACACCATCGGCCGGCTGACCGGCGACGTGCTGATCGAAGACGACCGCATCGTGCAGGTCGCCCCCGCCATCGACGCCCCCGCGGCCCACGTGATCGACGCCACCGGCGCCGTCGTCATGCCCGGCTTCGTCAACGCCCACATGCACACCTGGCAGGGCGCGATCCGGGCCATCGCGGCCGACTGGCCCTCGGGCGGGTATTTCCGCCAGGTCCATGCCGGGATCTCTCCGCATTACACGCCCGACGACACCCGCATCGGCACGCTGGTCGGTGCCCTGGCCCAGATCGAGGCCGGCACCACGACCCTGTTCGACTGGTGCCACAACAACGCCACGCCCGCCCATACCGACGCGGCCATCGACGCGCTGGAGGCCGCCGGGCTGCGTGCGGTCTTCGGTCACGGCACGGTCAAGCCCAAGCCGAAACCGGGCGAGCCGCACTTTTCGACCATCCCCCACCCGGTTGGCGAAATCGACCGGCTGCGCAAGGGCCGGCTGTCCCAGGACGACGCCCTGGTGACGCTGGCCGCCTGCATCCTGGGCCCGGATTATTCGGGGATCGAGGTCTGCCGCCACGATTTCCAGATGGCCCGCGACTACGGCCTGCTGTCCAGCGCCCATATCTGGGGGCTGAACCGGCTGGTGCCCGACGGCTACCTGACCATCGCCCGCGAGGGCCTGCTGGGCCCCGACCACAACATCGTGCACGCCAATTACATCGACGACGAGGAACTGAAGGTCATCCTCGATTGCGGGGCCACGGTCACCTCGACCCCCCCGGTCGAACTGGGCCCCCACCCGGTCGAGCCGCTGGTCAGCCGGATCCTGCGCATGGGCGGGCGGCCCTCGATCGGGCCGGATGTCGAGGTCGACGTGACCGGCGGCATGCTCGACACGATGCGGGCCTCGCTGCTGGGCGCGCGGCTGTACAACACCGCCCATGCCGACAAGCAGCTGGCCGAAGAGGACGTCGCCGCGCGCGAGGTGGCCGTGCCCACCGCCCGGGTGACAGAGCCGCCGGTGCCCACGATCGAGGCGCTGAAATGGGCGACCATCGACAATGCCCGCGCCCTGCGGCTGGACGACCGGATCGGGTCGCTGACGCCGGGCAAGCAGGCCGACCTGATCGTGATCCGGCGGGACTCGCTGGCGATGATGGGCACGGTCGATCCGGCCCAGAGCGTGGTGCATTTCGCCCAGAATGCCGACATCGACACGGTGATGATCGCGGGCCAAATCCGCAAGTCGGGCGGCCGCGTTCTGGATGTCGACATGGGCAAGTTGGCCCGCGAACAGGCGGCTTCCGCCGAGCGTCTATTTGCGGCTTTCCCGATCGAAATCTGACGCCCAGCGCTGCGCCACCCCGGCGCAGCGCAAGGCCCCCTCGGGGGCCGTCTTGGCCGCAGGATGCAGCGGGCTTTCGTTAAAATTGGGTGAAAACGCCCCTGTAAGCCGTTGATTTTCCGTAAGCCGCCCCATGTCCCACGCATGGGACACCTGTGACGGGCCGGCGGGCAAATTCACAGCCCTCACCCGCCCGCCAGGCCAGCGCTCATGCCGGCTGGAACGCGATATCCGGCAGCCCCTTCCCGGGCTCGGGCGTCAGGATCGACGCCAGCAACATCCGGGTGTAATCGGACCGAGGGGCCGCGAAAAGCTCGGCCGTCGGGCGATGCTCGATCACCTCGCCCCGGTTCATCACCATGACCTCGGTCGCGATATGCTCGACCACCGCCAGGTTGTGCGAGATCAGGACGTAGGTCAGGCCCAGCTCGGCCCGCAGCTCTTGCAACAGGTTCAGGATCTGCGCCTGGATCGACACGTCCAGAGCCGAGGTCGGCTCGTCGCAGATCACCAGCTCGGGCCGCGAAATCAGCGCGCGGGCAATCGCCACGCGCTGCCGCTGACCGCCCGACATCTGGCTGGGATAGGCCCCGGCCAGCCGGCGCGGCAGGCCCGTCAGCTCCATCATCTCGCCCACCCTTGCGCGGATCTCCCGCTCGGCCACGCCGGCCACCCGCAGCGGCAGCCCGATGATCGTCTCGACCCGCTTGTGCGGGTTCAGCGACAGATAAGGATCCTGGAAGATCGGCTGGATATGCCCCGCCCTCTCGGCACGCGGCATGGCATGGATCGGCTGGCCCAGGAAGCGCACCTCTCCGCCCGTCGGCGCGTCGAGCCCCAGCAGGATCTTGGCCAGCGTGGACTTGCCGCAGCCGGATTCACCGACGATGCCGACCACGCCGCCACGCGGGACATCAAGGCTGACCCCGCGCACCGCTTGGACGGTCCGGCGCGGCTTGCCGAACCCGCCGGAGACACGGAAATCGCGGCGCACGTCGCGGGCGGACAGAAGGATATCACTCATGCCGCAGTCTCCTCGGGGGTGTAGTGGCATTCATAGGCATGGCCCGCGCCGTCGTGCCGGCGCTCCAGCCGGGTCTGGCACAGCGGGGTCGCATGGGCGCAGCGGTCGCGGAAGGCGCAGCCCGCCTGCGGCCCGACCAGCGAGGGCACCACCCCCGGAATGGCCCCAAGCGCCGCCCCCGGCCGCGTTTTGCCGGGCGCCGGAATGCAGTTGATCAGGGCGCGGGTATAGGGATGGCACGGCCGCGCGAAGAGCTCGGCCACCGGGGCGGTTTCGACGATCCGGCCGGCATACATCACCGCGACCCGATCGGCGAAACGGGCGACAAGGCCAAGGTCGTGGGTCACGAACACCATGCCCAGCCCCATGTCGCGCTTCAGGTCCTGCAGCAGCCGCAGGATCTGAAGCTGGATATTGACGTCCAGCGCGGTGGTCGGCTCGTCGGCGATCAGCAGGTCCGGCCCGCAGATCAGCCCCATCGCAATCATCACCCGCTGGCGCAGCCCGCCCGACAATTGGTGCGGATACTGATCGAGCCGCTCCTCGGCGTTCGAAATCCCGACCTTCCGCAGGATCTCGATGGCCCGGGCCCGGGCCTTTCCGCGCGGACCGGGATGGTGCCGCCGGTAGACCTCGATCAGCAGGGCGCCAATGGTGAAGCTGGGGTTCAGCGAGGTCATCGGATCCTGGAAGATCATCGACAGGCGCTGCCCCCGCAGCCCCTGCCATTGACGCTCGGAGAGGCGGCGCAGGTCGGTGCCGTCAAAGCTGAACGCGGCGGCCTCCACCTGCGCGACCCGGGGGCTGAGCCCCAGAAGCGCATGCGAGGTCAGCGACTTGCCACAGCCGGATTCCCCCACGATGCACAGAATCTCGCCCTTGTCGACGTGAAAGCTGACCCCCCGGACGGCATGCAGGGTGCCGCGCGGACCGGGGATGTCGATACAGAGGTTTTCAACGTTGAGCAGTGTCATGCGCGGCCCTCCGGAGCGGTCACGTCGCGGATGCCGTCGCCCAGCAGGTTGATGGCCAGGACCAGGACGAACAGGGCCGTGCCGGGGATGGCGATGACCCAGGGGCGGAAGAACATGTGGGCCTTGCCCTCGGATATCATCAGGCCCCAGCTGGGCGTGGGCGGCTAGACGCCAAGGCCCAGGAAGGACAGCGCCGCCTCGAAGAGGATCGCCTGGGCGATTTCCAGCGTGGCCACGACGATCAGAGCCCCCAGCACGTTGGGCATGACCTCGCTGACGAGGATGCGCAGGACCGAAGCCCCCGCGGCCTCGGCGGCGGACAGGTAGTCCAGCGAGCGGATCTGCTGGGTGGACGCGCGCATGACCACGGCGAAGCGGTCCCAGACGAGGAAGCCCAGGGTCCAGATGACCACGGTCAGCGAGCCTCCGACCAGGGCCACGACCACCAGGGCCACCAGCATCGCCGGCAGGGCCAGGCGGACGTTGACGACAAAGCTGACGACAAAGTCGGGCCAGCCGCCGAAATAGCCGGCCAGCACGCCCATGGTGGTGCCGATGACCAGGGCGATGGCGGTGGCGCCAAAGCCGATCAGCAGCGAGATCCGCGCGCCGTAGAGGATGCGCGCCAGGTAATCCCGCCCCAGCGCGTCGGTGCCCAGCGGATGCGCCCAGGACCCGTCGGCCTGCCAGACCGGCGGGATCAGGCGGGCAGAGAGGTTCTGCAGGTACGGGTCGTGCGGCGTGAGCATAGGGGCCAGCAGGGCCATCGCCACGATGGCCAGGACCAGGCCCGCGCCGATCAGCAATCCGGGATGGCGCAGGGCGCGGTGCAGGGTATCGGATGACGACCGGGCCGGGCCCGGCCCGGTCGTATCTGCGGTCGTGTCTGCGGTCGTATCTGTGGCGGAAGGGTCGATCATGTCGGTAGCTGTCATGCGATCTTTCGTGTCCGGTCCCGTCACTGCACGCGCAGCCGGGGATCAAGCAGACCGTTCAGCAGGTCCGCGAAATAGTTGAGGGCGAGGTAGATGACCGAGATGATCAGGACGAGCGCCTGCATCATTTCAAGATCCGTGCGCTGGATGGATTGCCAGCCCAGCCGGCCGATGCCGTTCATGGAAAACACCGATTCCACGATGATCGAGCCCGACAGCATGAACCCAAGCTGAACGGCCGTCAGTGAAACCACCGGGATCAGCGCATTGCGCAGCCCGTGTTTCAGGATCACCCGCCGGCATGGCAGGCCCATGGCCCGGGCGGTGCGGATATAGTCGCTGTCAAGCACCTCGATCATGCCGGCCCGGGTCAGGCGCATGATCGCAGGGGTCGAGAAATAGCCCAGGGCGATGGCCGGCATCACGTAGTGCAGGAACGAGCTGTCGCCCGAAATCGGCAGCCAGCGCAGGGTGACGCCGAAGATCAGGATCAGCAGCAGGGCGAAGAAGAAGTTCGGCAAGGCCTGGCCTACCACGGCAATCGACAGGGCCAGCCGGTCGACCAACGTGTTGCGCCGGGCCGCGGCCAGCACCCCCAGCGGGATCGCCAGGACCAGCGCAAAGACCAGCGACAGGCCGGCGAGCTTGGCGGTGACCGGCAGGCGTTCCAGCACGACCTCCATCACCGGGCGCTGCAGGATGTTGGAAAACCCGAGGTCTCCCTTCATCACGTCCCCAAGCCAACTGGCATATTGCGCCGTCAGCGGCCGGTCGAACCCGTAGGCGATGCGGACGGCTTCGACTTCCTCGGACGAGGCCTCGGCCCCGGCCAGCGCCACCGCCGGGTCCCCTGCCAGCCGCACCAGCGCAAAAAGTGATGACCGACACGCTGATCAGAACCAGGAGGGTCAGACCAAGCCGTTTGAGCGCGAATTCCAGCACAACATTTTTCCCATCATGAAATTTATCTCGATGCGTTTTTCAGCATCTTCGGAGAGGAACCGTTCAGTCAACGCATTTCACGAAAAAAATGGCCCCATTACCCCTTGTTTGCCCGTTTGGGGCGGGGAATAGTCAGACGAGAGTTCGAGAAATCTCATAATTTTTCATATAATGGAATAAGAGGCCCACATGTCTGCATTTTTGATTCGAGGCGCCGCAATCGTCTCGGTCGACCCCGGTGTCGGAAACCTGTCGTGCGGCGATATCCTGGTGAAGGACGACCTGATCGCCGCCATCGGGCCGAACCTGGACGTCGAGGACGCCGAGGTGATCGACGGGTCTCGGATGATCGCCATGCCGGGGCTGGTGAACGCGCATACCCACCTGTGGCAGACGGTGATCCGTGGGATTGGGTCGAACTTTGGCGGGGCGGATTACTACAATTACCTGCATGCGGGGGCGGCCCCGCGTTACCGGCCCGAGGACCTCTATTATTCGGAAATGGCCGGCGGGCTCAGCCAGATCGACGCCGGCACCACCACCGTCTTCGACTGGTGCCACAACAACCCCACCCCCGATCACACCGACGCGGCCATCGACGGGCTGTCGGCCAGCGGGGTGCGGGCGCTGTTCGGGCACGGCACGGTCAAGCCCAAGCCGAAACCGGGCGAGCCGCACTTTTCCCAGGTTCCCCACCCCAGGGCCGAGATCGAGCGGCTTATGCGCGACCGGTTCGGCTCGGCGGATGGGTTGATGACGCTTGCGATGTGCGTGCTGGGGCCGGATTACTCGACCATCGACGTCTGCCGCCAGGACTTTGCCCTGGCTCGCGAGATGGGGGTGATCTCCTCGGCCCATGTCTGGGGGCGGCGCAACCGGCTGAACCCCGGGGGCTACCTGGACCTGCAGCGCGAGGGCCTGCTGCCCGAGGGCCATAACGTGGTCCATGCCAACTACATCCCCGACGCGGAAATTCGCGCACTGGTGGAGGCCGGCTGCACCCTGACCGCCACCCCCCCGGCAGAGCTGCGCGGCCACGGCGTGCCGCCCCTGATCGGGCGAGTCTCGGCCCAGGGCGGGCGGCCATCGGTGGCCAATGACAGCGAGGTCGGGGTGACGGGGTCGATGTTCGAAACGCTGCGCCTGTCGCTACAGGCCGACCAGTTCCACCGCAACGTGCAGACCCAGCGCGAGCTGGACGAAGGCACCAACCCCGAGGCGGCGGCATTCGAGGCCGAGAACCTGAAGACGATCGGCACCGGCGGCGGGGTCTACCAGAAAGAGACGATCTCCACCGGCGAGGCCCTGAAATGGGCGACGATCAACAATGCCCGGGTTCTGGGGCTAGAACACCGGATCGGGTCTTTGACCCCCGGCAAGAAGGCCGACATCGTGCTGTTGCGCCGCGACGACTGGAACATGGGGCCGGCGCTGAACCCGGAAAACGCGGTGGTGATGTTCGCCCATCCCGGCAATGTCGACACGGTCCTGATCGACGGGACGATCCGCAAGCGGCATGGCGTGCTGACGGACGTGGCCGGTGCCAACCGGGCCCGGGCCGAGATCTCGGTGCGGGGTCCCCGGCTGATGGCGGATGCGGGGTATGCCGACCTTGCCTGGTAACGCCGACGCCCCCGCCTTGCCCGACCGCAGCTTTCAACGGCTGGTCTGGCTGCTGGCCGTGACCGCCGGCGCGGTCGTGGCCAACAATTACTACAACCAGCCGCTACTGTCCGAGATCGCCAGCGACTTCGGCACCAGCGAGCGTAGTGCCTCGTTGATCGCCACCCTGACCCAGGTCGGCTATGCGCTTGGCCTGCTGTTCCTGCTGCCCCTGGGCGACATGCTGGAACGCCGGCGGATCCTGACCGTGCTGCTGCTGGCCTCGTCCGCCATGCTGGTGACCTTTGCCCTGACCCCGCATTTCCCCCCGCTGCTGGCGGTGGCCTTCCTGGTCGGCTTTGCCTCGACCGTGCCCCAGTTTCTGCCGCCCATCGCCTCGCGCCTGGCACCAAAGGGCCAGGCCGGCCGGTCGGTGGGCCTGGTCATGGGCGGGCTGCTCTTGGGCATCATCCTGTCGCGCTTTGTCGGTGGCGTCCTGGGCGGAGCCTTCGGCTGGCGCAGCGTCTACCTGGGCTCGGCCGTGGTGATGATCGTGCTGCTGGTGCTGTTGCGGCGCAGCCTGCCGGTCATGACGACCACCTTCACGGGCAGCTACCGCCAGCTGCTGTCCAGCCTGGGCGCCCTGTTCCTGCGCCACGGCCGCCTGCGCCTGCTGGCCATGGTCGCCGCCCTGCAGTTCGGCGCGTTCTCGATGTTCTGGACCACGATCGTCTTCCATTTCGAACGGCTCTTGCACCACGAGGCCTCGACCGCCGTGGGCCTGCTGGCCCTGATCGGCGCGGTGGGCGTGCTCGCCGCCCCCCTGGCCGGGCGGCTGGCCGACCGGATCGGGACCCCGGCCATCATCGCCGGCAGCAGCGCGTCGATGGCCCTGTCCTTCCTGATGATGGGGATCGACGGCGGCACCCTGCTGTGGATCATACCGGCCGTGATCCTTATGGACCTGGGCATGCAGGTCGGCCACGTGTCCTCCATGTCCGAGGTGCTGCAACTGGACCCGACTGCCTCGAACCGGCTGAACACGATCTACATGGTCCTGCGCTTCTGCGGGGCCGCTCTTGGCACCTTCCTGGGCGCCCAGGCCTGGCACTTTTTCGGCTGGACCGGGGTCGTCCTGCTGGGTCTTGGCCTGACCGGGACGGCCCTGGCCATTGCGGCCGCGTCGCGCATTGCACCCGACGTGGTGAGCGACCATGATTGACCCAGCATGACAGACGGGCACGGGCCGAATGTCGACACCGCGCGACAGGGACACAGATCTATGGACGACGACATCGCCGCCTTGGCGGGCCGCAGGCTGGAGCCGGCGGATGTAACCAAGACCCGCACCAAGGTGTCGATCGAGGACGCCAACGATGCGCCCGCCACCCCGGACTGGAAGGCGGCCCGCGAAAAGGGCGACCAGACCACCGTCCAGGCCGTCGACCGGGCGATCACCCTGATCGAGACCCTGGCCGAGGCCCGGCAAGAGCTGCGCCTTCAGGACATTGCCCGGATGACCGGCCTGAAGGTGTCGACCTGCCATCACCTGCTGAACACGCTGCTGCGCCGGGGCTACGTGGCCAAGCTGGACAAGCCGCGGGCCTATTTCCTGGGGCCGCGCCTGGCCGAGATCGCCTCGATGCGGGGCGCGCGGTTCGACATCGTGCGCGAGGCACGCCCGTTTCTTGACCGGCTGGCCGAGGACACCGGGGCCGTCGTGCGGCTGGCCGCCTTCGAGGGCAGCGACCTGAACGTTCTGTATGAAACAACGGCCACCGGCAGCCGGGCCGAGCCCCGCTCGCTGGGACCGGCGGCCCATGCCACGGCCCTGGGCAAGGCCATTCTTGCCTGGCTACCGGAACCCGAAATCGCCCGGGTGGTGGCCGACCACGGGCTGGCCCCCTTCACCAAGACCTCGATCGTGTCGCTGGGCGAGCTGGTGGAAAGCCTGCGCCAGGTGCGCCGCCATGGCTTTGCCGTCGAGGACCGCGAATACCGCGAGGACGAAATCGCCATCGGTTGCGTGATCCGCGAAAAGGCCGGGGCGGTGGTCGGATCGGTCGGGGCCTCGGTTCCGGTCGACGGGCCCTCGGCGGCCAACCTGCAGCAATTGCAGATCGCGGTCAGCCACGCGGCCCGCGAAATCTCGAACCGCTCACGCAGCTGATCCCCGTCCCTTCGGCCTGAGCGCTCAGGGGTCCAGGTCGATCCAACGGCGGTCGCGGCTGGACAGGCGCACGGCATCCAGGACGCGCTGGTTGGCCAGCCCATCGTGAAAGGTCGCCCCCCGGCGCAAAGCGCGCCCCTCGCGAGCCGCGGCCGCGAATTCCCGCAGGGCCGATACCACGGACACGTTCCAGATGCCCCCGTTCACTCCGGGCAACGTGGCGGCGGGATCGGCGACCGAGATGTCCTCGAACGCGCCACCGTCGCGGGACAGGCGCAGGCGGTCTCCGCCCTCGCCCAGCTCGATCGTGCCCCGGGAGCCGAAGATCTGCGTGATGTTGCCCATGTTGGTCGCCGCCACGGCGCTGATGAAGACGTCGGCCAGCACGCCGCCGGTGGTCTCCAGGCTGAAGCGGGTCAGGTCGTCGGCGGTCGCGGTCCAGGGGGTGCCGGTTTCGGGATCCGTCCGGTCGGCCACGCATGTCGCCACCTGGCCAGACACCGATTTCACGGGCCCGAGCCACCAGCGCAGCAGGTCCACCTGGTGGCTGCCGTTGGCCCCCAGCCGGCCGCCGCCGCGCTGGTCCAGCGACCACCAATCGCCCGCGCTGCGGCCCGCCGGATCGGACCAGGCCGACCCGATATTGGCGATGTTGACGTGCCGGATGTCGCCCAGCGATCCGTCGCCGATCAGCTCTGCGATGCGCATGTGGTTGGGATTGAAGCGCAATTCGTGATCGATCATGTGCAGGCGCCGCGCGGTTTCGGCCGCCCTCAGCATCGTCTGCGCCTCGACCGCGTCCATGGCCATGGGCTTTTCACACAGCACATGCGCGCCGCTTTCGATGGCCCGCAGCACCATCGGCGCGTGCAGGTCCGTCGGCGTGGCGATCAGGACGGCATCCAGAGCATGGCTGCCCAGCATGTCCTCCCAGTCGTCATGCACATGAGGGATGCCGAAGGCCTCTGCCGCGGACCGGGCGCTGTCGATGCGCCCGGACGAGATCGCGACCACCTCGGCCCCGTCCACATGCGCCAGCGCGGGCAAGTAGGCCTTGCGGGCGAAACTCGCCCCGATGATGCCGAATTTCATGCTGTGCGGTCTTTCTGTCTGTCTGAAACCGGACCACCCCGCGAAGGGAGATGGTCAGGCGAGGGTCGTGGTCGTGCAATCGGTGACCAGCGAGACCGGGTCGATATCGACAAAGACATCGTCCTCGCCGCCACCGACCCGCCACATCAGCACCGCGAAGGACCCGTGGCGGTCCAGCACCGCCGCCGGCGCATGCCAGACGTTGCGCCCATAGATGACCCCCAGCGATCCCGGCACCACGAAGGCCTGCATCCGCGCCAGGTCGGGCGCCCCCTGCGCATCGGACGGCGCGACCGTGACCAGGTAGCGCGACACGTCCAGCGGCACGAAGGCCTGGGCCGTGTGGGGGTGCCTTTCCATCACGTCGAGCGTCATCGGCAGGGCCATCGGCGCCATGTGGTTGGTGTGAAACGCCGGTGTTCCATCAGGCCGGTCCGAGCCGAGATAGTCGGTGAACCCTTTGCGGGTTCCGGGCTCGGCCGGGCGGTCGATGACCGCCCCGAACGGCGCGAAAATGGCGGCCGTCAGACCAGTGTGCAAGGGGATTTCGATCATGTGGTCTCTTTCGGTTCCTGCGCGGGCGTCCTGAGCGCCCCGCGCCCGTCAATGTGGCTTCAGGTGGCGGCAACGATCGGCCGCTCTCCCTGCACCTTGCAGAAAAAGCAGCACCAGTCCCCGCTGTTGATATTGGCCAGCGCCCGCAGCCCGAAGAACATGCCGTCCTCGGGGGCGATGATCCGGCCCATCTCGTCGCCGAAGATGTTCACGATCGTCCCGATCAGGTCACCCTTCTTCATCATCGTCAGAAAGCCGACGCCCTCGGGCGTGGCGGATCCGACGGTGATTTCTGTTGCCGCACCCATGATCAGATCCCCTGCACTTCGTTGTATTTCTTCAGCTCTTCGTCGGAGTAGACCTGCATGAACTCGATCTCGATCCCCCCAGCATCATTGTCGAGAAACGCCACGTAGCCTTCGGGGTGCGGGTGCGAGCCATAGACGCCGCAGGGCTTGCACAGCCGCAAGGTGCCGCCCTGGGCCTCGGCATGGGCCAGGGCCTTGTCGATGTCGCCAACCTCGTAGCAGATGTGATGCAGGCCCTCGCCGCCCCTCTCCTTGATCCAGGCGTCGAACCGGCCGCCCTCGTCCATGCTTTCGCACAGCTGGTACTCGATGCCGCCCAGGTCGAAGATCGCCACGCGGTTTCGGGACTTTTCGTATTCGTGGATGGTCGAGCCCGCGTCCACGTCCAGGAACTTGGCATAGGCCTCCAGCGCCTTCCTTGCGTTCTTCACGGCGAAGGCCATGTGCTTGATGGATTTGACGTTCGGGTTAGACGAGATGTTGGTCATGAATGGCTTCCGTGGGTTCGGCCCGCATGCAGGCCGTTAGGGATGTCGCGGGCGGGCCGGCACAAGGTGCGGCTGATGGTGGTCATCGGGTGGTGGCCATCAGGTGGCGGTCATGGCGTGGCCGGATACTGGCTGCGCCAATGGGTGGCGATGTCGATGCGCCGGCAGATCCAGGCCTGTTCTCTGGCCTGCACGTAGTCGAGGAACCGGGCCAGCCCGGCGACCCGCGACGGGTGGCCAAGGATGCGCGCGTGCATGCCGACGGACATCATCCTGGGGTTGACGGCGCCTTCGTCGTAGAGCGTGTCGAAGGCATCGCGCAGCATCGCGAAGAAGTCGTCGCTGTTGGCAAGGCCCCCTGACAGGATCTTGGTGTCGTTGTTGACCATCGTGTAGGGCACCACCAGGTGCGGCTTGCCCGCGGCCGACACCCAGTACGGCAGGTCGTCGGCATAGGAATCGCTGTCGTAGAGAAAACCGCCCTCTTCGGCCAGCAGCCGCCGGGTGTTCACGCTGGGCGAATAGCGGCAGTACCAGCCCAGCGGGCGCTTGCCGAAGGTCCGGGTCAACGAGGCCACGGCATCGGCAATCGCCTTGCGCTCGGCCTCCTCGTCCAACATGTAATGTTCCTCCCAGCGGTTGCCGTGACAGCACACGTCCCAGCCGCTCTCGCGCACCATGTCCGCGACCTGGGGGTTCAGCTCGAAGGCCTCTGCGCAGCCGAAGACCGTCAGGGGCAGCCCGCGCGACTGGAACGCCCGGGCGATCCGCCAGACGCCCACCCGGCTGCCGTATTCGTACATGCCTTCGGCAGCCAGGTCCCGCGCGCCCTCGGGCACCCGGGGGGCCGAGACCTCGGTCAGGGCCTTTTCCGACCGGCCATCGCCGTGCCCGATCGAATATTCCGACCCCTCTTCATAATTCAGCACGAAATTCAGGGCGATCCGGGCCCCGCCCGGCCAGTTGGCGGCAGGAGGCGTGGGGCCGTAGCCGATGAAATCCCGTTCCAGGTGGGTCGCGGTGATGCGCCCGCCGGCCGTGTTGTTCGAATTTGAAACCGTCATGGGGTCTGGCCGCAGGTCCTTTTGGCGTCACGGCGCGCAGCGCGCCGCTTCTTGCTGGTGGGGCCGAGCCGGTGGCGCGTGCAACGCGGATTGCGCCGCCACCGTTTCGGTCAGTCTGGTCCGGGCCGGCGGCATCATGCGATGGCCGGCCCGGACCCGTGGATCATTCCGCCGCTTCGACGGCGTACATGTGACCTGCCAGTTGCCCGGAGCGAAACGCACGCCGGTGATGGCCGAGGAATACACGATCGTCTGGATCTGGTTGTGCGCAGCCATGTAGATCGCTTCATCCATGATCAGTTTCTGGATGTCCTGGTCGCGCGCATCGCGCTCTTCCACGCTGTCGGCCGAGGCCGCCTGGGCCAGCATGGACAGGTAGTGGATCGACAGCGGCTCTCCGTCTTTTTCGCGGATGCCGTCATCGCCCATGGTCCAGCCCGCCCCGTCCAGCATTGCGGCGGCGCTTTCGGGATCATAGGGGTAGGAATCCTCGACGCCGTCCCGGTAGCTGGGCGTGGTGGTGGCCAGCGGACCACAGGCCGCATCGGCCATGCCGAAGAACTCGGGCGCCCAGGTGTCTTCGGGGTTCCGCTCCGGGATGACATCCTTGCCCTTTTCCCAGGACTCGAACTTGAACAGGCCGGTGCCGACCGAGGCCTGTCCAAAGGCCGTGTTGCCCATGGTTTCGACCGCCGTCCGGCTGACCGGCGACAGCGAGGCCTGAACCAGCGTGTTCGGCGCGATCGGGAACGGACGGGTGCAATTGATGCGGATTTCCAGCGGCCCATGCACGTCGCTGTCCTTGTTGGGTCCGATCTGGTCCACCGCGACCATGGACCCGGTGGCCGGATCCTGAATGGAATCGTAGATGAATGTCACCGCATCCGCGTTGAACGGGGTGCCGTCGTGAAAGGTCACGGCCTCGTGCAGTTGCAGGGTGATCGACATGTTGTCCTCGCCCATGTCTCAGCTTGTCGCCAGGCCGGGGTAGACGTTGCCGTGTTCACCCGCGGCGATCCGCCGGTCGAAGAATTGCCGGATGACCTGCCTCTCGTGGCGCGACTGGGTCACGCGGGGGTCAAACAGGGACTCCGAACTGTTGTCCTCGGCCGCGAGCGGCCGCGACAGGCCCTCGATCCCGAATGTCGACGCGCAATAGGTCGAGGCCCTGGGCCCGCCCCGCACGCCTGCATTGCTGGAGACAGTGATGATCGCCCCACACTTGCGCGCCTTCATCCCGGCGGCCACAGCGCGGGTGCGCAGGAAGGGCGCGCGCAGGTTCACCGACATCAGCTGATCCCAATCCTCGACCGAGACCTCCTCGACCGGCTGGAAGAAGATGATCCCGGCATTGTTCAGCAGGATGTCGACGCGCCCCGCCTCGGCTTCGATGGCCCCCTCCCCGGCATAGGCGATGGCCGTGGCGCGCCCCATGCCCCGCGCGGCGCCGGTGACAACGGCGACCTTCCCCTGCAGCTTGCCTGTCATGTCGCGACCCGCCCGCCGTCGATCAGCAGGCCGATGCCCGTGACGAAGGACGATTGCTGCGAGGCCAGGAACAGCACCGCCTCGCTGATCTCGTCTCCGGTGCCCATGCGCTTCATCGGGATCATGTCCCGCCAGGCCTTGTCATGGGCATCCAGGTCGGTGGCCTTGGCCCGGCTGCGCTGTTGCATCGGCGTGTCGATCGGGCCGGGGTTGATGGCATTGCAGCGGATGTTCCGCTCGGCATATTCGACGGCGATCACCCGGGTCATCGACATGACCCCGCCCTTTGACGACGCGTAAGACACGTTGCCGCCGACATTCGCGAAGGCCGCCACCGACGAGTTGTTGACGATGGTCCCACCCCCATTGCGCAGCAGCGCCGGCAGGGCGTGCTTGCAGCCGAAGAACGTGCCCTTGAGGTTCACGCTGATGACCTTGTCGAACAGCTCTTCCGTCACCTCGCAGGTGGGCGTGCGCGGCTGGCTGATCCCGGCATTGTTGAAGATCGTGTCCAGCTTGCCGTACGTGTCCTCGGCCGTTGCGACCAGCGCCGCGACCTCGGCCTCCTTGGACACGTCGCAGGGCTGAAAGGTGATCGTGCCGCCCGCGGCCTCGACCTCGGCCACGAGCGAGGCACCCTGTTCGGTGTTGATGTCCCCCACCACGACCGATGCGCCTTCGCGGGCGAACAATGCCGCCGTCGACCGCCCCATACCTTCAGCGCCACCCGTGATGACGGCCACCATGCCTTCCAGTCTCATGACTCTCTCGTGATCCAACACGTTTCCCCGGAACCTATCACTGTATATTTGTATTACAATCTGAAAGTTCCTGGTTTTGTCGGTGGCAGGTGCAACTGCCAGTGCGACAGGCAATCGGTGCTGTGCGTTCAGGTTCGAAACAGAGTTGCCGCACAGCGAAATTTTAATATTGTATTACAAACTTACAAAGTTACTCTGCCCCTGCGATTGCAGCGGGCAAAGGTTGCGTCGGGCGCCGGACCCGAAGGCCCGCCCACGCTCCAGGCCGCTGCCTTGCCCGGGGTTGCCGGCACCGAAACACGTTGAATTTCCGTCGCTTATTCTGGGGCTTAAGGAGAACCTCAATGACCAAACGCCAGATGCACCTGGGCTTTGCGATGTACAATTACGGCACCCATGCCGGCGGCTGGAAGCTAAGCCAGCATGACATCGCCACCAACATCGCCCATTTCGTCAAGCTGGCCCAACGGGCCGAGGCGGCGAAGTTCGACATGATCTTCCGGGCCGACGCGCCCAGTTCGCGGATCGAGGACCTGGACATCCGGGCCCGCAATCCCGGGCTGAACAACGCGATGGAACCGCTGATGTTCTTTTCGGCGCTGTCGCAGGCCACCACCCACATCGGGCTGGCCTCGACCCTGTCGACCACGTTCAACCCTCCCTACAACCTGGCCCGCCAACTGGCGACGCTGGACCACATCAGCGGCGGACGGGCGGCCTGGAATGCGGTGACCTCGGCGCATCCGGAAACCGCCCACAACTGGGGGATGGACGATCTGCCACCCAAGGCCGAGCGCTATGCCCGGGCCCGCGAATTCGTCGAGGTGGTGAAGCGGCTGTGGGACACCTACGAGGACGACGCCATCCTGCATGACGTCGACGGTGGCTATTACTTCGACCCCGACAAGCTGCACATCACCGATTTCGAGGGCGAGCACATCAAGCTTTACGGCGCGCTGAACGTCGCCCGCTGCCCGCAGGGGCGGCCGGTGATGATCCAGGCGGGCGCCTCGCCTGACGGGCTGGATTTCGCGGCCCACGAGGCCGAGGTCATCTTTGCCATGACCAGCACGCTGGAGAAATCCAAGCAGTTCTACGCCGACATGAAGGCCCGCACCGTGGCGGCCGGACGCGGCGAGAACGCCCTGAAGATCGTGCCCGGTCTGAACGTCATTGTCGCCGACAGCCGGGCCGAGGCCGAGGCCCGCTACCGGCGTCTTGAGGACCTCACACCGGACGACGTGAAGGCCCAGCATTTCTCGCAGCAGACCAGCATCAACGTGGTCGGCCTGCCGATGGATGAACCGGTGCCGCTGGAGGTCATCCCGCCCAGCACGCGCATGATCAAGTCGTTCTTCGAACGCGGGATCGAGCTGATCGAGACGCGCCGGACCCTGCGCGAGATCGTGCAGGAATATTCCTTCCGGCCGAATGCGGTCGTGATGGGCACGGCGGCCGAGATCAGCGACCACATGGAAGAATGGATCGACGAGAACGCCGCCGACGGGTTCAACGTCATCACCCCCTACGGGGCCGAGGGCTTCTATGATTTCTGCGACCAGGTCATCCCCGAGCTTCAACGGCGCGGGCGGTTCCGGACCGAATATTCGGGCCCGACCCTGCGCGACCATTTCGGGCTGGAACGCCCCGAATGGCGCGCCTACGACTGACCCCTGCCTCCAGGCTCTGCCATTAGGTTCTGCACCCAGGGCGGGGGCGAAGACGTCAGCGCAGGTGCTTGCGCTTGGTCCGGGCGATCTGCAGCATGTGGTCTTCCAGCAGGGCCTGAAGATCCGCCTCGGTCACCGGGTGGGCGACGATGTCCAGGATCCGGTCGCGCAGCTCTTCGTGCTGGGTCGGGATGGCATCCAGGTCGTCGTCGCGGAACCGGTCGAAATTGAAGATGATCAGCACATGCCGCGCGATGGCATCCCACAAGGTGCCGACAATGGCGTTGCCGGCCGCCTCGCGGATCGTGCGGTGAAACTGCAGGTCCGCCAGCAACGAGGCCCGCACGTCGCCCGCCCTGGCCGACCGGCGCATGTCCTCGATCGCCCGGTCGAGCTCTGATATGTCCGCCGCACCAGAGCGCCAGTTCGCGATGGCATCCCGCAACAGGATGGTTTCCAGCGACAGGCGCACTTCCAGGATCTGCTGGGTCACCTCGGGGCCGAAATCGGTAACCCGGTAGCCCTTGAACCCGCCGCCGCTTAGGATGCCCTGGGCATGCAACACCCGCAGGGCCTCGCGGATCGGCACCCGGCTGACCCCCAGCCGCGAGGTCAGCGACGATTCGACGATGCGTTCGCCGGGAAGGATGTGCCGGGTGGAAATCGCCTCGGCGATGGAATCCGCCACACTGTCAGCCAGCGAAATGCGTTTCGGCTGGCGCAGGGGATCGGGGGTCGCGATATCGTCCATCGTTTTCACCGCCATGACTGCCTTCCTGTATTCTTGTCTGTTATTAACTGTTCCGCCACCCTCTGTTGGGCAGGCGGCCGGGCCAATCGTGTCAGCTTTCCGAATTCCGGGGATCGGACACCGCAGATCCAGGTCGTTTCCGCATGTGCAATCGCCTTGAATTCACTGTTCATTCTCCCGCGCGCATATGTCCTGGGACAAACCTTCCCCAGCATCTGCATCACTTTGCCGCCGCAGCTGTCCTTGCGGCCAATCGGTATACGATCAGACTGTAGCCTGTGCTGCGGATGACTATTGCAGTAAATTTCAGCTATCCACAATCACATCTTCGCATCACGGCGAGGTCGCGACGAAATGGCCTGCCCCGACCTCGCGCAAGGGCAGGATGACCGGATCGTCCACCACGCGGCGCATGGGGCTGGGGATTTCCCCGCTCAGAAGGGTGCGCCGGATCTCGCGTCCGGGCTCGGCCACGGGTACGGCGGACAGCAGCTTGCGGGTATTCGCGTGCTGCGGATTGCCGATCACGGCCTGGCGCGGCCCGTATTCGACGATCTGGCCCAGGAACATCACGGCGCCCCTGTGGCTGACCATTTCGACCACGGCCATGTCGTGGCTGATAAAGACATGGGACACACCGGTTTCAGCCTGCAATTTCATCAGCAGCTGGATGATCTGCGCCTGGATCGACACGTCCAGGGCCGATACGGATTCGTCGGCAATGATCACTTTCGGATCCGAGGCCAGCGCCCGTGCAATGCAGATCCGTTGCCGTTGGCCGTCCGAGAACTGGTGCGGATACCTGGAGGCATCCGCCGCCCTCAAACCGACCTTTTCCAGCAATTCGCCCACCCGGGCAGAAATCGCCTTGCGCGTGTCCAGCAGCCGGTGGATTTTGATCGGCTCGGTAATGCCGCCCCCCCACCGTCCAGCGCGGGTTCAACGAGGCAAGGGGATCCTGGAATACCGAATGGACCTGCTGGGCCAGCTTGCGCTTCTGGCCTGCGGCCATGCGCGCGTAATCGCGGCCCTCGAAATGGATGCTGCCCGCGGACGGCTGGACAAGCTGCTGGATCATGCGCCCGATCATAGATTTCCCACCGCCGGATTCGCCCACCAGCGCCAGGGTTTCGCCCGGGTAAAGATCCAGGCTGACCTGTTCGGCGGTGTGGATATTGTCGGTGACGCGGCCCGGGACGTCATGGCGCACGGCAAAGCGGGCCGACAGGTTGTCCAGGCACAGGATCGGGCTGCGCTAATCGGCCGTGTCCTGCACATGGGTGTCGCCGAAAGGTCAGCTGGCCGCGGTCGATGCGCCCACCGGAACAGGGCGTCGGGCCCATCGCCGCCCAGGGCCGTGATCGACTTGCCCGACCCGGATTTTCCAACGATCGCAAGGGCCTGTCCGGGCATCAGGTCGAAATCCAGTCCGCGCACAGCAACGTTGCTGCCAAGGCCCTGCCTGAAGGACACGGTCAGGTCGCGCACGGACAAAAGCGGCGCATCTCCGGTGGGCCGTGTGGTATCCATGTCAGCGGCTCCGTGAATTTTTGGGGTCAAGCAATTCGTTCATCCCGTCTCCGGGCAGGTTCACCAAGATGATGGTCAGAAACAGGACGACGCCCGGGGCGATCATCATCCAGGGGGCGTCGCGCATTTAGTCGCGCCCGGAGCTCAGCATGGATCCCCGCTCGGGCGCGGGCGGCTGGGTGCCCAAGCCCGGAAAGCTGAGCGTGGCCGTCGACAAGATCGCGCCGCCCAGGTTGAGCGTGCCAAGGATCACGACGGTCGGCAGGATCGTGGCCAGGATGGACCCGAAGATGTAGATCAGCATCATGCCGCTCCGGAGCTGGGGCAGCGATCCTCCGGTCAGGGCGGTGAAGGTCGCGATGGTGTCGCTCCGGGTGCTGGGCTTCGGCCCCGATAACACGCCCAGCAACGGCCCGACGGCCAGGCCTCCGGCGGCCAGCTGCAAGATGTAGGGCAATTGCTCCAGGATCATCTGCGTGACCGGCTGGCAGGTGCGGAAACTGTCCCCCGGATCACCGGTCGACGCCCGTTGCTGGAAGGTAAACTACCGCTCGACCACCGGCCGATCCAGCCCAAGCCGTTCGCGTTCGACCTGGATGGCCTCTTCGGGCGCCGGGAAACCGGCCAGCATCAGGTTGACCGGGTCTCCCGGGATCAATTCGAAAACGATGAAAACCACCGTCCAGGTCAGGAAACGGGACCATGTCCCAGTGCGCACGAAGCGGCACAATGCAGCGGCCGGATGATCAAGGCGTGGCAAAGGACCCGATCCGAACCATGTTGGCTTGACGTTGGATCAGAGATCCTGAAAGATTGTATAACAATATGACTGAATGCAACCTGCACCCCAGGACCGGACCCACCCTGCCCCGCTGCCCCGACTGACGGCCGCGGGCGCCCGATCCGGCCCGGACTCGGGACGACCGACGCGCCGGTTGGAACGGAGACGACCATGAAAGTTGGAATTATCGGGGCGAGCTTTGCCCGCGCCGCCTACCTGCCTGCCCTGCGACATGTCGAGGGCGCCGAAGGCGTCGCCCTGGCCTCGGCCCGGCTGGACAGCGCCCGGGCCGCGGCCCAGGCCCATGGCATAGGGGCGGCCTATGACGACTGGCGCCGGATGCTGGACAGCCATCCGCTGGACCTGGTCTGCATCGCAACGCCCACCGACACCCATTGCGACATGGCCCTGGCCGCCATTGAACGCGGCGCCGCGGTACTGTGTGAAAAGCCCACGGCCATGGATGCGGCCGAAGCCCAGCGGATGCTGGATGCGGCCGAGGTGGCCGGCGTGCACCACATGGTCGACCACGAACTGCGCTTCAATCCCAACCGGCGCAAGGTGCGCGAGCTGATCGCCTCGGGCGCGCTGGGGCAGATCCGCCATGTCTCGATGGTCAATATCGCCGATGCCTGGGGCGACCCGGCCAGCCGGGCCAAAGGCGACTGGCTGTCCTCGGCCAGCCGGGGCGGCGGACGGCTGGGGGCGCTAGGGTCGCACCTGGTGGACCTGGCGCGCTGGTGGCTGGGAGACGTCGTGGCGGTGTCCGGCCAATCCTTGACCATGGTGCCCGAGCGCATCTGCAAGACGACCGGAGAGCCCTGGACCGCAACGGCCGACGAATTCGACACGTTTTCCATGGAAATGGAAAACGGCGCCCTGGTGACCGTGACGATATCCGCCATCGCGCGCCACGGGATGGGCGGCATGACGCAGATTTTCGGCTCCGAGGGCACGCTGGTGCTGGAAGACAGCACGGAACGGATGCTGTTCGCCCGGGCCGGAGAGCCGCTGGCCGACATCCAGGTGCCCGATCCCAATGCCGACCTGCCGGGCCTGAACCCGGGGATCTGGAATGTCTCGGTCGTGGCGGCCCTGCGCGAACTGTGCGGTGCGATCAGCGAAGGCCGCCCCCTGACTGAAGGCGCGACCTTCCGCGACGGGCTGCGCAACCAGCAGATCCTGGATGCGATCCGCCAGTCGACCCGGGAACGGCGCTGGATCGCCGCCTGATGCCGGCGCCCCGGCGGGGCCTAGCCCCGGGCGGCCCGGGCGCGCACGCCGTCGACCAGTCGCGGGTCGAAGAACTGGCCGCTGGCGGGTTTCGGCCCGGCATCAGCCAGGGCGGCACAGCGGCGCGCGACCTCGGGCGTGGCGTAATAGGCATCGCTCAGCGCATCCAGCGCCGCGCCAAAGCGCACGGACTCGTCCCGCTCGCAAGCCTTCAACGCGGCGAGCCGGGCATCGGCGGGCATCTGTGCCAGGTCGGACGCCAGAGCGGTAACTGGCGCCAGTGCCCGGGCCAGGGCCACCCCGTCCAGAACGGTCGAGGCGGCAGGCCAGTCGGGCGCACGCCCCGGGATCAGCAGATCGGCGACCAGGGCCAGGCGGTTGGTGTCGGGTGTGAGGGTCATGAAAGGGCCCTTGAAGGAATGGAAAGGTGACGATGACGGATCTGTCGGCGGATGTACTGGTGATCGGCGCGGGCCCCTGCGGCGGCGCGGCGACCTGGGGCCTCTCGGGGCGCGGGCTGGACGTGCTGTGCATCGACCGGGGCGGCTGGATGGACCATGGCGCGATCGGGCGCGACCGGCCCGATTACGAACGGCGCAAGCAGGACGTGTTGCACGCCAACCCCAACATCCGGCGCGATCGCAGCGACGAGCCGGTGGACGACGCGGGCAGCCCGATCAAGCCGATGATCGCCCATGGCGCGGCAGGCACCTCGCCGTACTGGGCCGCCCATGTGCCCCGCTTCCGGCCGGCCGACTTCACCATGTTCAGCGACGACGGCGTCGGCGCGGACTGGCCGCTGCGGTATGACGACCTGGCCCCGTTCTATGACCGGGTCGAGGCGCAATGGGGCACGGCCCAGGTCACCGGAGACCCCACCCTGCCCGACCGCCACGCGCCCGTGCAGCCCTTGCCGGCCATCGGCGCACATGGCGAACGGGTGGTCCGGGCGCTGGAGGACAAGGGCTGGCACTGGTGGCCGGTGGACCTGGCCGTCGGCCAGGACGGAGCCGCACCCGAGACTGGCTTTTGCACCCATCCCGGCCCCTGCGACATCGGCTGCCCGTCGCGCCAGCGCTCCAGTTCCGACCGGGCGTTCCTGGCCCCGGCCATTGCGCGCGGCGCCCGGTTCGAACCGGGGATGCGGGTTCAGAGGCTGGTCACCGGGCCGGACGGCCAGGTGAGCCACGCGCTGTGCCGCCGGACCGGCCCCGCAGGCGAGGACACGATCCGCGTTTTCGCCCGCCGGTTCATCCTGGCGGGCGGGGGCATGGGCACGCCGCGGCTTCTGCTGCTGTCCGGGATCGCCAGCAGCTCGGGCCTTGTCGGGCGCAACCTGATGCTGCACCCGCACGCCCGCATGGATGCGCTGTTCGACGATCCGGTCGGGGCCTGGGCCCCGCAAGAGCTGGCCGGCATCATCAGCCTGGAATTCTTCGCCACCGACCGCAGCCGGGGATTCCTGCGCGGGCTCAAGCTGCAGCTGAGCCCCGGCCCCGGTCCGATGGCCATTGCGCGGGGCGGCGCATCCGGCCAGCGCCTGCCCTGGGGCGCCGATCACCACGCGGCCTTCGAGGCGCGCTTTGATCACGGCATGGGCATGACGGTCTGTGTCGACGATCTGCCCGAGCACGCCAACCACATCGGCCTGTCGACGCGGATGACGGACCGGGACGGGCTGCCCGCGGCCAGCTGGCACTATCGCCTGGGCGACAACACCCGGCGCATCCTGGATTTCGGGCTGGAGCGCGCCGGCGAGCTGCTGACCCATGCCGGCGCACACACGCTGCACACCACGCCGCTGATCGCCCAGTCCGGCTTTCACATCATGGGCACGACAGCGATGAGAGACGATCCGGCGCGCTCGGTCGTGGACGGGTTCGGGCGCAGCCATGACGTGGGTAACCTCTTTGTTGCGGATCCAAGCGTCTTCGTGACCGCATCGTCGATGAACCCGACCCTGACCGGCCAGGCGCTTGCCCTGCGGACGGCAGAGCACGTCGCCCAGGATTTGTGACACATTAGGCAGCCAAAGATTGTAATACAATATGTCAATTCCGGATGACTTACTCCCGGACACTACAGGACCCCTGCACATGACGCCTTCGCCCCTGGTGCCCTTCTACGACGATGCCGCCCTGATCCGGGCAGACCGGGCTGCAATCGACGCGGCACTGGGCCGGGTGTTGGACGCCGGCTCTCCGGACTGGGGGCCGGAAGGCCCGGCCTTTGAAGCCGACCTGGCCGGCTGGTGCGGCGCGGCCCATGCGGTGGCCGTGGCCTCTGGCACCCAGGCGCTGGTGCTGGCCCTGCGGGCGCTGGGGATCGGACCGGGGCACGTGGTCGCCACAGTGGCCAATACCGACAGCCCCACGCCCTCGGCCATCCGCCAGGTGGGCGCCCGCCCGGTCTTTGTGGACATCGAACCGAAGACCCGCTGCATGGACCCGGAGGCCCTGGCCGCCTGCCTGGCTAGCCCGGTCGGTACCGAGGTGCGGGCCGTGCTGACGGTCGACATGCACGGACACCCCGCCGATGCAGACCGGATCCGGCCGCTGGCCCGGGAACGGGGCATCCCGATGATCTCGGACGCCTGCATTTCCCTTGGGGCCGAGGACCGGGGCCGCAAGGTGGGCACCCTGGCCGACGTGACCTGCGTCAGCTTCGGGGGATCGAAGCTGTTGCCCACGGTCGGAACCGGAGGCGCCTGCCTGACCGACGATCCTGCCACGGGTCGGCGGATGCGCATGCTGGCAGGATATGGACAGGACCGCATGAACCGCGCGCCCGCCGACTGGCGATACGAGCTGGATGCGATGAACGTGCGGATGGGAGAGCTGCAGGCCGCCATCCTGCGCACCCGCCTGCCCCGGCTGGACGGTTGGCTGTCCTGTCGCCGGGCGCAGGCGCGCCAGTATGCCGAAGGCCTGGCCGGGCTGCCCCTCGACCTGCCGGAGGCACGGGCCGGAACCCTTCCCGCCTGGCGCAACTATACCATCGGCTGCGACGATCCCATGGGCCTGGCAGAGGCGCTGCTGGCCCGGGGCATCGTGACACGCCGGTTGTACGCCCCCCCGATGCACCACGAGCCCGGATACAGCACCATTGCCCGGGCCAGCGACCTGGCCCGGACCGAGGCCGCCGCCCGCCGGTTGCTCTGCCTGCCCATCGGGCCGCACCTGACCACGGCCCAGATCGCACAGGTCGTGACAGCTTTGTCCCAGATCCTGTCCTGAAGGCCGCGCAGGACTTGCGCCCGGGCGAAATTGATATGATTGTTAGACAATCTGATCATACCACAAATGCGGTGCGCCATGCGCCGCGACCGGACCAGCCAGTGGAGAACGAAATGCCCCCTGTCCCCCCCATGAACGACAAGACGCGGTCCCTGCTGATGCAGGTGGCGGTGCCCACGGTGGTGTCGCTGCTTTGGCGCGAAGGCTATCGGACGATGCTGATGCAAGGACCGAAACCGCTCAACCCGCAGGCGGCCAAGTTCGTGGGCCCGGCCTTTACCGTGCGCACCGTGCCGACCCGGCAGGACTTTCTGGACGACCAGGCCGCCGGGACGCGGCCGAACCTGCAGGGCCAGTCCGTGGCCGACATCCCCGCCGGAGCGGTCCTGGCCGTGGCCATGAACGGGGAAACCCGGACCGCCTTCATGGGCGACATCATGACCACGCGGATGCTGGTCAAGGGCGTGGCCGGCGTGGTGCTGGACGGAGGCGTGTCGGATGCGCTGGCGATCTCGGGCATCCCCCTGCCGGTCTTCTGCATGGGCAGCGCCGGCACGCCGGTGACCTCGCACCGCTATGTCATCGACCTGAACGTGCCGGTCGAGATGGACGGGGTCAGCATCCTGCCCGGTGACATCGTGATGGGCGACCCGGACGGGATCGTGGTGATCCCGGCCCCCCTGGTCGACCGCATCGCCGAGGCCGCATACGAGCGCGAACAGCTGGAAAGCTTTGTCATCGGCAAGGTTCGCGACGGCGCCCCGCTGGAAGGCACATACCCCCCGAACGAGGCCACCCTGGCCGAATACGAGGCCTGGAAGGCCCAGTCCGCGGGGTAAGTGACGTGGCCCTGGCCGCTCTCAGGCGGCCAGCCATCCTCCGTCCACGCGCAGGCAGGAGCCGGTGGTGAACGCCGCGTCATCGCTGGCCAGGAACAGGACACCCCGGGCCACGTCCTCGGCGGTGCCAAGCCGGCCCAGCGGATGGCGCGCGGTCGAGGCCTCACGGGCGGCCTGCGGGTTCTGGGCCCGGTCGAAGGCCCGGCGCAGCAACGGCGTGTCGATGGCCCCGGGAATGACGGCGTTCACCCGGATCCCCTCGGCCGCGTGATCCACGGCCATGGTCTGGGTCAGGCTGACGATCGCCCCCTTGCTGGCCAGGTAGGCCGCATTGGCCTTGCCCCCGGCCATGGCCAGCTGAGACCCGACCAGCACGATGGACCCCCGGCCCGCCTTGCGCATCGGGTCCAGCACCGCCCGGGACCACAGGAAACTGCCCGTCAGGTTGGTGTTGATCACCGCGTTCCACATCTCGGCCGAGGTGTCGGGCACCGATGTCCCCGTCGACCAGCCCGCGCTGGCCAGCAGGATGTCGATGGTCCCGAAGCGGGCCATGATGGCGTCCCTGTGAGTGTCGACTTCCGTTTCGTTGCCCACGTCACCCGCCAGCGCCATAGCCTCGGCCCCGGACTGGCAGAGTTCCTCTGCCATGGCATCGGCCGCATCCTCGTCCCGGTCGACCAGGGCCAGCCGGGCGCCTTGGGCCGCGAACAGCCGGGCCGTGGCGGCCCCGATCCCCGATCCGCCGCCCGTGATGACCGCCACGCGGTCCTGCAATCTGCCATCCATCCTGGCTTCCTGTCTATCTGGGGTCAGTTCAGCGGCACGGCGACGCCGGGTTGGCGCGCCGCAAGGTAATGTTCGGCCAGCAACGCTGCAGCGTCGTGGCCGGGCGTCTCCGAGGCCACCTCGGCCGCCAGCCGGTCCCGGAACGTGCGGTGGCGCTGCAGGACGATGTTCAGGTCCACGTCGCCATAGCGCGCCAGGTTGAACAGGATCAGCACGTAGCGCGCCATCGTGTTCCAGAGCGTCAGGGCCAGGTCATTGTTCGCGGCCTCGGCGATCACCCGGTGAAACATCAGGTCGCAGCGCAGCACCTCGCCCATGTCGCCGGCCTCGACCGCCACGGCCATGGACTCCAGCGCCCGGTCAAGCGGGTCCATGCTGGACAGCCCCGCCCGCCAGTTGTCGACCGCCGCGCGCACCTGCAGGGTTTCCAGCGCCAGCCGCACATCCAGCACCGTGCGCGACTTCTGCGGGCCGAATTCGCCGACCCGGAACCCGCGATGACGCCCCCCCGTCAGGATGCCCTGCGCGTGCAGCACCTTCAGCGCTTCGCGGGCCGGAACGCGGCTACAGCCGAAGGTGTCGACCAGTTCCTGTTCCGTCACCCGGTCGCCACTGTGCAACTGTCCGGTAGCGATCATCTGGGCGATCCGGTCGCCGATCATGTCCGAAATCGCAACGTCCTTGCCTGACGCGTCGATGGTCATGCAGGAACGCCCTCGGGGTGCGCGGCCATCGCCAGCTGGTGGCCGTTGACGCAGGCACGCAGCCGACCCTCGGTCAGGTAGTCCCAGACGGCCGTCATCGACAGCCGGCGCATGTCGCGGATGCTTTCGGGCGAATAGAAGGCCGCATGAGGGGTGATGACCAGCCGCCCCCGGATCTCGGGCGCGCGGGCGATCCAGGCCGCCAGCAGCGGGTGATCGCGGTTCGGCGGTTCCACCGGCAGCACGTCGAGCGCGGCGGCACAGATCTGGTTGTCGGCCAGCGCCTGGCCCACCGCGTCCAGGTCGACCACCCCGCCCCGCGACGTGTTGATCAGGATGCTGTCGGATTTCATCCGGGCCAGGGTCTCGGCCCGGATACGCCGGTCGGTGTCCTCGGTCAGAGGGCAATGCAGGGTCAGCACATCGGCCACGCCCAGCAGGCTGTCCAGCGTGGCATGGCGGGTGAAGCCCACCGACAGTTCCGCCCCCGCCGGCAGGTAGGGATCGTGGAAATGCACGTCCAGCCCGAAGGCCTTTGCCCGCAGCGCCGTGGCCAGGCCGATCCGGCCCAGACCCACGACGCCAAACACCAGCCCGCGCAACCGGCGGACCGGCGGCAGAGGCAGGCCGGCCGTGTTCCAGGCCGCCCCGTCCGAGGCCAGCTGGCCGTCATAGGTCGGGATCCCGCGCACCAGCGACAACATCAGCCCGATGGCATGGTCGGCCACCTCGGCGGTGCCGTAATCGGGCGTGTTGCAGACCGGGATCCCGCGTTCGGCACAGGCGGCGATGTCGATATGGTTAAAGCCCACGCCCGCCTGCGTGACGATCCTGACCGAGGGATCAAGCGCGCGGATCAGGTCTCCGGGCAGCTTGTGGCGGCTGCGGCAATTGATGATCGCATCGACCCCGGCCAGATCGGCCGGGCTGACCGGATCCTGGCCCGGGCGCAGCACGCGGAACTCGGCGGCGCCTCCGGCGACCTCGCTTTCGATGTCGGGGAAATCCTCGAACTGGGGATCAATGATGGCAACAAGCGTCACGAGGTCACTCCGATCTCGGCCAGGGCCGTGTCGATCGCTTCGAGGATCAGGAAGATGTCCGAGGCTACTATGTCCCCCATGATGCCGATGCGGAAGGTGCCCGCGGCGGTCAACCGTCCGGGGAAAATCGTGAAGCCCTGCTTTTCCAGCGCCGCGTGGAAGGCGGGGAAGCTGTAGGCGGGATGGTCGGGGTCGTGCACCGTGACGATGATCGGCGCGGCCACGTCATCGGGCAGCAGCGTGGTAAAGCCGCGCTGGCGCAGCCCGTCGACCAGCAGCCGCCAGTTTTCCAGGTAGCGCGCCTGGCGCGGGGCGATCCCGCCTTCGGCCTTGTGCCGCTTGACCCCTTCGCCCAGGGCGCCCAGCACATGGGTGGGCGGCGTCCAGCGCCAACCACCCCCGGTGTCGGTCATGTGCGTCCACTGGCCATGAAGATCCAGCACCACCGACGGACAATTGCCCTGCGCCGCCTCCAGGGCGGTCCGCCGCACCATGGCAATGCCGATGCCCGGCACGCTTTCCAAGCACTTGTTCGGAGAAATCACCAGGGCGGCCAGGTCCAGCGCCGCCACGTCGATGGGAAAGCCCGCGAACGAGGCCACCGCGTCGACGATCAGCTCCTTGCCCTGCTCGCGGGCGACCTCGGCGACGATTTCGATGGGGTTCAGCACCCCGGTCCCGGTTTCCGCGTGGCACAGCATGATGTGGGTCACATCGGGATCCCTGGCCAGGGCGGCCTCGACATCCTCACGCGTCAGAAGCGGCACCATTGGCAGGTCCAGCGTCACCGTGTTCAGCCCGATGCCCGTGGCCAGCTCGACCAGCCGCTGGCCGTAATAGCCGTTCTGGATGACCAGGATCTTGCCCGAGCGCGGCACCAGCGTCTGCATCACCGCTTCGTTGGTGTAGGTCGCGCTGCCCTGCAGGGGCACGCAGACATGGGTCTCGGTGCCGTTCGCGATGTCCAGAAGATAGTCGCAGATGCCCGTGGTCAGCTGAAGGAATTCAGGGCTGTTGGGGCTGCGGTCGCGCAGCATCTGTTCCTTGACCGAAGGCGGCACGGTCAACGGGCCGGGGGTCAGAAGGTAGTGGTCGTGTCTGGGGTCTGTCATCTGATCCTCCGGTGTCAGAAAATGCCGCGGTCAAGCTCGGCCTGAAGCGTCTGCATCGCATCCGCCAGGCGTCCTCGCGCCGCGTTCGTGTCGCCGACGGCGGCCGCCAGGTCCGCCATGCCACGGGTCAGGCCCGGGATGGCGGCGGTGAACAGCTGGTGGCGGCGGTCGTAGCGCAGGCTGGTCGGCAGGCGCATCAGCATGGCGTTCAGGCGGGTCATGGTGGCGTCGTCGAAGACGGCCTCCCACGCGTCCCGTTCGGGACCAAAGCTGAACCGGTCCGGGGTGCCGCGGCCGCTGCGCCGCTCGTCGCGAAGACGGGCGGTCGCGTCGGCATCCAGATCGCCGTTTTCGATCACCACGCCATAGTCGCGCAGGGCCCCTTCCGGCGTGACATAGCCAAAGGCCACGTCCGTCATCACCTCGGCTTCGGGCCGGTCCAGCGGATCGCCGTAGCCGCCGCCGCCCGGCGTCATGATCGTCACGGTATCTCCGGCGCGGGCGCGGAACATGTCGAGCTTGCCCAGCTCGCGTTCATCCTCGCGCCCCAGGTTCAGCACGACGCGTGCCCGCGTACCCGGCTGGCCGCCTTCCATGCCCCAGGGGCGGAACACGAACCGCTCCATCCCCCGGCCCAGCACGTTCGATCCGTCGCGCGCGATGCGCACGGTGAAGGTCACGCCCGTCCCCCCGCGCCAGCGCCCGGCACCGCCGCTATCGGGGCACAGGGCATAATCGCTGATCAGCGCGGCGGCCTCTTCCTCGGTCTTCTCGATGGGCGTATTGCGCTGGTTGGCCAGGCTGGAATCCCGGCCATCGACCCCATCGGCCCCGGCGCGGGCACCGGTGCCTCCCACCAGCGATTGCAGCACCATGACCTGGCGCTGCCCGGTCGACGGTTCCTGTTCGACCAGCACCGAGGGGATCATGATCCCGCCGGACGGCGCCGGCATCAGGCCAGGCCGGGCCGTGGCCATGGCCCCGACCAGGGCCTCGTTCAGCCGGATCGCCGTGGCACTGCGCACGCCCACGGCAGCAGGTGCTTCGGGGTTCACGATTGTCCCCGCCGGAGCGGTCACGGTGATATGGTCGAACATGCCATGGTTCAGGGGCACGGTCTTGTCGTGGCTATAGATGAAATGCATCAGCTTGAGCGTCAGCCAGGGATGCCGCTTGCCGCCGGTGGGGATGTTGTAGGCGGCCTCGACCTGCGGATCGGAGCCGGTGAAATCCAGGTGCACCTCGCCATCCTGGGCCGTCAGCTTGCAGCGCACGCGCACCGGCACGGGCGAGTTGAAATCGTCGTCCAGGTAATCCCAGAATTCATAGGACCCGTTCGGGATCTGCTTTTGCACCTCGAGCGCCTTGGTCCCGGCGTAAGAGGCCAGGTCCTCTTGCACGGTCACGAAGGTGTCGACGCCGTGCAAGTCGATCAGCTCGCGCACCCGGCGCTCGCCCACCTCCAGCGCGGCCAGCATCGCCCGCAGATCGCCCAGGTTGACGTCCGGCGTCCGGCAGTTGCTGGCATAGATGTCCAGGAATTCCTGGTTCAGCACTCCCGCCTTGACGATCTTCGTCGGCGGGATCTGGAAGCCTTCCTGGAAGTTGTCCGAAAAGCGGGGCGAGATCGACGAGGGCACACCGCCGCCGATATCCGCCGAGTGGATGAAATCCCATGCCTGCGCGACGATGCGCCCGTCCTGGAAGATCGGCCGGATCAAGTGAAGGTCGGGCATGTGCGTGGCCAGGCCCTCGGACAGGTAGGCGTGGTTGGTGATCACCACGTCGCCGGGTTCCGGATCCTTGATGCAGGCCATGGTCGGGCCGACATTGCTGTCCAGGAAGCCCGACACGCCCATGACCGCCGGGTAGGCAAAGAAGCGGCCGTCGGGATTGGCCAGGGCACAGCCGAAATCGCCGGCTTCCTTGACATAGGTGGTTCGGGCCGATCGGCGCAGGGTGATGGCCATTTCCTCGGTGATGGCAGTGAGTTTGTGGAGCAGGATCTCCACGAGGACCGGATCGAGTTTCATGCGGTTTCCCGTGTCAGTCGCAATGTGCCCAGCCGGTCTGCGGTGGCGGACCACCCGGGCAGGACAAGAATGGTGGTGTCGGCCTGGTCGATGACCGCCGGGCCAGAGATCGCGGCTCCGGGACCAAGGGCGGCCCGGTCATAGACGGGCGCCTCCAGCCAGGCCTGGCGGTGGCGGATGCGCCGGTGGCCGGTGGGGGCCGGGGTGGCGGCCGCCGCCTCGGGCAGGGTCACCGGGGCCACCTGGCCGATCACCGCGACACGCACGGTCGAGGTCTGGATCGGGCTGTCGGGTTCGTCGAACCCGTAGTGGCGGCGGTGTTCTTCGTGGAACAGCTCCAGCAACCGGGCCGGGGTCAGACCCTGGCGCGCCTCGTCTTCCAGGACGATTTCGATCTCGTCCGCCTGACCCGGGTAGCGCAAGTTGAACGACACCGCGAACCCGTGATCGCCGACCAGGTCGCCTTCGGTGCGGATCCAGGCCTCGGCTTCTTCTTGCAGTTCGGTCATGATCGTTTCGACCACGTCCCAGCCCGGACCGCCCTGCGCGGTGATCATCTGCCGCGCGGTGCGCACGTAGTCGCGCCGGATGTCGGCCAGCACCGCGCCCAGGGCACAGAAGGTGCCCGGCGCCGTGGGCACCAGGACAGAGGTCAGGTTGGCCTCTTCCGCAAGGTAATTGGCATGGGTCGGCCCCGCACCGCCATAGGCCACGAGCGAGAATTCCCGAGGGTCGACCCCGGCTTCGGCCAGCAGCTTGGTGATCTCGGTCGCCATCTTGGCCGAGGCCACGCGAATGCCCGCCTCGGCCGTCGCGACACCGGCGTCGTCGCCGCTGAGGCCCAGTTTTTCGCCGATCTTGCCCAGGGCGGCCAGCGCGGCCTCGCGGTCAAGTTTCATGCGCCCGCCCAGGAACCGGTCGGGATCGACAATGCCCAGGGCGACGTAGCAATCGGTCACGGTGGGCACCTCGCCCCCGCGCCCATAACAGACGGGTCCGGGGTCGGCCCCGGCCGACACCGGGCCGACCTTCAGCAAACCCTGCGCATCAAGCCACAGGACCGACCCGCCCCCTGCCCCGATGGCTGACACATTGGCCACCGGCATGATCAGGGGGAAATCGCCCACGTGGGTCGTGGTGGTGAACTCCAGCCGCCCCGCCCGGCAGACCGAGATATCGGCGCTGGTGCCGCCCATGTCGAAGGTGATCAGCTGGCCGGTGCCCGCCGCCTTGCCCACCGCAAGCGAGGCCACCACGCCGGCCGCAGGTCCCGACAGGATCGTGTTGATCGGCCGCGCCCGCGCCGTGCCCAGGCTGAGCGTGCCGCCATTGTTGGCCGTGATGTAGATCGGCGCACCAATCCCCAGCCCCGCGACGCGTTCCTGAAGCCGGTCGAAGTAGCGCGACTTGAGCGGCTGGATATACCCGTTCAGCCCGCCCACCAGGCAGCGTTCGTATTCGCGGACCTCGGGCCAGATCACCGAGGATTCCGAGATCTGCAGATCCGGCAAGGCCGCGCGCAGGGCGTTGCCCAGTTCCAGCTCCAGGTCTGGCGAGCTGTAGGAGTTCAGCAGCATCACCGCCACCGCCTCGACGCCCGCGGCCTTCAGCTTGTCGGCAAGGTCCGCGACCTCGCCCGGGTCCAGCGGCGTGTCGATGCTGCCATCGGCCCGCATCCGGGCGCTGACCTCGAACACCAGGTCGCGCGGGACAAGGGGCTGTTCGCGTGGCTCGGTGAAATCGTAGGACGACGGCAGGCGCAGCCGGGCAATTTCAAGCACGTCCCGGTTGCCCTTGGACACCACCAGGGCAATGCGCGCGCCCCGGCGCTGGATGATCGCGTTCAACCCGATCGTGGTGCCGTGGACGATCAGCTCGATCGCGTCCGGCGCGATGCCGCGATCCGCGACCAGCGATGCCAGCCCCTGTTCGACCGCCAGCGAGGGGTCGTGGGGAACGCTGGGCTCCTTGTGGAAGGACAGGCTTTCGCCTGAGAGGTCCGCGAGGACGAAGTCGGTGAAAGTGCCGCCCACGTCGATGCCTATGCGATATCGGGATGTCGTCATGATTCCGTTCGAAAGGTTGGTCCAGCCCCAGGCGGGCGGGTCCGGTTGCAAGTGAGATGGAAGGCGGGGCGGTCTGCGCGTGGTGTCATGTCGCCCCGGTCTGAAGATCGCCAGAGGCCGCTTGAAGGGCTGCGATCACGGCGTCGATTTCGGGCAGGGAATTGTAGGCATGGGTGGAAATCCGAACCCACAGGGCGTCCGCGAAGGGGACGCACAGCAGCTCGACCTCATGATCCCAAAGGCGGCGATACAGGGCGGATGCGGCCTCGCGCGTGCCGGGCAGACCCGGCATCCGGATTGTGGCCATGGCCCCGCGCATGGACTTCGGAGCCGTGCACGCGCTGCCCAGGGCCTCGCAGATCCGGTCGGCCGCCGCCGCCGCCAGGCCCGTGTTCCGGGCGCGCAACGCGGCGCCGCCCATCCTTTCGTGCCAGTCCAGGGCGTCCGGCACGCTCAGCCAGGCCGAGGCATCCCGGCTGCCGATCTTGCGGAACTCGGCCGGGAACCCCTGCCCATGGGCATGGGAAATCACCTGCGGACGCGGCTGCACCGCCTGGTCCGCGCAGGCCAGGAACGCCGTACCGCGCGGGTTGCACAGCCACTTGTGGCAATTGCCCACGTACCACTCGGCCCCGATGGCATCGACGTCCAGCTCCAGCATGCCCGGCGCATGAGACCCGTCGACCAGCACCGGAATGCCCCGGTCCCGGGCAAGCGCCACGATCTCGGCCACCGGCAGGATCGTCGACGTCGGAGAAGTCACGTGATCGACGATCAGCAGCGCCGCGCCGGTGTCGAGCTCGGGCCTGAGGGCCTCGAGGATCTGGATGGGATCGGACACCGGACAGGGCAAGGCCACTTCGACCGGCTGAATGCCGCGACGCCGGGCGAGTTCTGTCAGCTGGTTGCGCACGGCCCCGTAGCCATGGCTGGTGGTCAGCACCCGGTCGCCCGGCCCAAGGTCCAACCCCGCCAGCACCGTCGCGATCCCCGAGGAGGCATTTTCGACAAGGGCCAGCCGGTCGGCCGAGGTGCCCACGAACGCCGCCAGCGGCTGTGCCGCATCGGCCAGGTGATCGAACAGCTCTTCCATGATGAACCGGGCCGGGTTGGACTCGATCCGCTGGCGCCAGCGGTCCTGCACCTGTTGCAACGCCCGGGGCACCGGACAGAAGGCCCCGTGGTTCAGGTAGATCAGCCCCGGGGCCAGCGACCAGTGATCATAGGGCGCAACGGGGGCGTCCAGGCTGGGGTCGGATCCGGTGATGGGCGGCACGTGGGGCACGGTGGCATCCAGATATTTGATATATTGTTATACAATTTTGACCAGGCGGCAGGCCCGCCGCAGAGGAGGGCCCGGCAAGGAGGCGACGCGCCCCCTCCCCGGGCCGGGACAGGCCGGCACGCACGACACGCGCCGCCCTGTTCCCAAATCACCCGCCCGGCCCCGAAAGCCCGGGCGCTCGGGCCGAGATCACTCGTCCATCGTGACCCAGCGGATTTCCAGCCAGTTGTCGGGCCGCACCGGTGCCGAGACGTTCTCTTGCATCGCGTAGACCAGGACCTGGTTGTAGAGACCCACGTAGAACTGCTCTTCGGTCAGGTAGCGGTAGAGATCCTCGATCTTCTTCACCCGCTCGGCCTCGTCTTCGGTCCGGCGCGCGTCCTCGACCCGGGCGTTCAGCTCGGGATAGTCGGACTGGGTGTAGTTGTAGATCCCGTCACCCGTCTCGTCGTTGCGGGTCATGGTGTACTTTTCGAGGTTGTAGATCCCGTCGGCGAAGGGCGAGTTGATGCCCATCAGGAACATGGACGTGTCACGCTCCCACAGCTTGGGGAAGTACTGGGCCCGCGGCATGGCGTTCAGGTCGGCCTCGATGCCGATCTGGGCCAGCATGGTGACCAGCGTCCGGCAGACCTGTTCGTCGTTGATGTAGCGGTTGTTCGGGCAGTCGAAGGTGACCGAGAACCCGTCGGGATAGCCCGCCTCGGCCAGCAGTTCCTTGGCCTTTTCACGGTCGTAGGGGATCAGCGTGTCGAGTTCCTCGACATAGCCCACGTTCTTGGGCGCGAGCATCTGGGTCGTCGGGTTGGCCAGCCCGCGCATCACGGTGCGTTTGATGGCCTGGCGGTCGATGGCATGGCTGATGGCCTGGCGCACCTTGGGGTCCTTGAACGGGTTCTTGCCGCCGGCGTCACCGTATTTCAGCGTGTCGCTGGCATGGTCGAAGCCGATGAACAGGGTCCGGTATTCGTCGACCATCTCGGTCTTGATGCCCGGCGCCGCTTCCAGCCGTGCCACGTCCTGGGCAGGCACGTCGATCAGCAGGTCGACCTCGTTCGACAGCAGGGCCGCCACGCGGGTCGGGTCGTTGCTGAGCGGGTAGAATTCGACGGTGTCGATGTCGCCGGCCATCTCGCCCCAGTATTCGCCGGTGGCTTCCAGCACGGTCTTGCTGTCGGGCACGCGGCTGATCAGCTTGTAGGGGCCGGTGCCGTTGGCATTGAGCGCCGAAAAGCTCTCTTCGCCTTCACCGAGGTTCTGCGGCGCCAGCGATCCGTTGGCCTCGGCCCAGTCCTTGTCCATGATCGCCAGGGAAATCATCCGGCTGGGCAGGAAGATGTCCCGCTCGGGCGTGATGATGTCGATGGTGTAATCGTCGACGATCTCGGTCTTCAGACCGGCCGCCATGCTGAGAAACTGCGACGTCGGCTGCTGCGCGCGTTCGATGGTGAAGGCCACGTCCTCGGCGGTGAAATCCGCGCCGTCGTGGAACGTGACGCCCTCGCGCAGGACAAAACGCCAGCGGGTGGGTTCGACCTGTTCCCAGCTGGTCGCCAGGCGGGGCTGCGGCTGCATCTCGCCGTCGCGGCTGACCAGGCTGTCGTAGATCATCGACAGCAGGGTGATCGTGGTCATGATGTTCTGGGCCTGCGGATCCATGGTGCCGGCATCCGCCTGGGCGCCGATGCGCAGGGTCTTGGCCATGGCATCGCCGGACAGCAGCGGGCTTGCCGCCAGACCGGCCGCCAGAAGCGTCGATGTGAGAAACTTGCGAGTGTTGGACTTCATAGTCACGCCTTTCCTTGTCAGAGGTCGTTTCAGGTCGTCAGGGGAGGGTTCGAACGGCACCGCAGGTCATCACAGCTGCGGGTTCAGGACATCCCGAAGGAAATCGCCGATGAGGTTGATGGCCATGACCAGGAAGAACAGGGCCAGGCCGGGGAAGATCGCCAGCCACCATTCGCCGGACAGCATGTAGTTGTTGCCGATCCGGATCAGGGTGCCGAGCGAGGGTTCGGTCGGGGGCACGCCAAGTCCGATAAAGGACAGCGTGGCCTCGATGACGATGGCGACAGCGATCTGGATGGTGGCCAGCACGAAGATCGGCGTGGCCACATTGGGCAGGATATGCCGGCGCAGGATGAAGCTGGTGGGCTGGCGCATCAGGCGGGCGGCCAGCACGTAGTTGTGGCCTCGCACGACCATGGTCAGGCCGCGGATCGTGCGGGCATATTGCACCCAGCCCGGCAGGGCGATGGCCGCCACGATGACCCAGATGGCCAGTTGTTCATGCAGGCCCGAGCCCAGCACCGCCCGGGCCAGCCCGTCGACCAGCACGGCCACCAGGATCGCCGGGAAGGTCAGCTGGATGTCGGCGATGCGCATGATCAGCGCATCCAGCCAGCCGCCGAAATACCCGGCCAGCAGGCCCAGCACGGTGCCGATGACCAGCGACAGCAGGACGGACACGACACCCACCATCAGCGACACCTGCAGCCCGTAGATGATGGCCGACAGCAGGTCCCTGCCCTGGTCATCGGTGCCCAGCGGAAAGCGCATGGAACCGCCCTCCACCCAGGCCGGCGGCAGGAAGGCATTGGAAAAGTCCAGCGTCGACAGGTCGAACACCTTGTGTGGCGCGATCAGGTCCGGGGCGATGCCGGCCAGCAGGTAGAGGACCAGCACGATCACGGCGAGGATCGTCAGGGGCGAGCGCAGGAAGGCGCGCACCAGCTTGCCCTGGTACCACGGCGGCCGGGCATCGACCGGGATAGAGGCGCTGTCGGAAGGGATCGTCGTCTGGCTCATGCTCAGGCCTTCTTGGCGTCGACACGCAGGCGCGGGTCGATCAGGTAGTAGAGGAGGTCGATGACCAGGTTGATCACCACGAAGACCAGGGCGATGAACATCAGGAAGGCCGCGAGGACGGGTACGTCGACGGCCTCGACCGACTGTGTGAACAACAGGCCCAGGCCCGGCCACTGGAAGACCGTTTCGGTCACGACCGCGAAGCCGATGGTCGAGCCCAGCTGCAGGCCCACGACCGTGATCACCGGGACCAGCGTGTTGCCAAGCGCATGGCGCAGGTTGATCCGCCGGGCGTTCAGGCCCCGGGCCCGGGCAAAGCGGATGAACTCGGCCTGCAGGACCTCGATCATCTCGGCCCGGACCAGCCGCATGACCATGGCGATCTGGAACACCGCCAGGGTGATCGACGGCATGATCATGGCCAGAAGCCCGCTGCCGGTCAGGAATCCGGTTTCCCACCCGCCGATCGCCACCAGCGATCCGCGCCCGAAGGACGGCAGCCAGTGCAGCTGGACGCTGAAGAAGTAGATCATCAGCACACCCAGGAAGAAGGACGGCATCGATATCCCAGCAAGCGACACGGCCAGGATGCCCTTGGACACGGCACTGCGCGGGTGAAGCGCGGTGTAGATCCCGGCCCCGACGCCGATCACCAGCGTCAGGATCATCGAGGCGACGGCCAGCTCGATCGTCGCCGGTGCGCGGTCCAGGATGACCCGCGTCACGGGTTCTCCCAGCCGGTAGCTGATGCCGAACTGGCCGGTCACGATGTTGCGCAGGTAGTCGAGGTATTGCAGCAGCAAGGGCGCATCCAGGCCCAGGCTCTCGCGGATCGCGGCGCGCTGTTCGGCGGTGCTGTCGGCCCCGGCAATGGCCAGGATCGGATCGCCCAGAAAGCGGAACATCAGGAAGGCCAGGAACGACACCGCAAGCAGCACGATGATCCCCTGGAACACCCGGTCTATGAAGAATTTCAGCATGCCCTGGCCCCTGCACATGTGCGAACCGGCATGGGTCCGGCGTGGTATATGTCAGTTGATGTCATTGGATTTCGCGCCCCCCGAGGAAGACCCTCAGCCGCGCCTGGTCCGACAGGACCGACAGGTCGGACAGCGGATCGCCATCGACCAGCACCATGTCGGCCAGCCGCCCTTCCTGCAGACGGCCCGCATCAATCCCCAGCAGGTCCGCATTGGCGGCCGTCGCCGCCCGGATCGCCTCCATCGCGGTCAGGCCCCCCTGTTCTAGCAGGGCCAGTTCGCGCCAGTTCATGTCGGCATGGGGGATCAGGAAGCCCGCATCGGTGCCCGAGGCGATCTTGACCCCGGCCTTGCGCGCCATTTCCAACGTCTTCCACTTGGCCTCGCGGCTGGCCTCCAGCCAGGCCATGTGGCGGGCATCGGCATTCAGCTGCTCGGGCGTCAGTTCGAAGTTGCGTTCATTGACCAGCAGGGTCGGCACGAACCAGGTGCCCCGCTCGACCATCAGCTCGATGATGGAGGGGTCGGTGAAATGCGCGTGTTCCACGCAATCGACCCCACAGCGGATGCTTTCGGCCAGGGGCTCTTCGCCGATGGTGTGGGCGGCGACCATGTAGCCCTGCAGGTGGGCCTCGTCGCAGGCGGCGCGGATCTCGGCCGGGCTCATCTCGAACCGGCAATAGCGGCCGGGCACGGCACTGGTCGACGTGCAGGTGTTCAGCTTGATGAACCGGGCCCCGCGCTTGATCTGCTGCCGCACGCCGCGCACGAAACCGTCGGGCCCGTCACAGGCGCAGGTCATGTTGTCGAAGGTGGCATGGTCGGCCCAACCCGGAGGATCCATGTGCCCCCCGGTGATCGACAGCCCCTGCCCGCAGGCCACGATCCGAGGTCCGTCCACGTGGCCCGCGTCGATGGCCCGGGCCAGGTCGATGATCGCCCCGCCCGGCCCATGCATGTCGCGCAGCCCGGTGAAGCCCATGCGCAGGCTGTCGCGCGCGTATTTCGCCGCGCGCAGGGCCACCGAGGCCCAGTTCAGGTCGGCCTGCTCGCTGCGGAACAGGCTCTTGTCCGAGGCACCGCTGTAGGCCAGGTGCACATGCGCGTCGATCAGGCCGGGCATCAGCGTCGCGCCCGGCGCGTCGATCATGGTGGCCCCATCCGGCGCGCCCAGGTCCGCCGCGCGTCCGACGGCCAGGATGCGATCGCCCTCGACCAGCACCGCGCCGTGGTCCACCGGTTTGTCCGCGACCCCGTCAATCACCCGGTCCGCCCGTATCAGGAATGTCTGGGCCATCTAGTGCACCGCCTCCGGCTCTGGCCGGGGCACGGCCGCCAGCAGCGCGCGCGTGTAGGGATCGGCCGGGGCGCTGAAGACCTGCTCGGCCGGGCCCTGTTCGACCAGCCGGCCCTGTTTCATGACGCCCACGTCATCGGCCATGAACCGCACGACAGACATGTTGTGGCTGATGAAAAGGTAGGTCAGGCCGAATTCGTCCTGCAGGTCGCGCATCAGGTTGAGGATCTGCGCCTGCACCGACACGTCCAGCGCCGAGGTCGGCTCGTCGCAGACCACGATTTCAGCCTGCGCCGCCAGCATCCGGGCAATGGCGATCCGCTGGCGCTGGCCGCCGGACAGCTCGTGGGCAGAGCGGCCCGCGTCCGAGGGATGCAGCCCCACCTTGGTCAGCAGATCCGCCACCCGGTCGCGGATTTCGGGTTCCGACAGGCCCAGCCTAAGCGCCCGGCAGGGTTCGGAAATGACCGCCCCCACCTGCCAGCGCGGGTTCAGGCTGGTGTAGGGATCCTGGAACACCATCTGGATGGTACGGGCCATGTCCAGGCCAACGGTGCGGCCCGACAGCATCGACTGGTCCTTGATCAGGAGGTCTCCGGCATCGGCCTGCTGAAGACCCACCACAAGCTGGGCAATGGTGGATTTGCCGGACCCGGATTCGCCCACCAGGGCAAAGGTCTTGCCCGGTTTCACATCGAAGCTGACGCCATTGACGGCCGTCACGCCCGAGACCGGGGTCCGGCGCACCACATCGACCAGGGACCGGCGCTTGTAGAAGGTCTTGCTGACCCCGCGCAGGGAAATCGCCGTCGCGGTCATGCCACACCCCCGGCCTTGATCGGGTCATCGGCATACAGAAGACACCGGGCCTGCCGGTCGCCCCGGCGTTCCATCGCCGGCGTCACCTGCCGGCAGGCGTCCACGGCCTGCGGACAGCGCGGATGAAAGGCGCAGCCCGAGGGGATATGGCGCAACCGGGGCATCGCGCCGGGGATCTGCGTCAGCCGGTTGGGCCGATAATCGAGCGGCGGAATCGATTGGATCAACCCGCGGGTATAGGGATGCATCGGGTTGGTCATCAGCTGGGCGGTCGGCCCGACCTCGACCACCCGGCCGGCGTACATCACCGCCACGCGGTCGGCGTTCTGCGCCACCACGCCCATGTCATGGGTGATCAGGATGACCCCGGCGCTGCGCGTCTTGCACAGGTTCGCGATCAGCCCGATGATCTGCTTTTGCAGCGACACGTCCAGCGCGGTTGTCGGCTCATCGGCCAGCACCAGTTCGGGTTCACCCGCCAGGGCCAGGGCAATGACCACCCGCTGGCGCATGCCCCCGGAAAATTCGTGCGGATAGGATTTTTCGCGGATCTGCGGCTCGGTAATGCCGATTTCGTCCAGCAGCTCCAGCATGCGCTTGCGGGCCTGCGACGAGGTCAGGTTCAGCGTGCTGACCAGGGTCTCGGTGATCTGGTCGCCGATGGTCAGCAGCGGATTGAGGCTGGTCATCGGGTCCTGGAAGATCATCCCGATCCGGCGCCCGCGGATCTTCTGCATCTCGGCATCACCCAGGGTGTCGATGCGATCGCCCGCCAGGGTGACCTTCCCCGAGGCGATCCGCCCCTCGCGGGGCAACAGGCCCATCAGAGCCGCGCTCAGAAGCGATTTCCCGGCGCCGCTTTCACCGACAACCCCCAGCAATTCCCCCGGCGCGACCTGCAGGTCGATCCCGTTCAGGGCCGTCAGGGCGGTTTCCCCGCGCCCGAAGGTCACGGTCAGATCTTCAACTTTGAGTAGCGGTTCCAGGGGGTGTGTTCCTTGGTTCGTGTCGGGAGCCATCTTGGGGGGCATGTCGGGGACGACCGGCTTCCGGCGGGGTTCGTAAAGCGTCTCGTGTGAATCAAGCACTACAGTCATGTTTTCACATTGTCTAACAATCTGAAAATCTCACAACTCGGATTGCGCCTTGCTGCCTAGCAAAGCGACAACTGTGCGTTCACGCACATTATTCAGGCAAAACCGCCCAGGCGACGCGGGCGCCGGTCAGAGGACGTCAAGGATTTAAGGGGAAAGTGCCGAAGCACGGTCGGATCCGGGCGGGCACCCCAGGGCGTTCTACGCCCGGGCGCAGCGGGTCCGAGTCCGGCAGAGGGTCAGGGAGGCGGGTGCGGCCCGCCTGCCCTTCGCGTCGTGTATATGGTGCGGTGCCGGTTGGCTCAGTCGTCCAGCGATCCGATGAACCCGGTCAGCAGGCCCAGCATCTCGTCCAGCTTTTCGGTCCCGGTGAAGGCCGCAAAGGCATGATCCATGGGCAGGATGTGCAGCTCTTCGGGGCCGTCGTGATAGCGCAGGTAGACCTCGCCCGCCTGCGGCTGAGGCGTGACAACGGTGTCCTCGGACCCGACCACGACCTGGAGCGGGCCGGAATAGGACGCCACCGCCGCGACCGGCAGGGTCACGGGCATTTCCTGGAAAAAGGCGGCCTTCAGTTCCGTCGTGGCGCCCCAGGGCAGGGTCATCGAGACGATCTCGTCCGGCGCCTTGCCCAGGGCATCGACGATCAGGTCCTTGCCGCCCAGCAGGCCATAGGTCAGCATCGGGTCGGCCACGGCCGCCCATAGGACCAGCCCGTCGATATCCGGCCGGGCTGCGGCGGCATGGGCCGCGACAAGGCCGCCCTGGCTCCAGCCCAGCACGACAAGGGGGTGCTGGCCCAGCACGTCATCGGCCCGCACATGGTCGATCACCGCCACCGCATCCGCGATCTGAGTACTGAACGTCGTGTCCGCCCAGGCAATGCCGGTGCTGTCGCCGCTGCCCGAAAAGTCGATCCGCAGCGAGGGGATGCCGGCATCGGCCAGCGCTGCGGCGGTATAGGAAAACACGCCTAGCTCGGTTGTCGCCACCGGCAGTTCATCGCGCGACCCGGTAAACCCGTGCAACAAAAGCACAACCGGCGCATCCATGCCGGCGGTCTCGGGCAGGTTCAGCGTTGCCGCAACGGGATAGGGTCCACCGTCGATGGTAAGCACCGTTTCCTCGGCCGCAGCACTGGCGGCAAGCAGAACAGAGGCGGCAATGGTAAAGCTGAACGTAGACGTCATGGAGGGCTCCTGCATGGGATGAGCCCCGGGCACGCCGGGGCGATTGACTGGCCCGACGATGACGCCGCTCAAATCCCGGTGTCGATCCATTTCGCAGGAGGGGCGCGCCGATCCGGGCCGGTCTGCCCGCCAGAGACCCTCCTGATCAAATAGCAGTCAGTCGGCAATGTGCCCGGCGCTTTGTCCGCAGCGCCGGGCCATCATGTTGGCCACCGACGTCAGGCCATCACCCGGGCGCGGGCTGCCGCCTTGATCATGTCCGAGGCCTTTTCCGCGATCATGATCGTCGGCGCATTGGTGTTGCCCGACGTGATCCGGGGCATCACCGAGGCATCGACCACGCGCAGCCCCTCGATACCGTTCAGGCGCAGCTCGGCATCGACGACGGCCTCGGGATCGGTGCCCATCCGCGCGGTGCCCACGGGATGGAAGATGGTCGAGGCGATCTGCCCGGCCCCTTCGACCACCTCGGCCTCGGTCTGGTATTGCGGGCCGGGCTTGAACTCTTCGGGCCGGTATTTCGCCATCGGTTCCTGGTCCATGATCTTGCGCGTCAGCCGAACCGCCCGGTCGGCCACCTTGCGGTCGCCCTCGGTGGACAGGTAGTTCGGCTGGATCTCGGGATGGGTCATCGGATCGGGCGAGGTCACATGCACGTGGCCCCGGCTTTCGGGCCGCAGGTGGCAGACGCTGGCGGTGATCGCCGGGAAATCGTGTGGGGCCTGGCCGAAGGCTTCAAGCGTCACCGGCTGGACGTGGTATTCCAGGTCGGGCGTCGCCAGGTCGGGCGAGGAATAGGCAAAGGCCCCCAGCTGGCTGGGCGCCATCGACATCGGCCCGGACCGTTTCAGCACGTATTCCAGGCCGATCTTGGCCTTGCCGTACATCGTTGCGGCCATGGTGTTCAGCGTCAGCGCATCCTGCACCTTGTAGGCGCAGCGGATCTGAAGGTGATCCTGCAGGTTCGCCCCCACGCCCGGCTGGTCGTGAACCACGTCGATCCCCAGCTTCTGCAACAGCGGGCCGGGACCAACCCCCGACAATTGCAGGATCTGCGGGGTGCCGATCGCACCCGAGGCCAGGATGACCTCGGCCCCGGCCCGCACGGTCGCAGGCTGGCCATCGCGGCGAAAGCGCACGCCCACGGCCCGGCGGCCTTCAAAGATCAGCCGGTCGGCCTGGGCCTTGGTCATGACCGTCAGGTTCGGGCGCGAGCGGGCCGGTTTCAGGAACCCTGTCGCCACGCTCCACCGCCAGCCATTGCGCTGGGTGACCTTGAAATAGCCGACCCCGAAATTGTCGCCCCGGTTGAAATCGTCGGTTTCCGGAATGCCCGCGGCCACGGCAGCCTTCTTCCAGTCGTCGAGGATCTCCCAGCGCAGGCGCTGTTCCTCGACCCGCAGGTTGCCCCCTGCCCCGTGGGCCTCGTCTTCGCCCGCGTAGTAATCCTCGGACTTGCGGAAATAGGGCAGCACATCGTCCCAGCCCCAGCCGGTCAGGCCCATCTGGCGCCAGCCGTCATAATCGCTGGACTGGCCGCGCAGGTAAAGCATGCCGTTGATCGACGAGCAGCCGCCCAGCAGCCGCCCCCTGGGATAAAGCAGCGACCGCCCCATCAGCCCGTCGCAGGGTTCGGTCTTGTAGCCCCAATCGGTGCGCGGGTTGCCGATGCAGTAGAGGTAACCCACCGGAATGTGCACCCAGTGGTAGCGGTCGTTGCCCCCGGCCTCCAGCAGCAGGACCCGCTTGTCGGGGTCCTCGCTCAGCCGGTTGGCCAGCACGCAGCCCGCGCTGCCCGCACCGACGATCACGTAATCGAATTGCCCGAAATCCTGCATGGTGTCCTCCCCAACAGCCCGGCGCCACCCCGCGACGCCGCATGCGATTGACCGATCATATGCGCCGAAATGCACGGAAAAAGGTACTTTCGAATTTGCACAGCCATTGACTGTTTTCGTTCAGCCATAATCCGCGCTAACCTGCCACCACAACCACAGGAGGACCCCATGCCCGACCGCTACGACTGGAACGATATCCAGTTCTTTCTGGAAACCGCCCGTTCGGGCCGGATCAGCCACGCGGCCAAGCGGCTTGGGGTCAGCCACACCACCGTCGCGCGCCACCTGTCGCAACTGGAGCGGCGGCTGAACAACCGCCTGCTGGACCCCGGGGCCGAGGGCTACGAGCCGACCGAGGCCGGCGCGGTGCTGATCCCACTGGCCGAACAGATGGAGACCTGCGCCTCGGCGATCCTGGACCGGCTTGAACGACCCGGAGAGCTGACCGGCCGGGTCCGCATCGGTGCGCCGGACGGGTTCGGCAATGCCATGCTGTCGCGCCTGTTGCCCCGGCTGGCCCTGGCCGAACCCTCGCTGGACCTGGAACTGGTGCCGGTGCCGACCAGCCACAAGCTGTGGAACCGGGACGTGGACATTGCCGTCAGCCTGGAGCGGCCGCAAACCGGCCGGCTGGTGATGCAGAAGCTGGTCGATTACGATCTGCGGCTTTACGCGGCGGCGGATCTGCTCCACCGGATGGGCCCGCCGCAAGGGCGCGAGGATCTGACCCGCTATCCCTTCATCGGCTACATCGACGAGCTGCTCTATACGGCCGAGCTGGATTTCAATCGGCTCATTCATACCGGCATCCGCACCAGCTATCGCGCGGCCACGGTGCAGGCCCAGTTCGACGCGGTCATGGCCGGGGTGGGCCTGGGCGTGCTGCCCTGTTTCATGGCCCGCGACACCGCGCTGGTCCCGATCCTGCCCGACCGCATCACCTTCACCCGGGCCTACTGGCTGCTGATGGCCGAGGACGACCGCGACATTGCCCGCATCCGCCGGGTCGCGGCCTTCATCCGCGAAACCACCCAGGCCGACCAGCAATCCTACCGGTTTGACCCCACTGACGGGTCAAACGGCTTCTGACAACAGGAAGCTGTCGTGGTCCGACCGGGCGACCCGGTGCAGGAATTCCGAGACCGAGCGCACGCGGGCGATTTCCTCGGTGCTTTGGTGGCTGAGGATCCAGATCGTGCGTTTCAGCAGGTAGCGGTCGGTCAGCACGGGCACCAGGTCGGGGTCGCGCAGGGCCATGAAACGCGGCAGGATGCCCAGCCCGGCCCCTTCGCGAATGGCCTCTCGCTGGGCATTCATCGAGCTGGAGGAAAACCGCACCGACGGGATCAGGCCGAGGTCCTCGAGGTAGGCCAGTTCCGACGAAAACAGCATCCCCGAGATATAGCCGACGATCCGGTGACCACACAGGTCCTCGATCCGCTCGGGCCGCCCGTGACGTTCCAGGTAGGCGGGCGCGGCGAAGAAATGCAGGTGGTAGTCGGTCATCTTGCGGGCCAGTAGCCGGCCGCTTTTGGGCAGGGACAGGCCCAGGGCCAGGTGCGCCTCCTGGTCGGCCAGGCGGAACTGGCGCGAGCCGACCAGAAGCTCGACCGACACGTCCGGGTTCTCCCATTGGAAGCGGGCCATCACCGAGGGCAGGAAGAAGGTCCCCAGCCCGTCCGGCGCTCCGATCCGCACCGAACCGCGCAGGCGCGTCGTCTCGCCGGCCACCTCTTCCTGGACCCGGTCACTGGATTGTTCGACCTCGACCGCGATGGGCAGAAGCCTCCCCGCCGCATCGGTCAGTTCGTAGGAATTGGCCCGCCGGACGAAGAGCTGCGTGCCGATCGATTTCTCCAGCGCGCGCACCCGCCGGGCCACCGTCGTCTGGTCCACGCCAAGCGCATCCGCCGCCGCCGTCATCCGCCCGGAACGATGAAGCGCCAGGAAGAATTTCAAGTCGTTCCAGTCAAAATCATACTGCATGAATGCAGAATTGGTCTGCAACTTTTGTCATGTCAAACACATTTGCCGCGTTCTTTTATCCGCCCGACAGCCCGTGTTCGGGGCCGTCGGATGGGGAATTTTCAAGGGAGGGGAGCGGCATGATCATCATCCGTCTCATTGACGGGGTGAATGAAATCGTGGGCAGGATCGTGTCATTCGTGGCCGTTATCTTCGCCGGAGTGATCATCTACGACGTGATCATGCGCTACGGTTTCAACGCTCCGACGCCCTGGGGCTTCGACCTGACCAAGATGTTGTTCGGGTTCTATTTCGTGCTGCTGGGAGGCTATGCCCTGCGCCACGGATCCCACGTGCGGGTCGACCTGGTGCTGGAAACTTTCAGCCCGCCGGTCCGGCGCATCGTCGATGGCCTGGGCTACGTGCTGTTCTTCCTGCCCTTCGCCTGGATCTTCGCCTCGCGCAGCTGGGAATTCGCCCTGCGTTCGCTGGCCCAGAACGAAAAGACCTATGGCGCGATCCAGCTGCCGGTCTACCCGGTCAAGATCGCCATGGCCGTCGCGGCCTGCCTGCTGCTGGCCCAGGGCGTGGCCGAGCTACTCAAGATCATTCTGAACAAGCAAGAGGTCCATCACGATGTCGGGTGAGGCTATTGGTCTGATCATGGCCGGGCTTCTTCTGCTCGGCCTTTTCATGGGTCACCCGCTGGCCTTCGTGCTGGGTGGGACGGCCGTTCTGGGTGCCATCATTGCCGGCAAACCGATGGTGCTGGGCATCGTCATCAACCGGATTTTCGGCGATGTGCTCGACAACTTCACGCTGATCGCGATTCCGCTGTTCATCTTGATGGCGCGGTTCCTGTCCGATTCGGGCGTGACGGATAAGATGTTCGAATCGCTTCGGCTTTTGATGTCGAACATCCG
>PAQV01000062.1 GCA_002709405.1 Paracoccaceae bacterium
ACCTCGTCGATGATCTCGGACGGCAGCGAGTAGGGGGGCAGCGAACAGGCGCTGTCGCCCGAATGCACGCCGGCTTCCTCGATGTGCTGCATGATGCCTGCCACATGCACCTGCGTGCCGTCCGACAGGGCGTCGACGTCCAGCTCGACCGCGCCCGACAGGTAGCTGTCGAGCAGCACCGGGCTGTCGCCCGACACGACCACGGCCTCGTTGATGTAACGTTCCAGCTGGCCCATGTCGCGGACGATCTCCATCGCCCGCCCGCCCAGCACGTAGGACGGCCGGATCACCAGCGGAAAGCCGATGTCCTTGGCGATCTTCAGCGCCTGCGCGTCGGTCGAGGCAATGCCGTTGACCGGCTGTTTCAGGCCCAGGTCCTGCACCAGCTTCTGGAACCGCTCGCGGTCCTCGGCCAGGTCGATGGCATCGGGCGTGGTGCCCAGGATCGGGATGCCCTCGGCTTCCAGCGCATTGGCCAGCTTCAGCGGTGTCTGGCCGCCGAACTGCACGATGACCCCGTGCAGGTTGCCCGCCGATTGCTCGACCCGCAGGATTTCCAGCACGTGTTCCAGCGTCAGCGGTTCGAAATACAGCCGGTCCGACGTGTCGTAATCGGTCGACACGGTCTCGGGGTTGCAATTGACCATGATGGTCTCATAGCCCGCATCCGTCAGCGCATAGCAGGCGTGGCAGCAGCAATAGTCGAACTCGATCCCCTGGCCGATCCGGTTGGGACCGCCGCCGAGGATGACGACCTTGTTCTTGGTCGAGGGCCGGGCCTCGCATTCGACCTCGCCCATCATGGGCACTTCGTAGGTCGAATACATGTAGGGGGTCTGGGCCTCGAATTCGGCGGCGCAGGTGTCGATGCGCTTGAAGACGGCCGTGACGCCCAGGTTGTGGCGGGCGCGGCGGACGTTGGCCTCGTCGCGGCCTGTCAGCTCGCCCAGGCGGGCGTCGGTGAAGCCCATCATCTTGAGCGCGCGCAGGCCTTCCTCGGTCACCGGCAGGCCCTGCGCGCGGATCTCTTCCTCGGCCTCGACGATTTCGCGGATGCGCGAGAGGAACCAGGGGTCGAACTTGGTCACCGCCTGGATGTCGTCGTCGGACAGGCCGTGGCGCATGGCCTGGGCGATGGTGCGCATGCGGTCGGGGGTCTGGACCGAGATCGCCTTGATCACGGCGGCCTTGTCGGGTGCGCCGGGGATGTCGACCTCGTTGAACCCGGTCAGGCCGGATTCCATCGAGGCCAGGGCCTTTTGCAGCGATTCGTGGATGGTCCGGCCGATGGCCATGGCCTCGCCGACCGACTTCATCGCGGTGGTCAGCAGGGGTTCGGAGCCCGGGAATTTTTCGAAGGCGAATTTCGGGATCTTGGTGACGACATAGTCGATGGTCGGCTCGAAGCTGGCGGGCGTGACCTTGGTGATGTCGTTGTCGAGTTCATCCAGCGTGTAGCCCACGGCCAGCTTGGCCGCGATCTTGGCGATCGGGAAGCCGGTGGCCTTGGAGGCCAGCGCCGAGGAGCGCGACACGCGGGGGTTCATCTCGATCACGACCATGCGGCCGTCTTCGGGGTTGATCGCCCATTGCACGTTGGACCCGCCGGTTTCGACGCCGATCTCGCGCAGCACGGCGATCGAGCCGTTGCGCATGATCTGGTATTCCTTGTCGGTCAGGGTCAGGGCAGGGGCCACGGTGATCGAGTCCCCGGTATGCACGCCCATCGGATCGACGTTTTCGATGGAACAGACGATGATGGCGTTGTCGGCGGTGTCGCGCACCACCTCCATCTCGTATTCCTTCCAGCCCAGCAGGCTTTCGTCGACCAGGATCTGGCCGACGGGCGAGGCGTCCATGCCGGACCGGCAGATCGCCTCGTAATCGTCGCGGTTGTAGGCCACGCCACCGCCGGTGCCGCCCATGGTGAAGGCGGGGCGGATGATGGCCGGCAGGCCGATGTCTTCCAGCGATTCAAGGGCCAGCTGCACACCGGCGGCCAGGTCCTTCTTGCCGTCGACGACCGGCGCGGTGACGATGGTGGCCCGGGGGTTTTCGATGCCCAGCCGGTCCATCGCTTCACGGAACAGCTTGCGGTCCTCGGCCATCTCGATGGCCTCGCGCTTGGCCCCGATCATCTCGACGCCGAACTTGTCGAGCACGCCCATTTCTTCCAGCGCCAGCGAAGTGTTCAGGCCGGTCTGCCCGCCCATGGTCGGCAGCAGCGCGTCGGGCCGTTCCTTTTCGATGATCTTGGCGACGATCTCGGGGGTGATCGGTTCGATATAGGTGGCGTCGGCCAGGCCGGGGTCGGTCATGATGGTGGCCGGGTTCGAGTTCACCAGGATAACCCGGTAGCCTTCTTCGCGCAGGGCCTTGCAGGCCTGGGCGCCGGAATAGTCGAATTCGCAGGCCTGCCCGATGACGATGGGCCCTGCACCGATGATCATGATCGACTGGATGTCGGTACGCTTCGGCATGGACGGCCCCTTCTTTGACATGCTGGCGATTCCCGGAGCGCGCGCGCCCGGTCAAATCGGCCTGCGTTATAGGCAAGGGGCGCACGGGCGCAAGGCCCGTGTGCAGGGAATGTGTAAGGCCGCGCGCTATTCCGCTGCGGCGATGGCCCGGCGGATCGGGGCCGGTTCGTAGATATAGTCGCGCGTAAGGGGCAGCGTGCCAACGGATTTCGCCAGTTGCAGCTGGAAAACGCCGTGGGGCTGTTCCTCGAACGCCATCAGGCAGGCGATCAGGTAATAGTCCCACATCCGCACGAAGCGGTCGTCGTACATCTTGCGGACCTGGTCGATATTGGCCCGGAACCGGTCCTGCCAGGCGTGCACGGTCAGGGCGTAATGCAGGCGCAGGGTTTCCACGTCGCAGGTCCAGAGGCCGGCCTTTTCGATGGGCACCGCCAGTTCGGACATCGACGGGATATAGCCGCCGGGGAAGATGTAGCGGTCGAACCACGGGCTGGGCGTGGTGGGGGGCGCGCAGCGGCCGATGGTGTGGATCAGGGCCACTCCGCTGTCGTCCATCAGGCCGGCGACCTGGTCGAAATACTCGGGGTAGTGGGGCAGGCCCACGTGTTCCAGCATGCCGACCGACACGATCCGGTCAAAGGTCCGGTCCAGCGTGCGGTAATCCTGAAGGCGGAAGTCGACCAGGTGGTCCAGGTGCGCGGCCCCGGCCCGGGCCCGGGCGGTGGCCAGCTGGTTTTCCGACAAGGTGACCCCGGTGACGCGCACGCCGTGGTCGCGGGCGAGCGTCAGGGCCATGCCACCCCAGCCGCAGCCGATGTCGAGCACATGCATCCCCGGCTCCAGCGCCAGCTTGGCCGCGATATGGGCCTTCTTGGCGGCCTGGGCCTGTTCCAGGGTCATGTCGGGGCGCAGGAAGTAGGCGCAGGAATATTGCATGTCGGCATCCAGGAACAGGCGATAGAGATCGTCCGAGATGTCGTAATGCTGGGCCACGTTGGATTTGGACCGGGTGGCGGTGTTGCGCTGCAGCCAGTGGCGCAGGTGGAACAGCACCTTGTCGGTCCAGCCGACCCAGGCGGGCATGGCCGTGGCGTGGCGGTTGCGGATCATCAGGCGCAGGAAGGCATCCAGGTCGTCGGGGACGAAGGTGCCGTCCATGTAGGCCTCGCCCAGGGCCAGTTCGGGGCTGAGGCAGATCGCCCGGATCGCGGCCGCATCGGTGACGCGGGCGGCGGTGGTGATCTGGCCGCCCGGGCCGTAGTGACGGGTGGTCCCGTCGGGATAGGTCAGTGAAAGCGCGCCGTCCTGAATCAAGCGCTGTAATGTTGCGTCAAGTATCTTTACCCACATGGAACTCACCCAGATGGCTTCGTTAACCTCCCTTTCCACGATAATAATCTAGGGGATTTTGACGTTTTTCCAAAACTCCAATGGTGACGCGACGGCGTGCGCTTGACTTCACCGGCCTCCGCGTGTGTATCGGCGCGGAAGATTTCAGCACTCCGGGAGCCGCTTTCATGCATGCCTATCGCAGCCACACCTGCGCCGATCTGACGAAAGCCGAGGTCGGTCAGACCGTCCGGCTGTCTGGCTGGGTGCACCGCGTCCGAGATCATGGCGGCGTGCTGTTCATCGATCTGCGCGACCATTACGGGGTGACGCAGGTGTTGTGCGACCCCGACAGCCCGGTGTTTTCCGAGGTCGAAAAGGTGCGGTCCGAATGGTGCATCCGCATCGACGGAAACGTGAAGGCGCGCGACGAAAGCCTGGTGAACGCCAAGATCCCGACCGGCGAGATCGAGGTCTTCATCCGCGACATGGAAGTGCTGGGCGCGGCCGAAGAGCTGCCCCTGATGGTCTTCGGCGACCAGGAATATCCCGAGGAAACGCGCCTGCGCTACCGCTACCTGGACCTGCGGCGCGAGGCGATGCAGCGCAACATGACCCTGCGCTCGGACGTGGTGGCCTCGATCCGGCGGCGGATGTGGGACCAGAAGTTCCGCGAGTACCAGACGCCGGTGATCACGGCCTCTTCGCCCGAAGGGGCGCGCGATTTCCTGGTGCCCTCGCGTCTGCACCCGGGCAAGTTCTACGCGCTGCCCCAGGCGCCGCAGCAGTTCAAGCAGCTGATCATGGTGTCGGGCTACGACAAGTATTTCCAGATCGCGCCGTGCTTCCGCGATGAAGACCCGCGGGCCGACCGGTCTCCGACAGATTTCTACCAGCTCGACATGGAGATGTCCTTCGTCGAGCAGCAGGACGTGTTCGACACGATCTCGCCGGTGATCGCGGGGATCTTCGAAGAGTTCGGGGGCGGGCGGAAGGTCGATGCGCCGGGCGAGTGGCCGCAGATTTCCTACAAGGACGCGGCCCTTTGGTACGGGACCGACAAGCCGGACCTGCGCAACCCGATCAAGATGCAGGTGGTGTCCGAGCATTTCGCGGGCTCGGGCTTCGCGATCTTCGCCAAGCTGCTGGAGCAGGACGGCACCCAGATCCGGGCCATTCCGGCGCCGGGCGGCGGGTCGCGCAAGTTCTGCGACCGGATGAACGCCTTTGCCCAGAAAGAGGGCCTGCCGGGGATGGGGTACATCTTCTGGCGCGCCAAGGGCGACGACATGGAAGCGGCCGGTCCGCTGGCCAAGAACATCGGGCCCGAGCGGACCGAGGCGATCCGCCAGCAACTGGGCCTGGGCGTGGGCGATGCGGCCTTCTTCCTGGGCGGCAAGCCCGCGTCGTTCGAACGTGTCGCCGGCAAGGCCCGCGACGTGATCGGGGCCGAGCTGAACCTGACCGACACCGACCGCTTCGCCTTTGCCTGGATCGTCGATTTCCCGATCTACGAGAAGGACGAGGAAAGCGGTGCGATCGACTTTGAACATAACCCGTTCTCGATGCCACAGGGGGGCATGGCGGCGCTGGAGGGCGATCCGCTGGACGTTCGGGGCTTCCAGTACGACCTTGCATGCAACGGCTACGAACTGGTCTCGGGGGCGATCCGGAACCACAAGCCCGAGGTGATGCTGAAGGCCTTTGAAATCGCGGGCTATGGCGAGGACGAGGTCAAGAGCCGGTTCGGGGCGCTCTACAACGCCTTCCATTTCGGTGCGCCGCCGCACGGAGGCTGTGCCGCGGGGATCGACCGGATCGTGATGCTGCTGGCGGACGAACAGAACATCCGCGAAGTCATCATGTTCCCGATGAACCAGCGCGCCGAAGACCTGATGATGCAGGCGCCGTCGGATCCGAGCTCGGATCAGCTGATGGAACTGGGCCTGCGCGTCATTCCGCAGGACGACTGACGGGCGGGGCGCGGAATTTTAGTCATAAAATTCCGGGATCTAGATTTTTCGCCGAAAAATCTTGGACCTGTACGGCGGCCTGCCGCTGATGACAAAACGGTGAACGTGCGCGGCCCGTGACCTCGGGCTGCGCAGGCTCTATATCTGGGTCATCTCTTCTGCCTCCACGGGGAGACCTACGTGGCCTTTTCACCCGAGCTCGCCGAGATCCGTTTCGGCTGCGGATTATCGCCGGTCCTGCCTGCTCCGCCCGACGCCGACGCCATGCTGGCCGGCCTTCAGGGGCCGGACACCATGGCCGACCGCTATCCGATCGAGGATTTCGACACCTACAACGACCGGGTCCTCAAGCAGGGCGACCTGGCGCGCCAGCGGCGAGACGAAACGGACGACGCCGCCCGGATGGAACTGCGCGAAAGCATCCGCCAGGCCAGCCGCGACGCCAACATGGCCCGGGGCACCTGGGCCGCCCGCACCTGCCTGCGCTGGAGCCGGACCGACACCGGCTTCCGCGAGCGCCTGGTGGCCTTCTGGGCCGATCACTTCACGGCCATCGGCAAGTCGGCCCTGCTGCGCTACGCCAGCTCCTCGTTCGTCGAATCGGCCATCCGGCCCCATGTCGCCGGCACCTTCGCCGACATGCTCATCGCCGCGACCACCCATCCCGTGATGATGGATGCCCTGGACCAGCTGCGCTCGGCCGGGCCGAACAGCCCCATCGTCGCCAAGAGGGGCCGGGTGCAGGGGCTGAATGAAAACCTCGCCCGCGAGGTGATGGAGCTGCACACGCTGGGCGTCGATGGCCCCTATACCCAGGCCGACGTGCGCGAACTGGCCAAGCTGTTGACGGGCATCACCTACCGCCCGCGCCTTGGCACCGTCTACCTTAAGGACTGGGCGGAACCCGGCGCCGAAACCGTCCTCGGCCAGACCTATTCCGCAGAGCCCTCGATCGACAATGTGCACGCCGCCCTGACCGACCTGGCACAGCATCCCGCGACCGCCCGCCACCTGGCCCGCAAGCTGGCGGTGCATTTCGTCTCGGACAGCCCCGATCCCGACCTCGTGGCCCATATCGAGGCCCGCTACACCGCCACGAAGGGCGACCTCATGGCCACCTATGCGGCCATGCTCGACCATCCTGCCGCCTGGGATCCGCGGCCGGCCAATGTCAAGCCGCCGCTCGATTTCATGGCCTCGGCCTTCCGGGCGCTGGCCATGCAGGACGAACCCATCGGATCCATGCCCTTTCCCCACCTGCGCCTGCGGATCTTCGTGCCCCTGTCGCTGATGGGCCAACCCTGGCGTGCGCCCATCGGCCCCGATGGCTGGCCCGAGGACGATGCCGCCTGGGTCACGCCGCAAAGCGTGTCGGCCCGGATGCGATGGGCAATGGAAGCCCCCCAGCGCTTCTGCCCCGATCTGCCCGATCCGCGCGATTTCGTCGACAGCGCCCTGGGGCCGTTTGTCACTGAACCCGTCCGGTTCGCCGCGCGTGCCGCCGAAAGCCGCAGCGAGGCCATTGGCCTGGTGCTGAGCGCCCCGGCGTTCCAGCGCCGATAGGAGGTCCCGATGTCCACTCCCCTTTCCCGCCGTGCCTTCCTGGGCCGGGCCGCGCTGATCGGATGTTCCGCCGCGGCCAGCCCGCTGATCCCCCCGGTCAGCCTGGCCGCCGCGCCCTGGGACACGCGCATCGTCGTGATCATCCTGCGGGGGGCCATGGACGGGCTGGACGCTCTGCGGCCCTATGGCGACCCGGCCCTGGCCGAAATGCGGCCCGACGCGATGCAATCCCGGGGCGATGCGCCCGAACTGGCGGGCGGCTTTGCCTTGCACCCGGCGCTGTCGCCGCTGATGCCCATGTGGCAGGCGGGCGACCTGGGCTTCGTGCACGCGGTGTCGACCCCGTACCGCCAGAAGCGCAGCCATTTCGACGGACAGGACATCCTGGAGGCGGGGACGTCCACGCTTGGGGCCTCGCGCGATGGCTGGCTGAACCGGTTCCTGCAAGAGCTGCCCGGGGTCGCCTCGGAAACCGCCTATGCGGTCGGGCGTGGCGAGATGAAGGTGCTGCTGGGCGCGGCCGAGGTGTCGGACTGGACGCCGGATGCCGCCCTGATGATGAGCCCGCAGGCGCTGCGCCTGGCCGAGATGGTCATGGAAGAGGACCCGGCCTTTCATGCAGCATTGAGCGAGGCAATGGCCCTGTCGGATGAGGGCCAGGGCATCATGGCCCCGGAAAACCCCATCGAGCGCGACATGCGCGCAACCCTGCGCGGGGCCCAGCACGTCAAGATCGCCGAGTTCGTGGCCGGTCAGTTGCGGGGTGATACGCGCGTGGCGGCGTTCTCGTTGAACGGCTGGGACACGCACAGCAACCAGGACCGCCATATAGAGCAATCCCTGGGCCGGCTGGCCGACACGCTGACGACGCTGAAAGAGGTGTCGGGCGCGGATGTCTGGAAACGGACGGCCGTGGTGGCGATGACGGAATTCGGGCGGACGGCGCGCAAGAACGGCACCGGGGGCACCGATCACGGCACCGGAGGCGCGATGGTGCTGGCCGGAGGCGCGGTGCGCGGGGGCCGTGTGCTGGGCGACTGGCCGGGCCTGTCAGAGGCGGATCTGTACGAACGGCGCGACCTGATGCCGACGGGGGATGTCCGGGCACCCGCGGCCTGGATGTTGCGCGCGGCGGCCGGGCTGGACCGGTCGGTGCTGGAACGGGTCGTGTTCCCGGGGCTCGACATGGGGGCCGATCCGGGGGTCATGCTGTAGCCGGGCGCTGAGGTGCGCCGCCCGGGGGGAGCCCGTGTGCCCTTTGACCGGCCTAGCGGCGGTGATGGGGCGGGCGGAGCGATCCCGGGTGGTTTGGCTGGCGCGTGACGCGAACCCTGATGGGGGCCGGTCGGGACCCCGACCGGCGCAGGATGTGCATGGCGCAGAGGACAAGCGCCAGGCCGCATCCCGCAGCAAGAGCACCCATGATCACACCACCTGGCGGTCGTGCAGGCGGGTCTGGACCAGACCGGCGACCTGGGCCGCGAAGAAGGCGACCGGGCGGCCGTTGCGGCGGGCGTCGGCCAGGTCCTCGGCCGCGCGGGCCAGCGGTTCGTCCGCCGCGCTGCGGGCCACGCCCCCGACGAACTGGGCGACGTAATCCAGGGCCTTGGTATCCTCGATATCGGCGAGAACGTCGGCGGCATGGGCCATGTCGTCCTGGTAGGCGATGGGATCGGGGCGGATCAGTTCATCGGTGGGCAGGTTCAGGCTGACCGGGCGGCGTTCGTCGGGCAGGCGGGTCAGGATGGCTTCCTGGAAGATGGCCAGCGATTCGATGGGCTTGGGCAGGTAGCCGTCGGCCCCGGCGGCGATGGCCGCATGTTCGGCGAAACGGTCGCCCGAGGTGCCCAGGATCACCGGCACGCGCGAGGGTGCGCTGACCAGTTCCTGGATCAGGTCCAGCCCGGATCCGTCCGGCAGGCCCAGATCGACGATGATCACCGAGGGCCGGTAGACCCGCAGGTGGCGGCGGGCGGATTTCAGGCAATCGGCCCGGCGGACGCGCGCGCCGCTGCGCAGGCACAGAAGGCGCAAGGCCTCGCAGGCAAAGCGGCTGTCCTCGACCACAAGCACGGTGATGCCCAGAAGCGGGCGGCTTGGGGTGGGGGCGGGCTGTGGTGGGCCGTAAAGCTGAGATTCGGGCATGACATTGTCCTCCAGGCTGTAATTCCCCAGAGGCTACGGCTAGGTTTGCTAACACCGGGTTAATGCGGCCAGGCCCTTGTCCCTGCGGCCGGCTCTGCCATAACCCAGGGCATCATAGTTTCGGAGGACCTCATGATCGGACGTCTCAACCACGTTGCCATTGCCGTGCCCGACCTGGAGGCGGCGTCAGAGCAATACCGCTCGGCCCTTGGCGCCAAGGTCGGCGCGCCGCAGGACGAGCCGGATCACGGTGTGACGGTGGTGTTCATCGAACTGCCCAACACCAAGATCGAGCTGCTCTATCCGCTGGGGGACGACAGCCCGATCAAGGGCTTCCTGGACAAGAACCCCTCGGGCGGGATCCACCATGTCTGCTACGAGGTCGAGGACATCCTGGCCGCGCGCGATCACCTGAAGGAAACGGGCGCGCGGGTGCTGGGATCGGGCGAGCCGAAGATCGGGGCACATGGCAAGCCGGTGCTGTTCCTGCATCCGAAGGATTTCAACGGCTGCCTGGTCGAGCTGGAACAGGTCTGAGCCGATGTCCATCACAGCAGGCATCGTCCTGTTCGTCGTGATCTGGTTCATGACCTTCTTCGTCGTGCTGCCCCTGCGTCTGCAGACCCAGGGCGAGGCCGGCGAGGTCGTGCCGGGCACGCACAAGGGCGCGCCCAAGGAACATCACCTGAAGCGCAAGGCGGTCATCACGACCATCGCGGCGGCGGTGATCTGGGGCATCGTGGCGACGATCATCCTGACCGGTTTGATCACGGTGCGCGATATCGACTGGTTCAACCGGATGCCGCCCTTGGAGTGAGCGGTTGGGCGGAGCGCCGTCCCCCGGTGCTCCGCCCGGCCGGTGCGCCCACCCGCCCACCCATGCGCCCCGTCCGACCGGAGCACCGGGGGACGGGGGCGGATGGGGTGATGTGATCAGGCGGTCAGCAGCCTGGGATCCTTGCGGGCCAGGCCATAGTAGACATGGGTGAAGGTGGCGGCTCCGAAGATCGGCACCAGCAGGTTCAGGATCGGCACCGACAGGGGAATGGCCATCAGTGTTCCGGCCGCCCAGATCGTGGCCACGTGGCGCTTGCGGGCCAGTTTCGCATTGCCCCGGCCGATGCGGCGCATGGCGACCAGGGTGAAGTATTCCCGGCCCAGCAGGTAGCCGTTCATCAGGTAGAAGATGAAGGGGGCCAGGGGCGGGAACAGAAGGTAGAGCGCCAGGGCCAGGATGTTGGCCAGGACCAGCACGCCCAGCATGCCCAGCCCGTCGACGAACCCATCGACGAAGGGCACGGGCTCGACCCTTGGAAGCTCGGGGTAGTGGACCTCTTCGACGGCCTCGGCGACCTGGTCGAGGAACATCGACGAGATCGCGGCGGCCACCGGGATCATCAGGAAGACCGACAGGCCCATCATCATCACCAGCGAGCCCCAGCCCAGCAGGCTGTCGACCCAGGTGACGGTGCCGATCAGGGGCAGGGTGACGCTGTCGCCCACCAGCCAGCCGACCAGGAAGAACACGATGGTGTATATGGCGGCCAGCAGCAGGAAGGTCAGCCCGATGCCCAGCAGCAGCACCTTGCGGAACCGGGGATCGTGGGCCTGGCCAAGCGCGCGGAAGAAGGCCGTCAGGATCATGTCGATACCCAGGTGGTGACGGCATCCAGGTCCGGGCGCGGGCGGTCCGGCGGGGTGGCGCTTTCGGTGCCGATGTGGATCAGCCCGGCGATGCTTTCGTTGTCGGCCAGGGAAAAGGCCTCGGTGCAGAAGGCGCGGTCGTGGCTGGGCCAGCCGGACAGCCAGTTCGCCCCCCAGCCGGCGGCCAGGGCGGCGTTCAGCAGGGCCAGGCAGGCGGCCCCGGCGGCATAGGTCTTTTCGACGGCAGGGATCTTGTCCGACGGCTTCTGGACCTCGACGACCACCACGGCCAGCGGGCTGAGTTCATAGGCCAGGCGGGCCTTGGCGATATCCTCGTCGGGTTTGCCAAGGGCCGCGCCCCGGGTCGTGACCAGGTCGGCCAGGCGGCGCAGGGCGGGGGCCTGCAGGACGATCAGCCGCCAAGGCTCCAGCTTGCCATGATCGGGGGTGCGCAGGGCGGCGGTCAGGATCGGTTCCAGCGCCGCACGGTCGGGGGCCGGCAGGCCGAGCGTCTTGTAAGGCCGGGATCTGCGGGTCAGCAGGAATTCGAGAGCGGCCGGGTTGGGATCGGGCATGGGAATGTAACGCCTTTACACATTTGTCCCACCCTATCTCTTTGCCCCGGGGCGGGATTTCAAGAGCTTGCCCCCCATCCAATCCCCTTAGCCATCCCCCCCGCACCCATCCCCACGCAGCCGTTTCCCCGTGCAACGCGGGTGGGCGGGTGGGGCGTTGCACGGGGAAACGGCGGTCCGTCAGCCAGTGGCGAAGATCTCGGTGGCCAGGGCCTCGACTTCGTCCAGCAGGAAGGCCTCGAACCGGCCCTTGGGCTGGCGCGCGGCGACGGCGGCGGCCAGGGGGTCGGGGGCCTCGATCGACGATCCCGAAAGGGCGGCAATGGTCGCATGGCCCGCGAAGGGCACGTAGACCTCGGAATAGCCGCCCTCGTGCACCAGAACCAGCTTGCCGCCGCACAGCCGGTTGGCCGCGTCCTTCACGCGCAGGGTCATGTCGCGGAAGGTCTCGGCCGTGGCCTGCATCCGGGCCAGGGGGTCGACCACGGCGGCGTCATAACCGCAGGCCACCACGATCAGGTCGGGCTGGAACCGGTCCAGCGCGGGCAGCACGATCCGGTCCATCGCCGCCAGGTAGGCCTTGTGGCCGGTGCCCGCCGGAAGCGGCACGTTGATGTTGCAGCCCAGTCCCGCGCCACGGCCCCGGTCGGTGACAGCCCCGGTGTCGGTGGGATAATTGCCGTCCTGGTGCAGGCTGATCGTCAGCACGTCGTCGCGCTCGTAAAATATGCCCTCGGACCCGTTGCCGTGGTGCACGTCCCAATCGATGATGGCCACCCGGCCCAGCCCGTGATCGGCCTTGGCCGCCTCGATGGCGATGGCGATATTGGCCAGCAGGCAGAACCCGTTAGGGAAATCGGGCAGGCAATGGTGCCCCGGCGGGCGCGACAGCGCATAGGCATTGGGCAGTTCGCCCGTCACCACCGCCGACACCGCCCCCTTGGCCAGCCCGGCCGAGATCTTGGCGATCTCGAAACCGCCGGCCGCAAAGGGCGTGCGCAGGCCCAGTTCGCCGCCGCCCGCATCGGAGAGGCGCTTGAATTCATCCAGGTAGGCGGCGGGATGGACACGCAGCAGATCCTCGCGGGTGACCTCGGCGGGGCCGCGCCGGTCAAGGTCGTCCAGCAGGCCGGTGACCTCCATCAGGTTCTTCAGCCGGCGCTTGGTTTCGGGGTTTTCCGGCAGGCCGCCGAAGGCCGGCTGCACCAGCCCGCCCACGGGCAGGGTAAAGACGTAATTGCCGCCCGCGTGCCAGAAACAGCGTTCGTCACTGAAAAAACCGGTTGTCATCTGTTGTCCTTCCGGGCGCTGGGGCCCCTGGTCGTGTTCGGTCGTCGGGCACGGGTCTTTGCTGTGGGCCCGATCGGCCGGGGTCTTTGCTTTGCCGTCACGTTGTGGCACGCCACGGGGATGGGCAAGGCGAAATACAAGGATCTGCCGGATCTGCGCGACAGGGCGCAGGCAGGGGCCGAGATCAGCGTCAGGGCGACGCCGAAGGCCGCGCGCGACCGGCTGGTGGCCGAAGACGGCCTGTTGCGGGCCTATGTCACCGCCGTGCCGGAAAACGGCAAGGCCAATGCGGCGATCCGGGCGATGCTGGCCGCGGCCATGGGCGTGGCCCCCGGCACGCTGCAGCTGATCCGGGGCCAGACCGCCCGCGACAAGACGTTCCGCTACCTGGGGTGATCAGCCCTTCTGGCCGACGGGCGGCAGCTGGTAGACCCCTTCGGGCAGGTTCAGCGCGGCGGCAAGGTCGCGCACCTGTTCCGGGGACAGGGTGATCCGTTGCATGGTTTCGGTGCGGGCGTCGAATTGTTCGACGGTAAAGCATTCCGCGAAGGTATTGATGATCACGTCCTCCTGGAGCGGCACGGAGCCATCGTCCACAAGGGTGATCACGGTCGAGTCGAATTCATGTTCGATGGTAAACATGGGATTACGATGCCCAAGCGGACAGGCCAAGGCAAGCGCTCACGGAACCGGGACTGGAGGCCGGCGGGCAGAGGCTTTATATCTACGCCAGTCGAACGAAAGGATGCCATGCGGCGCTTCACGATGTCCCGTCTTTGTCCCGCTTTCCCGCCCCGACCCTGGTCCCTTGCACGCGTCCGTCACCCCCGGATGCTGGTGCTGTGCCTGGGGGTGCTGGTGTCCGGCTGCGCGGTGCCATCCGGTCCGGTGACGGGGCCATCCACGGCGTCTGCGGGCGCGCCAACCAGCGCCTATGCCACCTTTGCCGAGGTCGCAGGGCGCGTCGAGCCCGTGGCGGAACGGATCTGCCGGTCGGAAACCCGGGGGGTCAATTGCGATTTCCAGATCGTCATCGACCGGCGGGCCAACCAGCCGCCCAACGCCTTCCAAAGCCTGACCGAAAGCGGCCGCCCGGTGCTGACCGTGACCTCGACCCTGATCGCGGACATGCAGAACCCCGACGAGCTGGCCTTCGTCATGAGCCACGAGGCCGCCCATCACATCCAGGGTCACCTGGCCCGTCAGCAGGAAAATGCCGCCGCGGGAGCGGTGATCTTTGCCGGGCTGGCCACCCTGACCGGAGGCACCCAGGCCGATGTGCAATCGGCCCTCGAACTGGGCGCGGCGGTGGGCGCGCGCAGCTATTCCAAGGAATTCGAGCTGGAAGCGGATTCGCTGGGCACCGTCATCGCCTATAACGCGGGCTACGATCCCCTGCTGGGCGCGGCCTATTTCCAGCGTCTCCCCGACCCGGGCAACCGCTTCCTGGGCACCCACCCGCCAAATGCCGCCCGGGTGGAGGTCGTCAAGCTGACGCTTGGGCGACTCTGACCCCCTTGGGTGTCCGGCCGGCTTGGCCTTGATCTGTATCAAGGTCGGTGACCGTCGGTCTTTCTATGGTGTCGCCAAATTCGAAAAACGGTGGCACCCGGGGTGACCGCCGCTATCGCCAAGGGAGACAGATGATGCAGACACGCGGACCGATGATGCGCCACTGGCGGCTGGTGAACCGGATGGCCAAGACCACCGACACCGATCTTGTCTCGGCCTTCGACGAGGGCCGCCTGTCATCCGAAGCCTGGGCCGGCATGGTCAATGCCTGCCGGGGTTGTGCCTGGGCAGAGACCTGCGATGGCTGGCTGGACAAGCATGCCCACACCGATGGCGCGCCGCGGCCCTGTTGCAACCGGGCCCGGTTCGACGCCCTGCGCGCCGGACAGGTCCTGCAGAGCGCCTGAGGTCCGCGCCGGTCAGACCCGGCGCCCCCACAGATCGTATTCCCCGGCCTCGTCGACTTCGACGGTCAGGATGGTGCCGGGGATCAGGTCCTCGAACCCCTCGTCTATGTAAAGATGCCCGTCGATTTCGGGGGCATCACCCATGGTGCGGCAGGTCGCGGCCTCGTCGTCGATCTCGTCCACGATGACCTGCAGGCGGGTGCCGACCTTGGCCTCCAGCCTGGCTTCGGAAATCGCCTGGGCCTTGGCCATGAAGCGATCCCAACGGTCCTGCTTGATCTCGTCGGGCACCTGGTCGGGTAGATCGTTCGACCGGGCACCGGCCACGTTTTCATACTGAAAACAGCCCACCCGATCCAACTGCGCCTCGTCCAGCCAGTCGAGCAGGGTCTGGAATTCGTCCTCGGTCTCGCCGGGATAGCCGACGATGAAGGTGCTGCGCAGGGTCAGGTCGGGGCAGGTCGCGCGCCAGGCGGCGATTTCATCCAGCGTCTTGGCTGCGGCCGCGGGGCGGGCCATCCGTTTCAGGGTATCGGGATGGGCGTGCTGGAAGGGAATGTCGAGATAGGGCAGCAACCCGTTTTCAGGGTCAGCCATCAGCGGGATCAGGTCGCGCACGAACGGGTAGGGGTAGAAGTAATGCAGGCGCACCCAGGCGCCCAGCCGGCCCAGCTCGCGGCTGAGATCGAGGATGTGGTCGCGCACCTCGCGGTCCTGCCACGTGCTGGTGGCATGCTTGCGGTCCAGCCCGTAGGCGCTTGTATCCTGGCTGATCACCAGCAATTCGCGGACCCCGGCCGAAACCAGCCGTTCGGCCTCGCGCAGGACGGCCCCCGCGGGGCGCGACACCAGCCGGCCGCGCATGTCCGGGATGATGCAGAACTTGCACTTGTGGTTGCAGCCCTCGGAAATCTTAAGGTAGCTGTAATGGCGCGGGGTCAGGTGAACACCGGATGCGGGCACAAGATCCACGTATGGGTCCGGCGCGGGGGGGACCGCTGCGTGCACGGCGTCCAGCACCTGTTCATACTGGTGCGGCCCCGTGACCGCGAGAACCTTCGGGTGGACACCGGTGATGTACTCCGGCTCTGCCCCGAGACAGCCGGTGACGATCACACGCCCGTTTTCAGCCAAAGCCTCTCCGATGGCCTCCAGGCTTTCCGCCTTGGCGCTGTCGAGGAACCCACATGTGTTCACGATGACCGCGTCGGCCCCGGAATAATCAGGCGAGACGCCATAACCCTCGGCGCGCAGCCGGGTCAGGATCCGCTCGCTATCGACCAAAGCCTTCGGACAGCCCAGAGATACCATGCCCACGGTGGGCTGGCCGCTCCGGCGGTCTTCGGACAGTCGGATGGCGGGCGCGATGTCGGGGCGCAGCTGGGGCGGGTTCTCACTCATGGAGCGTCACATAGTCAGAACGGCCGCGGCTCGCAATCCATCCTGTTCACCCGGCAGGTCAACGGGGCGCTCGCGGATGGCGCGGGTTTGGGTATTTGAGAAGAGAAAGAAGCAGCAGACGTTGCCCTGCTTCTTTCTCTTTCAAAGTACCCCGGGGGAGCCCTTCGCAGAAGGGCGGGGGCAGCGCCCCCATTCCCGGTTTCAAGTATCAGATCGACTGATCGTAGTCTCCGACGGCGTCTTCCGTGCGGATGAACCCGTCGATTTCCTTGAAGATCGCGCGCATCTCTTCGTCGCTGTCCGAGCTTTCGCAGACCACCACCAGGTTCGGGGTGTTCGAGGACGCGCGCACAAGGCCCCAGGAGCCGTTGTCCAGGATCACCCGAGCGCCGTTGACCGTAACAACCGTGGCAATGGCGCGGCCGGCGAATGTTCCACCGTCTTCGGCATGCTTGACGACTCTTGCGACGATGCGGTCGAGCACGTCGTACTTCTCGGTATCGGCGCAATAGGGGGACATGGTCGGCGTGGACCAGGTTTTCGGCAGGGCCTTGCGTAGGTCCGACATTTTCATGTCCGGGTTGCGGTCCATCAGTTTGCAGATTTCGACCGCCACGCGCATGCCGTCGTCATAGCCGCGGCCGACCTCGCCCGCCATGAAGTAGTGGCCCGACTTTTCGAACCCGGCCAGGGCACCCAGTTCGTGTACCCGGCGTTTCATGTGGCTGTGGCCAGTTTTCCAGTAATCGGCCTTGGCGCCTGCGGCCTGCAGCTCGGGGTCGGACGCAAAGAGCCCGGTTGATTTCACGTCGGCCACGAAAGTCGAGCCCGGGTACAGCTTGACCAGGTCGCGGGCCATGATCACGCCCACCTTGTCGGCGAAGATCTCTTCTCCCTCGTCGTCCACCACGCCGCAGCGGTCGCCGTCTCCGTCGAAGCCCAGGGCAAAGTCGGCGCCGCTCGCCTTCACGCTGTCGGACATGTCATGGAGCATTTCCATGGCTTCGGGGTTCGGGTTGTAGTTGGGGAAGGTGTAGTCGAGTTCGTTGTGCGAGGCGACGACCTCGACCCCGATGCGCTCGAAGAGGGCGGGGGCATAGGCCGAGGCCGAGCCATTGCCGGTGGCGCAGACGACCTTGAGCTTGCGCGACATTTTGAAGTCGCCGACCAGGTCGTCCATGTAGGCGTCCCAGACGCCGGGCACGAATTCGCAGGATCCGCCCTCGGCCGGTTCTCCCTTGCCGTTCAGCACGATGTCCTTCAGCTCGCCCATCTCGTCGGGGCCGTGGGTCAGGGGCATGGCAAAGCCCATCTTGACCCCGGTCCAGCCGTTGGGGTTGTGCGAGGCGGTGACCATGGCCACGCCGGGCACGTCCAGGTGGAAGGACGAGAAATAGGCCATCGGCGTGATACAGGGGCCGATGTCCTTGACCTGGATGCCGGCCTGCATCAGGCCGATGATCAGGGCGTTCTTGATGGCCAGCGAATAGTCGCGATAGTCGTTGCCCACGGCGATCACGGGTTTCAGCCCATGGCGGCGCATCTGCGTGCCAAGACCCAGCCCAAGCGCCGTGACGCCGGGCAGGTTGATTTCATCGGGGTACTTCCAGCGCGCGTCGTATTCGCGGAAGCCGGTCGGCTTGATCATCGGGTCGCGCAGGAATTCCCAGGTGTTGGGCGTGACATCGGAAAGCGGTTTGGTCATCGTTTAAATCTCTTTGTCGTAGATCAGAGCAGGATCGGGTCTGCCTTAGCAAGCGCATCGAAACGCATCAATGTTTCAATCAATGCGGGCATTTGTGACAGGGGGATCATGTTGGGCCCGTCCGAGGGGGCGGTGTCCGGATTTTCGTGCGTTTCGATGAAAACCGAGGCAATTCCCAAAGATACGGCGGCCCGGGCCATCACCGGGGCAAATTCGCGCTGGCCGCCCGAGGACCCGCCCTGGCCGCCCGGCTGCTGGACCGAGTGGGTGGCGTCCATGACAACGGGATAGCCGGATTTCGCCATCTGGGGCAGGGCGCGCATGTCGGCCACCAGGGTGTTGTAGCCGAAGGAGGTGCCGCGCTCGGTCAGAAGAATGCGGGTGTTGCCGGTGCTTTCGATCTTGGACACCACGTTGGGCATGTCCCAGGGGGCCAGGAACTGGCCCTTCTTGACGTTGACCACCGCCCCGGTTTCTCCGGCGGCGATCAGCAGGTCGGTCTGGCGGCACAGGAACGCCGGGATCTGCAGGATGTCGGCGACCTCGGCCACGGGGGCGCATTGGTCGGGCCCGTGGATGTCGGTGAGCACCGGCACGCCAAGCGCCTTTTTCACGCCCTCCAGCACCTTGAGCCCCTCGTCCATGCCCAGCCCGCGCTTGCCCGAAAGCGAGGTGCGGTTGGCCTTGTCATAGGACGCCTTGAAGACGTACTGGGCGCCCGCCGCAGCACAGGCCTCTTTCATCGTACCGGCGATCATCTGGGCGTGATCGGCGCTTTCCAGCTGGCAGGGGCCTGCGATCACGGTGAGGGGAAGGTCATTGCCGATGGTCAGATCGGCGACGGCGACATGGTTCATGAGCACACCGGTTCCAGGATCAGGTCAGGCGCCGAAGACCGGCGCGCGCTTTGGGTACGCGGTTTGGCGGCGCAGTGCAACGCGGGTGCCGCCGGGTGGCGGGCTCCCGCGTTGTGGCCCGTTATTGGGCAGGGATCAGCCCAGTATCAGGACGTGACCTGTTCGCGCAGGATCGACGCGGTCAGCGAGATCATCAGGTAGATGCCCGAGAAGATCAGGAAGGCCAGGATCGTGTCCTCGAACGCGCGGGGATAGCTGGGTTCCTCTGACGCGACGGGCACGACCGAGGTGGTCAGGTAGCGCACCTGGCGGTTGGCCTCCATCCGGGTCTGTTCGACCTGTTGCAGCGCCGATTGCAGCATCAGGTCGCGCGTGGCCAGGTCGGCCTGGGCCATCTGGATCCGCGTGGTCAGCCGGGCCAGCGAGTTTTCGCCGCGCGAGGCATCGGTCATCCGTGCATTGAGATCATCCAGCAGCGCCTGCAGCCGGCGAATGTCGCCGCGCGCGCCGTCGACCTTGGCCTGGTTGGGCCGGGCGTTGTCGAGCAGGGCGGCCAGGTCAAGCTGGCGTTCCTGCAGCTGCACCTCGACATTGCTGATCTGGCCGCGCAGCGACCCGATCACGCCTTCAGGGTCCAACAGGGCACCTTCCTGTTGCAGGTTCACCAGGTTTTCCTGGGCCGCGCGGCGGTCCGTTTCGGCCTTTTCAAAGCTCATCATGGCGTCGCGCATCTGGTCTTCGCGCTTCTTCTCGGACAGGTTGTTCACCCGTTCCTCGGCATAGGAGATCAGCTTGCGCGAGAACTCGGCGCTGACCAGGGGATCGGCGGCGGTGACCTCCATGCGGATCACGCCCTCGGTCGGGTCGTAGCCGATCTTCACGCGTTTCTTGTAGACCTTGTAGGCCTTTTCGTTGGACGCATCGGGATCCAGCCGCTGGATCGGGTCGATCCACGCCTGTTCGAAATGCGCCTTGAAGCCGACATCGCGGTCCAGCCTGAGCATGGCGTCTTTCGATTCCAGGTAGGATTGAACGGCGATCGCATCCTGGTTGGTTGCGAACTGGGTGCCCGCCAGCAGCCCGCCGATGCCGCCGCCGCCGGTGTTGTCGGCCTGCAGGATCAGGAATTCGGACTTGGTGGAATACATCGGCGTGGCCGCGACGTAGAAATACCACCCCGCCAGGAAGGTCGGCAGCAGCACGAAAAAGCTGAGCCGGGCCATCAGCAGCATCAGCTTGCGCCGCCGCCGCATGGCGATTTCGCGCTGGATGTTGGCGATCTCGCGGTTGCGCCGTTCGGCCGGGCTCATGTCCGGGGCGGGCAGGGTTTCGCCGCGTTTCTGGGGCAGGGTCTGGGGCAGGGTGGCCAGTTGCGTCCGGGTCGGGGCGTCGGCGCCCTGGGCGGCGTCCTCGCCCTCGGACCGGGGGACCACCAGTTCCAGCATGTTGGAATGCTTGAACGGGTCGATCCCGGCCTTGCGCAGCAGGCGCACGGCGTCGAAATCCGAGCGGGCCAGCAGGTTGTGCTTTTGGGCCACGCGCCGGGCCATGCGCAGCTGGCGCCCGGTCAGGCCCTCGCGCCGGATGGCATCCAGGTCGGCGTCGATTTCGACCTGGGACGAATTCAGCGACGCGTTCAGCGACGGGCCGGATGCCGCCTGGTCCGCGGGGGGCGGTGTCTGGTGGGGTGCCTGCTGGGGTGTCTGGGGCGCTGCGGCGGCGGGCCGTGTGGGGCGCACGGGCTGGTCGTCGCCCGCGGGCGGCGGGACCCGCGATGCGGGATCGGCGGGGCGGACCGGGCGGGGTCCGGGTAGAGGGCCGGAACGGGGGGGCTCTGCGCCGGATGCGGCCTGGCTGGAGGCCGTCTGGCCCAGGATGATCGGGTCGGCCCCGGGCGAGGCCGGGCGCCCGCCGCCCGTTGGCAGGGGGTGGTCGTCATCGTCCGGCATCGCGGCAGTGGCCGCGGCCGTGCGCAGGGCGCTGGTGGCCGTGCTGCGTTTGATGCGAAACTTTCTAGCCTTGGGTTTCGTAGTCATAGAGCTGTTTCGCTTCTTCCAGAGTGTCGAACATGTAAAGTTGCCCCCCCGACAGAACGGCGGCCTGCTGGGCGAACTTTTCAAGCGTCTTGGGGTCGTGGCTGACGATGACGATGGTCGTCGAATTCAGCCGCTCTTCGATGATGGATCCGGCCTTCTTGTTGAATTCCACATCCGTCGTGGCGGGCATGCCCTCGTCGATGAGGTAGATGTCGAAATCCAGCGCCAGCATCAGCGCCAGCGCGAACCGCGAGCGCATGCCCGAGGAATAGGTGCCCACCGGCTGGTCGAAATACTCGCCCAGGCCGCAGACCCAGCGGCAGTAGGCCTCGACGTAATCGGGATCAAGCCCGTAGAGCCGGGCGATGTAGCGGGCGTTTTCCATGGCCGAGACCCGGCCGACCACGCCGCCCATGAAGCCCAGCGGGAACGAGATATTACACGACCGGATGATTTCCCCGTCGTCGGGTTTTTCCAGCCCGGCCATCATGTTGATCAGGGTCGTCTTGCCGGTGCCGTTGGGGGCCAGGATGCCCAGCGATTTTCCCAGTTCGACCGTGAACGACACCTGGTCCAGGATCACCTTGTGCTGTGATCCGGTCCAGAAGGATTTGCTGACGTTCTTGAATTCCAGCATGTCGGTCCCGGGCGGGTCCCCCGGCCTTTGCGGTTGCGGTTTCGGTCGCGGTTTCGGTCGCAGTTTTCGGTCCTGGCGCAGGCCTGCTCGGCCCGAACTTTGCCCCTGTCGCAGCGCGCCCCCTGGGCGCTCCGCTTCACGGACACGTTCCGTTTTTATGCGAAACAGATATATAGGTCGTTTACGCCCGGAAATAGGGGGAAGTGTGTGCATTCAATGGTATTTGGAAGCCGGATTCAAGGCAGCCCCGCGCGGCATTGCGGCACAAGGGTGGCCGGTCGCGCCACGATTGGGGGCTGACCATGGCGGCTGCCGTGCAGAGGGGCCGTGAGCCGGACCTGGCCGCGCGGATCGGGGCCTGCCGGCTGTGCGCCGAGCGTTTCGCCGCCACCGCCACGGCCCATGCCCCGCGCCCCGTGGCCTGGTTCCGGCCCGGGGCCCGGCTGCTGATCGCGGGGCAGGCGCCCGGGGCGCGGGTGCATGCCTCGGGGCGGCCGTTCACCGATCCCTCGGGCGATAGGCTGCGCGACTGGCTGGGGATGGACGCCGCCACCTTCTATGACCGCGACCGGGTGGCCGTGGTGCCCATGGCCTTCTGCTTCCCGGGATACGACGCGCGCAAGGCCGACCTGCCGCCGCCGCCGGTCTGCGCGGCCACCTGGCATGAGCCGGTGATGCAGACGCTCGACCGGATCGAGCTGAAGGTCCTGGTGGGCGCGCACGCGATCCGCTGGCATCTTGGGGTCAAGGGCCCGCTGACAGAGGCGGTGCGGAACTGGCGCGACCATTGGCCTGGCGCTCTCCCCTTGCCGCACCCGTCCTGGCGCAATACGGCGTGGCTGAAACGCAATCCCTGGTTCGGGGACGAGGTCCTGCCCGTCCTGCGCGCCCGGGTCAAAGAGGTTCTCGCATGACCGAACGCACTCCGCTCGACATCGCCCACGGGGCCATGGACATCGCCCCCGACGACGACGCGGCCCGGCTGCGCTTTTTCGAACGGCTAGCCGACAGCGAGCTGTTCCTGATGCTGGAAACCGAGGCCGAGGGCGACCGGATCCGGCCCGAGACGTTCTCGGTCGAGGATGGCCAGTTCGTGCTGGCCTTTGATCGCGAAGACCGGCTGGCACGCTTCGCCGGCCGTCCCGCGCCCTATGCGGCGCTGTCGGGGCGGGCGATCACCTCGATGCTGGCGGGGCAGGGCATCGGCCTGGCCGTCAACCCCGAGGTCGCGCCCTCGTCGATCCTGATCCCGGCCGGGGCGGTGGACTGGCTGCACGAGACGCTGGGCGAGGGGCCGTCCGAGGTCGAACACCGCATCACCGAGCTGCTGCCGCCCTCGGGCGTGCCGGAACGGCTGCTGTCGGCGCTGGATGCCAAGCTGGCCACGGCCGGCGGGCTGGCCCATGCGGCCTACCTGGTCGAGGCCACCTACGGCAGCGACGGGCGGGGCCATGTGCTGGGGGTGATCGACGCGCAGCCGGGGGCGGAACCGGCCCTGGCCCGGGCGGTGAACGAGGCGCTGACCTTTTCGGGCATCGAGGCCGGATCGCTGGACGTGGCCTTCTTCGCGGCCTCGGACCCGATCGCGGCGCGGCTGGCGCGGGTGGGGCTGCGCTTTGACCTGCCCCAGCCCGAAGCCCGGGCGGAGGTCGTGCGCACAGCCCCCGGGTCGGACCCCGACAAGCCGCCGATCCTGCGGTGATCGGGGCGTGACCCGGGCAGCCTTGCCGGTCACGCGCGGATGCGGTTTAGTCGGCCCGACAACGGGATCGGAGAGCCGCAGATGACCGAAATCACCGACGCATGGGTCAAGGCCGTCGAGCTGCCTGAACCCGGCAACATGATGGAAACCCACGAGAACCGCGAACACGTCTTCGTGCGGCAGGGCACCAACATGGCCCGCACCATCCACGAGGCGATCGAAACCTACACGGGCAAGCCGATCACCGATCAGCGGATCCTCGATTTCGGCTGCGGGGTGGGCCGGGTGGCGATGCCCCTGTACCATTTCTTCCGCAAGCCGGATGTCTGCGTCGACGTGGACCCCAAGGCGATCCGCTACCTGCGCCCGCAGATCCCCGACGTGGCCTGCCGGGTCACCAAGTTCGATCCGCCCCTGCCGTTCCGGGACCGGGCCTTCGACGTGGTGTTCTCTGTGTCGATCTGGACCCACCTGAACGCGGAAAGCGCCGAGGCCTGGCTGACCGAGATCACCCGCATCCTGCGGCCCGGCGGCTATGCCTTCCTGACCACCTCCAGCTACACCATGCTGCAATTGCGCCGCAGCCATTTCGTGACCGCCAACCTTGGCTGGGACAAGGTGACCGACGACATGCTGCGCGAGCAGGGGTTCATTTTCCTTGAAACGCCCTCGGCCCCGGGGACGGGGACCTACGGGCTGGCCTCGCACGATCCCGAATACATCCGGCGGGAATGGTCGCGCCACATGGACGTGGTCGACATCCTGCCCGGGGCGATCCTGGGCGGGCAGGACATGAACGTGCTGCGCAAGCGGGCCTGAGCGGCGCTGGGGGCGCCCTGGATTGCGCAAACGTGTCCGGGCGCGAGCGCCCGGCACCGGATCGGGCCTATGTTCTGTAACAATCGGGCGGAGTTCCTTCACGCGCGCTGAGCGGGTCTCACCAACGCGCGAGGCGGGGTTCGCAGGCCGGGGGACATGTCGCAGATTACCCGCAGGCCGGCGCCATGTCGGCCCCGTGAGTGTTCTGGAGGATCTCCCAATGACCCGCTTTTCCCTGGCCGCAGCCCTGGCTGCCAGCCTGACAGCCGCGCTGTCCGTCCCGGCCCTGGCCGGCGAGCAATTCGTCGACGGCACCGGCTTTGCCGTGTCGGGCTATGACGTCGTGGCCTATTTCAGCCTCGACCAGGCCCCCGTCGGCCACAGCCAGCCGGCCCCGGTGCCGGGCAAGGCCGACATCACCGCCGAGTACAACGGCGCCACCTTCGCGTTTTCGACCGAGGCCAACCGCGACGCCTTCCTGGCCGATCCCGCGCATTACGTGCCGCAATACGATGGCCATTGCGCCTATGGCGTGTCGAAGGGCGGCAAGGTGCCGGGCAATCCGAACCTGTGGCGGATCGTCGACGACAAGCTGTACCTGAACATCACGCCGGTTGTCGTGGGCTTCTGGGAAGAGGACATCCCCGCCAACCTGGACCTGGCCGAGGGCAACTGGGTCTCGATCGAGCCGGCCCCGGCCTCGACCAACCCGATCCCCAAGTTCACCTCGCCCGCGCCGCTGAACTGAGCGGGGCCGCCCCGGTGACATGGCTGTGCGCCATGAAGGGGTGAGTGGATAACAAGACGCCCGGCAGGCAGGACCGGCCGGGCGTTGACGTGTCATCAGTTGACTTGACCGGGATCGACCCGGACGGATACGGGATTACCGCCGGCGGTCGCGCCGGGCGCTCATCGGCTGGAAGGCGACGCCCACATGGGCCTCGCAATAGGGTTTGCCAGCCTGGGCGGGCAGGCCGCAGAACCAGAAATCCTCGGTCGCCGGGTCGCCCACGGGCCATTTGCAGGTGCGCTCGGTCAGCTCCATCAGGGTGAGTTTCTTGGCTTTCTTTTCAATCTCCGAGACCTTGGCCAGCGCCTCGGGACTGATTTCGTTGGCCGAGGGCTGCGGCGGCAGGGGCTGGCCGGCCGGGATGATCTGCTTGCGCGCGGGGATGCGGGTTTCGGTTTCGGTAGGCGCGGCGGCCTCGGCCTGCGGCTCGGCGGCCGGTTCCGGCTTGGGCGCAGGCTTGGGCTTGGCCTCGGGTTTGGGAGCGGCGGCCTTGGGCTTGGCCTCGGGCTTGGGCGCGGCGGGGGCCGCGGCGGCCGGGGCCGGGCCGGTGCCCGCGGTGCGGTTCGACAATCCAAGGCGATGGACCTTGCCGATCACCGCATTCCGGGTCACGCCGCCAAGTTCCTTGGCGATCTGGCTGGCCGACTGGCCCTCGCTCCACATCTTCTTCAGCAGTTCAACCCGTTCGTCCGTCCAAGACATTCGCGACCCTTCCCCAAAAAAAGTGGGCCGCATCCGGCGGCCGCACTCGACATCTCAAGCAGTCCCCTATTTTAGTCCCCGCCGAGGGAGTTACAAGACGCCGCCTGAGAACCCCGCGTCATTGGTGAACAAGTGTTGCGGACGCGGCGTCGGGACCGGGACCGGAAGGGAAAGACCAAGATGAGCGACATCGGACATGAAAGGGACCTGGGCATCCGCCGGTTCGGGCGGGTGAACTGGCTGGGGCTCTTCACGCTGGTCGAACGCGAGATCCGCAGGTTCACGGCCGTCTGGACGCAGACACTGCTGGCGCCTCTGGTGACGGCGGGGCTGTTCCTGATGATCTTCACACTGGCCATCGGGCCGCAGCGCGGAGACGTGATGGGCGTGCCCTTCGCGGCCTTCCTGGCGCCGGGGATCATGATGATGTCGGTGATCCAGAATGCGTTTGCCAATGCGTCCTCGTCGATCATGGTGTCGAAGGTGCAGGGCAATATCGTCGACACGCTGATGCCACCCCTGTCGGGCACCGAGCTGACCGTGGGCTACCTGTGCGGGGCCACGGCCCGGGGGCTGGCGGTGGCCGTGACAATCGCGCTGGCGATCACCGTGCTGACGGGGACGGCGCCGGCTCATCCGGTGGTGGCGCTGGTCTTCGTGCTGCTGGGGTCGGTGGTGATGGGAGGCCTGGGGATCATCGCCGCGGTTTTTGCGCAGAAGTTCGACCAGATGGCGGCGATCACCAACTTCATCATCACGCCCTTGGCCTTCCTGTCGGGCACGTTCTACTCGGTCGAGGGGCTGCCGCGAGGCCTGGCGATCGTGACTCACCTGAACCCGGTATTCTACCTGATCGACGGCGTGCGCTACGGGATGATCGGGGTGTCGGACAGTTCTGCGTGGCTGGGCGGGGCGGTCTGCCTGCTGGCCTGTGCCGTGGTTGTGGGCATCGCCCGGTGGATGCTGCGGTCGGGCTATCGGCTGAAACCCTGAGACCGGGGCGGATGGTGGACGGGGTTGGTGGCTCTGCCCCCGTCCTCTTGCAGAGGACGCCCCCGGGGTATTTGGAAAGAGAAAGAAAAGGGCTTCTCAGGCGGTTCAAATGGCTGTATGCGCCGAGCTATGAACAGCCTGATCGCATATCGCCTTCCCCGACGCCGAAGCGCCTGACGCGCCGCCGCCTGCTGTTCCTGGCCCGGATTTGGGCCATACCTTACTGAAATCGTTGACGCATGGGCCCTGCTGAGGCACTGACAGGGCCTGATCCATGAAAAGGATGATCCGATGATCCCGTCCGTTCTGCCGACCTATTCCCGCGCGCCGCTGTCCTTTGTGAAGGGCGAAGGTTCCTGGCTGATCGAGGCGGACGGCCGACGTTTCCTGGACCTCGGCGCGGGGATCGCGGTCAATGCGCTTGGCCATGCCAACCCCGAGCTTGTTGCGGCCCTGACCGAGCAGGCAGGGGCGCTGTGGCATACGTCGAACCTTTACCAGATCCCTCAGCAGCAGGCCCTGGCGGACAAGCTGGTCGAGGCGAGTTTTGCCGATACGGTGTTCTTCACCAATTCCGGCACGGAAAGCTGCGAGCTGGCGGTGAAGATGGCGCGCAAGTACTGGTACGACAAGGGGCATCCCGAGAAGACCGATATCATCGCGTTTTCCGGGTCGTTCCACGGGCGGTCGTCGGCGGGTATTGCGGCGGCCGGATCCGAGAAGATGACCAAGGGGTTCGGCCCGCTGTTGCCCGGTTTCGTGCATCTGCCCTGGGGGGATGATGCTGCGCTGGCAGAGGCGATCTCGGACACGGTTGGGGCGATCCTGGTCGAGCCGGTCCAGGGAGAGGGCGGCATCATCCCGATGGCGGACGACAAGCTGAAGGCGCTGCGGGCCTTGTGCGATGACAAGGGGATCCTGCTGATCCTCGACGAGGTGCAATGCGGCATGGGCCGGACGGGCCGGCTGTTTGCCCATGAATGGGCGGGCATCACGCCGGACATCATGATGGTCGCCAAGGGCATTGGTGGTGGCTTTCCCCTCGGGGCGGTGCTGGCCACTGAAGAGGCGGCATCCGGCATGACCGCAGGCACTCATGGTTCGACCTACGGGGGCAACCCGCTGGGTTGTGCGGTTGGCTCCAAGGTGATGGATATCGTGACGGGTCCCGGCTTTCTGGACGAGGTCAACCGAAAGGCGGGCCTGCTGCGCCAAAAGCTTGAAGGGCTGGTGGCGTCTCATCCGGAAGTCTTCGAGGCGGTGCGCGGGTCCGGGCTGATGCTCGGGATCAAATGCGTGGCGGCCAACATGGATGTGGTCAAGGCCGGCTACGACCAGCTGGTGCTGACCGTTCCCGCCGCGGACAATGTGATCCGCCTGCTGCCTCCGTTGACGATTTCCGATGACGAGATCGACGCGGCCATCGCACGATTGGATGCCGCGGCGACGGCACTGGTTGCGGAAACGGCCTGAGTCTTCCTCTTCGAAATACCCCGGGGGTCTGGGGGCAGAGCCCCCAGGTTCCGGCAAGAACACGAGATATTCGACATGAACCACTTCCTTGATATCCACAAGACGGACCCCACCGAGTTGCGGGCGATGATCGACCAGGCGGCGGCGATGAAGACCGCCCGCGCCGGCCAATTGCACGCCGCACCCGATGCCGAGCAGCCTTTGAAGAACCACATGGTTGCGTTGATCTTCGAAAAACCCTCCACCCGTACGCGGGTCAGTTTCGACGTGGGCGCGCGCCAGATGGGGGCGCAGACCATGGTGCTGTCCGGCGCCGACATGCAGCTGGGGCATGGAGAGACGATCGCCGACACCGCGCGCGTGCTCAGCCGCTACGTAGATCTGATCATGATCCGGACTTTCGATGAAACCGTGCTGACCGAGATGGCGGAGTTCGCCGATGTGCCGGTGATCAACGGGCTGACGGACAGGACGCACCCCTGTCAGATCATGGCGGACATTCTGACCTACGAGGAACACCGGGGTTCGATTGCAGGGCGGAAGGTGGTCTGGTGTGGCGATGGCAATAATGTCTGCGCCTCGTTCCTGCATGCGGCGGGCCAGTTCGGGTTCGACCTGACATTCGCCGGGCCGCAAGTGCTTGACCCAGAGCCGGAGTTCGTCGAGTTGGCCCGCGCCCAAGGGTCCAAGGTGGAGATCTGTCGCGATGCCGAGGCCGCCGTGGCGGATGCTGACCTGATCGTCGCGGATACGTGGGTGTCGATGCATGATGCGCAATCCGCGCGTGAACGGCGGCACAACCTGTTGCGTCCCTATCAGGTCAATGCGGCCCTGATGGCCAAGGCGAAGCCGGATGCGCTTTTCATGCATTGCCTTCCGGCGCATCGGGGCGAAGAGGTCACCTCGGAGGTCATGGATGGCCCCCAATCGGTGATTTTCGATGAAGCCGAGAACCGTCTCCATGCCCAAAAGGCCGTCATGCGCTGGTGTCTGGGGGTCTGAGACAGAGATTTTTCGGCGAAAAATCTCGATCAAGATTTTTCCTTGGAAAAATCTATCGGCGCGAACTGCGCGGTTTCGCACGTAGCGTCGGATCGGCTTGGGTCGGGTCTTCGGGCCAGGGATGCTTGGGGTATTGCGCCCGCATATCCTTGCGTACGTCTGTGTAGGATCCGGCCCAGAACCCGGGAAGATCCTGGGTCACCTGTACCGGCCGCCCCGCGGGTGACAACAGGCTGATCTTTAGGGGGCGGCCTGCCACGCGCGGATGTCTCGTCACGCCAAACACTTCCTGCAATCGCAACGCGATCTCCGGGCCCTCGTCCAAGTAATCGATGGCAATCTTCCGGCCCAGGGGTGTCGTGTATTGCCCCGGAGCCTCTCGGTCGACGACCTGCCGTCCGGCCCAGCCCAGCCATGCGTCGAGCGCCGGGAAGGGGTCGAACCGTTTCCAGTCCTCGGCAGACCGCACGCCTGTCAACATGGGCTGTAGCCAGTCTTCAAGCCGGTCCATCAACCCGTCGATCGAGAAATCCGGCAGATCGGCGCCGCCGGCCCGCACCAGCTCTACCCGCCGGGCAAGGCGGCCGGCCGGGCCGTCCAGTCGCAGGCCCAGGTCGCGCACGCCGTCCAGCATGGCGCGCGCGACCTCGTCAGGGGGCACGTCCTTCCAGGTTTCTTCCTGCAGCACGATCGCGCCCAGCTTCTCTTGCCGACTGGCGATCACCCGCCGGTCGCGTTTGGACCACGTGCAGGTCCGCAGGTGTTCGATGCGATCGGCGAACAGGGATCGGATCTGCCCTGCCGTGATCGCCGAGGCCATCCGCACGCGGGCCTCGCGCGGGTTGCCATCCGTATCCAGCACCACCAGCCAGGGGCTGCCCGCCAGGGGATCGGCCTCGGGCAGGACGGCGCCCTTGCCGCCTGACAGCACGTACCGGGGCGCCTCTCCCTTGCGGCGCTGGCCGATGCGGTCCGGATAGGCCAGGGCAGCCTGTTCGGCCGGGGCCAGGTCGGCCTCGGGCCCGGCACGGGCGGCCAGGCGTCGGGCTTCGCCAGAGATCCGGTCCAGGGTGGGGCGGTTGACCTGGAGGTTGCGCTCGCGGGCGGTGCGGGTCGGATTGCGCAGGGCTTCGAGGCGTAAGGCCAGGTCGACCGGGGCCCCGCGCAGGGGATCGCGGTCTTCCAGCAGAGCGGCCAGCGGTGCGGCCGAGGGACCGGCCAACCGCAGCATGTGCCCCATGCGCGGGTGCAGCGGCAGCCGGGCCAGCGCCCGCCCGTGCGGTGTGATGCGCCCGTCGTCGTCCAAGGCGCCCAACAGGGTCAACAGGGCCCGGGCCTCGGCATAGGCACCCTCGGGCGGGGGCGTGAGAAAGGCCATCTCCTCTGGCGGCGTTCCCCACAGCGCACAATCCAGGGCCAGTCCGGCCAGGTCGGCGGCGGCGATCTCGGGCGGCGGGAAGGCGGCCAGCGCGCCGTGCTCGCCCCGTGTCCACAGCCGGTAACAGAACCCCTCGGCCACGCGTCCGGCCCGGCCGGCACGCTGGACGGCCTCGGCCCGGGTGACACGTTCGGTCACCAGCCGGGCCGTGCCCGAGCCGGGATCGAACCGCGCGCGCCGGGCCTGGCCGCCGTCGACCACCACCCGCACGTCGGGAATGGTCAGAGAGGTTTCGGCGATGGAGGTTGCCAGCACCACCTTGCGCCCCGTCGCCAACGGCGCCAGGGCGGCCTGCTGCTCGGCGAAGGGCAGCGCCCCGAACAGGGGGCGCAGGGTGCAATCGTCGGGCAGGCGGCCGGACAGGGCGGCCATGCACTGGCGAATCTCGCCCTCGCCCGGAAGAAACGCCAGGATCGCCCCGCCCATCGCCCGCGTGTCGCGTTCCGCCGCAACGATCAGGTCGGCCAGGGCCTGCGGCCGCCGGGTCCTGGGGGGCAGGGCGGTGTCCAGCCAGCGTTCCTCGACCGGAAAGCTGCGGCCCTGGGACGTGACGATGGGCGCCCCGATCAGCTCGGCCACGGGCCCTGCGTCCAGCGTGGCCGACATCACCAGCAGGCGGAGGTCGTCACGCAGCGTCTCGGTGACCTCGAGGCACAGGGCCAGCCCCAGGTCCGCCTGAAGAGAGCGCTCGTGGAATTCGTCGAAGATCACCGTGCCCACGCCCGGCAGTTCCGGGTCGGATTGCAGCATCCGGGTCAGGATGCCTTCGGTCACCACCTCGATCCGCGTGGCCTTGGACACCTTGGTCGTCCCGCGCACGCGGTAGCCGACGGTCTGGCCGGCCGTTTCCCCCAGGGCCTCGGCCATGCGTTCGGCGGCGGCGCGGGCGGCCAGGCGGCGGGGTTCCAGCATGACGATGCGACCCGGGACCCCTGTTTCAAGAAGGGCGAGCGGCACCCGTGTCGTCTTGCCCGCGCCCGGAGGCGCTTGCAGCACGGCCCGCCCGCCGCTGTCCATGGCGGCCTGCAGGTCGGGCAGGGCGTCGTCGATCGGCAGGGCAGGGTGTCGGGCCATCGCCGCCTTATCGGCAATCGCCGGACCAAGGTCCAGAGAGGGCGGCCGGGTTCACAGCCCCAGCACCGCGATCAGCCGGTCGATCACCTGGTCCAGCGCGGCCGACTGGCCTTCGGCGAAACGCCGGGCCGACAGGCGGGCGGCGTCCAACGCGGCCGGGTCGTCAAGCCAGCGCAGGACCGCATCCGCAAGATCCCGCGCCGAGCCCGTTTCGGTCGCCGCCCCACTGTCCACCATCGGCCCGAAGGTTTCCGAGAAATTGGCCACGTGCGGGCCGGTCAGGACCGCCGTGCCAGAACCGGCCGGTTCAAACGGGTTGTGCCCGCCGATGTCCGGCAGCAACGACCCGCCCAGCAGCACGATGGGGGCCACGGCATACCATGTGCCGGTTTCGCCCAGGGTGTCGGCCAGGTAGACCTGCGTGGCCGGGCCGATCTTTTCGCCAAGGCTGCGCCGGGCACCGGTCAGCCCCTGGTCGGCGATCATGGCCTGTACCCCGTCGCCCCGTTCGGGATGGCGCGGGATCAGCAACAGCAGGGCGTCAGGATGGCGGGCCAGCACGGCTTGATGCGCCTGCAGGACGATCTCTTCCTCGCCCGGGTGGGTGGAACTGGCCGCCCAGACCGGTCGCCCGCGCACGGCCCGGCCGAATTCCTCGCGGGTAATCGCGTCGACGGGCAGGGGGGCGGCGGTGGCCTTCAGGTTGGCCCCGATTTCCAGCCGGTCCTCGTCTGCGCCCATCCGGCGCAGGCGCTCGGCAATGTCGGCGTTCTGGGTCAGCATGACCTGGAAACAACCCAGCAGCAAAGCCGAGGTGTCCTGGTAGCGCGCCCAGCCCCGGGCCGATTTCTCGGACAGCCGGGCGTTCAGCAGGGCCAGGGCCACGCCCCGGTCACGGGCGCGGATCAGCATTCCGGGCCAGAGCTCGCTTTCCACGAAGACCCCGGCCTGCGGCTGCCAGTGATCCAGGAAACGGTCGATGATCTGGGGCGCATCCAGGGGGGCGAACTGGTGCACGGTGCGGGGGGGCAGGCGGCGCGAGACGATCTCGGCCGAGGAAGCGGTGCCCGAGGTCATCAGGAAATGCGCCTTCGGAAGGCGCTCGCCCAGCCGGGAGATCACGGTCAGGACGGACAGGCTTTCGCCGACGCTGGCCCCGTGGAACCAGATCAGCGGCCCGTCGGGCCGGGGGAGGGTGGCATGGCCCGCGCGCTCGCCGATGCGCTCGGGCGTGACGCCGTGACGGTCCAGCTTGCGCCCGACGTGTTGCAGCACCAGCGGCGCCGCCAGCCGGGTCAGCACGGAATAGGCCTTGTAGAGCGGCGTCACCCCGCCCGGTTGCGACATCAGCCGCCCGTGTGGCTCATGTGCCGGGCGACCTGGCCGTCGGCCCGGCGGCGGGAATAATCGAAATCGTGGCCCTTGGGCTTCAGCCCGATGGCCGCGCGGATCGCCTCTTGCAATGCCCTGTTATCGTTGGGGTAATCCCTCAGCGGGGCGCGCAGGTCGGCCATGTCGTCCTGGCCCAGGCACATGTACAGCTCGCCCGTGCAGGTCAGGCGCACCCGGTTGCAGCTTTCACAGAAGTTATGGCTGAGCGGGGTGATGAAACCGATCTTCTGGCCGGTTTCCTCCAGCCGGACATAGCGGGCCGGACCGCCGGTCCGCTCGGCCAGATCGGTCAGCGCGTAATGCTGGGCATAGGTCTTGCGGACATCCTCAAGCGACCAGTATTGGCCGACGCGGTCCTCGTTGCCCAGGTCGCCCATGGGCATGACCTCGATCCAGGTCAGGTCCATGCCCTTGTCGGCGCACCATTCGGTGATGGCGGGCAGCTCTTCCTCGTTGAAGCCCTTCAGGGCCACGGCGTTGATCTTGACCTTCAGGCCTGCGTCCAGGGCCGCGTCGATCCCTTTCAGCACCTGGCCCAGTCGTCCCCAGCGGGTCACCTTGGCGAACTTGTCCGCGTCGAGCGTATCGAGCGACACGTTCACCCGCCGCACGCCGGCCTCGTAAAGATCGCGGGCAAAACGGGCCAGCTGCGATCCATTGGTCGTCAGCGTCAATTCCTTGAGAGCGCCGCTGTCCAGGTGACGCGACATGGACCGGAAAAAGGTCATGATATCGCGGCGGACCAGCGGTTCTCCGCCGGTGATCCGCAGCTTTTCGACGCCCATGCCGACAAAGGTCGAACACATGCGGTCCAGCTCTTCCAGCGTCAGAAGTTCCTTCTTGGGCAGGAAGGTCATGTTCTCGGCCATGCAGTAGACGCAGCGGAAATCGCAGCGGTCGGTGACCGAAACGCGCAAGTAGGTGATTGCGCGGGCAAAGGGATCGATGAGCGGCGGCGTTGTCATGGGTTAAGAGGTAAACGTCCCGAGCCCACCCGGCAAGGGGGCGTGGTGGTGAAGCGGCGCGGGCAATGATGGACGGGGCGGATCGGGGCGCTTATGTAGGAGCGCATGAAAGTCTGGATGACGATAGGATTGCTGGTGCCGATGGCGCTTGCGGGGTGCGAAACGGTCAAGGGTGTCTTTGACGGGCCGGGCCAGAGCGGGGCGGAAACGACGGCCGTGTCTCCGGACATGCCTGTGCTGAAACCCGAACCGAGACCCGATGCCGAAGTGCCTGTCGCGCTGCCGGTGTCGGGCTCGGCCAGGCTGGGCACGACGATCGCCTCGCTTGGCGATCCGGCGATCCCGGGGCTGTGGATGGAAACGCCCCTGACCGCGCGCGAACAGACCGGCCAGGTGCAATACCAGGGATCGACCGTGACATTGACGCTGCGGCCCTCCGGGGGCGACGCGGGGAGCGGAAGCCGCATGTCGCTGCTGGCGATGCAGGCGATCGGTGCGCCGTTGACGGATCTGGTCGAAGTCACGGTGACCGGCGCGCGCTGACCGTGCAGCCACCGGCGTTTTATAAAACGCCGGGCCGTTTTCTTATAAGAAAACGGGGCCTTGGCCGTCGTCAGGAAGAGAACATGGCGGTGTTCATCTGGGTTGAGGGCCTTGTCGCCGAGCCGCGCGCTTTACTCCGGTGCAATCGCGTCGCTGGCGGCAGAGTACCCGGCGTCGGCTGTCAACAGTATCAGGGCGGTGTCGGCCCCGGATGTGTCGGTTGAAGCAGTGGAGCCATCGGAGACCGGATCGGCCGGATCGGACACCGGGGGATCGGCGACAGGCGGGTCAGAGACCGGGGGCTCGGGGGCGGTAAAGATCATTGCCGCCTCAACGCCGCGTGCGATCTGCGATGCGGCGAGACCCTGGGCGTTTTTCGGCGGCTCGATACCGGCCTCTTTCGCGGCGGCGACGGTTGCCTTGGCCTGATGTCCCACGGACTGGCCGCTTTTGCCCGGGCCGGCCGCCGGCATGGGCGCAGAGGTTGCTGTGGTTTCCATCACGGATCCTTTCCTGTTTGACCGGAAAGGCTAGATCAGCGGTCTTGCAGAAGGGTTACGCCCGGGCGGATCCGCCACCGTCAGTCCAGATATTTTGAGGCTTCTTTTCGCGCAAATGGCTTCATCTGCCCGCCATGCTCCTCGAGAAAAGCCCGCACGCGGGCGGCATCGTGCTTGGACAGGTCGCGGAGCCACCAGGCGACGGCTTTCTGGATGAACCACTCGTGGTCGGCCAGGTAGCCCTCTGCCCAGCCCAGCACCCGGTCGCGCGCGGCAAGCTCGTCCGGCTTGGGGTGGTTCTGCTTGGTCCAGGGCAGGGTGATCACCAGGGCAGCCCGCCGCGTCCACATGTGATCGGAGGTCGTCCAGGGTTCGACCTCGTCCAGCCGGGACGGGCACGCCACCAGCCGTTTTTGCCCGGCCATACAGACGTGGTCGGCAATGGCCCAGGCGTCGAACTCGGGCACCCAGCCGATGATCTGTTCCCAGACGGGCTCGTCCGGCCGGATCCGCGCCTGGGTCAGGATCTTGGCGGCCAGGATGCGGGCCTCGTGGATATCCGTGCGCCACAAGGCGTCCGTCGCTTGGATCCGGGCGTCGACATCCAGGGTCGAACGCGCCTCTTTCGCAAGATCGTTCAGCACCGGGTTCGGCACGCCCAGGTAAACGCGCGGGGCCTTGTGGTAGGCCGCACCTCCGGCCGCCCGGTCGGGATCGGCCAGGGCCTCCAGCCGGGCGAGCCAGTCGGACATGTCTCAGACCGCCTGTTCGGGCATCCCGGTGGGCTTGCCGTCCAAAGTGGTCGTGTTCTGTTCCATCCAGTAGCGCGGCACACCGTTGTCGCCCTTGGCCTCCATCGAGCGGTCCAGCGTGTCGCGGTCGCCGGCAAAGTCCATGAAGGGCACGGCATAGCCGCAGGAGGTCTGGGTCATCTCGACGGCCACATCGTAGATCTGGCGCGCCCCGATATTGGGCGGGAAATGGGCGTAAAGCGCATCCCAATCCGGATCGCCCATGTGGATCGTGCGGGCGGTGCCGTAGATCCGGTAGATCAGAGGCCGCGTCTCGAAGGAACACCACATCAGGGTCATGCGCGGATGTTCCAGCAGGTGGCCGGCGGTTTCATTGCCCGAGCCCGTCAGGTTCAGCCAGATCAGCCTGTTGGGCGACAGGATGCGCATCGAATCCTGGCCTTTGGGCGACACGTTCACCCGCCCGTCCGACGCCGCGCTGCCGGTGAAGAAGATGTGCTGGGCCTCGACAAAGGCCTTCTGGTCGTCGGTGATCTGGTTGAACTGCCTGGCCATCTGCGGCTCTCCTGACTGGGTCCCGGGTGCAGGTTACTCCACCGTCACCGATTTCGCGAGGTTGCGCGGCTGGTCCACATCCGTGCCCTTGGCGATGGCCGTGTGATAGGCGATTTGCTGAGCGGGGATGGCATAGATCACGGGGGCGAACATCGGGTCGGCCTCGGGCATGCGGATGACGCCCCAGCAGCCGTGACCGGCCTTGTCGGCCCCCGCCGCATCGGTCACCAGCAGCACCTTGCCGCCCCGGGCCATGACCTCTTGCATGTTCGACACTGTCTTGTCGAACAGGTGGTCCGACGGCGCCATGACGATCACCGGCACATGGCTGTCGATCAGCGCGATGGGCCCGTGTTTCAGCTCGCCCGAGGCATAGCCCTCGGCATGGATGTAGGACAGTTCCTTCATCTTCAGCGCGCCTTCCAGCGCCAGCGGGTACATGCCGCCACGGCCCAGGAACAGCACGTCGTGGGCCTCGGACAATTCCTGCGACAGGGCGCTGATCTGCGGGCCGGCGGCCAGGGCCTGGCTGGCCAGGGCGGGCAGGGCCTTGAGTGCGGCGATGCGGTCGGCCAGGGCGGCGGCGGTCAGGGTGCCCCGGTCGGCGGCGGCCTTGATGGCCACCAGGGCCAGCACCATCAGCTGGCAGGTGAAGGCCTTGGTCGAGGCCACCGAGATTTCACGCCCGGCAAGGATCGGCAGGGCCAGGTCGGCCTCGCGCGCGATCGAGCTTTGCGCCACGTTGACCACCGACGCCACCCGGCATTTCCCGGTGGCAAAGCGCATGGCGGCCAGAGTGTCGGCGGTTTCGCCCGACTGGCTGACGAAGACGGCCAGGGTGCGCTCGGACAGGGGCGGCTCGCGGTAGCGGAACTCGCTGGCGACGTCGACCTCCACGGGGATCTGGGCCAGGGTTTCCAGCCAGTACTTGGCCACGAAACAGCTGTAATAGCCCGTGCCGCAGGCCACCATGATCACCCGGTCGATGCCGGTGAAATCCAGCTCTCCCTCGGGAAAGCGCAGCGCGCCCGACCCCAGGTAATGGTCCAGCACATCGGCCATGACCGACGGCTGTTCAGCGATTTCCTTGGACATCCAGTGCTTGTGGCCGCCCTTTTCGACCTGGCCCTCGATATCCTCGATCCGGGTGACGGACCGGTTCGCCCGGTGCCCGGCGGCATCGAAGAAATCGGCCCCCTTGCGGGTCACCACGGCCCGGTCGCCCTCTTCCAGGTAGGTCACCCGGTCGGTCATCGGCGCCAGCGCAAAGGCGTCCGAGCCCACGAACATCTCGCCGTCGCCCCAGCCGATCGCCAGCGGAGACCCCTTGCGGGCCGCCACGATCAGGTCGTCCTCGCCGTCGAACAGGAAGGCCAGGCCGAAGGCGCCTTCGAGCCGGTCGATGGCGGCAAAGGCGGCCTCGACCGGTTTCATGCCCCCGTCCATGTACATCTGGGCCATCAGGGCCACCGGTTCGCTGTCGGTCTGGGTTTCGGCCTGGTAACCGGCGGCGGCCAGCTCGGCCCGCAGCTCGGCAAAGTTCTCGATGATGCCATTGTGCACCACGGCCACGGGGCCGGCCTTGTGGGGATGGGCGTTGCCCTCGTTCGGCGCGCCATGGGTCGCCCAGCGGGTGTGGCCGATGCCCGACTTGCCGCGCAGGGGTTCGTGCACCAGCTTATCTGACAGGTTGATCAGCTTGCCCACCGCGCGCCGGCGGTCGAGATGGCCGTCGTGGATGGTGGCAATTCCGGCGCTGTCATAGCCCCGGTATTCCAGCCGCTTGAGCGCCTCGACAAGGATGGGCGCGACCTCGTGATCGCCCAGAACGCCTACGATTCCACACATTACGCCTGCTCCTTGCGTGCTTTTTCTTTTCTGGCCTTCAGGAATTCAAACAGCCGGATCGCCCGGCCGGGCTTTGTGTCCTGGCGGGCGCGGGCCAGGGCCAGGGCGCCGTCGGGCACGTCCTCGGTGATGACCGACCCGGTGGCCGTCATCGCCCGGTCGCCCACGCGCACCGGGGCCACCAGCATGGTGTCGGACCCGATGAAGGCGCCGGCGCCGATCTCGGTATGGTGTTTCATGAAGCCATCGTAATTGCAGGTGATCGTGCCCGCCCCGATGTTCGTCTTCTCGCCGACCGAGGCGTCGCCGATGTAGCTGAGATGGTTGACCTTGGCGCCCTCGGCAATGGTGGCGTTCTTGATCTCGACGAAATTGCCGATGTGGGTGTCCTCGGCCAGTTCGGCCCCGGGGCGCAGGCGCGCATAGGGCCCGACGATGGCCCCCCGGCTGACATGGCAGCCTTCGAGGTGCGAAAACGCCCGCAGGGTGGCGCCGGTTTCCACGGTGACGCCGGGGCCGAAGACCACGTTGGGTTCGATGACCACATCGCGCCCGATGATCGTGTCATGGGCCAGGTGGACGGTGTCGGGGGCGGTCAGGGTCACGCCCAGCTCCAGCAGCTCGGTCCGGGCGCGGGCCTGGAACAGGGCTTCGGCCCGGGCCAGCCCGGCCCGGCTGTCGACGCCAAGGGTTTCCTCTTGCGGGCAGATCACGGCCGTCGCGCTCCGGCCCTCGGCCCGGGCCAGGGCGACGACGTCGGTCAGGTAGTATTCACCCGAGGCATTGTCGTTCGACACCTTGTCCAGCAGCGCAAAAAGCAGCCCCGCATCGCAGGCCATGACCCCGGAGTTGCACAGGGTGATGGCCCGTTCCTCGTCGCTGGCGTCCTTGTATTCGACGATCGCCGTCAGGGTGTCGCCATCCATCTTCAGCCGCCCGTAGCGCGCCGGATCGTTCGCGTCGAAGCCCAGCACGACCACGTCGTGATCGGCCCGGGCAGTCACCATGGCCGCGAGGGTGTCGCCGGTGATGAAGGGCGTGTCGCCGTAAAGCACGATCACCGTGCCATCGAATCCGGCCAGGTCGTCCCTGGCCTGCATCACCGCGTGGCCGGTGCCCAGTTGTTCCTCCTGCAGGACGACCCGGGCGTCGGGGTCTTCCTCGGCGGCGGCGGCGGCCACCGCGTCGGCCCCGTGGCCCGCGACGATGACCTGGTGGGCCGGCTCCAGCGCCGCGCCCGAGCGCATGGCATGGACCAGCAGCGGGGCATGGGCCACCTGGTGCAGCACCTTGGGCAGATCGGATTGCATCCGCGTGCCCTTGCCGGCGGCGAGGATGACGAGGCTCGTCTGCATGGGCGGTATCCCTTAATGAACGGTTAATGGCGGTTTTATCGGGCTGGGATGGCGGCGCAAGCCACAGAGCCATCAAAGAAGGTTTCGGTCCTGCAATACCTCTGCGATAGGGGGCAGGCAGCGGGGCATCTTGTGGCCCCGGTAAGGAGCGCGAAGGAGACGACATGCGCACGGTGATCTTCGATCTGGATGGCACGCTGGCCGATACCTCGGGCGACCTGATCGCGGCGGCCAATGCCACGTTCCAGGCGCTGGACGTGGCGGCCCGGCTGGATCCGGGGACGGACGCGGGCACCGCGCTGCGTGGCGGGCGGGCGATGCTGACCCTGGGCCTGTCGCGGCTGGGGCCTGTCGACGATGCGCTGGTGGACAAGGGCTATCCGATCCTGCTGGAGGCCTACGCCGCGGCGATCGACCACCACACGGTGCTGTATCCCGGCGCGATGGACGCGGTGCGGGCCCTGTCCTCTGCCGGCTACGGCGTGGGGATCTGCACCAACAAGCCCGAGGCCCTGGCCGAAACGCTGCTGACCCGGCTGGGCGTGCGCGATCACTTTGCCTCGCTCGTGGGGGCGGACACGCTGGCCGTGCGCAAACCCGACCCCGAGCCCCTGCGCGCGGCGGCCCTGCGTGCGGGGGGCGATCCGGCGCGCTGCCTGCTGGTGGGCGATTCCATCACCGACCGCAAGACGGCGGCCGCGGCCGGGGTGCCTTGCGTGCTAGTGACCTTCGGACCCTCGGGCGACGACATGGCCGCGCTGAACCCCGAGGCCCTGCTGGACGATTTCGCCGACCTGCTTCCGGTGACCAGGGGTCTGATCGGCTAGGCGTTGCGGCAGGGCCGGGGCCTTTGTCGCTAGACGATTGACTGCCCGCCCGCGCGGGCGCAGAAAGCGCCCATGACCGAGCATTTCACCGGATCCTTCACCCAGCAGGAACCGATCCCGGACGACGGGATCGAGGCCGCTCTGGACGTGCTGCGCCACGGGCGCCTGCACCGTTACAATGTCGCCCCCGGAGAGCTGTCTCAGACCGCGCTGCTGGAACAGGAGTTCGCGGCCGCCACCGGCGCGCGCTACTGCCTCGCGGTGTCCTCGGGCGGCTATGCCATCACCACGGCGCTGCGGGCAGTGGGTGTCGGCCATGGCGATCGGGTGCTGACCAATGCCTTCACGCTCGCCCCGGTGCCCGGGGCCATCGCGGCGGTGGGCGCGCACCCGGTCTTTGTCGGCGTGACCGACAGCCTGACGATCGACCTCGATGACCTGGCCGCCAAGGCGGGGCAGGCGAAGGTCCTGCTGCTCAGCCACATGCGCGGACATATCTGCGATATGACCCGGCTGATGCAGATCTGCGACGGCGCCGGCATCACCGTGGTCGAGGATTGCGACCACACCATGGGCGGCGCCTGGGAGGGCGTGGCCTCGGGCCGGCACGGGGCGGTGGGCTGCTATTCGACCCAGACCTACAAGCACATGAATTCCGGCGAAGGCGGGCTGCTGATCACCGATGACGATGACATCGCCGCGCGGTCGGTGCTGCTGTCGGGGTCCTACATGCTGTATGAACGCCACCTGGCCGCGCCGGGGCCCGAGGTCTTTGCCCGCCACAAGTACGACATGCCCAACATCTCGGGCCGGATGGACAATCTGCGGGCGGCGATCCTGCGACCCCAGCTGAAGATCCTGGACGATCAGGTCGCCCGCTGGAACGCGCGCTACAAGGTGCTGGAAGACGGCCTGCGCGGCACGCCCGGCCTGACGGTCATCGACCGGCCGGCAGCCGAAACCTACGTTGGCTCGTCCTTCCAGGCCCTGGTGCTGGACTGGCCCGACGCCGCGATCCGCGACGTGGTGGCCCGCTGCGCCGCCCGGGGGGTGGAGCTGAAATGGTTCGGCGCGCCTGAACCGGTGGCCTTTACCTCGACCTACGGGCACTGGCGCTATGCCCCCGCCGATCCCATGCCCGACAGCGACCGCATCTTGCACGGCATCCTCGACATGCGGGTGCCCCTGACCTTCTCCGAGGACGATTGCGCCCTGATCGCCCGGATTATCCGGGCCGAGGTCGGAGCGGTCTACCAGGCCGCCTGAGGCGCCTTGCCCACGGTTTGTCGGCGGCTCAGTCGTCGTCCCGGATGAAATCGGCAAAGGCCTCGGCATAATCGGGGTGCCAGCGGCTGAGAGGCGGGCGGTTCTCGATGATGTCCCCGACCGCCCAGGCCATGCGCTTTTCATCCAGCGCGCGGGGCACGTCGTTGTCCGGACACAGGATGTAGAAATCCCCCCGGTTCATCGACGCCAGGAAAAAGTCGACCGTTTGCTCGGCGGTCCAGGCCGCGGCGGGCTTTTCGGACACGCCGGTGATGCCGGTGAAGACAAACCCGGGGATCAGCAGATGCGCGGTGATCGCGCAGCCCTCGGTCGAGCGAAGCTCGTGGGCCAGGGCCTCGGTAAAGGCCTTCAACCCGGCCTTCGAGACGTTGTACGCCGGATTGCCCGGAGGCGTGGTGATCCCCTGCTTCGACCCGGTATTGATGATCGCGCCCGGCCGGCCCCGGGCAACCATCCCCGGCGCAAAGACCTGCGTCCCGTGGATCGGCCCCCACAGGTTCACACCCAGCAACGCGTCCCAGTCGTCCAGAGGCCCCAGGCAGGACGACCCCCTCCCGATTCCTGCATTGTTCATCAGGATATCGGCCCCGCCAAACCGATCCGTCACCTCCGCCTCGAAGGTTTCAAGCTGTTCTCGATCCGACACGTCGACGGGCGCAACCATGACCTCGGCCGCACCGGCCGCGTTCAGCTCGGTCTTGACACCGTCCAGCTTGTCTTCGTCCCGGTCAACGATGGCCAGGCGCATGCCCGTGGCCGCGAATTTCAACGCTGCCGCGCGACCGATCCCTGAAGCGCCTCCGGTAATGACGGCCACGGATCCTGTTCTGATAGCGGGGTGTGTCATGAAATCCTCCTGGGTTGTGGCAGAGCGTATCAGTCGTAGGCGTGGGTGCAAACGGCAGATGGGCACGTTGCGCACATGATAGAACGGTGCTGCGTGTGGCGTCTGAGGGAGCCTCCGGCGGGGGTATTTTAAAAGAGAAAGAAGCAGGTCTTGCCGCGCTTGATCCACCGGAGGACGGGGCCGTCTGCTGCTTCTTTCTCTTTCCAAATACCCCGGCCCGCCCTGTGCCACATGCGCGACGTCCCAGCAGGGCGATTGACGTGAACAATCGCGGCTGCTATCTGGTTATTGAACGTGCGTTCATAAACTTGGGAGGGTCCATGTTCGCCGCATCAATGCAGTTCGACCTGGGTGAGGACGTCAATGCGCTCAGGGACATGATCCACCGCTGGGCGCAGGATCGGGTGCGCCCGATGGCGCAGGAGATCGACGCAAGCAACGAATTTCCAGCAGAGCTTTGGCGCGAGATGGGGGAGCTTGGTCTGCTGGGCATCACCGTCGATGAAGAGTTCGGCGGGGCGGGGATGAGTTATCTCGCTCATACTGTGGCAGTTGAAGAAATCGCGCGGGCTTCGGCCTCGGTGTCGCTGTCTTATGGGGCGCATTCCAATCTTTGCGTGAACCAGATCAAGCTGAACGGGTCGGTAGAGCAGAAACGCAAGTACCTGCCGGGCTTGATTTCCGGCGAGCATGTGGGTGCGCTTGCCATGTCCGAGCCCTCGGCGGGGTCGGACGTGGTCTCGATGAAATTGCGGGCCGAAAAGCGCAACGACCATTACCGGTTGAACGGCAACAAGTACTGGATCACCAACGGTCCCGAAGCCGATACGCTGGTGGTCTATGCCAAGACCGACCCGGAGGCCGGATCAAGGGGCATCACCGCCTTCCTGATCGAGAAAACCATGACCGGGTTTTCCACCTCACCGCATTTCGACAAGCTGGGCATGCGCGGGTCCAATACGGCCGAGCTGATCTTCGACGATGTCGAGGTGCCCTTTGAAAACGTCCTTGGCGAGGAGGGGCGCGGGGTGGCCGTGCTGATGTCCGGGCTCGATTTCGAGCGGGTCGTGCTGGCGGGGATCGGCACGGGGATCATGGCGGCCTGCCTGGACGAGGTCATGCCCTATGTCTCCAGCCGCGAGCAGTTCGGCAAGCCGATCGGGTCGTTCCAGCTGATGCAGGGCAAGATCGCCGACATGTACACGGCGATGAATTCGGCCCGGGCCTATGTCTACGAGGTCGCCAAGGCCTGCGACCGGGGCACGGTGACGCGCCAGGACGCCGCCGCCTGCTGCCTTTATGCCAGCGAACAGGCCATGGTGCAGGCGCACCAGGCCGTGCAGGCCCTGGGCGGGGCCGGGTTCCTGTCGGATTCGCCGGTCAGCCGGATCTTCCGCGATGCCAAGCTGATGGAGATCGGGGCCGGCACGTCCGAGATCCGCCGGATGCTGATCGGGCGCGAGCTGATGGGCACGATGGGCTGAGATGGCGCTCGACCTGACCAGCAGCAGCAAGGCGCCCGATGAGATGGGCCTGTCGGGGCTGGTCCATGCGCTGGACTGGGTTGCGGCGGGTATCGAACTGGTCGCCGTGATTCTGATGCTGGTCGGCACGCTGCGCTTTGTGGCGAAAGTCGTGCCGGGAGAGGTGGGCCGCGACCGGGCGCGGCGGGTTGGGGCGATGAACGCCGCCCGGATCGAGCTGGGTGGCTACATCCTGTCGGCCCTGGAGCTGCTGATCGTGTCGGACCTGATCCACACGGCGTTGAGCCTGGCCCTGCAGGATCTGCTGTTCCTGGCCCTGCTGGTGGCGATCCGCTCGGCGATCAGTTTCTTCCTCGATCGCGAGATCGGGAAGCTGAAGGAAGAACAGGCCCCCTGAGGGGGCCGTGCAATGGGGGCGGCCCGCGATGGGACCGCCCGGCAGGAGAGGGTTCAGAACCGGTGCACGTAAGAGACACCAAAGACCCAGGGGTCGATTTCCACATCGGTCAGGGGCGCGCCGTTCAGCGTGGCCTCGGTGTCGATGTCGATCCAGCGCACGTCGAAGCGCAGGGCGCCGGCGTCGGTGATCTGGTAATCCGCGCCCGCGTGCAGGGCCACGCCCCAGCTGTCTTCCAGGTCCAGGTTGCCCAGGGACGAACTGGTGTCCCAGAAGGTCGTGTAGTTCACGCCGATGCCCACGAAGGGCTTGAAGGCGGTCTGGGTCGGGATGTGGTAGTTGACCGACACGGTTGGCGGCAGGTGCTTGGTCGACCCGATCTTGGAGCCTCCGAGCGAGATGTCGTGGTCGAAGGGCCATGCGGCCAAGACCTCGATCCCGATGTTGTCGCGGATGAAGTATTCGAAGGTCAGGGTCGGGCGGGTGTTGTCGCCGACAGTGACCGAGGTGCCGCCGACATTGGCGTTTTCGTCCTTGGGATGCACGTAGCCGAGCCCGAGCCCGATGGTCCAGTCGCCCTGGGACTGTGCTGCGAGCGGCGCGGCCATGCCGGCCAGTGCCGTGGTCAGGGCGAGAGTGGCGATGAGTGTCTTCATGGGTCTGTCCACTTCTTGTCGTCTGGCCCGAGTCTCGCACGGCGAAACGGGGGGCGCGATGATCTGCATCAAGTGGCAGTGGTAGGAGCAGAGTTTTGACATATCCTGAACGCATACCCGGATTGCGTCCGGACGGCGGGTGGGACCTGCCCGAGCGCCTGAACATGGCCGACCAGGTGCTGGCCGGACCGCCGGACGGGCTGGCGATCATCGACATGACCGGGCCGGTGCGGCGCGACGTGAGCCGGGGCGATCTGCGTGACATGGCCCAGGGGCTGGCGCGCTACCTGCTGGCCCGGGGCGTGGCGCGCGGGGACCGTGTGGGCGTGCTGCTCAGCCAGTCTCCGTGGTGTGCGGCGGCGCATGTGGCGATCTGGACTTTGGGCGCGGTGTCGGTGCCGCTCTTCAAGCTGTTCAAGCATGATGCGCTGGCCAGCCGGATCGGCAACTCGGGGCTGGAGCTGGTCCTGACCGATGCCGAGGGCGCGGCCCTGCTGGGCACGCCTGCCATGGCCGAACCGGTGATGGCGGCCGAGGCCGGGGTGGCGGGCGCCGTGGTGCCGGTGGCTGAAACCGGGCCGGAGGATCCGGCGGTGCTGATCTATACCTCGGGCACGACGGGATCGCCCAAGGGGGCGCTGCACGGGCACCGGCTGCTGACCGGGCACCTGCCGGGGGTGGCCTTGAGCCATGACAATCTGGGCCAGCCCGGCGACGTGATCTGGACCCCGGCGGACTGGGCCTGGATCGGTGGGCTTTTCGATGTCTGCATGCCGGGGCTGGCGCTTGGCGTGCCGGTGGTGGCCGACCGGATGCCCAAGTTCGATGTCGACACGACCCGCCGCCTGGTCGAGGACGCCGGGATCCGCAACATCTTCTTCCCGCCGACCGCCCTGCGCATGCTCAAGGCGGCGGGGGCGGTGGTGCCGGGGCTGCGCTCGGTCGCGTCGGGGGGCGAGCCGCTGGGGGCCGAGATGCTGGCCTGGGGGCGCGAGGCCTTTGGCGTGGGCATCAACGAGTTCTACGGCCAGACCGAATGCAACATGACCGTGTCGGCCTGCGGGGCGGCCTTTCCGGCCCGGCCGGGGGCGATCGGCAAGCCGGTGCCCGGGCACGACGTGCAGGTGATCGACGTGGATGGCCACATGACGGACGAGGAAGGGGATATCGCGGTCCGGCGGGGCTCGGCCTCCATGTTCCTGGAATATTGGCGAAATCCCGAGGAAACCGCGCGGAAGATGCGCGGCGACTGGCTGTTGACGGGTGACCGGGGACAATGGGATGGCGATGGCTACCTGCGCTTCGTGGGGCGCGATGACGACGTGATTACCTCGGCCGGATACCGGATCGGCCCGGCCGAGATCGAGGATTGCCTGCTGACCCATCCGGCCGTGGCCACCGTGGGCGTGGTGGGCAAGCCGGACCCGGTGCGCACCGAGATCGTCAAGGCCTACGTGGTGCTGAAACCGGGGGCCTCGGCCGAGGCGGCCGAGCTGCAAGGCTGGGTCAAGGCGCGCCTGGCCACCTATTCCTACCCGCGCGAGATCGCCTTTCTGGACGCCCTGCCGATGACGGTGACGGGCAAGGTGATCCGCAAGGACCTGAAGGCCCGGGCCGTGGCCGAACTGGAGACCGCGACATGAAACTGACTTCCCGGGCGCTGCCATCTTCCGAAGCGTTCCAGGCCAACCGGGCCGCGCACCTGGAGGCGCTGGCCACCGTGCGCGAAGCGGCCGAGGCGGCGGCGGCCGGGGGCGGAGAGCGCGCCCGCACGCGTCACCTGGACCGGGGCAAGATGCTGCCGCGCGACCGGGTTGCGGGGCTAATGGATCCGGGCGCGCCGTTCCTGGAGATCAGCGCGACGGCGGCGCATGGTCTTTACGACGGGGCGGCGCCCTGCGCGGGGGTGATCGCGGGCGTCGGCCGGGTCGCGGGGCGCGACGTCATGGTGGTGTGCAACGACGCCACGGTGAAGGGCGGGACCTATTACCCGATGTCGGTGAAAAAGCACCTGCGGGCCCAGGAGATCGCGGCCGAATGCCGGTTGCCCTGCGTGTACCTGGTGGATTCGGGCGGGGCCAATCTGCCGAACCAGGACGAGGTGTTTCCCGACCGGGATCACTTTGGAAGAATCTTTTATAATCAAGCGAATATGTCGGCCCAGGGCATTCCCCAGATCGCCGTCGTGATGGGCTCGTGCACCGCCGGCGGGGCCTATGTTCCGGCGATGTCGGACGTGACGATCATCGTGCGCGAGCAGGGGACGATCTTTCTGGCCGGCCCGCCCCTGGTGAAGGCGGCGACGGGCGAGGTGGTGAGCGCCGAGGACCTGGGCGGGGGCGACGTGCATACCCGGCTGTCGGGCGTGGCCGATTACCTGGCCGAGGACGATGCCCATGCACTGGCCCTGGCGCGGCGGGCGGTCGGGTCGTTGGGCAGTGATGGGTGCACAGCACCCATCCTACGTGAAACGCCGGAGCTGCCCGCCTTTGATCCCGAAGAGATCCTGGGCGTGGTGCCGGGCGATCTGCGCACGCCCTACGACATCCGCGAGGTCATCGCCCGGCTGGTCGACGGATCCCGTTTCGACGAGTTCAAGGCCCGCTTCGGCGAGACCCTGGTGACCGGGTTTGCCCATGTGGACGGCTACCCGGTGGGCATCATTGCCAACAATGGCGTGCTGTTTTCAGAGGCCGCGCAGAAGGGCGCGCATTTCGTGGAGCTCTGTTCTCAACGGCGTATCCCCCTGGTTTTCCTTCAGAATATCACCGGATTCATGGTCGGCCGCCGGTACGAGAACGAGGGCATCGCGCGGCATGGGGCCAAGCTGGTGACGGCCGTGGCCACGACCTCGGTGCCGAAGATCACCATGCTGGTGGGCGGGTCCTTTGGCGCGGGCAATTACGGCATGGCCGGACGCGCCTACCAGCCGCGCTTCCTGTGGACCTGGCCGAATTCACGCATCTCGGTGATGGGCGGGCCTCAGGCCGCAGGCGTTCTGGCCACCGTCAAGCGCGATGCGATCGAACGTTCCGGCGGGTCCTGGTCGGCCGAGGAAGAGGCCGAGTTCAAGCGCCCGACTCTGCAGATGTTCGAGGAACAATCGCACCCGCTTTATGCCTCGGCCCGGCTGTGGGACGATGGCATCGTCGACCCGCGCAAATCGCGCGACGTGCTGTCGCTGTCGCTCAGGGCGGCGCTGAACACACCCATCGAGGAGACGCGCTTTGGCGTGTTCCGGATGTAGGATGGCGGGCGTCGATTTGACCGTTTTGTACACGGCCGGGAGGGCGGTTGTGACGTTTTGTACAAAGGGGAAAGGCCGATGATTCAGACCCGCCTGACCCGGACCTTGGGGCTGGAGCACCCGGTGATACTGGCGCCGATGGCCGGTGTCGCCGGGGGCGCCCTGGCGGCGGCTGTCAGCCGGGCCGGGGGGCTTGGGCTGATCGGTGGCGGCTATTGTGACGGCGGCTGGATCGCTGACCAGTTCGCCGCCGCGGGGAATGAACAGGTGGGCTGCGGCTTCATCACCTGGCGGCTGGCCGGATCGCCCGAGCTGCTGGAGGCGGTGCTGGCCCGCAAGCCCCGCGCCGTCTTCCTGTCCTTCGGCGAGGTGGAGCCCTTTGCCGCCCAGGTCAAGGCGGCCGGCGTGCCCCTGATCTGCCAGGTCCAGACCCTGGCGGCGGCCGAGGCGGCGCTGGAGGCCGGGGCCGACGTCATCGTGGCCCAGGGCGGAGAGGCCGGGGGCCATGGCGCGCAGCGGGCGACCTTGACCCTGGTGCCCGAGGTCTCGGACATGCTGGCCGCCCGTGCGCCGGGCACGCCGCTGGTGGCGGCGGGGGGCATTGCCGACGGGCGGGGGCTGGCTGCGGCGCTGATGCTGGGGGCGGACGGGATCCTGCTGGGCACGCGGCTGTGGGCCAGTGCCGAGGCGCTGGTGCCCGAGGGCCAGGTGGCGGCCGGGCTGAAGGCGACGGGCGACCAGACGCTGCGGACCCGGGCGGTCGACGTGGTGCGCGATCTGCCCTGGCCCGCGCCCTATGACATCCGCGTGCTGGGCAACAGTTTCACCGACCGCTGGCATGACGACCTGGAGGGCCTGCGCAAGGCCGCGCCGACGGAAGGGCCGCGCTGGCAAAAGGCCTTTGCGGCGGGCGATGCGGCGGTGGGCAACCCGGTGGTGGGCGAGGGGATCGGGCTGATCCGCGACCGCCTGCCGGCGGAGGACATCATCAAGGCGCTTGTGGGCGAGGCCCGGGCGCTATTGGACGGAGGATGGCAGCGATGACGCTGGACGAGGTGTTGAAGCGGTATCCGGGGGCCGAGACCTTCCGGTTCGGAGACAGCGAGGCCCTGTGCCAGGAGCTGCTGGCCCTGGTGCGCGCGGGCAAGAAGACGGCGACCTGCGGGTCGGCGTCGATCTTTGAAAACGATGGCGAGGCCCTGCCGGTGGTCGGGCGCAGGGACGTGGCCCTGAACTGGGACGGCACGCCCTCGGTCGTGATCGAGACGGTGCACCTGGAACGCCGGCGCTTTTGCGACATGGACGCCGATTTCGCCCTGGCAGAGGGTGAGAACGAGGACCTTGAAGGCTGGCAGCGCGACCACCAGGCCTATTTCGAGCGCAACGGCGGGTTCGATCCCGAAATGGAGCTGGTCTGCGAGCGGTTCCGGGTCGTCGAGGTGCTGGAGTAACCCATGTTCACACGTATTCTGATTGCCAACCGGGGCGAAATCGCCTGCCGGGTCATCGAGACGGCGCACCGGATGGGGGTGGCCTGTGTCGCGGTCTATTCCGACGCCGATGCGGGAGCCAAGCACGTGGCCATGGCCGACCAGGCCGTGCATATCGGCGGGCCGGCTCCGGCGGACAGCTACCTGCGGGGCGACCGGATCATCGCGGCGGCCCTGGCCACGGGGGCTCAGGCCATTCATCCGGGCTATGGGTTCCTGTCGGAAAACCCGGATTTCGTCGATGCGGTCGAGGCCTCGGGGCTGGTGTTCATCGGGCCCTCGGCCGGGGCGATCCGGGCGATGGGGCTGAAGGACGCGGCCAAGAAGCTGATGCAAGAGGCCGGGGTGCCGGTGGTGCCGGGCTATCACGGGGCCGACCAGGATCCGGGACACCTGGAACTTGCGGCAGAGCAGGTCGGCTACCCGGTGCTTATAAAGGCCGTCGCGGGCGGCGGGGGCAAGGGAATGCGACGGGTCGAGCGGGCGGCGGATTTCGTGCAGGCGCTGGAATCGGCGAAGGCCGAGGCGCGCACGGCCTTCGGCAACGAAGATGTCCTGATCGAGAAATATGTCGACAAGCCGCGCCATATCGAGGTGCAGGTCTTTGGCGATGGCACCCGGGCGGTGCACCTGTTCGAACGGGATTGTTCCCTGCAGCGGCGGCACCAGAAGGTGATCGAGGAAGCGCCTGCTCCTGACATGCCTGCTGACATGCGCGAGGCGATGGGCTCGGCGGCGGTTCGGGCGGCCGAAGCGATCGGATATGCCGGGGCGGGGACCATCGAGTTCATCGTCGACGCCTCTGACGGTCTGCGGGCGGATCGCTTTTATTTCATGGAGATGAACACCCGTCTTCAGGTGGAACACCCGGTGACGGAACTGGTGACGGGGGTCGATCTGGTCGAGTGGCAGTTGCGTGTCGCAAGTGGCGAGCCGCTGCCCATGGCGCAAGAGCTCCTGACACTTTCCGGACATGCCTTCGAAGCCCGGCTTTATGCCGAGGACGTGCCCAAGGGGTTCCTGCCGGCGACGGGGACATTGTCTCGGCTGGTGTTTCCCGACGGGGTGCGGGCCGACAGCGGCGTGCGCGAAGGCGACACGATCAGCCCGTGGTACGATCCGATGATTGCCAAGGTGATCGTGCACGGATCGACCCGGGGCGCGGCGCTGAACGCGCTGGAGCGGGCATTGCGGCAGACCCAGGTGGGGGGGACGGTGACGAATATCTCGTTCCTGGCGCGGCTGGCGGCGCAGGCGGATTTCGTGGCAGGCGATGTCGATACCGGGCTGATCGACCGGCACGTGGGCGAACTGACGGCCGATCCGGTGGCCTGCACCAAGGCGCGGTCCCTGGCGGCGCTGGCCGTGTTGGGGCTGGACCGGGGGGCGGGGGGTCAAGGGGGCTTTACGCTCTGGGTGCCGCAAAGCTGGCCGGTCACGCTCACCCATGGGGGAGAGGACTTTGCCGCCCGGGTCACGGTGCGCGGACCGCAGGCCTTTACGGTGGACCTGGGCGAGACGTGCCACGTGGTGGAGACGCGGTCGGGCATCTGGTTTGTCGACGACACCAAGATGCAGGGCGAGGTGGTGCGCGACGGGTCCGAGATCACGGTGTTCTGGGGCAATCCCTACGTCTTCACGGTGACCGATCCGCTGGATCGGAGCGGGGCGGCCTCGGGCGATGGATCGCTGATCGAGGCCCCGATGCCGGGGCTGGTCAAGGCGGTGACGGCGCAGGCCGGGCAGGCGGTGGCCGAGGGCGACCGGCTGGCGGTTCTGGAAGCGATGAAGATGGAACATGCCCTGCTGGCGGCGCGCGACGGGGTTGTCGCCGAGGTCCTTGTGGCGGAAGGTGACCAGGTAGAGGGCGGCGCCGCGCTGATCCGGCTGGAGCCGCAGGACTGAAGGGGAGGATGTCCATGGGCGAGCGCGTCGAGATTTTCGAGGTGGGGCCGCGCGACGGTCTGCAGAACGAGAAACGCGAGATATCGGTGGCCGACAAGGTGGCCCTGGTCGATTGCCTGAGCCGGGCGGGATTCGCGCGGATCGAGTGCGCGGCCTTCGTCAGCCCGAAATGGGTGCCGCAGATGGCCGGCAGCGGCGAGGTGCTTGGGGGCATCTCGCGCGGGGCGGGGGTGCGCTATGCGGCGCTGGTGCCCAACATGAAGGGCTACGAGGCGGCCCTTGCGGCGGGGGCCGACGAGGTTGCCGTCTTTGCCTCGGCCAGCGAGGGGTTTTCCAAGGCCAACATCAACGCGACGATCGACGAGAGCATCGCGCGTTTCGCGCCGATCCTGGAAGACGCGCGGCATAGGGATGTGCCGGTGCGGGGCTACGTGTCCTGCGTGACGGATTGCCCCTACGACGGGGCGGTGGCGCCGGACGCGGTGGCGCGGGTGGCGGACCGGTTGTTCGCCATGGGGTGCTACGAGATTTCGCTGGGGGACACGATCGGGCAGGGCACGCCGGACAAGATTGCACGGATGCTGCTGAAGGTGCGCGATGTGGTGCCCGCGGGGCGGCTGGCCGGGCACTACCATGACACCGGGGGGCATGCGCTGGAGAACATCGACGCCTCGCTGAGCCTGGGTTTGCGGGTGTTCGATGCCGCGGCGGGGGGGCTTGGCGGCTGTCCCTATGCGCCGGGAGCAGCGGGCAACGTGGCGACCGAAGCGGTGGCCGGACACCTGGAACGGCTGGGCTATGTGACCGGGCTGGATGCGGCTGTGCTGGACGAGGCGGCGGCGATGGCCCGGGCCTTGCGGGGCGGGTGACGGAGAATTTTTCTTCGAAAATTCTCGAATCGATTTTCTTCGCCGAAGAAAATCAGGCGGAAGGAGATTGGGCGATGTATCAGACGATCAGCCTTGAGACGGATGCGCGCGGCATCGCGACCCTGGCCCTGGACCGGGCCGAAAAACACAACGCGATGAACGCCTTGATGCTGGAGGAACTGCGCCATGCCACGCGCTGGCTGGCCCGCGATGCCGAGGTGCGGGCGGTTGTCCTGACCGGCAGTGGCAAGAGCTTTTGCGCCGGGGGCGACCTGGGCTGGATGCAGGAGCAGATGGCGGCCGATGCCGAGACCCGCGCCCGGGAGGCGCGCGGCCTGGCCGAGGCGTTGATGCTGCTGGACCGGCTGCCCAAGCCCCTGATCGGGCGCATCCAGGGCAATGCCTTTGGCGGGGGCGTCGGGCTGGCCAGCGTCTGCGACGTGGCCATTGGCGCCGATCACCTGAAAATGGGTCTGACCGAGGTGCGCCTGGGCCTGATTCCGGCCACCATCGGGCCCTATGTCGTGGCCCGCATGGGGCCGGCGCGGGCGCGGCAGGTGTTTTTCTCGGGCCGGCTGTTCGGGGCGGACGAGGCGGTGCGGCTGGGGTTGCTGGCGCACGTCGTGCCCGCGGGCGATCTGGACGCCGCGGTCGAGGCCGAGCTTGCGCCCTACCTGTCCGCAGCACCTGGCGCGGTGGCGGCGGCCAAGAAGCTGGTGGCCGACCTGGCCCCGCCGATCGACGATGCGGTCATCGATCTTTCCATCGGTGCGCTGGTCGATTGCTGGGAGGGGGACGAGGCGCCAGAGGGGATCTCGGCCTTTTTCGAGAAACGTCGTGCAAGATGGGACAACCAGTAAAGAAAAGTTAATCGAGCGGTGCTTTGTGATCACAAACACACCCTGCGGCGATTCTCGCACCTTCGACGGCCCGGCTTCGGTTGACCCTTCGGGGGTGCGGGCGTAAAGACTCGTCTCAGCCAGACTTTTCGACCGTCGTGTCCCAGCGCGGGGCGCGCAAAGAAGGAGCCAGCGCGTGGAAGAGCTGATGCGGGATTATCTCCCGATCCTGGTGTTCCTCGTCGTCGCCATCGGACTGGGCCTTGTCCTGATGCTGTCGGCCGTGGTGATCGCCGTTCGCAACCCCGACCCCGAAAAGGTCAGCGCCTACGAATGCGGCTTCAACGCGTTCGATGACGCCCGTATGAAATTCGATGTCCGGTTCTACCTGGTCTCGATCCTGTTCATCATCTTCGATTTGGAAATTGCCTTCCTGTTCCCCTGGGCCGTGGCCTTCAAGGATATCTCGATGGTTGGTTTCTGGTCGATGATGGTCTTCCTGGCCGTCCTGACCGTGGGCTTTGCCTATGAATGGAAGAAAGGGGCCCTGGAATGGGAGTGATGACCGGATCAAACACCGCCGGCGCCGACCGCGAGGTCGCCACCCAGGCCCTGAACAAGGAGTTGTCCGACAAGGGCTTCTTGCTGACCTCGACTGAGGATGCGATCAACTGGGCCCGGACCGGCAGCCTGCACTGGATGACCTTCGGCCTGGCCTGCTGCGCCGTCGAGATGATGCAGGTGTCGATGCCCCGCTACGATCTTGAACGTTTCGGCACCGCGCCGCGCGCCTCTCCGCGCCAGTCGGACCTGATGATCGTGGCCGGCACGCTGACCAACAAGATGGCCCCGGCGCTGCGCAAGGTCTACGACCAGATGCCCGAGCCGCGCTACGTGATCTCGATGGGGTCCTGCGCCAATGGCGGCGGCTATTACCACTACAGTTACTCGGTGGTGCGCGGCTGTGACCGCGTGGTCCCGGTGGATGTCTACGTGCCCGGCTGCCCGCCGACGGCCGAGGCGCTGCTGTACGGGATCCTGCAATTGCAGCGCAAGATCCGCCGCACGGGCACGCTCGCCCGCTGAACGCGGGCCGGCCCGCCGCCGGCCCCCGATGCATTTCGGCCCCCGCCGCTGACCGGCCCGGGGCCTGGGACAAGGAAAGGCCCCGCGATGACCGACGCCCTGACCGAACTCGGCGCCCATATCGAGCTGAAGCGCCCCGATTGCGTGCTTGACTGGGGGGTCGCCAATGGCGAGCTGACGATCAATGCGGCCCCGGCCTCGATCGTGGGGTTCGTCGACTTCCTGAAGGCCGACGCGAGCTGCAAGTTCTCGACCCTGGTGGACATCACGGCCGTCGATCACCCCGAACGGGCCAAGCGGTTCGACGTGGTCTATCACCTGCTGTCGATGTACCAGAACCAGCGCATCCGCCTGCGGCTGCAAGTCCGCGAAGAGGACCTGGTGCCTTCGATCCTGTCGGTGCATCCCTGCGCCAACTGGTTCGAGCGCGAGATCTTCGACATGTTCGGCATCCTGTTCTCGGGCCATCCGGACCTGCGCCGGATCCTGACCGATTACGGCTTTCGCGGCCATCCGCTGCGCAAGGATTTCCCGACCACCGGCTATACCGAGGTGCGCTATGACGAGGCGCTGAAACGGGTGGTCTATGAACCCGTCAGCCTGGTGCAGGAATACCGCCAGTTCGACTTCATGAGCCCCTGGGAGGGCGCGCAATACATCCTGCCCGGCGATGAAAAGACGGAGGAGGGCGCGAAGTGAGCGAACGCCTGACCGGGAAATGCCTGTGCGGGGCCTGTGCCTTTACGGCCGAACCGGGCGATGCGGCCGGGGTCTGCCATTGCGGGATGTGCCGCAAGTGGACGGGCGGCATCAACATGGCGGTCCAGTGCAAGAACGTGACCTGGAACGATGATGCGCCGCTGAAGGCCTACCGGTCCAGCGACTGGGCGGAACGGGTGTTCTGCGGGACCTGCGGCAGCAACCTGTTCTGGCGGGCGGTCGATGCGCCCGAGGGCGAGCAGATCCTGGCTCTGATGGCCTTTGACGAGCCCGAGCGCTTTCCGGTGACCTCCGAGATCTTCATCGACGAGAAGTTGTCGACCTACGCCCTGGCCGGCGACACCAAGAAGATGACGGGGGCCGAGGTCATCGCCATGTTCGCCGCGGAGGTGGGAGAGGGCTGATGCGCATGGTCGGTGCTGTCTCGCTTGCCGGACCGGACTTTCGCTTGATGACGGAGGCCGTCAGGGAAGCTCGCGCGTGAAACTGCTTTCGGACCTCATAGTGCCAAAGGTGACGCAGCACCCGGGCCGCGAGACGGCCACGATGGTGTTCGGGCTGGGCGCGCACAAGTCGGGCTCGACCTGGCTGTTCGACGTGCTGCATCCCTCGCGCGATGTGCATGCGCGCTGCCTGGTGCCCGGGATGCCGGAAACGGTCGTGAAGGAAGCCCATTATTTCGACCGCCACACCAAGCTGGGCGCCCATGTGGTGTCTTTGATCCAGGCCGAGATCAGCGGCGGGGCCGCGAGGTTGGCCGACATGGAGCCCGGGCCGGAAAAGACCCAGGTCGTCGAGCTGATGCGCATCGGGCTGGACCTGCTGTCGATCTATGCCAGCCCGCCGGGCGATCACGATGCCTACCTGCGCTGGCTGTGCACGGGCTACGCGGGCCAGAAGGTCATTGCCGATTTCACGCCCAGCTATGCCATGCTGGGGGCAGAGGTCTTTGCCGAGATGGCGGCCGCCTGGCCCCGGACCCGGTTCATCTTCATCATGCGCGACCCGGTCGACCGGCTGTGGTCCCATGCCCGCTACGACCAGCGCAACAAGCAGATGGGCGACGGCGATTTCGACGCGGCCGCGCGGGCGATTTTCGGGCGGATGGTGCGGCGCGGGGTGAACGACGAGGCGCACCGCAGCAATTACGTCGACACGCTGACGGCGCTGGACAAGGCCGTGCCGTCAGAGGACGTGCTGTACCTGTTCTACGAAGACCTGTTCCGGCCTGAAACCGTGCAGCAGGTGGCCGATTTCCTGGGCATCCATGTCGACCAGCCGGACTTTGGCCGGAAATCCAACGAAGGGCGCGAGGCCGATCTGCCTGAGGACATGCAGGTGGCCGCGGCGCAGATGCTGGCGCCTCAATACGAGTATGTCTCCGCCCGGTTCGGCGATGCCGTGCCGCCCCGCTGGCGGGACCGGATGGCCCTGGCGGGCCTTGATCATCCGATCGAGAGGCTGGCATGACCGGGTGCGAAACGCGTATAGGGCAGGCATGGGACCTGCCGGATGTGACACCGGAGGGTGAACGATGGAGCTGATTGCCTGGCTCATCCTGGCCTCGGCCGCCGTTCCGATGCTGAAACTGCTGCCCCATTTCGGGATCAGCAAATACTGGGCCGCGGCCTGCATCATCCCCCTGGGCACGGTCGTGCTGTTGTGGTGGATGGGCATGAAACTACAGGATTTGGAGAAGCTCTGATGGATGGATCGAAAGGCTTCGAAGACGCCCTGACCGGCGAACAGAAGATCCGCAATTTCAACATCAACTTCGGGCCCCAGCACCCGGCGGCCCATGGCGTGCTGCGGCTGGTGCTGGAGCTGGACGGCGAGATCGTGGAACGCTGCGACCCGCATATCGGCCTGCTTCACCGGGGCACCGAGAAGCTGATGGAAAGCCGGACCTACCTGCAGAACCTGCCGTATTTCGACCGGCTGGATTATGTGGCCCCGATGAACCAGGAACACGCCTGGTGCCTGGCCATCGAACGGCTGACCGGGGTCGAGGTGCCGCGCCGGGCCTCGCTGATCCGGGTGCTGTACTCGGAAATCGGGCGGGTGCTGAACCACCTGCTGAACGTGACGACCCAGGCCATGGACGTGGGCGCCCTGACCCCGCCGCTGTGGGGATTCGAAGAGCGCGAGAAGCTGATGGTCTTCTATGAGCGGGCCTGCGGGGCGCGGCTGCACTCGGCCTATTTCCGGCCCGGTGGCGTGCACCAGGATCTGCCGCCCGAGCTTCTGGACGACATCGAGACCTGGGCCAAGGAATTCCCGCAGATGTTGGAAGACATCGACGGTCTGCTGACGGAAAACCGGATTTTCAAGCAGCGCAACGTCGATATCGGCGTGGTGACCGAGGACGACATCCAGGAATGGGGCTTTTCCGGCGTGATGGTGCGCGGGTCGGGCCTGGCCTGGGACCTGCGGCGCGCGCAGCCCTACGAATGCTACGACGAGTTCGACTTCAAGGTGCCGGTGGGCAAGAACGGCGATTGCTACGACCGTTACCTGTGCCGCATGGCCGAGATGGAGGAAAGCCGCAAGATCATCCTGCAGGCCATCGAAAAGCTGCGGGCCTGCCCGGGCGACGTGCTGGCGCGGGGCAAGATCACGCCTCCGAAACGGTCGGACATGAAGACCTCGATGGAAGCGCTGATCCACCATTTCAAGCTGTACACAGAAGGCTTCCACGTCCCCGCGGGCGAGGTCTATGCCGCGGTCGAGGCGCCCAAGGGCGAGTTCGGGGTCTACCTGGTGGCGGACGGGTCGAACCGGCCGTACCGGGCCAAGCTGCGGGCTCCGGGCTATCTGCATCTGCAGGCGATGGATCACGTGGCGGGGGGCCACCAGCTGGCCGACGTGGCGGCGATCATCGGGACCATGGATATCGTGTTCGGAGAAGTCGACCGGTGAGTGTGAGACTGACACAGACCCTGGCGCTTGGCCTGGCCGGGGCGCTGACCCTGGCGGGCACGGCGGATGCGGCCTGGCTGAAGCGCCAGCCGAAGAAGGACCCGGTGCACAAGGCCGTGGCCCACGTGGCGGCCCTGGGCTGCACGGTGTCGGCCAGCGACTGGGACAAGATCTATGCGTCCTATGGCGGGACGGAGCGGGACGGGGACTATCATATCCTCATGATGTACCAGGCCAAGGAGCTGACGTCGCAGGATGCCGGCGGACATGTGACATTCAAGGGGGTTGCCGGATGCTGAAACGGATCGTTCTGGTTATTGCGGGGCTTGGGGCCCTTGCAGGCTGTGATGAGGAATCGATGGCCGCTTTGGGCGGGGCCACGAGCACCCAGGAGCAGCGGGCCGATTACCTGGCGGCCGTGGCCACGACGGATTGCGTGCTGATCGACCAGCGCCAGTATGGGGCGGTGGAATTCCAGGCCGGGCTGACCCGCGAGGAAACCATCGAGATCACCCAGTTCTACCTGGCCTTCGGCGGGGCCGAGCGGCTGGAAGGCGGGGGTGTCAAGATCACCACGGGGCCCTGCGCCGCATGACCGCGAACCGCGATAACAGGGCCGCGCCGGCCCGTTGCCGCGTGGTGAAGGATTTGCCGGGCGCGGGCGGGGCATGTCGTGCCCCTGGCCACCGTACAGCCCCGGCCGTGGAAGGAAGAGCCTGATGTTGCGACGTCTGCACCCCGAACAGCCCGAAAGCTTTGCCTTCACCCCGGCCAACCTGGCCTGGGCCGAGGGCCAGGTGACCAAGTATCCCGACGGCCGACAGGCCAGCGCGATCATCCCGCTTCTGTGGCGGGCCCAGGAACAGGAAGGCTGGCTGACGCGGCCGGCCATCGAATACGTGGCCGACATGCTGGGCATGGCCTATATCCGGGCGCTGGAAGTGGCCTCGTTCTACTTCATGTTCCAGCTGCAGCCGACCGGGTCGGTGGCCCATGTGCAGGTCTGCGGCACGACCACCTGCATGATCTGCGGGGCAGAGGACCTGATCGCGGTCTGCAAGGACAAGATCTCGCCCAAGGCGCATGGCATTTCGGCCGACGGCAAGCTGTCGTGGGAAGAGGTGGAATGCCTTGGAAGCTGCTCGAACGCGCCGATGGCGCAGATCGGCAAGGATTACTACGAGGACCTGACGGCTGAGAGTTTCGGCAAGCTGCTGGATGACATCGTGGCGGGCAAGGTGCCGGTGCCGGGCCCCCAGAACGGGCGCTACGGGTCCGAGGCCCTGGGCGGGCCGACCAACCTGACCGAGTACGTCGAGGGGCGGCCGGAGCACAATGCATCCGTCGCGCTGGCCGTGGAAATCGGCGACACGATCAAGCGGATCGACGGGACCGAGGTGCCGTTGCTGACGCCGTGGCTGAAGGACGGGTCCGAGGTCAAGACGAAGGCCAAGCCCAGGACCGACAAGGCGGCCGAAACCAAGCCGACCCAGCAAAGCGCGCCGGAGCCTGCTCCGGGGACGGAAGCGGTGGGCAGCAAGCCCGAGATGCTGGAGGGCCCGCGCGACGGGGCGGCCGATGACCTGAAGATGATCAAGGGGGTCGGGCCGAAGCTGGAAGAGCTGCTGAACGCGATGGGGGTCTATCACTTCGACCAGATCGCCGGCTGGAGCGAGGCCGAAATCGCCTGGGTCGACGAGAACCTCGAAGGGTTCAAGGGCCGGGTGACACGGGATGAATGGGTGAGCCAGGCCAAGACGCTGGCGGCCGGGGGAGAGACTGACTTTGCCAAGCGGGCAAAGGACGAGGGGATGTACGACGACGAAGACTGACAATGGGAGGACGACCAATGGCCGAAAACGGGCAACAGAAGATTTGGGTGAAGCCGGTGATCGCGGGAGGAGTCGTGGCGGTGCTGTGGATGCCGCTTACGGGCGCGAGCATTGGCGGGGCCCTTGTCGCGGGGATCGCGGCGGTGGGGATCACGCACCTGGTGGTCAGCCGGCTGGGGGGCAAGGGCAAGCAGGCCGAACCGGCCAGCCCCGCGCCTGTGGCCGCCGCGCCTGAACCGGCGGCGGCGCCCGAACCGGTAGCGGAACCGGTGGCCGACACGCCGGCTGCCGCACCCGAACCGGCGCCTGAACCGGCGCCCCAACCGGCCATGGCGGACGCCCCCACGGCGCCGCTGGTCAAGCCGAGCACCGCTTTGCCCGGCGAAGCTGAACTGGCTGCCCGCAAGGGCACCTGGACCTACCAGCCCGCGTAACCGGGCGGACACGAACGAAGGATCGAAGAGACGTTGGATACCGACCTGGATCAGGCCATCTCGCGCAAGGGCCGGCACGTGGCGCTGGTCATTGCCGGGGCCGCGCTTGCGTGGCTGGCGATCCAGGCCGTGGCCCCGGCCGTGGGGCTGTCGACCCGGTATCTGCTTCTCTTCGACTTTGCAGCACTGGCGGCGTTCATCTATGCCGGTGTGAACATCTTCCAGATCTGGCGGCTGCGCCAGAAGAACCAGGGGTAATGGTCTCATGCTCAAGGACGAAGACCGCATCTTCACCAATCTCTACGGGATGCACGACCGCTCGCTGGCGGGCGCAAAGAAACGGGGCCACTGGGACGGAACCAAGGACATCATCGCGCGCGGGCGGGATTCGATCATCCAGACGATGAAGGACAGCGGCCTGCGCGGCCGGGGCGGGGCGGGCTTTCCGACCGGCCTGAAGTGGTCGTTCATGCCCAAGGAAAGCGACGGGCGCCCGGCCTACCTGGTCATCAATGCCGACGAATCGGAACCGGCGACCTGCAAGGACCGCGAGATCATGCGGCACGATCCGCATACCCTGATCGAAGGGGCGCTGATCGCCTCCTTCGCGATGGGGGCGCATGCGTCCTACATCTATATCCGGGGCGAATACATCCGCGAGCGCGAGGCCCTGCAGGCGGCGATCGACGAATGCTACGATGCGGGGCTTCTGGGCGCGAACGCGGCCGGCTCGGGCTGGGATTTCGACCTGTATCTGCACCACGGGGCCGGGGCCTATATCTGCGGCGAGGAAACCGCCCTGCTGGAAAGCCTGGAAGGCAAGAAGGGCATGCCCCGGATGAAGCCTCCGTTCCCGGCCGGCGCGGGCCTTTACGGCTGCCCGACCACGGTGAACAACGTGGAATCCATAGCCGTCTGCCCGACGATCCTGCGGCGCGGGGCCGAGTGGTTTTCGTCCTTCGGGCGGCCCAACAACGCGGGGACAAAGCTGTTCGCCCTGACCGGCCACGTGAACACGCCCTGCGTCTTCGAAGAGGAAATGTCGCTGTCCGTGCGCGAGATCATCGAAAAGCACGGCGGGGGCATCAAGGGCGGCTGGGACAACCTCAAGGCCATCATCCCCGGCGGCGCGTCCTGCCCGATCCTGCGCAAGGACCAGCTGGAAGACGCGATCATGGATTTCGACTGGATGCGCGAGAACAAGTCGTCCTTCGGGACGGGCTGCATGATCGTGATGGACCAGTCGGTCGACGTGGTGAAGGCCGTGTGGCGGCTGTCGAAGTTCTTCAAGCATGAAAGCTGCGGCCAGTGCACGCCCTGCCGCGAAGGCACCGGCTGGATGATGCGGGTCATGGACCGCCTGGTGAAGGGCGAGGCCGAGCTGGAAGAGATCGACATGCTGTTCGACGTGACCAAGCAGGTCGAGGGCCACACGATCTGTGCCCTGGGCGACGCGGCGGCCTGGCCGATCCAGGGCCTGATCCGCAACTTCCGCGACGAGATCGAGGACCGCATCAAGGCCCAGAAGGCCGGGCGGGTCAGCGCAGCGGTGGCGGCAGAGTAACCCTTGCAGCCCGCCGGACATCATATCGCCGAGTTCAACATCGGGATCCTGGCTCATGACTGGGACGATCCGCGCGTGGCGGATTTCGTGAACAACGTGCCTCGGGTGAACGCCCTGGCCGAGCGCAGCCCGGGGTTCGTCTGGCGGATGACCGACGACGACATGGACGACGCCCAGAACGATGGCGCGGGGGTGTTGGGGGGCAACCCGCGCACGGCCTCGACACTGTCGGTCTGGGAAACCCCCGAGGCGTTGGGGCATTTCGTCTGGAACACGTTGCACAAGCGGTTCTACGACCGGCGCGGCGAATGGTATGACGAGGCGGAAAACACCGGCCCTCGGCTGGTGATGTGGTGGGTGCCCGCGGGGCATCGGCCGACGATCGAAGAAGCCAAGGCACGACTGGATCATCTGGCGGCCCAGGGGGACAGCGACCATGCGTTCGGATGGGCGCGCGTGGCACCCGCGCGGGACAGCCGCGCGCCGGATGACAGGGATGTGACTGCATGATGACCCGCCGGATCCTGACATATGGACTTGGCCTGGCAATGGCCGCGGGGCTGGCGGCCTGTTCCGGCCTGCCGGAATCGGCGGCGGGCGTGGATCGGCCGCTTAGCTACGACGGCACGGATTACATGGTGAATTACTCGGTCCGCGAAGTGACCGAGGCGCTGGACGCGCCGGGGGCCACCGCCCGGTTTGATGCCACCTTCATCGAGATCGCCCGGGCCGACGGCCAGCCCATGTCCGGGTCCGGCTCGGCCGACGCGGTGGCCATCGCCAGCGCCTTTTGCGAAACCTACGGCCTGCCGGCGGCTCCGGTGGCGGGGCGGACGCAGTATTCGGGCGGCGGCTGGAGCCTGCAGAACCATTGCGGGGCGGCCTTCGGATGAACATGGAACAGGGAAACCGCGCCCAGGGCGAAAACCGGCACAGACCGGATTGGCATAGCCTGGCCCGGCGCGACAGGAGTGGACGGAAGATGAGCAGCGGACAGGGCGTTTCCGGCGGGCAGGGGCCCGTTCGGGTCGATCAGGGCACAGCGGGGGGCCGGACATGAGGCGCTTTCGCTTTGACAACCCCGAGGCCGTGGCCGCCGACATCACCGAGAAATACGGGTTCGACGGAGATCTGCTGGACCTGTTCGCCAACAATCAGGGCGCGGTGGTGCACAAGTGGCACCATTACATCCCGATCTACGACCGCTATTTCGCGCCCTGGCGCAACACGCCGGTCCGGTTCCTGGAAATCGGTGTGAACAAGGGCGGCAGCCTGCAGATGTGGCGGCGCTATTTCGGCGATGCGGCCGTGCTTTACGGCATCGACATCAACCCCGATTGCGCCCGGTTCGACGGACAGGCCGGCCAGGTGCGCATCGGCAGCCAGGCCGATCCCGATTTCCTGAACCAGGTGGTCGACGAGATGGGCGGCGTGGACGTGATCCTGGATGACGGCAGCCACCAGATGCCGCACGTGCGGGCCTCGTTCCAGGTGCTGTTTCCGCGGCTGGAAACCGGGGGCATCTACATGGTCGAGGATCTGCACACGGCCTATATCGACAAGTTCGGCGGCGGATACCGCAACAGTGCGAACTTCTTCCGATTCCTGCGTGAACTGACGGACGACATGCACCATTGGTACCACAAGAAGGGCCTGCGCCACCCCGAATACGAGGCAAGTTTCTCGGGCATCCATGTCCACGATTCCATTGCCGTGATCGACAAGATGCCAACGCACCGGCCGGTGCATTCGCGGGTGGGCTGACGATGGCCGCAACGACAATGACACGCCTGGGCCTGCTGGCCTGCCTGGCCTTGGGAGGCTGCAGCGGGCTGTTCACCTATACCGACGACGACACGATCCTGTTCGACGGCATCAACTTTCGCCACAAGGCCAAGGCCGTCGACAGCAAGGACCGCAAGAATTTCGTGGTCACGGTGCGCCCGGTGTCGGCCTCGATGACGGCCGCGCGCGAGGCGGGCAAGTACGAGGCGACGGTCTATTGCATCAACTACTTCGGCAAGTCCGACGTGAAATGGTCCATCGGCCCTGACAGCGAGGTCGTGCCGGTGGAAAATGACACGCTGACCCTGACGGGACGTTGCAATCCGTGAGGGAAATGGGCGCATATCAGCCGGTGAAAACCGGGGCGATATTGCCTAACGCCGCTGCGCGCGGCGCAATCGGGGCATCTGTAAAGGAGCCTCGATCCATGCGTTACGTGACCATTTTCCTCATTGCCCTGTTCCTCGGGATCTCGGGGGGCGAAGCCCAGGCCAAGCGGCCGATCCGCGACGTGCCCGAGCTTTATGAACCGCTGTTCTACATTGCCATCGCCAATGAAATCCGGAAAACCTGCCCGAATATCTCGGAACGGCGCATGTACGGCATTTCGCAGTTGTGGCAATTGAAGAACCGGGCCAACCAGCTTGGATATTCCGACAAGGAAATCGAAGCCTTCTACGAATCCGAAGAGGAACGCGCGCGGATGGCGAAACGGGGGGAGGCCTATCTTGCCCGGTTCGGCGCCGACCGCGACGACGAAGCGTCCTTGTGTGCCTTCGGGCTTTCGGAAATCGAACGAAACAGCGCCATCGGCGTGTATCTGAAAGAGAACTGACCCATGTCTGACCTCCGCAAGATCATCATCGACAGCCAGGAAATCGAGGTGGATCCGGCGATGACCCTGATCCAGGCCTGCGAGCAGGCCGGCATCGAGATTCCGCGGTTCTGCTATCACGAGCGGCTGTCGATCGCCGGCAATTGCCGGATGTGCCTTGTGGAGGTCGTGGGCGGGCCGCCGAAGCCGGCGGCCTCCTGCGCGATGCAGGTGCGTGACCTGCGGCCCGGGCCGGAAGGCCAGCCGCCAGTGATCAAGACGAACTCGCCCATGGTGAAGAAGGCGCGCGAGGGGGTGATGGAGTTCCTGCTCATCAACCACCCGCTGGATTGCCCGATCTGCGACCAGGGCGGCGAATGCGACCTGCAGGACCAGGCCATGGCCTATGGGGTCGATTTGTCGCGGTTCCGCGAAGCGAAACGGGCGGTGGATGACCTGGACCTGGGCCCGCTGGTCGAAACCCACATGACGCGCTGCATTTCCTGCACCCGCTGCGTGCGCTTCACGACCGAGGTCGCGGGCATCCACCAGATGGGCCAGACCGGCCGGGGCGAAGATGCCGAGATCACGGCCTACCTGGGCGAGACTCTGGACAGCAACATGCAGGGCAACATCATTGATCTGTGTCCGGTTGGCGCTTTGGTTTCAAAGCCTTACGCTTTCACGGCCCGCCCGTGGGAACTGACCAAGACCGAAACCATCGACGTGATGGACGCGCTTGGGTCCAACATCCGGGTGGACACCAAGGGCCGCGAGGTCATGCGGATCCTGCCGCGCAACCACGACGGCGTGAACGAGGAATGGATTTCCGACAAGACGCGCTTTGTCTGGGACGGGCTGCGCCGCCAGCGGCTGGACAAGCCCTACCTGCGCAAGAACGGCAAGCTGACCCCGGTCGAGTGGCCCGAGGCCCTGGCCGCGGCGGCCTCGGCGATGAAGGGCAAGAAGGTGCTGGGCCTCATTGGGGATCTTGTCCCGGTCGAGGCCGCTTACGCGCTGAAGACCCTGGTCGAGGGGCTGGACGGGTCGGTCGAATGCCGCACCGACGGGGCCAAGCTGCCGGTGGGCAACCGGTCGGCCTACGTGGGCAATGCGACGATCGAGGATATCGACAGCGCCAAGATGATCCTGCTGGTGGGCACCAACCCGCGGGTCGAGGCGCCGGTTCTGAACGCGCGGATCCGCAAGGCCTGGGCGGCCGGGGCCAAGGTGGCCCGCATCGGCGAGCAGGCGGACCTGACCTATGATGTCTCGGAGATCGGGACGGACCGGGCGGCGCTGGCAAAACTGGCCGAGATGGACCATTCCGACAAGAAAGATATTCCCGGTGTCATGATCATCGGGCAGGGGGCCCTGCAGGGGCCCGATGGCGGGGCCGTGCTGGCCCTGGCCATGAAGACGGCCGAGGCGGCCGGGTCCAAGGTGCTGATCCTGCACACGGCGGCAAGCCGCGTGGGCGCGATGGACATCGGCGCCGTGACCGACGGTGGCATGGCCGAGGCCATGGACGGGGCCGAGGTGATCTTTAACCTGGGCGCCGACGAGATCGAGATCTCGGACGGGCCCTTCGTGATCTACCAGGGCAGCCACGGCGACCGGGGCGCGCATCGGGCCGACCTGATCCTGCCGGGCGCGGCCTATCCCGAGGAATCGGGGCTGTTCGTGAATACCGAGGGCCGGCCCCAGCTGGCACTGCGCGCGGCCTTCCCGCCGGGCCAGGCCAAGGAAAACTGGGCGATCCTGCGGGCCCTGTCGGCCGAGCTGGGGGCGACGCTGCCCTTCGATTCTCTGGCCCAGCTGCGCCAGGCGCTGGTCAAGGCGGTTCCGCATTTCAAGAAGCTCGACAAGGTGCCGAGCAACGAGTGGGTCCTGCCCGAGGGCGGCGACCTGGGCGAGGGGGCGTTCCTGTCTCCGGTCCGCGATTTCTACCTGACCAACCCGATCGCGCGGGCCAGCGCGCTGATGGCCGAGCTGTCGGCCAATGCCAAGGCCCGCCGCGACACGCCGATCGCGGCGGAATGAGGATAAGGATGCCGGTTCTCGCTCATATCGCGACGGGGACGGCCTTGGCCGCCTGCAGCCCGCCGGATGCGGAGCCGGTGCCCTATGCGCCCGGCTATCGCGGGATCGAGACCCGCCTGCTGGACGGCGACCTGGTGGAATTTCGCGTGTCGATGACCGGCGCGCGCGATGCCGGGGACGTGGAACGTTATATCGAATGTGCCGCGGCGCAATATGCGCTGATCCGTGGGTACGGATTTACGCGGCATTTACGCACGCATGTGAATGAAAAGGGTGGCGTGTGGGCCGGAGATGCGGTTTACACCATCTCGCCATCCCTGCCGCGCGGTCTCCGGACACTCGACGCCGAAGTCGTTGTCCAGAACTGCACGGAAAACGGAATACCTACGGTGTGAGGAAGCATGGCTGAATTCTTTACCTCCACGGGCCTCGGGATCGCTTTGACCCTGGTCGGACAGGTTCTTCTGGTGGTCGTCCCGCTGCTGGTGGCACTTGCCTTTCTGATGTACGCGGACCGCAAGGTCTGGGCCGCGGTGCAGATGCGGAAGGGGCCGAACGTCGTCGGCGTCTTCGGATTGCTGCAAAGCTTTGCGGATTTCCTCAAGTATATCGTGAAAGAGGTGGTCATTCCCGCCGGGGCCGACCGGGCGGTGTTCCTGCTGGCCCCGATGATCAGCCTGGTGATGGCCCTGGTGGCCTGGGCGGTGATCCCGTTCAACGATGGCTGGGTGGTCGCCGACATCAACGTGGCCATCCTTTATGTCTTCGCGATCTCGTCGCTGGAAGTCTACGGCGTGATCATGGGGGGCTGGGCGTCGAACTCGAAATATCCGTTCCTGGGCTCCCTGCGGTCGGCCGCGCAGATGATTTCCTACGAGGTGTCCATCGGCCTGATCATCATCGGGGTGATCATCTCGACCGGGTCGATGAACTTCGGCAACATCGTTCAGGCCCAGGACGGTCGGTTCGGGCTGTTCTCGTGGTACTGGCTGCCGCACCTGCCGATGCTGTTCCTGTTCCTGATCTCGGCCCTGGCCGAAACCAACCGCCCGCCGTTCGACCTGCCGGAAGCGGAATCGGAACTGGTGGCCGGCTACCAGGTGGAATATTCGTCGACGCCCTTCCTGCTGTTCATGATCGGTGAATTGACGGCCGTGGTGCTGATGTGCGCGCTGATCTCGCTGCTGTTCTTCGGGGGGTGGCTGTCGCCGATTCCGGGGCTGCCGGACGGGATCCTGTGGATGCTCTTGAAAATGCTGGCGATGTTCTTCGTCTTCGCCATGGTCAAGGCGATCACACCCCGCTACCGCTATGACCAGCTGATGCGGCTGGGTTGGAAGGTCTTCCTGCCGTTCTCGCTGGTCTGGGTCGTGTTCGTGGCGTTCGCGGCCAAGTTCGAATGGTTCTGGGGCGCCTTCGCCCGCTGGAGCACGGGTGGCTGACATGTCGGATCTCAAGGACGCAATCCTGGACGCTAAGTACATCGAGATGATCTCGCTGGCGGATTACATCGTGAAGGATTGCGCGCTGCCGGACGTGGACGCGGACGGCAACCTGGTGTCGGGCCAGGTGGAAATCGCCGCGGCCATCTTCCGCTGGGCGGTGTCGCAGCAGGGCCAGGACCGGCCGCAGGTGCCCGAAAGCCAGGCCATGTCGCCGTTCCCGGACCCGATCCAGAACGCGGTGCAGACCCAGGGGTTTGCGCCGATGCAGGACGCCCCGGTTCAGAACGCCCCGTTCCAGAATTCGTCCTACCAGGACACCACCGCACCGATCCCCATGAACAACGGCTTCATGCCGGATACACAGGGTTAAGGAGCCGAGATGACGCAGATAGATTACGGGCGCGCGGCGAAGTACTTCCTGCTTGCCGATTTCTTCAAGGGCTTCCAGCTGGGGCTGAAGTACTTCTTCGCCCCCAAGGCCACGCTGAACTACCCGCACGAAAAGGGCCCGCTGTCGCCGCGCTTTCGAGGCGAACACGCCCTGCGCCGCTATCCCAACGGGGAGGAACGCTGCATCGCCTGCAAGCTGTGCGAGGCGATCTGTCCGGCCCAGGCCATCACCATCGACGCCGAACCGCGCGAGGACGGCTCGCGCCGGACCACGCGATACGATATCGACATGACGAAGTGCATCTACTGCGGGTTCTGCCAGGAAGCCTGCCCGGTGGATGCCATCGTCGAAGGCCCCAATTTCGAGTTTTCGACCGAGACCCGGGAAGAGCTGTTCTACGACAAGGACAAGCTGCTGGAGAACGGCGAGCGCTGGGAAGCGGCCATTGCCCACAACCTCGAACTGGATGCGCCCTACAGATGAGTGAACAGCCCACGAACCCTTTCGAGCTGATGATGCAACAGGCCCGGGACATGGCGAAGGCCTTCAACCCGGCGCTCGAGCATTTCTCGCCCAAGGGGTTCGAGGCGATGTGGCCGACCCTGCCCAAGGACATCATGGAGCTGTGGTTCGGCAACGCGGTCAACAAGGAGGGGCTGGACGCCAAGACGCGCCTGCTTCTGACGCTGGCCGGGCTGACCATGCAGGGTGCTCAGAACGACACGGCGGTGCGCCAGACCGTCAAGCACGCGGTCGAAGCCGGTGCCCGCAAACAGGAAATCGTCGAGACCATCGGCCAGATGAGCTTTTTCGCCGGCATCCCGGCGATGTCCCGCGCGCTGGAGCTTGCGCAGGATGCCATGGCCGACAAGGAGGAAGATCAGTCATGAGCGTATTCGCCTTTTACCTCTTCGCGCTTGGCGTGATCGCGGGCGGGCTGTTTACCGTCATCAGCCGGCAGCCGGTGCACTCGGTGCTGTGGCTGATCCTGTCCTTCCTGTCGGCGGCGGGGCTGTTTGTCCTGCTGGGGGCCGAATTCGTGGCGATGCTGCTGGTCATCGTCTACGTGGGGGCGGTCGCGGTGCTGTTCCTGTTCGTGGTGATGATGCTGGACGTCGATTTCGCCGAGCTGAAGGCCGAGATGGCGAAATACATGCCCCTGGCGCTGCTGATCGGGGTGGTCATCATGATGCAGTTCGCCATGGCCTATGGCGCATGGGACGCCAACGAGGCCGCCGAGGCCATGCGCGCCCAGCCGATGCCCGCCGACATGCACAACACCCAGGCCCTGGGGATGATCCTTTACGATCAGTACTTCCTGCTGTTCCAGCTGGCCGGGCTGATCCTGCTGGTGGCGATGATCGGGGCGATCGTCCTGACCCTGCGCCACCGCAAGGACATCAAGCGGCAGGATATCCTGGCCCAGATCTACCGCGATCCGGCCAAGGCGATGGAGCTGCGCGACGTGAAACCGGGGCAGGGGCTATGACGGTCCCTGCGATCTTCGGCATGGCCGAACAGGTCTTTCAGACCATCGGCGTGGCGGGTTTCGCCGCGCTCTGGGCGCTGAAGATCGGGATCACGGCGATATTCTACAAGGTCTTCCAGAAGAAGACCGGTCACAAGGGGCCCATCGTGCTGGGCTGGATCTACCGGCAGCTGATGAAACGGCGGATCGAAAACGGATCGAACGGGCGCTGAGCCCCGGAGGGAAGACATGATCGAAAGCAGGCACACCAGGGCGCGGGCGGCGATGGCCATCGTCGCGGCGTCGATGCTGTGCGGTGCGGGCGCCTGGGCCGACATGCCCATCGCGGACATCGACAAGCGGTTCGAGATCGCCACCAAGGATTTCGGGGGCGGCACGGTCATGATGACCTCGCGCGCGGACGGGGCGGGGGGGCCGACCTACACGACCCACCAGTTCGACTGCGAAAACAAGACCTACGCCACGCAGTCCGAGGGCTCGGAGGCGCCGGACGTCTTTCCCGACCCGGTCTCGGCCCAGGCGACCAATGCCTTTGGCGAAGATGACGACATCGCCCCTCTCGCGCAGCACGCCTGCACGAAACACGGCCACCCGATAATGGAATGGTGAACACATGATCGGACTCGAACATTACCTGACGGTCGCGGCGACGCTGTTCGTCATCGGCATCTTCGGGATCTTCCTGAACCGCAAGAACATCATCATCCTGTTGATGAGCGTGGAACTGATCCTGCTGGCGGTGAACATCAACCTGGTGGCCTTTTCCGCGCACCTGGGCGACCTGGTGGGGCAGGTCTTTACCCTGTTCGTGCTGACCGTGGCCGCGGCCGAGGCGGCCATCGGCCTGGCCATCCTGGTCTGCTTCTTCCGCAACCGGGGCACCATCGCCGTCGAAGACGCCAACATGATGAAAGGCTGAGGACACATGGAAAGCATCCTCCTCTTCGCGCCCCTGGTCGGCGCCCTCATCTGCGGTTTCGGCTGGCCCGTGATCGGCGAAAAGGCCGCCCAGTGGACGGCCACGGGCCTGCTGTTCCTGTCGGCCTTCCTGTCGTGGATCGTGTTCTTCACCTTCGACGGGGTGACCGAACAGATCACCATCATGCGCTGGATCGAAAGCGGCACGCTGTCGATCGACTGGATGATCCGGCTGGACCGGCTGACGGCGATCATGCTGATCGTGATCACCACGGTCAGCTCGCTCGTGCACCTCTACAGCTTCGGCTACATGGCCCATGACGAGAACTTCCGCGACGACGAAAGCTATCGCCCGAGGTTCTTCGCCTACCTGTCCTTCTTCACCTTCACCATGCTGATGCTGGTGACGGCCGACAACCTGGCCCAGATGTTCTTTGGGTGGGAGGGCGTGGGCCTGGCGTCCTACCTGCTGATCGGCTTCTACTTCCGCAAACCCAGCGCCCACACGGCGGCGATGAAGGCCTTCGTGGTCAACCGCGTCGGCGATTTCGGCTTTGCGCTGGGGATCTTCGCCCTGTTCTTCCTGGTCGACAGCATCTCGTTCGACGACATCTTCGCCGCCGCGCCGACCCTGGCCGAAACCCAGATCTCGTTCCTGTGGGGCGAGTGGAACGCGGTCGAGGTCGTGGGCATCCTGCTGTTCATCGGGGCAATGGGCAAATCGGCCCAGCTGATCCTGCACACCTGGCTGCCGGACGCCATGGAAGGCCCGACCCCGGTGTCGGCCCTGATCCACGCGGCCACCATGGTCACGGCCGGGGTGTTCCTGGTCTGCCGGATGTCGCCGATCTATGAATTCGCGCCGGGGGCCACCGGCTTCATCACCGTGCTGGGGGCGACGACGGCCTTCTTCGCGGCGACCATCGGCCTGGTGCAGACCGACATCAAGCGGGTCATCGCCTATTCGACCTGTTCGCAGCTGGGCTACATGTTCGTGGCCGCGGGCGTGGGCATGTACTCGGCGGCGATGTTCCACCTGTTCACGCACGCCTTCTTCAAGGCCCTGCTGTTCCTGGGCGCCGGGTCGGTCATCCATGCGATGCACCACGAACAGGACATGATGAACTATGGCGGGTTGCGCAAGAAGGTGCCCTGGACCTTCCGGGCGATGCTGGTGGGCACGCTGGCCATCACCGGCGTGGGCATTCCGCTGACGACGATCGGCTTTGCCGGGTTCCTCAGCAAGGACGCGATCATCGAAAGCGCCTGGGCCGGTGGGTCGGGTTATGGCTTCTGGCTGCTGGTCATCGCGGCGGCCCTGACCAGCTTCTATTCCTGGCGGCTGATCTTCCTGACCTTCTACGGAGACCCGCGGGGCGACAAGCACGCCCATGAACATGCCCACGAAAGCCCGATGAACATGCTGGTGCCGCTTGGCGTGCTGTCCTTCGGGGCGATCTTCGCCGGCATGATCTGGTACGGCAACTTCTTCGGTCACGCCGACAAGGTCGGCAAGTTCTATGGCATCCCGGTCGCCGAGGCTGGCGCCCATGCCGAGGCGGGCCACGGCGAAGACACGGCTCATGCGGATGAAGCCCATGGGGACGCGGCCCACGCCGAAGACACCCATGGCGAAGAGACCGCTGCCGCCGAAGGCGAGCATCACTATGCCTTCACCGGCGCGCCGGGCGAGGGGGCGTTGTACTTCGGCCCCGACAACCACGTGCTGGACGATGCCCATGCGGCGCCGAAATGGGTGAAGGTGTCGCCCTTCATTGCCATGCTGCTGGGCTTCGGGCTGTCGTACCTGTTCTACATCGTGAACCCGGCGCTGCCCAAGCAACTGGCTGAAAACCAAAGACCGCTGTACCTGTTCCTCAAGAACAAGTGGTATTTCGATGAACTCTACGACGTGATCTTCATCAAGCCCGCCGTGGCCCTGGGCCGCCTTCTGTGGAAGGGCGGGGACGTGGGCATCATCAACGGCTTCCTGAACGGCATCGCCATGGGCGTGGTGCCCTTCTTCACCCGGCTGGCCGGGCGGGCGCAGTCGGGCTTCATCTTTACCTATGCCTTCGCGATGGTCATAGGCATGGCCCTGTTGATCACCTGGATGACGCTCGGCGGAGGAGCGCACTGATGGACAATCTCCTTTCCATTACCACTTTCATCCCCGCCGTTGCGGCCGTCATCCTGGCCCTGTTCCTGCGGGGCGATGACGAGGCGGCGCAGCAGAATGCGAAATGGGTGGCGCTGTTTGCCACCTCGGCCACCTTCATCGTCTCGCTGTTCATCCTCTTCGGCTTCGATGCCTCGGACACCGGGTTCCAGTTCGTGGAAGAGGGCGAATGGCTGCTAGGCCTGAACTACAAGATGGGCGTCGACGGGATTTCGGTGCTGTTCGTCCTGCTGACGACCTTCATCATGCCCCTGACCATCCTGGCCAGCTGGGACGTGAAGGTCCGGGTCAAGGAATACATGATCGCCTTCCTGGCGCTTGAAACCCTGATGCTGGGCGTCTTCATGGCGCTGGACCTGGTCCTGTTCTACATCTTCTTCGAGGCGGGCCTGATCCCGATGTTCCTGATCATCGGCATCTGGGGCGGCAAGGACCGAATTTACGCGTCGTTCAAGTTCTTCCTGTACACGTTCCTGGGCTCGGTCCTGATGCTGGTGGCCATGGTCGCCATGTATTCCGATGCGGGCACCGCCGACATCCCGACGCTGCTGACCCACGAATTCGCGTCGGAAACCTTCTCGATCCTGGGGATCCAGGTCATCGGGGGCATGCAGACGCTGCTGTTCCTGGCGTTCTTCGCCAGTTTCGCGGTCAAGATGCCGATGTGGCCGGTCCACACCTGGTTGCCGGATGCTCACGTGCAGGCGCCGACCGCCGGGTCGGTCGTGCTGGCCGCAATCCTGCTGAAAATGGGTGGCTACGGCTTTCTGCGGTTTTCGCTGCCGATGTTCCCGGTGGGATCGGATGTGATGGCCACCTTCGTGCTGTGGCTGTCGGCGATCGCCATCGTCTACACCTCGCTGGTGGCGCTGGTGCAGGAGGACATGAAGAAGCTGATCGCCTATTCCTCGGTCGCGCACATGGGGTTCGTGACCATGGGGATCTTTGCGGCGAACCAGCAGGGCGTCGACGGGGCGATCTTCCAGATGCTGTCGCACGGCTTCATCTCGGCCGCGCTGTTCCTGTGCGTGGGCGTCATCTATGACCGGATGCACACGCGCGAGATCGACGCCTATGGCGGGCTGGTCAACCGCATGCCGGCCTATGCGCTGGTCTTCATGTTCTTCACCATGGGCAACGTGGGCCTGCCGGGCACCTCGGGGTTCATCGGGGAATTCCTGACCATGATGGGCGCCTTCCAGGTGAATACCTGGGTGACGGCCGTGGCCGCCTCGGGCGTGATCTTCTCGGCCGCCTATGCGCTGTGGCTTTATCGCCGCGTGGTGTTCGGGGACCTGATCAAGGAAAGCCTGAAGACCATCCAGGACATGACCCCGCGCGAGCGCTGGATCTTTGCGCCGCTGATCGCCATGACCCTGATCCTGGGGGTCTACCCTGCGCTGGTGACCGACGTGATCGGTCCCTCGACCGCGGCGCTGACCCATTCTGTCGACACTGCCCTGGCCGCCGCGGTGGATGCCGCCGGCCAAGTGGCCTCATCGCACTAAGGAGCCGACACGGATGTCCTCCATCTCAGCCGATCTGAACATCATCCTGCCCGAGATCATCCTGGCGCTCAGCGCCATGCTGGCCATGGTGGGGGCGGTCTATACCGGGAAGGATCGGCTGGCGCCGGGCCTGGTTTACGGGACGGCGGGGCTCATGCTGCTGCTGGCGGTCTGGATCGTCACCCGCAGCGACGGCGGCGCCCATGCCGGGTTCGGCGGCATGTTCCACGACGATGCCTTCTCGCGGTTTTCCAAGGTCGCCATCCTGGGCTCTGCCGCGGCCATCCTGATCATGAGCCAGGAATACCTGGCGCGGCGCGGCATGCTGCGGTTCGAATACCCGATCCTGGTGGCCCTGGCCGCCGTGGGCATGATGGTCATGGTCAGCGCGGGCGACCTGATGGCGCTTTACATGGGACTGGAACTGCAGTCCCTGGCGCTTTACGTGGTGGCCTCGCTGCGCCGTGACAGCCTGAAATCGACCGAGGCCGGGCTGAAGTACTTCGTCCTGGGCGCGCTCAGCTCGGGTCTGCTGCTGTATGGAGCCTCGTTGGTCTATGGCTATTCCGGATCGACCCTGTTTTCGAACATCGTGGAAACCGCGCATAGCGGCGAGCTGCCGCTTGGCTTCCTCTTTGGTCTGGTCTTCGTGATTTCGGGCCTGGCGTTCAAGGTGTCGGCCGTGCCGTTCCACATGTGGACGCCCGACGTCTACGAAGGCGCACCGACGCCCATCACCGCCTTTTTTGCCACGGCCCCCAAGGTCGCGGCCATGGGCCTGTTCGCCCGTGTGCTGTTCGACGCCTTCGGAGGTGCCGTCGGCGACTGGCAGCAGGTCATCGCGGCCCTGTCGGTGGCGTCGATGTTCCTGGGGGCCATCGCGGCCATCGGCCAGACCAACATCAAGCGCCTGATGGCTTATTCCTCGATCGCTCACATGGGCTATGCGCTGATGGGGCTGGCCTCGGGGACCGAGTTCGGCGTGCAGGCGATGCTGGTCTACATGTCGATCTACGTGGCCATGAACGTCGGCACCTTCGCCTTCATCCTGATGATGGAAAAGGACGGCCAGCCGGTTGTCGATACCCGGGCGCTGAACCTTTATGCCAGCCGCGAACCGGGGCGGGCGCTGGCCATGCTGATCCTGCTGTTCTCGCTGGCGGGCGTGCCGCCGATGCTGGGCTTTATCGGAAAGCTGTACGTGCTGCGCGCAGCGTACGAAGGCGGGTTGGCCTGGCTGGCCGTGGCGGGCGTGGTCGCGTCGGTCATCGGCGCGTTCTACTACCTGCGGATCGTCTACTTCATGTACTTCGGGTCGGACACCGGCGAAGAGCTGGACCGGAACGAGGCACCGATCCTGTCGGTCTTCCTGGCGGCGTCGGCTGCGGCCATGCTGCTGGGGATCGTGAACCTCTTCGGCATCGAAGGCGCGGCAGCGGCGGCGGCAGCAACGCTTGTCCATTGAGCTCTGGCCCCAGGGCTACGGCCGGCGGGTCCTGCCGTCGGTCGACAGTACGCTAAGCGAAGCGGCCCGGCTGGTTCCCACGCTGACCGGGCCGGAATGGATCCTGGCGCTGGAGCAGACCACGGCCCGCGGGCGCCGCGGTCGGGCCTGGAAGAACCCCAAGGGCAATTTCGCCGCCACCCTGGCCCTGCGCCCGGCTGAGCCGCCGGGTGTGGCCGCCCTTCGGACCTTCGTGGCGTCGCTGGCCCTGTTCGATGCGGTGACGGATGTCACCGGCCGGTCGGACGGGCTGGCGCTGAAATGGCCCAACGATGTGCTGCTAAACGGGGGCAAGCTGTCGGGCATGCTGCTGGAAAGCACGGGCCAGGGCGGCCAGCTCAGCCATCTGCTGATCGGCATCGGCGTGAACCTGGTCGCAGCACCGTCCCCGGACGAAGTCGAGCCCGGCGCGGTGCGGCCCGTGTCCATCCTGTCCGAGACCGGCGCGCGCGTGGACCCCGAGACCTTTTTGACCTACCTCGCCGCCGCTTATGCCCGGTATGAACGGCAGTTTACCGACTTTGGCTTTGCGCCCATTCGCGTGGCCTGGCTTGACCGCGCGGCCCGGCTGGGCGAAGTCATCACGGCCCGGACCACCACATCGGACACGACAGGCACCTTCGAGACGGTGGACGAGGCCGGCAATCTTGTCCTAAAGACCGTCCGTGGCCACGTGGCCATCCCGGCGGCGGACGTATTTTTCTGAACAGGGAGGGGCGCATGCTCCTGGCCATCGATTGCGGTAATACCAATACCGTGTTTTCCATCTGGGACGGGGATCAGTTCATCGCCACCTGGCGGACGGCCACGGACTGGAAGCGCACGGCTGACCAATATTATGTCTGGCTGTCGACCCTGATGGAATTCCAGAAGATCGAGGCCGACATCACTGATGTGATCGTGTCCTCGACGGTGCCGCGCGTGGTGTTCAACCTGCGGGTCCTGTCGGATCGATATTTCAACACGCGGCCCTACGTGGTGGGCCGCCCCGATTGCTTGCTGCCCATCGACGTGCGTGTCGATGCGGGTACGGCCGTCGGCCCGGACCGGCTGGTCAACACGGTGGCCGGTTTCGACAAGTTCGGCGGCAATATCATCGTGGTCGACTTCGGGACGGCCACGACCTTCGACGTGGTCGAGGAGGACGGGGCCTATGTCGGTGGGGTCATTGCCCCGGGCGTGAACCTCAGCCTCGAGGCCCTGCACCAGGCGGCGGCGGCCCTGCCGCATGTGGATATCTCGAAGCCCCAGCGCGTCGTGGGGACCAATACCGTGGCCTGCATGCAATCGGGGGTCTTCTGGGGCTATGTCGGGCTGGTCAAAGAGGTCTGCGCCCGCATCAAGGGCGAACGCGACAAGGACATGCGGGTGATTTCGACAGGGGGTCTTGCGCCGCTGTTCCAGCAAAGCGTTGACCTCTTCGATGCCTTCGAAGACGATCTGACAATGCATGGATTGACTGTCATCCATAAGTACAACAAGGAAAAATCCTAAGTCATGAGTGCAGAACGACTGATCTATCTCCCCCTGGGCGGGGCCGGCGAAATCGGCATGAATGCCTATGTCTACGGCTATGGCCGGGCGGGAGAGGAGCGTCTGATCCTCGTGGATCTGGGGGTGGCCTTTCCCGACATGGACACGACGCCGGGGGTGGATCTGATCCTGCCCGACATCGCCTGGCTGGCCGAGCGTGCCGACCGGCTGGAGGCCGTGTTCATCACCCATGCGCACGAGGACCACGTGGGCGCGGTGGCGCATCACTACGAGGCCTTGCAGGCGCCGATCTATGCCCGGGCCTTCACCGGCAATATCGCGCGGCGCAAGATGGCCGAAAAGGGTCAGCCCGAAGACGCCGTTCACCTGGCCTCGGCTTGGCCGGAAAAGATCCAGGCTGGGCCGTTTTCCGTGGGCTTCCTGCCGGTGTCGCATTCGATTCCGGAAAGCGCCGCGCTGGTGATCGACACGCCGGAAGGCCGGTTGATACACTCCGGCGATTTCAAGCTGGATACCAATCCGGTGGTGGGTGAGCCCTTTGACGCCGATCTTTGGGCAGAGGTGGCCTCGACCGGGGTGCGGGCCCTGATGTGCGACAGTACGAACGTGTTTTCGCCGCATCCCGGGCGGTCGGAATCCGAGGTCGGACCGGCCATCCAGGAGCTGGTGCAAAGCGCCGAGGGCATGGTGGTGGCAACCACCTTTGCCTCGAACGTGGCGCGCGTGAAGACCTTGGCCGAGGCGGGCACCCGGGCCGGCCGGTCCATCGTTCTTTTGGGTCGGGCCATGCGCCGCATGGTCGAGGCGGCTGTCCAGACCGGGGTGCTGAGTGATTTTCCCTCGGTGGTCAGCCCCGAAGATGCCACCCAGATCCCGCGCGAGAACCTGATGTTGCTGGTGACCGGCAGCCAGGGCGAACGCCGCGCGGCGTCGGCCCAGCTGGCGCGCGGGAAGTACCTGGGGCTGGAGATGAAAGAGGGCGATATGTTCCTGTTCTCGTCCAAGACCATCCCGGGGAACGAGGCCGGCGTGATCCGGATCATCAACCAGTTCAGCGAAAAGGGCGTGGATGTCGTCGATGATTCGAGCGGCAAGTATCATGTCTCGGGCCATGCCAACCGGCCCGACCTGGAGCGGCTGCAGGACATCGTGAAGCCTCAGATGGTGATCCCGATGCATGGTGAGCACCGGCACCTGAGGGAGCATGTGCGCCTGGCAGAGGCAAAGGGCCGCACCGGGATCATCGCGGTGAACGGGACGATGCTGAACCTGAGCGGCAACGCACCGACGGTCGAGGAATATATCGACGTCACGCGGACTTACCTGGACGGGGCCGTGAAGATCGGGGCTCTGGACGGGATCGTGCGCGACCGGATCCGCATGGCGCTGAACGGGCTGGTGGTCGTGACGATGATCCTGGAGGACGACGATCCCCTGGGAGAGCCCTGGGTCGAATTGATGGGTCTGCCGGAGACCGGACGGTCCAAAGCGGCGTTGGCCGAGGTGCTGGAGGCCGATCTGGGCCAGGCCGTCGGGATGGCCGGGAACAAGACCCTGATGAACGACGATGCCCTGGAAGAGCTGTTGCGCAAACAAGCGCGCAAAACGGCCCTGGACGAGATCGGGCGGAAGCCGGAGGTTGTTGTCGTGATCAGCCGATTGGGGTGATTTCGTAAGATGGGTGATTCACCCATCCTACGCAAACGGCGCGGTACTAACGCAAAACGGCGGGGTCGAAAGGCCCCGCCGTTGCTGTTTCAGGTCTTTTCTGCGGGTCAGCTTGCCCGGCGTTCTTCAAAGCTCATCGCGATGAAGCTGGGCAGGTGATCGCCCATGCCGACCACCTTGCCGTGGTTCCCATGGTTCTGGTCATCGTTGCGGCTGCGGCCCGAACGGCTGCTGCGCGAACGCCCCGACGAGGGTTTGGACGTCTTCGGACGCGCGTTGTCGTTGTCCGGCTTTTCCGACACTCCGACCTTGGGGCTGCTGGCCGGAGCTTCTGCTGGTTCGGCTTTGAGGGGGTTCTCGATACGCGGGATTTCCTTTTGGACCAGCTTTTCGATGGCCTCGAAGTACTTCTCGTCGCGGCTGGAGCAGATCATCACGGCCTTGCCGTCACGTCCCGCCCGGCCGGTTCGGCCGATCCGGTGCACGTAATCTTCGGAATGCGAGGGCACGTCGTAGTTGAACACATGGCTCACGGACGGAATGTCGAGCCCACGTGCAGCAACGTCAGAGGCAACCAGGAACCGCAGCGTCTTTTCGCGGAACAGGTCCAGCGTCTTCATACGCTGGCTTTGTTCCAGATCGCCATGGATGGCCGCCGCATCATATCCGTATTTCTTCAACGATTTCGCTACGATATCCACGTCCGACTTGCGGTTGCAGAAGATGATCGCATTGGTGCAGCTGTCGCCCTCGGCATCGACCAGCGCACGCAGCAGCCGGCGTTTCTCAGTGGCTTCGCGGTCACGGCGCGAGGCCTTGAACATGACCACTCCCTGTTCGATCGTCTCGGAGGTGGTGGCCTGGCGGGCGACCTCGATCCGTTCGGGGTTCGACAGGAAGGTATTGGTGATCCGCTCGATCTCGGGCGCCATCGTGGCGGAGAAGAACAGGGTCTGGCGCGTGAAGGGGGTCAGCGAGAAGATGCGTTCGATATCGGGAATGAAGCCCATGTCGAGCATCCGGTCCGCTTCGTCGACAACCATGATCTGGACGCCCGTGAGCAGCAGTTTGCCCCGTTCGAAATGATCAAGCAGGCGGCCCGGGGTGGCGATCAGCACGTCCACGCCGCGGTCGATCAGCTGTTCCTGCTCCTTGAAGGACACGCCGCCGATCAGCAGGGCCTTCGTCAGTTTCAGGTGCTTGGTGTAGGTGTCGAAATTCTCGGCGACCTGGGCGGCCAGTTCGCGGGTCGGGCACAGCACCAGGCTGCGCGGCATCCGCGCCCGGGCTCGGCCACGGGCCAGCGCGGTGATCATCGGCAGGGTAAAGCTGGCGGTCTTGCCAGTGCCGGTCTGCGCGATGCCCAGCACGTCGCGGCCTTGCAGGGCAGGGGGGATGGCACCTGCCTGAATCGGCGTCGGCGTTTCATAGCCTGCCTCTTCAACAGCTTTCAGGACCTTGGGGTTGAGGTTCAGATCAGAAAATTTGGTCATGTGTGTCCGTATATTGCGGACACTGACTTGGCCCGCGCGTCGGTAAAGTGCGTCACCCGGATGGTTTTCCGCACCAGTTAACGTCTCGTCTTGGCGGCGCGCATAGCAATTTTTTGCGCTCCGGTCAAATGTCGTGACCTCATTCCGGGCAGTGTGGGGCCACAACTTTTAATCAAGGCTTAACCGGGGAAGTGTTTTCGCGTTTTTTCGGTCAGGTGGAGGTCATGTGTCAGCAAAAGCGACTCGGCTGCCAAACGGTCGGTTAGCCCGGCACTGTCGGACATGACCTCGTCATAGAAGGCGCGCAGACCAGTTTCGCCGGCATCCCTTTCAAGCCAGTGAAAAATGTCGTTCAGATTCATGCCGCCCTTGTCGGCGGGCCGTGTGGCGGGCAGCTCTGCCCGGTAAGATCCGTTCTGCAGGCGAAAGCGGTAATGGTCCAGAAAGTCGGCCCAGTCGCGCGCATGGCAGTGCAGCAGGGTCATGGCCGTCAGTTCGGTTTCGCCCGGGTTCATCGTGTCGCCGCGGAAGGCGTTGTGGATCCGGATGGTGATGTCGTCCATCCGCGTGCGCGTGAATAATTTCCCCGCGGTGTGACTGACGAAGCCGCCACGCAGATAGGATCCGAAGGTGGGGTACAGCCGGTCGACGATGGCCTGGCGGTCGGGGCCGGTGGGGACGAAGGCCTTGAAGGCGTGGCCGGCCCCCGCAAGCGCCTCTGACGGTCTGATACGTGCTGTCAGAATGTCAGCGGGCAGGGCGGACAGGGTGTCGGCAACGGATTGGTCAGGCAGGAGGAACTCGTCCACATCCATGTGGATCAGCCAGTCAACCTCGGCCTTGCGCCGATAGGCATGGGTCGCGTTGGTCGATTGGCGCACCTGATGCTTTAGGGGACGTTTCCCGCCGTGCTTCTTCCACCATGTCGCATCGCACCGGCGCACGCGGATCTTGGGGTGGGCCTTGAGGATGTCGAAGGCATCGCTGGAGGGATCATCCAGGTAGATGTACAGCCGGTGCGCCCCAAGCTCCAGGTGGTGGGCGGCAAAGCCCAGGATCTCGGCCGTCGGGGCCTTGATGGTCGAGGCCAGGCCCCACAGAGGGAGAGGCCCGGCCATGGATCAGACCATCATTTCCTTGGTGGCGGTCAGCTTGACGTCGGGATAGTCGCGCTCCACCCGGTCGATGTCCCATTGCAGGCGCGTCAGGTAGACGACATCGCCATCATGATCATGGCTGATGTGCTGCTTGTTGGCGTCGGCGAATTTCTCGACCGCCTGCTTGTCACCGCCGACCCAGCGCGCGCTGGTGAATTGCGAAGGCTCGAAGCGGACGGGCAGGCCGTATTCCATCTCGATCCGGCTGGCGAGGACCTCGAATTGCAGCTGCCCCACGACGCCGACGATGAAGCCCGAGCCGATCGACGGCTTGAACACCTTGGCCGCGCCTTCCTCGGCAAATTGCATCAGCGCCTTTTCCAGGTGCTTGGCCTTCATCGGATCGCCCGCGCGGACGCCTTGCAGCAGTTCCGGCGCAAAGGACGGGATGCCGGTCACGCGCAGCGCCTCGCCCTCGGTCAGCGTGTCACCGATGCGCAGCTGGCCGTGGTTGGGAATGCCGATGATGTCGCCGGCCCAGGCCTCCTCGGCCAGTTCACGGTCAGAGGCCAGGAACAGCACGGGGTTCGAAATCGCCATCGGTTTCTTGGACCGGACGTGGGTCAGCTTCATGCCCCGCTTGAAATGTCCTGACGCCATCCTGACAAAGGCGACGCGGTCCCGATGCTTGGGATCCATGTTCGCCTGGACCTTGAAGACAAAGCCGGAAACCTTTGTTTCTTCTGGCGCAATCTGGCGCGGTTCGGCCGACTGAATCTGCGGCTGCGGCCCGTAGGCCCCGATCCCGTCCATCAGTTCCTTGACCCCGAACGAGTTGATCGCCGAGCCGAACCAGATCGGTGTCAGCGTCCCGTCAAGCAGCGCCTGGCGCTCCAGCGGGGGCAGAAGCTCGCGCGCCATCTCCAGTTCTTCCTTGAGCTGGTCGAGCAGATGCGCGGGCACGTGTTCTGCCAGCTTGGGGTCGTCGAGGCCCTCGATCTTGATGCTTTCGGCCACCTTGTTGCGGTCGGCCCGGTCCATCAGTTCCAGCCGGTCGCGCAGGATGTCGTAGCAACCGACAAAGTCGCGCCCCTGGCCGATCGGCCAGGAGGCGGGCGTCACGTCGATCGCCAGGTTTTCCTGTATTTCATCAATGATCTCGAAAACATCCCGGCTTTCCCGGTCCATTTTGTTGCAAAATGTCAAGATCGGGAGGTCACGCAAACGGCAGACCTCGAACAGTTTCTGGGTCTGGCTTTCGACCCCCTTGGCCCCGTCGATAACCATGATCGCCGCATCGACCGCCGTCAGCGTCCGATAGGTGTCTTCCGAGAAATCCGAGTGGCCGGGCGTGTCGACAAGGTTGAACCGGAAGTTGCCATAGTCGAAGGACATGGCCGACGCCGACACCGAGATCCCCCGGTCCTTTTCCATCTGCATGAAGTCCGACCGCGTCCGCCGCGCTTCGCCCTTTGCGCGCACCTGGCCGGCCATCTGGATGGCGCCGCCGTACAGAAGGAACTTCTCGGTCAGCGTCGTCTTGCCCGCATCGGGATGCGAGATGATGGCAAAGGTCCGGCGCCGCGCGATCTCGGGCGGCAGTTCGGGGCGGTTCGAAGCGGTGTCCAACATGAGCGCGCTATAAATGGCGGCGGGCGTGCGCGCAACAATCCCTAGCGGGTCGAGGCTCTGCGCAGCAATTCGATGGCATCGGGCCTGTCCAGAAGCGATTTCTGCACATCCAGCCCATGATCCGCCCGGTCGTCGTTGCGCGGCAGCAGGGTTTGCAGCCGTTCTACAAGCTCGCTGGGCAGGGCGGGCCGGGTGCGGGGGTTCACCAGGGTCGATTCGGCGGCGATGCCCTCGGCATAGATGATGTGATGGCGGTCGAAGAGGATCTGGTAATAATCCACGTAGCCGCCGGTGCGCACATAGATCGACTCGTCATTGACCAGATGGCGCGCGGGCACCAGCAGATCGGCCCGCCCCGCGCCGATCCGGTCGGTGCGCTGATAGATGAACAACCGGTGATCGGGGCTGACCACCAGGTCGTTTTCGTTGTTCAGGGTGCCCTTGGTAACCACGATGGGCGCGAATTCTCCAAGGGCGCGCACGGTGGTCTGGCCGATCCAGCGCACCTCTTGCGCGCCGCCATCACGGGTCAGGACCCGGTCACCCGGAGAGATCTGCTCGATCGGGATCTGCCGGCCCGTGGCCATGGTGATTTGGGTACCACGGGTGAACGAGACACAGGCGATCTGGGCGAATTTGGAGGAGACTTCCTCGCGCCCGGCGCCGACGAGCGTGTATTCCATGCGCGGCACCAGCGGGGCGAGGGGCAGCAGGTAGATGTCGTCGATATGGCCGGCATCGTCGACCTCGACCAGAACCAGCGCGTCGGTGGTTTCGCCATCGGGCGTCATCAGCAGCAGGGTGCAATCCAGGTGCAGCCGGGCGCCCGGCGTACCGACGCCGGTGGACCGCGAAATGGTAAACACACCCTCGCTGACGGCGTGAATCGCCAGGCGGACCCGTTCGCTGCCCGGGGTCAGTTCATAGACGTCGTCCAGCGTCAGCTCGGCCAGGAAGGACACCGGGTCGCCCATGTTCGCCCCAAGCAACACGCGGAAGCACAAGGCGGGATAGACAAGGATCGACTGGACGGGTGCGTTGGACATGTGACTGGCGCGCTGCGCTTTGTGAGATTTCGTTACGGAACACAACCGAGGATACGCGGTACCGTCCGCATTGCACACCGGGAATGTGGCGGGTTGTGGTCGGCGCAGGGGTGTTTTGCTGGCACTCACTAGCCCGAAAATGTTAACGAAACGGCAAAGCTAAAAGGAAGCGACATGGATCTTGGACTTCGCGGAAAGCGCGCCATTGTCTGCGCGTCAAGCAAGGGGTTGGGCCTGGGCTGTGCCGAGGCCCTGGCCGAGGCCGGGGTCGACCTGGTGATGAATGCCCGTGGGGCCGAGGTGCTGGAAAGCGAAGCCGCCCGGCTGCGCGACACCTACGGCGTTGCCGTGACGACGGTGGCCTGCGACCTGACCACGCCCGAGGGCCAGGCGCAGGTGCTGGACGCGGCCGGAGCGGTGGACATCCTGGTCAACAACAACGGCGGTCCGCCCCCGGGGATCTGGAGCGATTGGGATCGCGACGATTTCATCAAAGCGCTGGACGCCAACATGCTGACGCCGATTGCGCTGATGAAAGCCGTTCTGCCGGGGATGATGGACCGGCGGTGGGGGAGGGTGGTCAACATCACCTCGGTGTCGGTGAAAGCGCCGATTGCGACGCTGGGCCTGTCGAACTCGGCCCGGGCCGGGTTGACCGGCTACGTGGGCGGCACGTCGCGCCAGGTCGCGCCCTATGGTGTGACGATCAACAACCTGCTGCCCGGGCTGCACGATACCGACCGGATCAAGACCACGGATGCCGCCGTTTCAAAGCAAACCGGCCAGTCTCTGGACCAGGTCCGGGCCGAACGCGAGGCCTCTATTCCTGTGGGGCGGATGGGCACACCGCAAGAGTTCGGTCAGGCCTGTGCCTTCCTGTGTTCCCAACATGCCGGCTTTATCGTGGGTCAGAACATCCTGCTGGATGGCGGCGTGACAAATGCGACACTTTAAGTCATGGCGTCAGGCTATTCGCTGAAAGACGATCTTTTCAACGCGGTAACGGTCGGTCGTCTGGCTGGTGAATTTGCCGCGACCGGGGATTTCGATGGGGAGAGGTTCCAGCGTGCGGTCCTCTCCCGACTTGAAGAACTGGAGCTGAAGCAGCGGATCAGCTGGATCGCCGAATGCCTGCTGGACCAATTGCCCGATACCTTGCCCAAGGCGGCGCCGATCCTGCGGGCCGCCCTGCCGCCTCCGCTGGACCCGGCCCGTACCGATAACGATTTCGGTTCGTTCATCCATGCGCCCCTGGGCGAGGTCGTGACGGCCCTGGGGCTGGATGACCACCCCGACCTCGCGCTCGACCTGCTCGAAGAGATCACGCAGCGGTTTTCGATGGAGTTCTCGATCCGGGCCTTTCTGATCCGCTGGCCCGACCTTGTGCTGGCGCGGATGGAGCATTGGGCCGGGCACTCCAACTACCATGTCCGCCGCCTGGTCAGCGAAGGCACGCGCCCCAAGCTGCCATGGGCTCAATCCGTGGGGCTGTCGCCTGACCGGACCCTGCCATTGCTTGACCGGCTGCACGCGGATGGCACGCGGTATGTGACCCGTTCGGTGGCCAACCACCTGAACGATATCACCAAGACCGCGCCCGACCTGGCGATGGACCGGATCGAGCTTTGGCGGTCCAAGGACCAACAGACCCCGGCAGAGCTGACCTGGATGACCAAACATGCGCTGCGCGGTCTGATCAAGGCAGGGGATGGGCGGGCCATGGGGCTTGTGGGGTTCGATCCAGACGCCCCCGTCGAAGTGACATCATTCACGGTGCCCGCAACGGCCCGAATAGGCGAGACGATCGAAATTGCCACGCTCCTGACATCGCCGGTCCAGACCGGGGTTCTTGTCGATTATGTCTTCTGGCGGCGTCGCGCCAATGGCGAACTTGCGCCAAAGGTCCACAAGCTTCGGTCAGCGCAACTGACACCGGGACACTCCGTGTCCTTGACGAAGCGGCATCAGTTCAAAGGGGATGCCACCACGTTCCGGCTGTACCCGGGCCGCCAGAAAATTGCTCTTCAGATCAATGGGCGGATCCGGGCCGAGGCCGAAATCGACCTGCTTGCCCCCTGAGACCAACCGCCGCTTGCCACTTTTTAAGGGCGTTGTTATCCGGGATGAACCCGACCCCCATGGTCAGCTATTTATCGCGAGACCCGGCGTGACGCTCGATACAGTTCCTTTCACCTCTTCCGAAGCGGCCGTCCCCCGGTTGGAAATCCGGAATCTGACCTGCGAATTCAACGGCCGCGTGGTTGTGGACGACGTGTCCTTGTCGATCCTGCCCGGTCAGGTAACCTGTCTACTTGGGCCCTCCGGGTGCGGCAAGTCCACGACCCTTCGCATCATCGCAGGCGTCGAACAGCAGTCCGGCGGAGAGATCCTGCTGGACGGGCAGACGATCAGCGGTCCTGACATCTTCCTGCCACCAGAGCGGCGCTCTATCGGCCTGATGTTCCAGGACTTTGCGCTGTTTCCCCATCTGAGCGTCGCGGACAACGTGGCTTTCGGGTTGCGCCGCAGGGCGGGCGAGGAAAAGCGCGCCCGGGTCGAAGAGCTTCTGGATCGGGTGGATCTGGTGCGGTTCATCGACAATTTTCCGCACGAATTGTCGGGAGGCGAACAGCAACGGGTGGCCTTGGCCCGCGCCCTGGCGCCGCGCCCGCGGGTGATGTTGATGGACGAACCCTTTTCCGGGCTCGACAACCGTTTGCGGGACGGGATTCGCGATGACACGCTGGATTTGCTGAAGGCCGAGGACACCGCCGTGCTGCTGGTGACCCACGAACCCGAAGAGGCCATGCGGATGGCCGATGAAATCGCGTTGATGCGGCATGGGCAGATCGTCCAGCACGGCGCGCCTTACAATGTCTACACACGCCCCGTGGACCGCGACGCCGTGGCCTTCTTTTCGGACGTCAACGTCTTGCATACGCAGGTGAACAAGGCCTTGGCCGACACCGTCTTCGGGCGGTTCCTGGCCCCCGGCCTGCCGGATGGAACGGCAGTCGATATCGTCTTTCGGCCGCAGCACGTCCGCATTGATTTCGACCGCAACGGCAATGGCCCCTTGCCGACACCCCGCGACGGTGCGGCCGCCCGCGGCAGGGTGCAGCGCGCACGGTTCATGGGGCACGAAAGCCTCGTCGAATTCCAGATGGACCACGACGGATCCATGCTGAAGGTCACCGTGCCCGGCGTGTTTCTTCCTAAAACCGGGCGCCATCTGTGGCTCACCATTCCGCGCGAAAAGTGCTTTATCTTTCCGTCATAGGGGATTGCCAAGGGCGTTACCGGTCAAGGTCCTGGTAATCCTTTAGTCGCTTGCCGGGCTCGTCCACGAAGAGTTCGGGCAGGATGTCCGCGCTTTCGATCAGGTCGACCCGGAACACTCTGAAATCACAGCGTAGTTCGCACCATGCGGTCAGGGACCACACACGGCCGAAATGCTCGATCTGCAAGGGCCGGATGGTGCGAAAGCTCCAGACATCGTCGGGGCGGCGGTAACTCAGCCGTAGTTTTTGTTTACCACGGATGGCCGCGCGGATCGTGGACATGTGGGAAAATCCACGCGCCGCGTCCGAGAACGGATATACCGCCAGAGCTTCGGATTGGTCCGGCGGCGCCTCGCCCGGCAGGGCATTGTCGATCTTGTCGGACAGGGACAAGGCCGCGGTCCTCAGCCCGGGATCGGGGGCCTCTGCGACGATGGCCAGGCCCAATTGCAGGGCCTCTACCTCTTCAGGTGTCAGGACCATTGGCGGCAGGGTCAGCGCATCAAGCGCGCGATACCCGGCCCCCCGCGTGCCTTCGACTGGAACGCCGGAGGAGATCAGCGTTTCCATGTCGCGATAGATCGTACGGACAGAGACCTGGAACGCGGCAGCCAGGTCTTCGGCCCGGTGCACGCCGCCTTCGCGGAGCAGGGTCATGAGGTCAAGCAATCGGTCGCTGCGGCGCATGAGAGGTCCTTTCCCTGGACAGGGTATCCCAGAAAGAAACTGACAAAAAGTTGTCAGGAGTGGCGCCGACCTCATTTTTCCGGGCATTTTTCCAGCCTGGACCGGGGCCCGGCACCTTGTTCATCTTTTCCCGCCTTCGGGCCCGTCCTATCACCATACACCAGAACAATGTGGCGCGGGGCGGCTCGCGCGGGGAAAGGACATTCACATGTTGAACAATATCGGACTTCCGGGCCTGCTTCTGATCGCTGTCGTGGTGCTGGTGCTTTTTGGGCGCGGCAAGATCAGCTCGATGATGGGTGAGGTCGGCAAGGGCATCACCTCGTTCAAGAAGGGCATGAACGAAGGGGCCAAGGAACTGGACGAACAGCTGGGCGATACTGCCAAGGACGTGACGCCCGAAGCCGAGACCGACAAGACCAAGGCCTGATCTGACATGTTCGATCTGGGCTGGAGCGAGCTTCTGGTCATCGGCATCGTCGCCCTGATCGTGGTCGGGCCGAAGGATTTGCCGGTGTTGTTCCGCAATGTCGGGCGGTTTGTCGGCAAGGCTAAGGCGATGGCGCGCGAGTTCAGCCGCGCGATGAACGATGCGGCTGACGAATCGGGAATTCGGGATGTGGCCAAGGGCCTGAACACAGCGACGAACCCGTTGGGCTCGGCGATGGACGGCATCAAGGATGCGGCCAGGGACCTGACGTCCTCGCTGGATCCCAAGAAATTTGACGCCGAGTCCGAGACCGGCAAGTTGGCGGCCGAGCGCGCCGAGCAGGCCAAGAAGATACAGGCCCAGACGGCGCGCGCGGCGGCCGAGCGCAAGGCCAAGGAGGCCGAAGCCGCCTTGGCCAAGGCCGAAGAGGCCGAGGCCGCCTTGCAGTCGGCAGAGAAGAAGACCGAGACATGACCAGCACGCATGACGACGACATCGAGGACAGCGCCGCGCCGCTGATCGAGCACCTGACAGAATTGCGACAACGGCTGATCTGGTCCGTTGTCGCCTTTCTCGTGGCGATGGTGGTGTGTTTTTCGATCGGGGGCACGATCCTCGATTTCCTGCTGGTGCCGATCGAAAAGACGATGCGGTCCCTGGGCGATCCAAACCCGGTCATGCAGTACACTGCGCCGCAAGAGTACTTCTTTACCCTGGTCCGGATATCCATGGTCGGCGGGCTTGGGCTGGCCTTTCCGGTCATCGCCTACCAGCTTTGGCGTTTCGTGGCGCCGGGTCTGTACCGATCTGAAAAGAATGCGTTTCTGCCCTTCCTCGTCGCGTCTCCGGGGTTGTTCCTAGTGGGCGCGGCCTTTGCCCATTACGTGGTCACGCCGCTGGCGATGCAGTTCTTCCTGGGCTTTGCAGATGCCGCGTCGATGATTTCGACCTTCGTGGCCTCTGTCGCGGACGGGGTTGCCGAAGGCGTAGTCGAGGTGCCGGAAGAGCCGGTCGAGCAAGGCATTGCCATCGTGTTCAACGGCAAGGTCAATGAAACGCTCGACATCACGCTGAAGCTGATCGTGGCCTTCGGTCTGTGTTTCCAACTGCCAGTGCTCCTGACACTCATGGGCAAGGCGGGTCTGGTCAGCGCCGAGGGGCTTGGCAACGTGCGCAAGTACGCCGTGGTCGCGATCCTGCTGCTCGCGGCACTGGTGACGCCTCCGGATGTGATCACCCAGGTGATCCTGTTCTGCGTGGTCTATGGCCTCTATGAAATCTCGATCTTCCTGGTGAAGCGCGTCGAAGCCAAACGCGAGGCCGAGCTGCGGGCCGATGGCTATTACGACGACGATGAGGACGAGGACCCGATGGCGGCCGAGTTCGACGACGAGGACAGCAAGTGATGGCCGACGGAGATCCCAAGCTGCCACTGTCCGATCCCGAGGCCCTGACCCGTATCGCCGCGGCGCTGGAGCGTATGTCTCCGGCGCCGCTGGCCGCCCCTGATTTCGACGAGGCCCCGGCTTTTGTCTGGCACGTCGCCCCGGAACGGCTGGTGCCGGTGCCCCGCATCAACCGTGTCGACATCTCGTTGCTGATTGGCGTGGACCGGTCGCGCGACACCTTGCTGGACAACACAAGGCGGTTCGCCCAGGGCCTACCGGCCAACAATGCGCTGCTTTGGGGCGCGCGTGGCATGGGGAAGTCGAGCCTTGTCAAATCGGTCCATGCGTCCCTGAACGGCGATCACCCCGGCCTGAAACTGGTCGAACTTCTGCGCGAGGACTTGCCCACGGTCGGCCGCCTGCTGGCGCATCTGAGGACGTCCGAGCATCGCTTCATCCTGTTCTGCGACGACCTGTCGTTTTCCCACGACGATCAGCACTACAAGTCCCTGAAGGCCGTGCTGGACGGCGGCATCGAAGGGCGGCCGGACAACGTGGTCTTCTATGCCACGTCGAACCGGCGCCACCTGATGCCCCGCGACATGATCGAAAACGAACGGTCATCGGCCATCAATCCCAGCGAGGCGGTGGAAGAGAAAGTGTCCCTGTCCGACCGGTTCGGCCTGTGGCTTGGGTTCCATCCCTGTACCCAGGACGAGTACCTGGCGATGATCGACGGCTATTGCACGGCCTACGGGGTCAAGGTTGACCCCGAAGTGCTGAGGGCAGAGGCCATCGAATGGCAGGCGACGCGCGGCGCGCGATCGGGCCGCGTGGCCTGGCAGTTCTTCACCGACCTCGCCGGCCGTCACGGCGTATCGATCTGATCTCGGAAAACCAAAGGACCGCAGCGGGTTAGGCTGCGGTCCTCGATTGGCTCACCCTCAGTCCGAGGACTGTCAGGAGTATGTCAGTTGAGGTAGGTCATCGGGTCGACACTATCGAACCCGTCGCGTACTTCGAAGTGCACGTAGGACGCATCTCCTCCCCGCAGCTTGGCAATGGTTTGCCCCCGCTTGACGCTTTGCCCCTTGGCCACGGCAATGTCCGTGACGTTGGCATACACTGTCAGGAGATTGTCAGGATGGCGCACGACCACGATCGGCACCTTGTCCTGGTCCTCTGTGATGGCGGCAACCGTACCTTCGGCCGCAGACGACACCGACCCACCGGCCGAGCCCGAAATGTCGATGCCCTCGTTCTTGCCCTTGGCATAGGCCCGGATGATCTTGCCCTGCACCGGATAGGACATGGCGCCCTGCGGGGCCGCGATGGTCTGCGGCTCGGCCGTGACATCGGGCGTTTCGATCACCGTGGCCGCAGCGATGGTGTCATTGCTGGGCAAGGGCTGGCTGCTGCTGGGGGGCACCGGCGTGGGCGTTCCGCTGCCCGGGGTCGTCGTTTCGATATCCGCCGCCGCCAGAGCCACCCCCGAGGGCGGAGCGCTGCGGGCCACCGGGATCAACAGGTACTGGCCTTCGCGGATCTCGAAATCGGCTCCCAGGCCGTTCCACTCTGCCAGGGACTGGACGGACACGTTGTAAAGGCGCGCAATCGTATAGGCCGTTTCGCCCCGCTCGACCTTGTGGCGCACGGGTTCGGGCCCGGCGGGGGGCAGGGTTTCGGTTTCCACGGGCGGCGTCTCGGCCGAGGCGTCGATGGCCGCGCTGGCCAGCGCTTCGATATCCACCGCGCCCGGAGCGGCGGTCGACGCGGTGTCCGGCAGCGAGGGCAGGGGGCGCGGCAGGGCCAGGACCTCGCCTTCGCGCAGGGGTACCGTCGGGTCGATGCCGTTGAACTTGGCCAGCTCTTCGGCGGTAAAGCCCAGCCGGGCTGCGATCGAGGCCGCCGTTTCGCCCTTGTCGGCCACCACGACCTGGTAATTGGGATAGGTGATCACCCCGCGCGCATCCGGCACGGGGCGCTTGGCGGTCGCGGCCTGGGCGGCCGGAGCGGTGGAAAATCCGCCCAGGTTGCCGCGCAGGTCCATGTCCAGCGGTTCAGAGCAGCCCGCCAGCAGGGCCAGCCCGCTGCACAAGGCCACGACAGGGAGTTGTCGATAGACGGAAAAGGTCATCTCGAAGTCCTCAGGCTTGCCCCCTGTCCCCGGGGGCTTGGCGCACCAGTTTTGGGCTCAGGTCTCTTTCCCAAGCCCTTCGAGCAGCGGCACGAAACGCACGGGCCGCAATTCTTCGTAGTCGAACCCACTCTCCAACCGGCGCACCCGGATCAATGTCTGGACGGCATCGGACTGGCCCACGGGCAGGACCATGATACCGCCAATTCGCAGCTGCGCCAAGAGAGGGCCCGGCGGGTCCTCGGCCGCGGCGGTCACCAGGATCCGGTCGAACGGGGCCTGTTCTTCCAACCCACGGGACCCGTCGGCCGTGAACGCGGTGATATTGACCAGCCCCAGCGCATCAAAGGCGGCCCGGGCCTCGGCCACCAACCGGCGGTGCCGGTCGATCGTATAGACCCGGCGGGCCAGGCGCGACAGGATCGCCGCCTGGTAGCCCGATCCGCAACCGACCTCCAAGACCTTGTCGCGCGGGGATATTTCCAGAGCCTGGGTCATCAGCCCCACTACGGACGGTTGCGAAATGGTCTGGCCGCAGGTGATCGGCAGGGGCATGTCCTCATAGGCACGCTCGGCGAAGAGGCCCTTCACAAAGGCCCCGCGGTCGATCTCTTCCATCGCGTTCAGCACGCGCGGATCTGTCACCCCTTTCGAGCGCAACGCGAACAGAAAACGCATCTTGGTTTCGGCATCCGCGCTCATTCGATGGCTTTCAGCGTGTCCAGGACATCGTGGGCGGTCAGATCCGCCCGCATCGGTGTGACGGAAATATAGCCGTCAAGGTTGACGGTCGCGTCGGTGCCGGGGGCGGTGGGCACCGATTGATCGGCCCCGCGCAGCCACAGGAACCGCCGGCCCGAGGGCGACATCAACGGCTCGGTATGAAACCCGGTGCCCTGGCGCGCGCCCTGACGGGCGACCCGAGCGCCCTTGACCTGCGCCGCCGGGTGCGGCGGAAAGTTGATGTTGTAGAACAGCCTGTAATCGCCGGAATGATCGGGTGCTGCGTCCAGGATCCGGCGCACCAGGTCCGCACCATGAACCAAAGCCGCCTCGAACGGGTCATCCAGGTCCCGGTTGGCCGGGCCATAATATTGCGACAAGGCCATGGCGGGGATCCCCTGCAAGGCGGCCTCCATCGCGCCGCCCAAGGTGCCGGAATACAGCGCGTTCTCGGCGGAATTGTTGCCCCGGTTCACACCCGACAGCACCAGGTCGGGCCGGCGATCGGTCATCACGTCATGCAGGGCCGTCAGCACGCAATCGGCCGGGCTGCCCTCGGCCGCATACAGCCGCTCGCCCAGCTTCGAGACCATCATCGGGTGGGTATAGCTGATCTTGTGCGCCACCCCCGATTGCTCGAACGCGGGGGCAACGGTCCAGACCTCCCCCTCCGGCCCGGCAAGCGCCTCGGCAATGGCATGCAGCACCTTCAGCCCGGGCGCATTGATCCCGTCGTCGTTGGTAATGAGAATGCGCATGGATAAAGCCCCGTCGTTCTTGTTACGTCCTTAGGCGAGCCCGGCCCGCGCAGCAAGCACTTGGCTCATGCGGCGCCGTCCCCTGTCTTCATCTTTGCACAAATACGCACGCCGAAGGCGATGCGGCCCCCGGGAGCCGCATTTTCAGCCCGCCACGAGCGCCTGCGCCAGGGACCGGGCCTCGTCCGCGGGGCTGGCCAGGGCCTCCCTGTCCTCGCCGGGGAAGAACCGGGCGCGCAGGGCGGTGGCCATGGGCTTGGGGGACAGGATCTCGACTCCCGGTCCGGTGCGCTGTGTCTCAGTGGCCCAGCTCCGGGCCAGGGCGATCTGGGCGGCCTTCGTGGCCCCGTAGGCCCCGAAAAACTTCTCTCCGCCGCGCGGATCGTCGAAAAAGACGGCCCGGCCCCCGGTGCCCAGCAAGGGCGCGACGTAAGCGATCAGGCGGCGGGTGGCCTCGACATTGGTGGCCAGCGACTTGTCCCAGTCCTTGGCGTCGATCATCGGCGCGGGCGACAGCGGAGCGGCGTGGATGGCCGTATGCACCCACAGGTCCAGCTTGCCCCAACGGTCATGGATCGACCGGCAGAGCGTCGCCATGGCGCCGTCCTCGCAGATGTCCATGGGTGCCAGGGTCGCCTGTCCGCCGGCCGCCTTGATGCGGTCGTCAAGCTCCTCGAGCCCGCCGATGGTGCGGGCGACGGCGATGACGTGGTGGCTGGCGGCAAGCTCCAGGGCCAGCGCGGCGCCAAGCCCCCGAGACGCGCCTGTGACAAGTACGGTGCGGGGGTCAGTCTGCATGTCGGGCCGAGCAATATCCTGGGTCATGGGTCCGCCGTTTGACCAATGGCAGGCCCGGGGTCAAGAGGTCACGGCAGGCTCAGCCGCTCCTGCCGCCCGCCCTGGGCCAGGATCACCCCGTGATCGTCGATGGCCAGCACCTGCCGGCCGCGCAGCTTCTCACCGGGGGCGACGGTCACGGTGCGGCCGCCGGGCAGGCGAACCATTGCGTTCAGTGCGTTCGCCGGGCCAAAGATCCCGATCACCACGGGCTGGTTCCGGGACAAGTCTGCCGATTGCGTGGCCGGGCCGGCCACGCTGGGCGGGGTCGCACCGCCCGAGCTTGCTTGGGTCATGACTCTCTGCCTGCCGCCAGTGTCGCGGCCTGATGATGTCGTTCGAAGGCGCGGCCTATCAGGGCCGGGGGACGGACAAAAGCATCCGCCGAAGGCGACCCTGGGGCATGGGCAGAAAGGCGCTGTGCCCGCAGGCCCCCCGCGCGGATAGCTGCCTGTCACGACAGTTGGCCCAGGGGTCCTGTCAGGAACTCCGCCAATTTCCTGTCAGGAGCCCCACCGCGCCCCCGAATCCTGTCAGGAGCCTAGCCCGCCAGGTGAGGCCGTATGTCGGCGCCGGAGGCGGCGTAGATGTCCAGCAGGTGATCGAAAGAGATTCCCTTGTCCTGCGCCTCGGACAGGGGTCCATCGCTGACCAGAAGGCGGGGGCGCTGACCGTCTGGGCCGGGCACAAGCGTGGCGGCCAGAGCCGCGCCCTCGTCGAACGAGGGCAGGGCGTTGGCCGTCAGGGCTTCGCATCCGTCGAAGGTGCCCTCACCGAAACAGGCATCCAGGTAGCTATAGAACGCCGGTGCCGGGACCAGAGCCCAGATGCCGAAATGGAAGACCTCGTCACTGCCCTGGATCGGCAATGACAGAAGACAGCGGATGAACCTGTCGTCTCCGATGCGGCAGAGGTCCGTGCCCAGCTTGTCCTCGCCCACGGCCAGTTCGGCCTCGCCCTCTGGCAAGGGGCCGTGGCTCCAGGCATCCGGGTGGTCGAAACCGATGTCGAAAACACCGTTGAACTGCCGTCCGCAGCACGGGCAGGCCCGGTCTTCATCATTGAACCGGCGCCACCGGGCGTCGAGATCTAGTAGGTTCATGAGTACCTCGGGCGGCCACCTGATCGCGTGCGGGCGAATGACCACGCAAACGGACGGCCAAGGAAGGCCATTAGGCAGGGGGCGGGGCCTACCCGGTGGGTCGATGTGGGCGCGGCACCCAGCACAGGCTTCAGAGCGGCCCGTGGCCAGATCACTCGGCCGCCTTCATCTGGAAGCCCTGGGCGATCATGTCGGCCGGTTCCACCGGGTATTCCCCCGAAAAACAGGCGTCGCAATATTGCGGGCTGGCATTGTCGCGGCCACCGGCCACGCCCACCGCCCGGTACAGCCCGTCAAGCGAGATGAACTTGAGGCTGTCGACTTGCAGGTGGTCGCGCATTTCCTCTTCGCTCATGGTGGCGGCCAGCAGCTTGTCGCGTTCCGGCGTGTCGACGCCGTAGAAACAAGGCCAGGCCGTTGGGGGCGACGCGATGCGGAAATGCACCTCGGCCGCGCCGGCATCGAGGATCATTTCCTTGATCTTGCGGCTGGTGGTGCCGCGAACGACCGAGTCGTCCACAAGGATCACCCGCTTGTCGCGGATCAGAGCACGGTTGACGTTCAGCTTCAGCCGGACGCCCATGTTGCGGATCTGTTCGGACGGCTCGATGAAGGTGCGGCCCATGTACTGGTTGCGCACGATGCCCAGGCCGAAGGGAATGCCGCTTTCGGCCGCAAAACCCACGGCCGCCGGGGTGCCGCTGTCGGGCACCGGGCAGACCAGGTCGGCGTCGACCGGGGCTTCCTTGGCCAGTTCGCGGCCGATGGATTCGCGGGTCTCGTAGACGGACCGGCCGCCCAGGATCGAATCGGGGCGCGAGAAATAGACATGTTCAAAGATGCAGAACCGCGACTTGGCGGGGCGGAAGGGAAAGGAGCTTTCGACGCCCAGGTCCTCGGTGATGACCACCATTTCGCCCGGCTCGATTTCGCGGACCACCTCGGCCCCGATGATGTCGAGCGCGCAGGTCTCCGACGCCAGCGCCCAACCGTCACCGATCTTGCCCAGAACCAGCGGACGGACGCCGCGCGGATCGCGCACGCCGATCAGCTTGGTGCGGGTCATGGCGACCACGGAAAAGGCGCCCTCGACGCGGCGCAGCGCGTCTTCCATGCGCTCGGGGATGCCCTTTTGCAGCGAGCGGGCCATCAGGTGGATGATGCATTCGCTGTCCGAGGACGACTGGAAGATCGAGCCGCGTTCAATCAGTTCGCGGCGCAGGGCATTGGCATTGGTGATGTTGCCGTTATGGGCAATCGCGGCCCCGCCCATCGAGAATTCGCCGAAGAAGGGCTGGACGTCGCGGATCTGGGTGTTGCCCTTGGATCCGGCGGTGGAATAGCGCACGTGGCCGATACCGATGGGGCCGGGCAGCGTTTCCATCACCCTTTGCGAGGTGAAGGTGTCGCGGACGTAGCCGAAGCGGCGGGCGGAGTTAAAGCCCTGCTCGGGGTCATGGGTGACGATTCCCCCCGCTTCCTGCCCGCGATGTTGCAGGGCGTGAAGGCCGAGGGCGACGAAGTTAGCGGCGTCCTTGACGCCTAAAACACCGAATATGCCGCATTCTTCCTTGAGCTTGTCGTCGTCGAAAGGATGGGCCGGTGGCATCTGCGGCTGGGGCACGAGGCTGGCAGCTCCGGGATAAGTCTGTGCTGGATTGCCTCTCCTTATCCGGTCACGCGCCCGGTGTCACGAAAGGATCACATAGCTTTGAGTGGATGCGACGCGTTTTTCGGGGACAGGCGGGAAAGGCCCCGCCCGGTGCCCGGGGAACGGGCTGCCCTGTCAGGCCACCCGCAGGTCGGGTGCGCAGCCACGCGGGTCGGTCAGCAACAACAGCGATCGGGTCTGGCCATAGTCCAGCCGCTGGTAGTGGCGGGCGGGGGTCTGCCCGGGCACCAGCAGCAGCGTGCCGGTCTGGGCCATGGCGATGTCTTCCTGGGCGAAGGCCAGGGTGATGGTGGGGGCAGAGCCCTTGGCCGGGCGGATGCCGCGGAACCCGCCAAGCGCGGTGGCCGGGGCCATGACCAGGGGGATGCCGAACAGGCGTTGGGCCATGCGGCCGCGGAAGCCTATGAATTGGCCCTCGGCCAGGGTGAAATCGGAACAATTGCCGATGGCGCCGGCAGGCACGTGCCACAGCCGAACACTTGGGCCCTCGTCACAGGTGGCCCGGACCAGGGGGACCAGGCCACCGTCGAAGGTCTGGACGCGGTCCCCGGGGGCAAGGTCTTCGACCGGGCGCCAGCCCCGGGACGTGTCGATCAGCGTGCCGGGCGCAAAGGCCGGGCCCCTGGGCAGGGTGGGTGCGGGCTGGACGGGTTCAAACTTGGTGAAGGCGGTTGCGTGGTCGAGGAACATGGGGGGCTCTCCGTCTGGTCGATTGTGGCGTCGAGGACCACAAGACCGACAGATTTCGCCCATTTTTGGTCACGAACGGGGCATGATTTCTTCACTTGTGCCGGTCCGGAAATAGACCATGGGCGCCCGGGCGGATTGACCGCGCGCCCGGCGCCAAAGTTCAGATTTCGTTAACCTCGAGAGGCTTACTGGGGCGTGCAGACGCCGACCAGTTGCTCGTACTGGGTGGTGATCCAGCCGAGCGCCTCTTCGGGGTTCTGCTGGGCGATCTGGTCGGTGAACCGTTCGAAGACCAGGGCCGACCGGCTGTCGTCGACCATGGTGTAATTGGTGCCGGTGATCACCTGATCGTAGATGAAAAACGCGATGGCCACCAACAGCACGCCCCGCGCGACGCCGAACAGAAAGCCCAGCCCCTGGTCGATGCCCCCAAGCGCCGAGCGCTGGACCAGCGACGAAAACAGCGGCGTGAAGAAACTGACGACGATCAGGGCCACGGCGAACACGGCGGCAAAGGCGGCGATGACGGACAATTCGCAGCTGTCCGAGATGAAATCGCCGATGACCGGGACTTCCTTGATCAGCGGCTCGACATTGTCGGCCAGCAAAAAGGCCACGACGGCCGCGCCGACCCAGCCCAGGATGGCCATGGCCTCGCGCACGATGCCGCGCGAATAGGCCAGCAGCGCCGAGACGACGATGACCAGGGCCACGACGCCGTCAATAATGGTGAAACCTTCCATGTCGCGCCCGCCTTTTCGTCGTTCTGTCCGAGCCTGCCTCAAGGCCCGGGGATCAGCCCGCGCCGAAATTCTCACCCACGAAAGCGGTCAGATCGGCCGCACGGTTAAGCTTGAAGCCGTCCCGCGCAGCAGCCTTCCCACCGGCCGGAGCGATGGCTGCGGTGAAACCAAGTTTTTGAGCTTCTTTCAACCTGTTTTCGGTCTGGGTGGCCGGGCGCAGGGCCCCGCTCAGGCTGATCTCTCCGAAAACCACCGTATCGGGGGGCAAGGCGACATCTTCGCGGGCGCTTAAAAGGGCGGCGGCGACGGCCAGGTCGGCGGCGGGTTCCGATATCTTCAAGCCGCCGGCCACGTTGAGGTAAACGTCAAGCCCCGCAAAGGGGATGGCGCAGCGGGCCTCCAGCACGGCCAGGATCATGGCCAGCCGCCCGCCGTCCCATCCGACCACCGTCCGGCGCGGCTGGGAATGCGGCGAGGGGGCCACAAGCGCTTGAAGTTCCACGAGAACCGGGCGCGTGCCCTCGATCCCTGCAAAGACGACGGCGCCGGGGCTTTGCGTCTCGCGGGCGCCCAGGAACAAGGCCGAGGGGTTGGAGACCTCGGACAGACCCGCGCCGGTCATCTCGAAGACGCCGATTTCGTCGGACGGGCCAAAGCGGTTCTTGACCGCACGCAGGATGCGGAACTGGTGACCGCGCTCGCCTTCGAAATAGAGCACGGTATCGACCATGTGTTCGACCACGCGGGGGCCGGCGATCTGACCGTCCTTGGTGACGTGGCCGACCATGATGACCGAAATGCCACGGCGCTTGGCAAAAGAAGTCAGCTCGTGGGCGGCGGCGCGCACCTGGGACACGCTGCCGGGAGCGGCCTCGACCGAGTCCAGCCACATGGTCTGGATCGAATCGATGATCGCCAGCTTGGGGCGTTCGGTTTCGAGCGTGGTCAGGATGTCGCGCAGGTTGGTGTCGGCGGCCAGCCGCACCGGGGCATCCGACAGACCCAGCCGCCGGGCGCGCATGCGCACCTGGGCCGAGGCTTCCTCGCCCGAGACATAGATCGTGTCCAGCCCGTTACGGGCAAAGCTGGCGGCGGCCTGCAGCAGCAGGGTGGATTTGCCGATACCAGGATCGCCCCCGACGAGAATGGCGCTGGCTTCGACCAGGCCACCACCGAGGACGCGGTCAAGCTCGTCGATGCCGGATGCAGTGCGGGGCGGGGGGGCCTCGTCATGGCCCAGGTCGCTAAGATCCAGCGTACGGCCGCGCGCGGTGCCCAGGCCGGACTTGCCGGGGGTGCGCGACAGGGTCTCGGTTTCGGAAATGGTGTTCCAGGCGCCGCAGGAATCGCAACGGCCCGACCATTTGGAATGGACGGCGCCACAGGCGGAACAGGTGAAGCTTGGAGATTTTGCCATGGCTCTTCCTGCCCGACCCGCGCGCCGGGCTCAAGACATGCTGCGTTCCGTCCAGCGGCCGAGGGCGAGGCTGGCCAGGATGCAGAAGGTGAACAGGTAGAGCCCCCAGGCGGTTTCCACGCGGCCGACGCCGATGCCCTTGGCCAGGGTGATGTAAAGGGCGATCAGGAAGATGTCGGCCATGGCCAGCCGGCTGAGGCCATGAAGCGGGACCAGAAGCCTGTGAGGGGCGAGGCGCCACTGAACGGCCACCAGGCCCAGCAGCTTGGCGTAGGGGGCTATCAGCGCGAACAGGGCTACGACCAGGGCCAGGAAGATGTCACTGGACCAAAGCGAGCGGATGCCGGTCAGCACCGAGATCTCTGCCAGTCCGAAAAGCGGCAGGACACCCGCCCGCATCAGCGGCGCCGCCCAGGCGACCGGGTAAAGCAGGAGTAACGACAAGGTCGCCAGGCGCAGGAACATGGCCAAGGTCAGGCGGGACAGAACGGAAGACGGGCCAAGCTGTGGGGCATCGGAATTTTACAAAATTCCGGCCCGTTTTCTTTTAAGAAAACGGGGGCGGTCACCGGACTGCTTCGATCGGGCCTTCGGCGCGGCCGTGGATGAACTGGTCAAGATAGGGGTCCCCGCTGTCGTCCATCCCGGCCACCGGGCCTGTCCACTTGATGACACCGTCGTGCAGCATGGCCACCTTGTCGGCAATGGCCCGGACCGAGGACATGTCGTGGGTGATCGTCATGGCGGTCGCGCCCATTTCGACGACGATTTCGCGGATCAGGTCGTTGATCACGCCGGCCATGATCGGGTCGAGCCCGGTGGTTGGTTCATCGAAGAAGATGATTTCAGGTTCCGCCGCAATCGCCCGCGCCAGGCCCACGCGTTTTTGCATGCCGCCGGACAGCTCCGCCGGGAACTTGTCGGCCACGTCGGCCTTCAGACCCACCCGGCGCAGTTTTTCCACGGCGATCTCGCGGGCCTCGGCCTGGGGCCGTTTCAGCGATCCGCGAAGCAGGCGGAAGGCCACGTTCTGCCAGACGGGCAGGGAATCAAACAGTGCCGCGCCCTGGAACAGCATCCCGAACCGGGCCAGGAACGCATCCCGGTCGCCGGCCGCCGCGGGTTTGCCATCGACCAGGATCCGCCCGGCATCGGGCTGGATCAGTCCCAGCACGCATTTCAGCGTCACCGACTTGCCCGTGCCCGAGCCTCCGATGATCACCATCGAGGTGCCTTTTTCGATGTGCAGGTCCACGCCGCGCAGGACCTTGTGGTCTCCGAAGGCCTTCTGGACGTTCTCCATGACGATCATATCGAAAAGAACACTCCTGTGAGCACGAAGTTGGCGGCCAGGATCAGCACGGCAGCGGCCTCGACCGATCCCTTGGTGGCCCGGCCGACGCCTTGTGCCCCACGGCCCGATTGCATGCCGTAGTAACACCCCATCAGGGCCGCGATCAGCCCGAAGGCCGCGCCCTTGGCGAGGCTGGAGACGACGTCCCGGGTTTCCAGGAAGTTGACCGTGTTGATCAGGTAGGTGGCCGGGTTGAAATCCAGCGAATGGACGGCCACGGCAAAGCCCCCGGCGATGCCGATGATATCGCCGATGCCTACCAGCAGGGGCACGGTGATCAGGGCGGCCAGGACCCGCGGGGCGACCAGGTATTTCATCGGGTTGGTGGACAGGGTGACCAGGGCGTCGATCTGTTCGGTCACCTTCATCGTCGCGATCTCGGCCGCGATGGAGGAGGTCACGCGGGCGGCGATCATCAGCCCCACCAGCACGGGACCCAGTTCCCGGACCATGCCGATGGCGACGATCTGGGGAACCACGGCCTCGGCACTGAACCGTGCACCGCCGGCATAGATCTGCAGGGCCAATGCGCCGCCGGTGAAGATGGCCGTCAGACCCACCACGGGCAGCGACAGCCAGCCGATGGTCAGCAGCGCGTTGAGGAACTCACGCGGGTAGAAAGGCGGGCGCAGCACATGGCTGAGCGCCCGTCCGGCAAAGATCGCGACCTGTCCGACCGAGGCCAGGAAGGTCAGCACGGCCCGCCCCAGCGCGCCGATCGGAGAGAGCCATGTCATTCGTGATAGCTCCGCGTGTACCGGGCCCCAAGCGAGGTCAGGATCTCGTGCGAGATCGTCTGGGCGGCCCCTGCAAGCGTGTCGATGGACTGGTTTCGGCCCAGGATCGACAGGGTGTCGGGGATTTCGGCCAGGTGGGTCACGTCGACGGTGATCAGGTCCATCGAGACCTTGCCCACGGTGGGGCAGGCGATGTCTCCGGCGTGGACCTGGCCCAGGCCGCCGGTGCCGATGATGCGGATCAGCCCGTCGGCATAGCCGCCGGACACGGTCGCCACGCGCATCGGGTGCGGGGCGGTGAAGTAATTGGCATAGCCCACGGTTTCGCCGGCATCCAGCTCGCGGACCTGGATGACCGGCAGGTCGATGCCCACGACGGGCTTGGCGTCGATGAAGGGCAGGCCGCCGTAAAGGCCGATGCCTGGCCGGACCAGATCGAAATGATAATTGGTGCCCAGGAAGATGCCGCCTGTCGCCGACAGGGACCGGGGCACGTTCAGCCCGTCAGTCATCTGGGTAAAGGCATGCAATTGCTGCATGTTCATCGAGTGGGCGGGGTCTTCGCCGCAGGCCAGGTGCGACATGATCAGCACCGGGTTCTGGGCCAGGGCGATGTCGCGCAGGGCGGCCCATTCGGCGGGTTCCATGCCCAGTCGGTTCATGCCGGTGTCCAGCTGGATGCCGAAGGGATGACCGGGCAGCGCCTCGACATGGCGCAGCATCTGGTCGACCGAATTGATCATCGGGGTCAGCTGGTGGTCACGGATCAGGGCGGCATCGCCGGCCATGTGGCCGCCGAAGACGCAGATCATCGGGCCCGGCCCGATGGCCTGGCGTACCGCGGCGCCCTCTTCGGCCACGGCGACGAAGAACCGCCGGCAGCCCGCCTGGGCCAGGGCCAGCGACACCGGCGCCGCCCCCATGCCATATCCATCCGCCTTCACCACAGCGCCGGTTTCGGCCTGTGTCATGGCATCCAGCGCCCGCCAGTTATCGGCGATCGCTCCCAGGTCGATGTGCAGCCGTCCGGTACTCATGCGCCGTTCATGACAGGATCAGAGCCAAGGTCAAGATCCAGCGTCGTGGACAATCTTCAGAGGGGGCTTCCGGCGGGGTTTTCCGTCGGGACATCGGCTCAGGGTTCCATCCAGATGGTGCGGTTGCGCTGCCAGATCTTCTCTCCGACCATGCAGTCATAGGCATTGGCCCGCCGCACGACTGGTTCCTCGACCGGAATGGGCAGCCCGGCGATTTCAAGCACCAGCTTGCGGCGCACGGCCTCGGCAAATTCGGACCAGTCGTGCACCGGGATCATGAAGGCCCCGGGGCCGCCGATGACGCAGTTGAAATAATAGGCGTCCAGGTCCTCGATACCCCAGCGAAAGCTGAAGCCGTCGGTGGTCATCAGCGGCAGGCCGTTGATGATGATGCCCTTGGCCAGCACCGCGTCGCGGGCGGGCAGAACCGGGCCGCCAGAATTGTTGGGCCCGTCGCCGGACACGTCGATGATGCGCCTGAGGCCAAGGAACCCGTTGTCGTCGAAGAGGCTCGCGGCCTGGGTCAAGGCACCGGATATCGAGGTCCGCCGCATGTTGCCGTGAAATTCCGCCGTCAGGGTGTCGGCAATGGCCTGGGCGTCCTCGGCGCTGTCGATCAGTGTCCAGGGCACGATGACATTCTGCAGGTCGTTGCCCGCCCATTCCATGAAGGTCACGGCAATGCGCCCGATCATGCCGTTGCCGATGGTGGCCATGACCTCGGTGCTGGTGATCGCCTCGGCATAGCCGCGCCGCTGGATTTCCAGCTCGTGGGGGGACATGGATCGAGACACATCCGCCGCCAGCACCAGTTCCACATCGACTTCGATATCCTGGGCGAGCGCCGGTCGCAGGCCGATCAGAAGGGCCGCGAGGACATAAAGGTACCGCATGTCCCAATGGGGCCCGAGAAACGCGGACCTGTCCAGTCACAGGTTGGTGCGCGCCCGCGCGCGGACGGGCCGACGCGCGGATCGTGTGAAATTTGGGCGGTGCGGGATCGCCCGGTCAGTAGCCGGGATCGTCGTTCTGCTGCCAGGGCCGGACGAGGTTGCCGAAGCGGGTGAACTGGCCCTCGAAGGAGAGTTCCACTGTGCCGATGGGACCGTGGCGCTGCTTGCCGATGATGACCTCGGCCTTGCCGTGCAACCGTTCCATCCGTTCCTGCCAGGCGGCGATTTCCTCCAGCCGGTCGTCCGAGGGCTTTTCCCGCTCGACGTAATATTCCTCGCGGAACACGAACATCACCACGTCGGCATCCTGTTCGATCGAGCCCGATTCCCGAAGGTCGGACAGCTGCGGCCGCTTGTCGTCGCGGCTTTCCACCGACCGGCTGAGCTGCGACAGGGCGATGACGGGGATGTTGAGTTCCTTGGCGATGGCCTTCAGGCCCATCGAGATCTCGGCGATTTCCTGCACCCGGTTGTCGGCGGTGCCGCGCACCAGCTGCAGGTAGTCGACGATCAGCAGGTCCAGCCCGTGGGTCCGTTTCAGGCGCCGGGCCCGGGCCGACAACTGGGCGATGGGCAGGGCCGGGGTGTCGTCGATGAACAGCGGGCAGGCTTCCAGGTCCTTGGCGGCATCGACGAACCGGCGGAATTCGGCCTCGGTCATGTCGCCGCGGCGGATGTTTTCCGAGGGCACTTCGGCCGCTTCCGACAGGATCCGGGCGGCCAGCTGTTCGGCGCTCATTTCCAGCGAGTAGAAGCCCACGACGCCGCCGTCGATATTGCCTTCCGAGCCGTCGGGCAGCTGGCCCTTGCGGTAGGCCTTGGCCACGTTGAAGGCGATGTTGGTGGCCAGCGAGGTCTTGCCCATCGACGGACGCCCGGCGAGGATCAGAAGGTCGGACTTGTGCAGACCGCCCAGCTTCTTGTCCATGTCGACAAGGCCGGTGGACACGCCCGACAGCTGGCCTTCGCGCTGGTAGGCGGCGTTGGCCGAATTCACGGCCTCGGTCACGGCCTTGAGGAAGGACTGGAACCCGCTGTCGGACTTGCCCTGTTCGGACAGCTTGTAAAGCGACTGCTCCGCTTCGACGATCTGGTCCTTGGGTTCGCTTTTCACGTCGACCCGCGCGGCCTTGGCCGAGATATCCTTGCCCAGCAGGATCAACTCGCGCCGGATCGCCATGTCATAGATCATCTGGGCGTAATCGCGGGCGGCGAAGGTCGAAATGGCGGACCCCGCAAGCCGGGCGAGGTACTGCGCACCGCCCAGGGCGGCCAGGCCCTCGTCGTCTTCCATGAAGGCCTTGAGCGTGACCGGCGAGGCCAGCTGGTTGCGCGCGATCCGGGCGGCCGAGATCTCGAAGATCCGGCTGTGGACGGGATCGTGGAAATGCTCGGCCCGCACGATCGCGGCGATGCGGTCGTAGATGTCGTTGTTCGTCAGGATCGCGCCAAGCAGCTGCTGCTCGGCCTCGATCGAATGTGGCAGGGCTTCGAGGCCCTCGCCGTCGCTGGTGCCGGACTCCGGTCCGTTCGCGTCGAATCGCGCGATTTCATTCATGTCTGCTCTCCCGCCCCGAGGTGAGGTTCACGCATAGTCGTTTGCCGGCGCGATTGCACTCGGGATATCCTGTGGATCTCTTGCCGGATCTCTGGGGATGATGCCGTGCACAAACCTGTGGGTAAGCCTGCCGTGTGCAGATAGGGTATCATGCGCCCAGCATAACACAAGATTTGTGCACAGCAGACCGATTCGCCGGAAAGGCGGTTGAGGGTTATTTATGCGCGTCCTGCCAGCCGCGCGGATCGTTGAGATAGGCCTCGACCCCGTCCAGCGTGGCGGCGTCGAACCGGCCCTGTTCCTTGGCCACGGCCAGGATGTCCCACCAGGTGCACAGGTGATGCAGCTGGATGCCATGATCGCCCAGCACCTGCCGGGTCTCGGGGAAAATGTCGTAGTAGAAGATGACCGCGGTATGCCCGCAACTGGCCCCGGTTTCGCGGATGGCATCCACGAAGGACAGTTTCGAGCCGCCGTCGGTGGTCAGGTCCTCGACCAGCAGCACCCGGTCACCTTCGTTGACCACACCCTCGATGCGGGCGTTGCGGCCGTAGCCCTTGGGCTTCTTGCGGACATAGGCCATGGGCAGGGCCATGCGCTCGGCCACGAAGGCCGAAAAGGGGATGCCGGCGGTTTCGCCTCCGGCGATGACGTCGAAGGCCTCGAAGCCGGCGTTGCGCATGATCGTGACGGTCAGGAAGTCCATCAGCGTCGCCCGGATCCGGGGGAAGGAGATCAGCTTGCGGCAGTCGATATAGGTTGGCGAGGGCAGGCCCGAGGCATGGATGAAGGGCTCGGCCGCGTTCAGGTGGACGGCTTCGATTTCAAGGAACATCGAGGCGGAAAGGCGGGCGATCTCTTCGGCCGGGGGGAAGCTTGAGGGGATCATCGGGGCGGTGTCCTTCGGTTCGGGCAAGGGGAGAAAATTCCGTGAATTTTCTTTGGTCCAGAAAATTCTGCGAATTTTCTCCTGCGGTCGGTCAGGTATCGGGAGAGACGGTCCAGTGGATCGGGCGGGCGGGGTCGAAGATCGTGACGGGGCCGTCGGCAGTGGCAACGTTTTCGGGGAAGACCTGGGGGGCGGCTCGGGTCAGCGTCAACGAGCCCGAATTGACTGCCAGCCCGTAGAACGCAGCCCCGTTTCGGCAGAGGAACCCTTCAAGCTTGTCCAGCGCACCTTCGCTGTCGAAGACCTCGGCCACCACGGCCACGGCGTTAGTGGCCGTGAAACATCCTGCGCATCCGCAGGCGCTTTCCTTCGCGCCGTCCAGGTGAGGCGCGCTGTCGGTGCCCATGAAGAACCGGGCATCCCCCGAAACCGCTGCCGCGACCAGGGCCTTGCGGTGCAGCTCGCGCTTGGCGACGGGCAGGCAATAGTAATGCGGGTGGATGCCGCCAACCAGGATATGGTTGCGGTTGATGACCAGGTGATGGGCCGTGATCGTTGCCCCCAGACCGGCGTCCACGCCGGTCACGTAATCCACCGCATCCTTCGTGGTCACGTGTTCCATGATCACTTTCAGGCCCGGTGTCGCCTGGCGCACGGGGTCCAGCACACGTTCGATGAACACCGCCTCGCGATCGAATATGTCGATCTCGGGATCCGTGACCTCGCCATGCACGCACAGGGGCAGCCCGATCTCGGCCATCTTCTCGAGCACGGGCCGCACCTTGTCGAAATCGCGCACACCGCTGGCCGAATTGGTGGTTGCGCCAGCCGGGTAGAGCTTGACCGCCGTGACAAGCCCGCTGGCCGCGGCCGCCGCAACGTCCTCGGGATCGGTGTCTTCGGTCAGGTAGAGCGTCATCAGGGGGGTGAAATCCGCCCCCTCGGGCATCGCCGCCAGGATACGCTCGCGGTAGGCCGCCGCATGGGCCCCGGTGACGACCGGCGGCACCAGGTTGGGCATGATGATGGCCCGGGCGAAATGGCGGGTGGTTTCGGGCAGGACGGCTTGCAGCATCGCGCCATCGCGCAGGTGCAGGTGCCAGTCATCGGGGCGCGGGATGGTCAGGATGTCGCTCATGCCTTGCCGCTAGCAGAAAGCGGCGGCCGCTTCCAGATCCTGCCTGTGCCATTCGCGCCTGCAGACCGCTTGTGGGGGCCTAGTCCGGCGGGAAACGGAACTCTCCGGCCTCCGCCGCGGCCCGCAGCATGTTCAACCGCCGGTGCAGCTTGGGCGCGTTCATCCGCTCGGTCACCGAACGGCAGAGCAGGGCGTTGAGGTAGGGCCGGTTGTCCGCATCGAGCCGCATCATCAGGCTGCGCAGGTAGGCCGGGTGGTCCCGGCGGGCGCGGTAGGCCCGGGCAAAGCTCAGCTCGGTCAGCCGCCCGGTCCCGGCCAGCAGCAACAGCTGGTACAGCATCCCCATCTCGATCAGCCGGGTCTGGAGGGCACTGCCCATGTGGGTCATGCGCAGCCGGCTGACATTGGGCCGCCGGAACAGGGCGGCATGCATCGCATCCAACCGTTCACGCGGGTCATAAAGCACAAAGGCCTTGTCGGCCGCGTCGATCATGTCGGGCGCATAGCCGTAGCGGTCGGTGAACGAGATCCGGCGCTTGTCGGTGAAGCGGGGGTCCCATTCGGTCATCCGCGGATCGAGCGTGGCCTGGGGCTGCACTGACACGACAGTGGCCCCGGGGGCGGCCACCGAAAAGGCTGCCGCCGCATAGCCACAGGGACCGGCGCCGTAAAAGACGATGCGATGGTAGGTTTCAAAGAACCCGTCGTCGATCAGCCGGTCGAAGAATTCGTACAGCACCGGGTCGCGGAACCAGGTGTCGCCATCGCTGATCAAGCACAGATGAGACCAGTCCTGGGCCTGCACCATGTCAAACCCCAGCGGCTGGGCCTTGTCGGACAGGCCGCGAATGCCCTGCAGCGTTTCAAAGGTGACCAGCAGCGTGTTGTCGCGCTCGATGAAGGTCGCGAAATGCCGGTCGCCCAGCTCTTCGAACATGCCCTCGGCATCGGCCATTTCGGCCAGCCCGGCCTTCCATTCAGCCGGATCGAGACCGGTCAGAGACCGCTCGAGGCTGTCCTTTTCGTCCTGCATCTGGCTCTCCTCGTGTTCGGTCTTCTGTCGGGACCTGTCGTTTCCCCGAGTCTAGGCGCGATTTGCGGCAAAATTGGGCAATCTTCTTGCCGCTTTCAGGCCGGGCTGCAAAGCGGCCAACCTTCCGGTCACGAGATACGGGCGGTGGTCGCGTGTCTCAAGAGCACCTGCGCCTGCGGCAGGGTCAGAGGGGTCGAAGGCGGGGTCATCATCAGCCGCCCGAAGAGCGCGCGATAGGGTTCCTGCATCATCAGCTCTTCGAACCGGGTCTGGCGCCAGGCCACGGCCTCGTCATGCAGGGTGGCCAGTTCGGGGTCGGAGGCGAATGTATCGCGGATCGGTTCGGCCCGTTCGGTCAGGCCCAGGATCGAGGTGTCCTCGGCGGTGTTGAAGTTCCGCTCCACCCAGTAATCCATGCCCAGCACATCGTCGGAATGCACGGCCCGGCCCCTGTCGGCCTTCAGCACGTAGCTGTGCATCGCGCCCAGCGGGTAATGGTTCAGCTGGACCAGCGCATAGTTCGACCGGCCATAGTTGGAAAAGATCCGCCTGGCGCGGAACTGGCCGTCCAGCTCGCGGCCTTCGCCATCGAACCAGCGCGCGGCATTGACCCGGTCAGGGTCGGCATTGCGCGGCCGGTGCACGCCCACCTTCTTGTAGGTGCCGTCGTTGCGATAGAGCGTCTTGAACATGGCCGAGCGCCAGGGCCAGTACATCACCACGGGCGCGGCTCGGGTGAACAGCCGGGGCACCGGGGTATCCTGGTAGGCCACCTGGCCGGCATTGCCAAAGAGCCGCCAGGTCAGGGTGATGGCCGTGGCCTCGGGCAGGGCGTCAAGCAGGGCCGGCACCGTCCGGTCGCCCACGTGGATATTGACGAATTCGTCCACGTCCAGGGGCAGGATCCAGTCGGCGGCCTGCACGATGGACAGCTTTTCCGCCTTCTTCAGGGCGGTGAACTGGATGCCCCGCTGGTCATAGGGTCCGTCGTTGCGCAGGTGCACGATCTCGCCCATGTCGTTCAGCCGGTCGAGCATCTCGTCCGTGCCGTCCTGGCAATCGTTGGAAAAGACGAGAAAATCGGTAAAGCCCACCGCCTTGTGGTGAGCCAGCCAGTCCAGCAGGAAAGCGGCCTCGTTCCGGACGGTCAGAACCGCCAGGATGCGCATCAGCTTTCCATGTCCAGGGTCAGCGCATAGGCCACCCGTTCCGTTTCCGTCAGCTTCAGGGTCAGCGCCTGCTGATAGAGGTCCTCGAATTCCGGCATGCCGTGCAGCTCGTCAGCCTTGGCCCGGTGCCAGGCAAAGCCCTTGTCGTGCCATTCGCGCAGCACGGGATCGGCCAGGAGCCGGTCGTATTCCGCCCGCACGCGGGGGATGTTGCGCTTGATGGTGATGTCACGGTGATCGGACCAATCCATGCGAATCCAGTAGTTGATGCCGATCGACCTGTCGACATGCAAGGCACGGCCGCGCTGGCGCTTGATCAGGTAGCTTTCGGCCGAGCGCAGGGCATAATGGTTCAGTTGCAGCAGGTCATAGCCGATCGACCGCTTGGAACTGCGCCAGCCGTTCACGGCCACCTCGCGCGTCATGTCGCGGCCCGATCCATTCACCCATTTCACCCGGTCGGCGAAATCGTCCTGCAGCTTGTTGGGCCGGTGGCACGAGATCTTGGTATAGGCCCCGATGTTCTTGAACATGGTCTTGAAGCCCCAGACCGTGTGGGGCTTGGGGCAGAACTTGGGCGCGCAGGTATCGAACTGGTCGATGACAAAGCGGTCCTCCAGCGTCGTCACCCCGTTGTGCCCGAACAGCCGCCAGGTCATCGCCACGTTGGTCGCGTCCGGCACGGCGGCGAAGAAATCGTCCAGGGTGCCGTTGCCGCAGCGGATGTTCATGAACTCGTCGACGTCGATGTGGATGATCCAGTCGGCGTTGCGGATCACCGGTTCCTTCAGCGACTGGTTCAGAGCGTGCTGTTGCGGAGACTTGCCCTTCCAGTCCTCGTTGTCGCGGTGGTGCACGAGGCCGAGGTCGTTCAGCCGGCCGAGGATCTCGTCGGTGCCGTCCTCGCAGCCGTTGGTGTAGATCAGGAAATTGTCGACCCCGATGGCCCGGTGATAGGCCACCCATTCCAGGATGTAGGGGGCCTCGTTCTTCATGCAGCCGACGATGACATTGCCCGAAGACCCCTCGGGCAGAACGCGGGCGGGCATGGTCGTGAAGGCGGCGGCGAGCTCTTCTTCATTGACCGCACCCAGCCGGTTGTGGGGGGCATAGGGCGACCCCTTGAGCCGCTCGAAATTGGCCACCGCCCCGTCGGGCAGGATCTTGCGGGCGGTGTCGCTGAGTTCCAGCTCATCGCCCGTCTCGCCTGCGTCGGGGGTGCCGTTGGCATGGGCCAGGGCCTCGGTCCGGGAGGCGCGTTCTTCGCGGGTGGCCTTGTCGATGCGGTGCATGAAGGCCACGAGGTATTGCGTGGATCGGAAGCCCAGCGTCGGGTCGGCCTCGGTCCAGGCGGGCAGCGGGGCGGGCGTGGCGGTCAGCACCGGGGCCAGGGCCGGGAAGCGGATGGCCAGGGCGGTATTGGCCTTTGCAAACCGGGCCGAGACCGCCGACAGGCTGCCCGGATCAATTGGCGCGCCGGGGACAAAGACCTCTCCCAACAGCTGTTTCCACAGCTTGCGCGGCAGGATGCGGGTCTTCTGGGCCAGCAGGCGCAGGAACAGCGTGTTCATCTCGCGGGCCCGGGCGATCCAGGCGGCCGAGGGCTCTGGCTCGGGGCGGGCGTCATCGACCTTGGCCTTGGGGGCGGCAATATCAAAACAGGCGGCGATTTCGTCCCGGATGCCGGTGCCGTTGAAGAGGGCCGGATCATAGGGCCGCAGCGTCATTGAACCCGCGCCGAAGACGTCCTCCCAATGGGCGACCAGCCGCGTGTAATCCAGCCAGAAGGGGGCGCCTTGCGTTTCCTCGAACAGCCCGCCCTGGGGGTCGATCCCGGGCATCCTGTCCAGCGCGCCTTGCCACCAGTCGGCGGTCTCGGCCAGGGCCAGTTCCGCGTCCAGCGAGGCCGCCCGGCCTTCCAGCACCTGCGCCGCGTAGTGCCGCGCCAGCAGGCGGGCGGGTTCGTCTACATGGGCCACGATGCGGATGTCGTCCGACAGGGGCGTCAGCAGGGCCCTCAGCCGCTGCAATTCCGAGGGGCGATGCAGCGATCCGCCCAGCTGGGCACAGGACAGGATCATCGTGTCGGCACTCGCGGCCTCGGCCTCGCGCGCAAGGTCGGCGGCCACAGAGCGATAAAGCGCGGCCTGCTTGTCGGGCGCGATATAGCCCCGGTTAAAGCGCAGGGTGTCGATGTGATCGGGGTCGGTCACGGCCATGAAAAGCCGCGTGTGGTTGCGCGGCCCGGGCCCACGCGGGAACAGCACCGACTGCGCGGCCAGCGCATCGCGGCTGTCGGCCAGCGCCCGTTGCAGCCGGCCGGCGCCGACCTGTTCCAAACCGATGTGAAGTAAGATGCGCATCACGCCTGTTCCTTCTGACGCCGGATCGGATTGGCATTGGCCTTGCCCCACCAGGGCAGATCGCGCCCGAGAAAGGCCGCGATCCGGGCCGGAGCCTCGGGATCCGTCACGTCGTATTCAAGATAATAGGGATCGTCCCGGAACCAGTGGGCCAGGTTCGCGTAATGGCCCTCGATCCACTGGATGCGTTCCTTGCTGGTCTCGCCATAGCCCTTGGGCAATCCGGGCACCGCCGCCCGGGGCAGCCGGGCCGTGCCCATGTCGGACCAGGCCAGGATGGATTGCGACATCTCGAACGCGTCGCGCCGGGACCCCAGGAACTTGATCCCCGGATGGTGCCGCCTGAGGCTGTCGATCAGGGCAAAATCCGTCTGCGGCCAAAGCGAGCGGCCCTGGGCCATCATGCTGATCTCGGTCAGGGCCTGGAACGCGCTCAGCCGCACGGCCGGGTCCTCGCCCGCGAAATAGCCGTCATAAAGCAGCGCCCCCACGTGCAGACCGTGCAGGGTTTCGTCCGGCGTCTGGTGCCTGCGGATCCGGTGATCGGCCACGTGCAGCCCGGCCCGGCGCAGGGCCTTGGCCAGGGTCGTGGTGCCCGATTTGGGCAGGCCGAGGTTGACGACCACAAGGCTCATGGCGTCAGTCCCAACTCGTCCAGCAGGGCGCTTTCCTGCGGGGGCAGGGGGCGGGCGGCCCGTAGCTGCGCCTGCATCTGGCGATAGCCGTCCTGGGCCAGTAATTCGTCCCGCCGCTGGCAATGCAACCGTACGCAGTTGTCGTGCAGGGCGGCAATCTCGGGGTCGGCCTTCAGCCTGTCCAGCTCGGCCGTCAGGGCGGGCAGGTAACGCGTGATCGACAGGTCTTCCCAGGCCGGGTCGTTGCGCTCGCGCCAATAGGTGTCGTCGAAGGCCCGGTTCTCGCGGTTCACGTCGCCCCGGTCGTTCTTGACCAGGTAGCTGTCCAGCGAGCGCAGGGCGTAATGGTTCAGCGTGGCAAAAGCCCGTGCGCCCTGGGCCGGGAACTTGCGGATCCGCCGGGGATTGGCCGCCACCAGGAACTTTTGCGGCACCGCCCGGCCAGACCCATCGGTCCAGCTTGGAGACCTGACCTTGCCCGCCTTGTGAAACGGCCGGTGCGCGCCAAAGTATTGCAAGGGAAAATCACGCCGCACCAGAGACTTGACCTCGATCGCCGTTTCCCCGCACCAGATGTCGGGGTTGTGGCTTCGGCTGAACTGGCCGATCACCGGGGCATCGGAAAAGGCGTCGACCCCGTCGTTGGCAAAGAACTGGAAGGTCACCGAAATCGCCTGCGGATCGCCGCAGGCCTCGATCAGGGCGGGGATCGAATGATCGCCCACGTGGATGTTCAGGAACTCGTCCACATCGGCGATCCAGACCCAGTCGGCGTCGCGCACGACATCCTGGCGGGCGGCATCCTTAAGTGCCTCCATCTGGTAATTGCGCCCCTCGGCCGGGTTCGGCAGGTGGGTGACCCCGCCCCGGGCCGCCAGCGCATCCAGCAGCCGGTCGGTGCCATCGGTGCAATCGTTGGAATAGAACAGGAAATCGGTCACCCCGATCAGCCGGTTGTACGCGATCCATTCCAGCAGGAACGGCCCTTCGTTCTTGACGCAGGTCACAGCGGTGATCCGAAGATCGGCTTGGCTCCGGTCCTTCGCCGGGCCGCCGGAAGTGGGTGTCATGGGCCGTTCGCCCCTTTTGGTCTGCTCGCCTGTGCGTTTCGGCGCAAGGTATCCAACGTTCGTGGTCAAAGTATGACGCCCGTGCAAAGCCCGTCAATCAAAGCCCGGGCCAAAGGGTAACGCCTGCCGTGGCCCCGTGCCTTCCCTCCGTTCCGCCATCCGCGACATAGGCCGGACTTGACTTGACCGGGTCCGGGCGGCTCCTGTTGGGGCCGGAGGAAAAGGAGACACCCGTGAGCACATCCACCCAAACGCCTGCACCAGACAGCATCGACGCGGTGCAATCCATGCTGGCCGGCCAGGGCTACGTCTGCGGCCGGGCCCTGGCCACGGTCGTCTTCCTGTCCCTGCGCCTGGGCCGCCCGCTGTTCCTGGAAGGCGAGGCCGGCACCGGCAAGACCGAGATCGCCAAGGCCATCGCCGCGGCCCTGGGACGGCGGCTGATCCGGCTGCAATGCTACGAAGGGCTGGACGCCGGATCGGCGGTCTACGAATGGAACTTCCCGGCCCAGATGGTCGCCATCCGCACCGCCGAGGCCGAGGGCGGCACCACCCGCAAGGGCCTGCAGGAGGAACTCTTTTCCGACGACTACCTGATCGAGCGCCCGCTTCTGCAGGCGATGCGCCCCGACGCCTCCGGCGCGCCGGTCCTGCTGATCGACGAACTTGACCGGACCGACGAACCCTTCGAGGCCTTCCTGCTCGAGGCCCTGTCCGATTTCCAGGTCACCATCCCCGAGCTGGGCACGATCCGCGCCCCGGAACCGCCCATCGTCATCCTGACCTCCAACCGCACGCGCGAGGTCCACGACGCGCTCAAGCGGCGCTGCCTCTACCATTGGGTTGACTACCCCGATTTCGACCGGGAAATGCAGATCCTGACCGCCCGCGCCCCCGAAGCCTCCGAGGCGCTCTCCCGCGAGGTGGTGGCCTTCGTCCAGCGCCTGCGGACCGAGGACCTGTTCAAGAAACCCGGCGTGGCCGAAACCATCGACTGGGCGAAATGCCTGCTGGCGCTCGACATGATCAACCTCTCACCCGAGGTCATCTCGGACACATTGGGGGCCATCCTGAAGTACCAGGACGACATCCAGAAACTGCAGGGCTCCGAGGCCAAGCGGATCCTCGACGAGGCCCGCGCCACGCTGGAGCCGGTCTAGCCGCGTGGCCGTCCCCGTCATCCATATCTGCGGCTGGCCCGGCTCGGGCAAGGCGACCATCGGCCGGATCCTGGCGCAACGGCTGGGCGGGCGCCTGATCGATAACCATCTCTCGCTGGACCCGGCCAGCGCGCTCTTCGCCCGCGGCGACCCCGGTCATGCGCCCCTGCGTGCCACCATCCGCGCGGCCATCGACGCCGCCGCCATCGCCCTGCCACCCGATGTCCCCCTGGTTGTCACCGATGCCCTGTCCGACGATCCCGTCGACGACATCCTCTTCGCCCCCACCCGGGACCTGGCCCGCGCCAGGGAAGCCCCCCTCCTTTGCGTCACGCTCGACCTCTCTGCCGATGAAAACCGCCGCCGTCTGGCGGACCCCAGCCGGGCAACCCGCGCCAAGCTGACCGACCCACACGTGCTCGACACCCTGCGTGGCCGCCACCGCCTGCTGCGCCCGCCACATGCGGTCCCCATCGACATCACCCACCTGGCGCCAGACGCCGCTGCCGCCGCCATCCTTCACGCCCTCGACCTCACCCAAGACGCAGGCCCATGACCGTCATCCCTACCTCCTTCATCTTTGCAAAAATACGCCCGGGGGTCCGGGGGCAGAGCCCCCGGTTCGGCTGATGGCCGAATATCCCCCCCTCGATCTGCCCGATGATCCCAGGCTCGCCGGCAACATCACCCATTTCGCCCGCGCCCTGCGCAAGGCCGGCCTGCGTGTCGGCCCCGGCCGGGTGATCGACGCCATCCGCGCGGTCGAGGCCGCGGGCTTCACGTCGAAAACCGATTTCTACTGGACCCTGCACGCCTGCTTCGTCTCGCGCCCCGAGGACCGCCGGGTCTTTGCCCAGGTCTTCCGCCTCTACTGGCGCGATCCCCGCTTCATGGAACACATGATGTCCATGATGCTGCCCGCCGTCCGCGGCGTCCAGGAGGACCGCACCGCCCAGTCGGCCGAGAAACGCGCGGCCGAGGCCCTGCTCGACGGCCTGCAGCCCGACGCCCCCGAGGAGTTCGAAGACCCCGAGGCCACCGAAATCGAAATTGACGCCACGCTGACCATGTCGGCCGAGGAACGGCTCCGCACGCTCGATTTCGAACAGATGTCCACCGACGAGGTCGCCCAGGCCAAGCGGATGCTGGCCCGGCTGGACTTGCCCGTCAAACCGATCCCCTCGCGCCGCACGCGGGCCGCGCCCCAGGGCGCCCTGGTCGACTGGCGCGCCACCATGCGCGCGGCGGCCCGTCAGGGCGGCGAGATCCGCGACCTCTCCCGCAAGGCCCGGCGCGATCGCTGGCCCAGCCTCGTCGTGCTCTGCGATATCTCGGGCTCGATGAGCCAGTATTCCCGCCTGATCCTGCATTTCGTCCACACGGTCGCCAATGCGAAGGGCCAGGGCTGGGCCAGGGTCCATGCCTTCACCTTCGGCACCCGCCTGACGAACGTGTCGCGCCACCTGCACCAGCGCGACGTGGATGCCGCGCTGAAGGCCGCCGGCGCCGAGGCCCAGGACTGGGAGGGCGGCACCCGCATCGGGGAAAGCCTGCACGCCTTCAACCGCGACTGGTCGCGCCGGGTGATGGGGCAGGGGGCGGTGGTGCTGCTGGTCAGCGACGGGCTCGACCGGGGGGATCCGCAGGCGCTGGCCCGCGAGATGGAGCGCCTTCACCTGTCGGCCCGCCGCCTGATCTGGCTGAACCCGCTGCTGCGCTGGGAGGGATTCGCCCCCAAGGCCCAGGGCATCGGGGCCATGCTGCCCCATGTCGACAGTTTCCGGGCGGGCCATTCCATCGCATCGCTCGAAGACCTCGCCCGGGTGATCTCGCGCCCTGACGACGCGGGGGAAAAACTCCGCCTGATGGCCATGCTGTAAGGCATGTCCCACGCGTGGGACAATTTCGGGGTTAAGGATTCCAAGGGGTTACAGAGGCGAATTTACTATTCCTCAAGACTTTCGGCCCAGGCGCCCACGGCCCGAGGGGGGCTGGATCTTACGCATGAGACCCGCGAAAAACCCGCGCCGCAGCTGTCCTTGATCTAAATCATTCCAATATTCGAATGTGATTCGTATTCTGCATGTGGAATGTGACAGAAAGGAATAAGTCATGCCGCTCAACTGGAAAACCGGCGGGCTGCTTCTGGGGCTGGTGTTCTTCGCCGCCGTGCTGCTCGTCAAACCCATCGGGGTCTCGACCCAGTTCGTGATCCTGGACGGGATCATCGGGGACGCCGTGAATTCGGACCTGGTGACCAAGGTGGAGGAGGGCTGGTCCTCGACCAATGCCTACCTGGCCAAGTCCGGGGGCAAATATGCCAAGTCGGTCGCCAACCCCTGGAACTACAGCTTCCTCTTCGTGCTTGCCATGGCGCTGGGCGGGTTCCTCTCCGCCCGCCTGCGCGGCGGTCTCGACAAGGCCGAGCGCACGATGCCGGCCCTTTGGCGCACCAATTTCGGGGACAGCCAAGTCAAGCGCTACATCGCGGCCTTCGCGGGCGGGTTCATCGTGCTTTACGGCGCGCGGCTCGCGGGGGGCTGCACCTCGGGGCACATGATGTCGGGCATGATGCAGACCGCCCTGTCGGGCTACATCTTCGCCGCCGGCGCCTTTGCCGCCGCGATCCCAGTGTCCCTGATGCTGTTCAAACAGGAGGCCTGAGCCATGACCCATATCCTTCTTGCCATCGTCCTGGGGCTGGCCTTTGGCGTCGTCCTTGACCGGGTCGGCGCGTCGAACCCCAGCTATATCGGGAAGATGCTGAACCTGACCAATCTCAACCTGGCCAAGTCGATCCTGCTGGCGATCGGCGTGGGGTCCGTCCTGATGTTCGCCGGCCAGCGGCTGGGCCTTGTCGACGTGGGCCACATGTCGGTCAAGGCGGCCTATGTGGGCGTCTTCATCGGCGGGCTGATGCTGGGCGCGGGCTGGGCCCTGTCGGGCTTCTGCCCGGGGACCGGCGTGGTGGCCGCGGGGGCCGGCCGGCGCGATGCGCTGTTCTTCGTGGCCGGCGGGCTGCTGGGCGCGGCGGCCTACATGGTCACCTACCCGGCCTGGAAGGCCTCGGGCCTGCTGGACCCCGTCGGCGGTGGCAAGGTCACCCTGGGGGCGGTGCCCGGTGCCACGTATGACGGGCTGATGGCCCTGCCCGGAGACGTGGTGGGCATCGTGCTGGGGCTGGGCTTCATCGCCCTGGCCTTTGCCCTGCCAGAGCGGATCATGGGCCAGCCGGGGCTGGCGCAGCCGGCGGAATAACCGGTTCTACACCCGCATCATCGGGCCCGCCCGCCAGATCTGGCGGGCGGGCCCCGTCATGTTCCCCCGTCACGTTCGCTCGTCACGTTCGGGGCGAGGCCGGTTGACCTTCCTGCCCGCTGCGCCAATTCTGGCGCAAGCCAAGGAGGACCCGTCCATGAGCGACCATTTCGACATTCCCGCAATTGCATTGGACTGGCACCGCGCGGGCACGGGCGCGGCCCTGGCCACGGTGGTGGACACCTGGGGCAGCGCGCCGCGGCGGACGGGGTCTCAGCTGGTGATCGCCGGGGACGGGCGGATCGAGGGCTCGGTCTCGGGCGGGTGCGTCGAGGGCGCGGTGCTGGTCGAAGCGCTGGAGGCCCTGGAGGACGGCCAGCACCGGGTGCTGGAATACGGGGTCAGCGATGACGATGCCTTCGCCGTGGGCCTGGCCTGCGGCGGCACGATCCGGGTGCTGGTCGAACCGGTGGGCACGGCCCTGCCGGTGGCGCTGCTGGAAGACCTGGTTGCGGCCCGAGCCCGGCGGGAGCCCGTGGCCTACGAGGTCGGGCTGACCTCGGGCACGCGGCGGCTGGTGCGCGAGGGTCATGACCAGCGGTTCCGCATGGACCGGTCAGGGGTCGAGGACGACGGCGAGACCTTCGTGGCCATCCACAACCCGCCCCTGCGGCTGATCATCGTGGGCGCGGTGCACATCGCCCAGGCGCTGGTGCCGATGGCCCGGATCGCGGGCTATGACCCGGCGATCATCGACCCGCGCGAGGCCTTTGCCTCGGATGCGCGGTTCCCCGGAGAACGGCTGTTGCACGACTGGCCGGACGAGGCGGTGGCGACGCTGGGGCTGGATGCGCGCACGGCGCTGGTGCTGCTGACCCACGATCCCAAGCTGGACGATCCGGCGTTGGAGGCCGGTCTGAAGGCCGATTGCTTCTATATCGGGGCGTTGGGGTCCACCCGGACCCATGCGAAACGGGTCGACCGGCTGACGGCGGCGGGGTTTTCGGACGCGGAGATCGGGCGCATCCATGCGCCGGTGGGGCTGGACATCGGGGCGGCGGGGCCGGCGGAAATCGCGGTGTCGGTGCTGGCCGAGATGACGGCGGTGCTGCGGGGCAAACGGCCGTGATCTTCGGTCCGGTTGCGGTGGCGCAGGCCGAGGGCGCGGTGCTGGCCCATTCGGTCAAGCTGGCGGGCGGGCGGCTGCGCAAGGGCAAGCTGCTGGGGGCCGGGGACGTGGCGGCGCTGGCGGCCGAGGGGCTGGACGAGGTGATCGTGGCCCGGTTCGAACCCGGCGACGTGGGCGAGGACGCGGCCGCCCGGCGCATCGCGGCGGCGCTGGTGCGCGACCCGGGGGCGGCGGGGCTGCGGGTGACCGATCCGTTCACCGGCCGGGTCAACCTGATCGCGGAGGGGCCGGGCGTGGTGGACCTGGATGAACGGGTGATCCAGGCGGTCAACCGGGTCGATCCGATGATCACGCTCGCCACGGTGCCGCAGCATCAGCAGATGGGCGCGGGGGGCATGGTCGCGACGATCAAGATCATTTCCTACGGGGTGAGCGGGGCGGCGGTCGAGCGGGCCGAAGCGGTGGCAAAGGGCACGGCGTTGCGGCTTGCGCCCGTGGTCAGCGCGACCGTGGGGTTGGCGATGACGGTGATCACAGGTGGCCCTGACAATGCCAAGGGCCGGTCCGCCATCGAGGGCCGGGTGCAGGCCCTGGGCATGCGCCTGGACGAGGTGGTCGAGGTGCCGCACCGCACGGGCGACCTGGCTGCGGCCCTGGGGGCGCTCTCGGGCGACATCCTGCTGATCCTGACCGCCTCGGCCACGTCGGATGTGCACGACGTGGCGCCCGAGGCCCTGCGCCGGGCCGGAGGCCGGGTGGACCGGTTCGGCATGCCGGTGGACCCGGGCAACCTGTTGTTCCTGGGCGACCTGGGCGGACGGCCGGTGATCGGCCTGCCGGGCTGCGCCCGGTCGCCGGCCCTGAACGGGGCGGATTGGGTGCTGAGTCGGGTGGCCTGCGGGCTGATCCCCACGGGCGACGACATCGCGGCCATGGGCGTGGGCGGGTTGCTGAAGGAAATCCCCACGCGCCCGCAACCCCGGGCCGGCCGGGCCGCCCGGACCGAACCCCGCCCGGAACGGCAGACGGCGGACGAGTGACCCCCCGAACCGTCAGGTGTCTGTCTCACTGACCGCAGGCCTCTGACGGCGTTATCCGGCACCGGTCCGCGGGCCTGTCGGGCCGCTTTGGTTGCCCCTGGGGCAGGGCGTTGCGGTATCCTGATAGTTTGACTCGGGAATATGCGACCTAAGCATCTGAAATCTACAGCTTTTCAAAGGCCAGCCCCCGTGATTTAGTCCTGATCAAGAGGATCAAGGATAGGGGAGGATCCCATGACGAAGGTCTCGATGACCGTCAACGGCAAACCCGCAACGGGCGATGTCGAAGGACGAACGCTGCTGGTGCAGTTCCTGCGCGACCAGCTTGAACTGACCGGCACCCATGTCGGCTGCGACACCAGCCAGTGCGGCGCCTGCGTGGTCCACGTGGACGGCAAGGCCGTGAAATCCTGCACCATGCTGGCCATGGAAGCAGACGGCGCCCAGGTCTCGACTATCGAGGGCCAGGCCAATGCGGATGGCTCGCTCAACGTCATCCAGCAGGCGTTCCAGGACCACCACGGCCTGCAATGCGGCTTCTGCACGCCCGGCATGGTGATGTCGGCGGCGGCCCTTCTCAAGGACAACCCGACCCCGTCCGAGGCCGAGATCCGCGACTACCTCGAGGGCAACATCTGCCGCTGCACGGGGTACCACAACATCGTCAAGGCGATCCTGGCCGCCAGCGGACAGGACGTCACGGCCATCGCCGCCGAGTGAACCAGCCGGCTCGCGGCCCGTGGAGGACGGGTCGGGGGCAAGATGTAGGATGGGTGCTTGGCACCCATCATGTGCATGGGAGGAAAGTACATGCCGAAGGATCATGGCATCGGCGCCAGCAACAAGCGGCGCGAGGACGTGAGGTTCCTGACCGGAACCGGAAACTACACCGACGACATCAACCTGCGGGGCCAGGCCTACGTGTTCTTCCTGCGCTCGGACATGGCGCACGGAACCATCAAGTCGCTCGACACAGCGGATGCCGAGGCCATGCCCGGCGTGCTCAAGGTCTTCACGGGGGCCGATTTCGAAGGCGTCGGCGGGCTGCCCTGCGGCTGGCAGGTGACCGACCGCGAAGGCAACCCGATGCAGGAACCGGCCCACCCGGTGCTGGCCCAGGGCAAGGTGCGCCACGTGGGCGACCCGATCGCCGCCGTGGTGGCCGAGAGCCTCGCCCAGGCCCGCGACGCGGCCGAGGCCATCGTCTACGACATCGAGGAACTGCCGGCCGTCATCGACATGAAGGCCGCCCTGGCCGCCGATGCGCCCAAGGTGCACGACGACCTGACCAGTAACCTGTGCTACGACTGGGGCTTCGTCGAGGACAACCGCGCCGCCGTGGACGAGGCGATCAAGTCCGCCGCCCATGTCACCACGCTGGAGCTGGTCAACAACCGGCTGGTCGCCAACCCGATGGAACCCCGCGTGGCGGTGGGCGATTTCAACCGGGCGAGCGGGGATTCGACGCTTTACACGACCTCGCAGAACCCCCACGTGATCCGCCTGCTGATGGGCGCCTTCGTCCTGGGCATCCCCGAGCACAAGCTGCGCGTGGTGGCGCCCGATGTGGGCGGGGGCTTTGGCACCAAGATCTTCCACTATGCCGAGGAAGCCTTCTGCACCTTCGCGGCCAAGGCCCTGAACCGGCCCGTCAAGTGGACGGCCTCGCGGTCCGAGGCCTTCATCTCGGATGCCCATGGGCGCGACCACGTGACCAAGATCGAACTGGCGCTGGACGCGGACAACAACTTTACCGCCCTGCGCACCGAAACCTACGCCAACATGGGCGCGTACCTGTCGACCTTCGCGCCCTCGGTGCCGACCTGGCTGCATGGCACGCTGATGGCGGGCAATTACAAGACCCCGCTGATCTACGTGAACGTCAAAGCGGTGTTCACCAACACCGTGCCCGTGGATGCCTATCGCGGGGCCGGGCGGCCAGAGGCGACGTTCCAGCTGGAACGGGTGGTCGACAAGGCCGCGCGCGAGCTGGGGGTCGACCCGATCGCCTTGCGCCGGCAGAACTTTATCACCGAGTTCCCCTATGCCACGCCGGTGGCCGTGGAATACGACACGGGCGATTACGGCGCGACGATGGACAAGCTGGAAGAGATCGCCGACCTGGCGGGCTTCCCGGCGCGCCGGGCCGAAAGCGAGGCCAAGGGCAAGCTGCGCGGGCTTGGCGTGAACTGCTATATCGAGGCCTGCGGCATCGCGCCCTCGCAACTGGTGGGTCAGCTGGGCGCGCGGGCCGGGCTTTACGAAAGTGCCACCGTACGGGTGAACGCGACGGGGGGGCTGGTGGTCATGACCGGCTCGCACAGCCACGGGCAGGGGCATGAAACGGCCTTTCCCCAGGTGATCGCCGAGATGATCGGCATCGACGAAAGCATGGTCGAGATCGTGCATGGCGACACGGCCAACACGCCGATGGGCATGGGCACCTATGGCTCGCGCTCGCTGGCGGTGGGCGGGTCGGCCATGGTGCGGGCGACCGAGAAGATCATCAACAAGACCAAGAAGATCGCGGCCCACCTGATGGAGGCCGCCGAGGCCGACATCGAGCTGAAGGACGGGGCGTTTTCGGTGGCGGGCACCGACAAGTCGGTGGCCTGGGGCGATGTCTGCCTGGCGGCCTACGTGCCGCACAACTATCCCCTGGAGGACATCGAGCCGGGGCTGGAGGAGACGGCGTTCTACGATCCGTCGAACTTCACCTATCCCTCGGGGGCCTATGCCTGCGAGGTCGAGGTCGACCCGGACACCGGCAAGGTGACGATCGAGACCTTCGCCGCGGCCGACGATTTCGGCAACATCGTCAACCCGATGATCGTGTCGGGCCAGGTGCACGGGGGCATTGCCCAGGGCATCGGCCAGGCGCTGCTGGAAGGGGCGGTCTACGACGAGAACGGCCAGCTGCTGAGCGCGTCCTTCATGGATTACGCGATGCCGCGGGCCGATGACGTGCCGTTCTACGCGGTCGACCATTCCTGCCAGACGCCCTGCACGCACAATCCTCTGGGCGTGAAGGGCTGTGGCGAGGCCGGGGCGATCGGGTCGCCTCCGGCGGTGGTGAACGCGGTGGTGGATGCGTTGCGCTCGGCCGGCAAGGACGTGACGCATATCGACATGCCGCTGTCGCCCGCGCGCGTCTGGGCGGCGATGAACGGCTAGGTGGAAGTGGCGGGACCGGGGGTTTCACCCCCGGACCCCCAGCGTATTTGGGCAAAGATGAAGAGGCGGGCCGCGGTGCCCGGCGTCTTCGAGGAGAGACGAGATGTACGAATTCGAGTTCGAGAAGCCGTCGAGCGTGGCGGATACGGTGACGGCCCTGGGGGCGGAGGAGGCGCAGGCTTTGGGGGGCGGGCAGACGCTGATCCCGACGCTGAAGCAGCGCCTGGCGATGCCGTCGAAGCTGGTGTCCCTGGCCGGGATTGCCGAGATGAAGGGCGTGTCGGCCGAGGGCGGCGTGCTGAGCGTGGGGGGCGGGACCACCCATGCGGTGGTGGCGGCCGAGGCGGTGGCCTACCCGGCGCTGGCCGAACTGGCGAGCCATATCGGCGATCCGGCGGTGCGCAACCGGGGCACCATCGGCGGGTCGCTGGCCAACAACGATCCGGCGGCGTGTTACCCGTCGGCGGCGCTGGCCTCGGGGGCGACGATCGTGACCAACACGCGCGAGATCGCGGCGGACGATTATTTCCAGGGGCTGTTCACGACGGCGCTGCAGGACGGCGAGATCATCACGGCGGTGCGGTTCCCGATCCCTCAGGCGGCGAATTACCAGAAGTTCGTTCAGCCGGCCTCGCGCTTTGCCATGGTCGGGGTTTTCGTGGCCAGGTTCGCCGATGGCGTGCGGGTGGCGGTGACCGGGGCGTCCGAGGACGGGGTGTTCCGCTGGAGCGCGGCCGAGGCGGCACTGTCGGCGGATTTCTCTGCGTCGGCGATCGACGGGCTGGGCGTGGACGCGGACGACATGATCGGCGACATCCATGGCTCCAAGGCCTACCGGGCGCACCTGGTGGGGGTGATGACCAAGCGGGCGGTGGCCCAGGCCGGCTGAGCGGCCCTGCAGAGATGCAACTGATGCGACACCCCGGCGCTCTGCCGGGGTGTTTTTTCGTGTAGAATGGTTTGACAGGGGTCAATGCGCGTGGCGGCGCCAACCGCTATGTTGCCTGCGATCCGCAAAGACCGGGAGGCTACCATGACCAGCACGTCCAAGACCACAGACGAGGCCACCAAGGCCATGACCGAGACCATCGCCAAGATGCAGAAGATGGGGCTGAATTCGATGACCTGGATGGGCACGGACTGGGTCGAACGCATGGCCGACCTGGGCAGCGAGATGCTTGATTTCATGGCCGAGCGGGTGCACGAGGATGTCGAATTCCAGCACAAGCTGTTGCATTGCAAGGACATGACCGAGCTGCACCAGCTTCAGGCCGAATTCGTCCAGCGCATGATCAACCGCTACACCGAAGAGACCGGCCGGTTTGTCGAACTGTCGACGAAGGCCTGGATGACGCCCTTCGACAAGTCGTGATGGGATAAGACCCGGCGCCACGATCGCGGACCAGATCGGGGCCAGATTGAGGGTCAGACATGAAAACGCCCTGCCGGTCGGGCAGGGCGTGGGGATCTTGGGCTGGCTGTCAGGCCGCGGTCATTTTTGCGACCGTATCACCAGATCATTTCTGCGGCAGCGGGCCGATCATCATGACCATCTGGCGGCCTTCCATCTTCGGCATGTTCTCGATCTTGCCGATTTCCTTGACGTCCTCTGCCACCCGTTCCAGCAGCTCGCGGCCCAGGTTCTGGTGCGCCATCTCGCGGCCGCGGAAGCGCAGGGTCACCTTCACCTTGTCCCCATTTTCCAGGAACTTGACCACGTTGCGCATCTTCACGCCATAATCGTGGACATCGGTGTTGGGCCGGAACTTGACCTCCTTGACCTCGATGATCTTCTGCTTCTTGCGGGCTTCGGCTTCGCGCTTCTGGTTCTCGTACTTGAACTTGCCAAAATCCATGATCTTGCACACGGGCGGCGTCGCGTTCGGAGAAATCTCCACCAGGTCCAGTCCGACCTGTTCGGCCAGCTGAAGCGCTTTGGCAGGGGCCACCACGCCGACGTTCTGGCCTTCGGGGCCGATCAGACGGATTTCGGTGGCACGGATCTTGTCGTTGACGCGCGGGCCGGTGTCTCGGGTGGGCGGCGCGTTATGAGGTCTGCGGGCTATTGGGTTGATCCTTGTGCAGTTGCAGGAATTTAATGGATGCGCAAGGTAATCCCGGACCCGCATTCTTTCAAGCCGGAACAGGCCCGGGAAACAGGAAAATCGTGCGCGGTGCGCGGGTGGGATGATGGGGCTTGCGGCGGGCAGGGGCCGCCGCGCGGCGTCACAGGATCACCAGGTCGTCGAGCGCATATTGCGGGCCGTTGTCGGGTATGCCGGGCATGGCCGACCCACCTGTGGCGGTGAAGAGGACGTAGGTGACCTCGTCGAAGATGCCGTCGTCCAGGTAGACGGTCCGGGCGCTGCCGTGCGGGGCCGAAAAGACCTCGTAGCCCAGGTATGTGCCGTCGCGGTAGCCCGAGACGGTGACCTGCAGCCCGTCGCGCCAGGCGGCCGACAGGGACAGGCTTTCGAGGTCGAAGGCGGTGTCCCGTGACAGGGCGGCCATCCGGCCGGGCGTGTTGGCGATCACGGTGTCGCCGCTGGTGGCGGTCATGCCACCTGTCTCGGCGGCGGGTGTTTCGTCCAGTGCGACGAAGTGGAACCCGTCCCAGCCGAACCCGGCGTAATCATCCGGCAGCGCGCCGGTGGTGGCATCGGGGGCCGAGAGGTCCTCGAACGTGATGCTGGGGGCGTCGGAGAGGTCGGCGAAGACGATATCGCTGTCCCTCAGCTGATCCGGGGTCACGAAGAGGCGGATGGTCAGCTGGCCGGTCGTCAGCACGGTGCCCAGGCTGTCGGCCGTGATCTGCAGTTCCGACATGTGCGACACGCCAAGCGCCGACAGGTTGATCCGGTCGCTGCCGGGCTGGAAATCGGCGAGGATGGTCAGGCCGCTCGCCTCGGGCCGGAAGACGTAGTGATCGGCCCCGGTGCCGCCCCCGATCAGCTTGACCCCGGTGTCGATCACGATGGTGTCCGCGCCGCTGCCCCCCAGCACCAGGTCAAGCCCGGTGCCCGTGTCGATGCGGTCATTGCCCGAAAACCCCAGGAACAGGTCGTTGGCGGGATCGGCGTCGAACGTGTCGTCCTCCGAAGATCCGAGGCGGACGGGCATGGGCGGCTCCTTGCGGATGGGGGTACGGCAACAAGGGGGTGGGCAACAGGCACGAAAACGCCCCGGCGGAGAGCTCCGCGGGGCGTTGATCAATCTAGGGTGGTGTCGCGCCCCGGGCAATGGCCCTGAGGCGCAAGGTCGCGGTCAGAGGATGACCAGGTCGTCCAGGGCGAAGTGGGTGCCCGCGCCGTCGTCGGTGTCCACTTCCGTCCCCCCGAAAGACGTGAAGACCACTTCGTCCACCGAGTCGAAGATGCTGTCGTCAAGTTCAAAGGTCTGCGACACGCCGTAGGCGAGGGTGAAGGTTTGCTCTCCGAGATAGTTGCCGTTGTCGTACCCCGCGACGGTAACTTGCAGGCCTTCGTTCCAGGCGGCGGCGAGGTTGACTGATTCCAGGTCGAAGTTGGTGTCGCTGGCGATCGAGGCCGGGTCACCCCAGAGATTGATCGCGACGTTGTCGCCCGAAGACGCGGTGTAGCCGCTGGTGTAGACTGTTTCGTATTCGTCGGTTTCCAGCATGCTGAAGTTCGTCCAGGTGAACCCGGCGTGTCCATCCGGCACGGTGTCGGCATAGCCGCTGGCGTTGTCCAGCCCTTCAAAGTCGATGATCTGGGCAGGGGCGGCTTCAGCAAAGATGAAGTCGGCGTTGGAGAGCGAGCCGGGGGCCACGTTGACCTGGATTTCCAGGGCGCCGATGGTGATGACGCTGCCGCCGTTGGCCGCGGTGATGGTCAGCTCGCTGACGTCGGTGATGCCCAGGTCGGACAGGTCGATCTGGTCGGTGCCGTCCTCGAAGTCGCGGATCATGGTGACGCCCGTGGCGCCGGCTTCGAATTCGAAGACATCCGCGCCGGCGCCGCCGAAGACGATGTTGGTGCCGCCGCCGACGGTGATCGTGTCGTTGCCGTTGCCGGCGAAGACGATGTCGGTGCCGCCGCCGACCGAAATCTGGTCATTGCCACCGAGGGTCAGGAAAATGTCGCTTGCTGCCGAGGCATTGAAAATGTCGTTTGCGTTGCTGCCGATGCGAAAAGCCATTTTGGTATCTCCAGTGTCAGTGTGAGCGTTTGTCAGTTGGTTCAATGCCTGTGACATTCGCACCTGAGCGGGCTGGGGTATGTGAACGAAATCACTTTTGGAAATTTTAAATTGGGTTTTTCGTGTTTTTTCGGAGGTGAATTAATCCGATCAGGGGAATTTCCGAATTACGGATTTATTTCGTGGTCGTTGGAGTTTTTTGTATATAATTGATATTTATGTGAAATCTTGATTTTTTGTCAGGTGATGACCAGGTCGTCCATTGCGAAATGCAGGCCTGCGCCGTCGTCTCCGGGCACATCGGTGCCTCCGAAGGATGTAAAGACGACCTCGTCGACGGAATCGAAGATGGAATCGGACAGGCTAAAGGTCTGGGAAATTCCGTAGGCGAGCGTGACGGTCTGCTCGCCGGTCAATACACCGTTGTTATAGCCCGAAATGGTCAGTTGCAGGTCTTCGTACCAGGCGGCGGACAGATTGATCTGGTCCAGGTCGAATTCCGTGTCGCGGGCCATTTTGGCCGGGGTGCCAGTGTGATTGTAGGCCAGGTTGTCGCCGGAGGCGGGCCGGTAGCCGCTTTCGGAAACCCGGCTGTAGTCGTCCCATTCCATGACGAAGACATTGGTCCAGGTGAAACCGGCATAGCCCGCGGGCATCGGCAGGACCGCGCCCTCATCGTTGACCAGGTCTTCGAAGCCGATGATCGTCGGAGGCTCGGGCTGGGCGAAGACGAAATCCTCGGCCGACAGGGCATCCGGCGCGATGGTCACGTGGATGGTGACGTCGCCGACGGTGATGAGGCTGCCGTTGGCCCGGGCGGTGATGGTCAGGGTGTCGATCTCTTCCAGGCCTAGGGCAGAGAGGTCGATCTTGTCGATGCCGTCCTGGAAGCCCCGGATGTAGCTTTCGCCGGTTGCATTGGCGGTGAAGGCGAAGGTATCCGCGCCCGCGCCGCCGAACAGCAGCTTGGAGCCCGCCGCATTGACCAGGATCGTGTCCTGGCCGTCTCCGGCAAACACGATGTCCCGACCCGATCCCGTGATGATCGTGTCATTGCCGGCGAGGCTGACGAAGATGTCGCTAGTCCCCGAGGGCGCGATGGTGTCGGCCAGCTCTGTTCCCAGGCGAAATGCCATGATGTGTCTCCTCCCTGTTCAGGGAGGGACCATGGCACAGAGGCGGAGGCCTTGTCACTCCGGGCGAAGGGCTGCCGGGCGTGAGGGACGGGCACGATGCCAAGGCGCGCCGCCCGGCGAGGGCGGTAAGGTCAGCCGATGACGACCATGCTGTCCATGCCGAAGTGATTGCCCGAGCCGGTGTCGGTGGCCACGTCGACGCCGCCCTCGGCGAAGAACTCGACGTAGTCGACGGAATCGAAGATGTCGTCGTCCAGCTCGAATACGGTGCTGGCGCCGTAGGACAGGACAAAGCCCTGCTTGCCCTTCAGGATGCCTTCGTCATAGCCCACGACCGTCAGGATCAGGCCGTCGGACCAGGCGGCGGACAGGCTGATGCTGTCGAGGTCGAAGTTTTCGGCCCGCTCCATCGAGGCCATTTCGCCGTAGCCGTTGTACAGCAGGTTGTTGCCGTCGCCGACGCGGTAGCCGCTGGTCTTTTCGAGGGTGTATTCGTCGTATTCCAGCACCCCGAAATTGGTCCAGGTGAAGCCCGCGTAATCGGCGGTGAACAGGCTGGCGTAACCGTCGGCATGGCTGACGTCCTCGAAATCGAGCACGACCAGGTCGTCGGGGATCGCAAAGATGAAATCCTCTGCGCCGAAGCCACCGGGGCCGTCGATGCGCATGTTGATGATCAGCGTGCCGATGGTGATGATCGCGCCCTTGCTGTTCATCGCGATATCAAGGTCGGCCATGCCCGTGATGCCCAGCTGGGACAGGTCGAGCTTGTCGATCCCGTCCTCGAAATCGCCGATGATGGTCATGCCGGAACTTTCGGGCGTGAAGACGAAGACATCGTAATCCGCCCCGCCGAAGATCAAGTTCAGCCCGGTCCCGGCGACGATCGTGTCGTCGTCGATGCCGCCGAACACGACGTCGTCACCCGCGCCCGTGTAAATCAGGTCGTCGCCGGCGAAGCCGGCCAGAACATCATCGCCGTCATAGGCGTCGATCACATCGTCGCCGTCGGTCCCAAAGCGTACTGCCATGTCCGTCTCCCTCATGTGCGGACAAGACATCGCTTAAAATGTTTAAGGAATTCTCAAGGTCGGAAGGCCCCCGGGGCAGGGGGCCCGCCGATCAGGCGAAGACAAATCGCTGTCGGTCAGGCGAAGATGAAGTCGCTCTCGGACAGGGCGCCCAGAGGCATTTCGACGTGGATCGTCAGGTCGTCCACGTAAAGGATCGTGCCATAGCCATAGCTGCGCACGACCATGTCCTCGAACCCGGTGACGCCCAGGGCCGACACGTCGATGACATCCTGTCCGGGGATCAGATCGCGGATGAAGGTGGTACCCGATGCGCCCTCGGTGAAGACGAAGGTGTCGCTGTCGAGCCCGCCGCGCACGTAATTGGTGCCGCTGCCGAGGATGATGGTGTCATTGCCCACGCCGGCAAAGACAAAATCGGTGCCGGCGCCGGTTTCGATGATGTCATTGCCGGAAAAGGCGGTGATCACCTGGCTGGCGTCATTGGCGGCGATGGTGTCGTCCAGCGAGGTCCCGGGCGTATAGGTGAACCCGCCGGGGCCGTCCCAGTCTTCCAGCCATTCGGCGATTTCTTCGATGATTTCGACAAGGTCTTCGAGAAAATCGATGAAGTCGTCGAGATCGTTCTTGCTAGGGCCATATCCGGGCCCGTAGTCGGGCGCGGGCTGCACTGTTATCCGTCCGTAGTCACGAGGCATGATCTCCTCCAATCGCGTTCGTGCTTAATACGAGCGCGAGTGTCCTACGAATCAGGCACAATCCAAAGCAAGAATGTGACGCAGGGTCAGGTTGCCCCCGCCCGCGGCCCGAAAGGGCGGGGCAGGGGCGGGACCGGGATCAGTCCAGGAAGGCCTTTTCGACCACGTATTGCGCGGGCTTGGAATTGGCGCCTTCTTCCAGCCCGTAGCCGTCCAGCATGTCCTTCAGTTCCAGGTTGAAGGCCAGGTTGCCACAGATCATCGCCCGGTCGGTGTCGGGGTTCAGGGGCTCGACGCCGAGATCGGCAAAGGCCTCGCCCGAGCGCATGAGGTCGGTGATCCGGCCCATCTTGGCGCTCTCTTCGCGGGTGGTGGTGGGGTAGTACTTGATCTTCTTCCAGAAGCCCTCGCCGATCAGCTCGTTGAGCAGCTCGTCGGTCTTGAGGCCCTCGATCAGCTCGGCCCCGTAGGTCAGCTCGCCGGCCTCGCGGCAGGTGTGGGTGATGATGACCTCGTCGTAGTCCTCGTAAGTCTGCGGTTCGCGCAGCAGCGAGGCGAAGGGGGCAAAGCCGGTGCCGGTGGCAAAGAACCACAGCCGCTTGCCGGGCAGCAGGGCGTCATGGACCAGCGTGCCCACGGGCTTGGGCCGCAGGATGATTTCGTCGCCCGGCTGGATGTGCTGCAGGCGCGAGGTCAGGGGGCCGTCCTGGACCTTGATGGAATAGAACTCCAGCTCTTCGTCCCAGGAGGGCGAAGCGATGGAATAGGCCCGCAGGATCGGCTTTTGCTTGCCGGTCTTGGGATCGGGGTCGCCCATCAGGCCGATCATGACGAATTCGCCCGAGCGGAAGCGCAGGCTGGCCGGGCGCGTCACGCGGAACGAAAACAGGCGGTCGGTCCAGTGCTTGACCGAGGTGACGGTCTGGGCATCGGGAAGGGTTTTCACGGCGGGAGCGCCTTTGGTCACGGGTGTCATGGTCGTCATATCTTGTATCACCGGCGCGCAGTAAACCGGTCTCCTTGTCTTATCCTTGATCTGGGTCAGTGGCTGGCCCGGAAAGTCGGGTCTAGCCGCGCAGGCGCGCCTGATAATTGTGCGCCTGCCAGTCCGAGCGGAAGATCCACTGGTCTTGCGGCTGGCGCGCGGCCAGGGCGTCGTCGATTTCGACCTCGTCGAATCCGGTGCGCCGGGCCATGGCGTACTGGTCGGCCAGGAAGTGACCCTTGGCCCGCAGCCGGCCCTTGAAGCCGCGCAGGCGCAGTTGGCGGGCGATGGTAAAGCCGCGCCCGTCGGCGAAGCTGGGGAAGTCGATCCGGATCGCGGGCACGCCGTCGATCTGGACGGTCACCGGGTCCATGTCGGGGGCCAGGTCAAGCCCCTGGTCCGCCGAGCGCTCGTCGGCCGGTGCAAAACCCGCGGCCCAGTCATCCGGGCCGAACCCGGTATCGGTCACAACTACCGTCATCTGTCATCCCTTTCCGAAGCCCTGGGGCTGTTCGAGGTTCATTTCCCAAAGTCCGACACCCGGCTATCGGGTGCCGCTTAATGTCACCCGGCTATCGGGTGCCGCCATATGTCGAGCGGGCCTCAGACGGGCCCGCGCACGGCCTTGCCGTCCACGAAGTGGATGCCGCATTCGTCCTTCTGGCTGTCCCGCCAGCGGCCCGACCGGGGGTCTTCGCCCTCGGCCACCTTCGAGGTGCAGGGCCAGCAGCCGATGGACGGGTAGCCCTGGGCCACCAGCGGATGCCGGGGCAGGCGGTTTTCGTCCATGTAGGCGCGCACGTCTTCCGGGGCCCAGTGGGCCAGCGGGTTCACCTTGATCCGGCCGGTGCCGTCCTCGATCTCGAAGAAATCGAGCGCGGCGCGTCCCGCGCTTTGGAAGCGCTTGCGCCCGGTGATCCAGCCGTCATAGCCCGACAGGGCCTGTTGCAGGGGCAGCGTCTTGCGCAGGGCGCAGCAGGCGTCGGTGTCGGAAAACCGCAGCGCGCCGTAGGGGTCCTTTTCGGCGATGTCGGCGGCCTTGATGACCTGCACGTTGCGCAGGCCCAGCCGTTCGGTGACCTCCTGCTGGTAGACCAGCGTTTCGGCAAACAGCAGCTCGGTGTCGATGAACAGCACCGGCGTGTTCTTGTCGGTCACCGCCGCCATGTGCAGCAGCACGATGGATTCCGCCCCGAAGCTGGACACCAGCGCGATGCGCCCCGCGTCGCGCAGCGCGCCCTGCATCACGTCGGTGGCCGAGTGATGCCGGTAGCGCGCGTTGAGAGCGGCGACCTTCTCTTCCGGGGTCTCGAAAGGGATGGCCGCGTTGTCTCTCAGAGAGTTGGCTGGATGCAACATATGCTTACTCCGCCGCTATGGCCTCTTGCTCGTAAAGCGCCGTCTTGAAGGGCTCCATGCCGACCCGGTTGTAGGCCTGCAGGAAGCTTTCGTCCGCGTCCGTGCGCAGGTCCAGGTAGGTGCGCATGATCCGCTCGATGGCCGGCACGATGTCCTCGTAGGAAAAGCCCGGCCCGGTCCGCGTGCCCAGGGCGGCGGTTTCGCTGGCGTCGCCGCCCAGGGTGATCTGGTAGTTTTCCACCCCCGCGCGGTCGAGCCCCAGGATACCGATGTGGCCCACGTGGTGGTGGCCGCAGGCGTTGATGCAGCCCGAGATCTTGATCTTCATCTCGCCGATCTCGTGCTCCAGCTTCAGCTCCTCGAAGCGGGTGGCGATCTGCTGGGCGATCGGGATCGAACGCGCCGTGGCCAGCGCGCAGTAATCCATGCCCGGGCAGGCGATGATGTCCGACACCAGCCCGATGTTCGCCGTGGCCAGGCCCACCTCTTTCAGCGCCGCGTGCAGCGCCGGCAGGTCAGACTTGTGCACATGCGGCAGGATCACGTTCTGCTCGTGGCTGATGCGCAACTCGTTGTGGCCATAGCGCTCGGCCAGGTCGGCCATCACGCGCATCTGTTCGGCGGTCGCATCGCCCGGGGTCTCGCCCTGCTTTTTCAGCGAGATCGACACGATGGCGTAACCTTCGGCCTTGTGGGCGGCCAGGTTGGTGTCGCACCAGGAGCGGAACACCGGATCCTCGTGGTAGGCCGCCTTGAAGGACGCATCCGACACGTTGCGGAAGGCCGGGGGGGCGAACATGTCTTCCAGGTCGGCCAGGATTTCCTGGTCGACGCCGGAAAACGTCGGGCGGATGTCCTTGAAGCGCTCTTCGACCCGGGCGCGGATGTCCTCGATCCCGTGTTCGTGGACCATGATCTTGATCCGCGCCTTGTACTTGTTATCGCGCCGGCCCAGCGTGTTGTAGACGCTCAGGATCGACTCCAGGTAGGGCAGCAGGTCGGCCCGCGGCAGGAAATCGCGGATCACCTTGCCGATCATCGGGGTCCGGCCCAGGCCGCCGCCCACCAGCACCTCGAACCCGGGCTGGCCGTTCTTTTCCACCATGCGCAGGCCGATGTCATGGGCCTTGATCACGGCCCGGTCATGGTCGGCCCCGGTGATGGCGATCTTGAACTTGCGGCCCAGGAACTGGAATTCCGGGTGGTCGGTCGACCATTGGCGGATCAGCTCGGCCACCGGGCGCGGATCGGCGATTTCCTCGGGCGTGGCCCCGGCAAAGTGATCGGCCGTGGTGTTGCGGATCGTGTTGCCCGAGGTCTGGATGGCGTGCAGACCGACCTCTCCCAGCGCGTCCAGCATGTCGGGGATGTCGCGCAGTTTCGGCCAGTTGTACTGGATGTTCTGGCGCGTGGTGAAATGGCCATAGCCCTTGTCCCACTTCTCGGCCAGCAGGGCGAGCGCGCGCATCTGGTCGGAATTGAGCGTGCCATAGGGGATGCAGACCCGCAGCATGTAGGCATGCAGCTGCAGGTAGACGCCGTTCATCAGGCGCAGGGGCTTGAATTCGTCCTCGGTCAGCGACCCGTCGATGCGGCGATCGACCTGGGCCCGGAACTGGCGGTTGCGCTCGGCCAGGAAGGCGGTGTCGAAATCATTGTACTTATACATTCTGCAGGTCCTCCTGCTTGCCGTGGGCATAGTTGCTGGGTCCGGTGCGGCGGAAATCCTCGCGGAAATGCACGGGCTCGGGGCCGGTTTCGCTGGCCTTCATGTCGGCCAGGTAGGCCCCGACGATCTTGCCGGGCTGGGCTTCGGCCTCGGCCAGGCGGGCCTTGGCGGTGTCTTCCTCGGTCAGCAGGGCGGCCTGGGCCAGGTCGCGGGTCCAGCTGCCATCCTGGGCAAGGTAGATGACGTCACCCTCCAGCAGATCGGAGGCGGTGACCACTTTGGGCGTGAAGGGGCGTGGCGGCATCAGGCGAGCTCCTTTTGGAGGGCGTTGGACGTGTCGGCCAGGGCGGTCCGCATAGCGCGGGGGGCCAGGCCAAGGAAGGTGAGAACGGGGCCGGAGAGGTCTGCCCGGGTCAGGTCGTCGGCCATGGAGGCCAGGGTCGAGGCCACCACGCGCTGATCCGCGCGCGAGGCGTTTTCCACGAAGGTTACGGGCGTGGCCCGGTCGGCCCCATGGATCAACATGCGGCCCTGCACGAAGCGGGCGGCGCGCTTGCCCATGTATACGGCGGCCACGGCGCCCGGCTTGGCCAGGTCGGCCCAGTCCTGTTCGGCGTAGCCCTGCATGTCGTGACCGGTCAGGAAGCGCACGCTGGCATTTCGCCCGCGCCGGGTCAGCGACTGGCCGATCCCGGCCACGGCCGCCGAGGCCGAGGTGATGCCCGGCACGATATGCCAGCTGACACCGGCGGCCTCGCAGGCCTCGATTTCCTCGTCGAGCCGGCCGAACAGCGTCGCATCCCCCGATTTCAGGCGCACCACCTGGTGGCCGTCGGCGGCATGGCGGGTGATCGCCATGTTGATCTGGTCCTGCGGGGTCGAGGGGCCGAAGGCCTCTTTGCCGACATCGACCAGCACCGCCTCGCGGCGGGCCAGTTCCAGGATCTCGGGGCTGATCAGCCGGTCGTGGATGACCACGTCGGCCGTGTCCAGGGCCTTGCGGGCCTTGAGCGTCAGAAGCTCGGGGTCGCCGGGGCCGGCCCCGACAAAGGCCACGTGACCGGGCGCGGCCTTCTGGGCCAGGTGACGGGCCAGCAGGGTGTCGAGCGCCGGTTCGACCTGGTCCTCGCCCCGGGCGATGGCCCGGGGGCCGGCGTCGAAGTAGTAATCCGACCAGAAGTCGCGGCGCGCGCGGCCATGGGGCAGGGCCTCGGCCATCTTGCGGAAGGCCTTGCCGATGCGGGCGAGGGGGCCCAGCGTGGCGGGCAGGCGGGCCTCCAGGTCGGCCTTGATCGCGCGGGCCAGGACCGGGGCGGCCCCTTCGGTGCCGATGGCCACGGTGACGGGATCGCGGTCGACGATGGCGGGGGTGATGAACTCGCTGTCGGCCAGGTTGTCGACGATATTGACCAGCGCGCCCTCGGCCTTGGCGATGGCCGCGGTGCGGGCGTCTTCGGCGCTGTCTTCGTCGGCCGCGTAGAACAGGGTAGCCCCGCGCACGTCGCCCGGGCGCAGGGGCCGGCGCACCAGATTCAACCGGCCCTCGACGGACCAGCGGACAATCTCGGCGGCGGGGTCTTCGGCATGCACGGTGATCGAGGCCTCGGACTTCATCAGCAGGCGCAACTTGGCCAGGGCGGCCTCGCCCCCGCCCGAGACGACGATGCTGCGCTCGGAAAGCGCCAGGAAGATCGGAAAGTGCTGCATTGCGGCGTCCATCGCTGTGTTGCCCTTTAAGATAGGAAAAAGTCCCTGTTTCCGACCAGTCCCCTAGCCAAATAAGGACATCTGTTCCAATATGTGATGCTGCATGGGCAAAGCGTTTGGAAATGCCGGGAGAGACGGAATGACGGTGCGCATCGACGAGACGGATCGGAAAATCCTTGCAGAGCTGCAGCGCGACGCTGGCCAGTCACTGGAGGATATCGCGACGGCCGTGGGCTCGTCGAAGACCCCGGTCTGGAACCGGATCCGCAAGCTGCGCGAGGCCGGCGTGATCGGTCGTCAGACCGTGGTGCTGGATGCCGAGGCGCTGGGGTTCGAGGCCACGTTCTTCGTGCTCATCCGGACCTCGGAACACGAAGCCGACTGGCAGCGCCGCTTCCTGACCGCCTTGCGCGAACGCCCCGAGGTCCAGGAGGCCCACCGGCTGGCCGGTGACATCGATTACATTCTGAAGGTCCGCGTCCGCAACGCACGGGCCTATGACGCCTTCTACCAGGCGCTCATCTCGGAGGTCCGGGTCCACAACGTGACGGCGCTGTTGTCGATGGAGGAAATCAAGTCCACGACGATGCTGCCCCTGGCAGAGTGACATGGGGCTCCGCCCCCGTCCTCCTTCGGAGGCCTCCCCCGGGGTATTTTCGAAGAGAAAGAAGCAGGAGGAGCATGCGCAGCTTCGGGGTGCTGTTCGGTGCCGGCCGTGGGCCCATTTTTTGGGCGCGTCAATGCAGCCGGCGTCACGTTGCTCTGGCAGACCAGCCCTGCTGCTTCTTTCTCTTTCCAAATACCCCGGCCGCCGGGTGAAGCCAGTGCTAGCGCCGGAAGTCTTCGGGCCGGATGCCGTACTTGGCCAGCTTGTCGTAAAACGTCTTGCGCGGCAGTTTCAGGACCCGGGCGGCTTCGGATGCGCGGCCGTTCTGGCGCCCGAGGGCTGCGATCAGCAGCGAGCGTTCCACCCGCGCCATCTGTTCGGCCAGGCCAAGCTCGGCGGCGGATGAGACGTCTTCGGACATGCCCAGAACGAAACGCATGGCCGCCGACATCAGCGATCTTGCGTTGCCGGGCCAGTCCTGGGCCATCAGCGCCGACAGGTGATCGGGTTTGACTTCGGGGGCGGGGATGCCCGCCTGTTCGGCGGCCTGGGCGACATAGTTGCGGAAGAGCACGGGTATGTCCTCTGGCCGTTCGGCGAGCGCGGGGATGCGCACGGTCGTCGCCTGCAGGCGATAGTACAGTTCGGGATTGACCCGCCCGTTGTCGCGCAGCTGCTCGGGGGCGCTGGAGCTGCCGGCCATGATCCGGGCGCGGGACGCGGTGCCCGAGGTTCCGTCCAAGGCCTCGATCAGCGCGATCTGGGTATCGGCCGGCATCTGGACTATTTCGTCGAGAAACAGGGCCCCGCCCTCGGCCGCCGCCAGCCCGGCTGCCAGTCCCGCCCTGTCCAACCCTGCAGCCGCGCGTTTCTCGAACGGGGTCTTGGAACGTTGCGAGCTGAGGTGGATGACCTCGGCCACCTTCGATATGCCCGAGCCCGGCGCGCCCTCGATCAGCACCGGCACATCCAAGCTGGCCAGGCGGCGGACCCGGGCGCGCAGGCCTTCGGCCAGGTCCGATGCACCGAAGATCAGCCGTGCGGCGGGATCACCGGCCAGCGCCTTGTCGCGGGCCGCGCGGGCGCCCAGGACCCCGCGACGGGCGTCCAGCGCGCGGGTCAGCGTGTCGACAAGCTCGCCCGGGGCGCAGGGCTTTTCGAGGAACCCGAAGGCGCCGCGTTCCATTGCGCGCACGGCCATCGGGATGTCGCCTTCGCCGGTCAGCAGCACCACCGGCAACTCGTCATCCACGTCGCGGGCGTAATCCAGCAGGTGAAACCCGTCCCGCCCGGGCATCCTTATGTCCGACAGGATCACCCCGGGAAAATCCCTTGCGATCCGGTCCTTTGCCGCCACGAAAGAGCCCGCCTGGATCGGTTCCATCTCGGCCAGTTCCAGCGTTTGCGCCAGGGCCTCGCGCACCGAGGCGTCGTCTTCCACCAGCAGCACCCGGCCCGTCATGCGGCGTGCCCCTGCGCGCTGTCGTCTGTTGCCTTGCCTGATCGCGTCATGTCCCAGGGATCCAGTTCGACGGTAAACACCGCGCCCCCGCCGGGGCCGTTCACGCCCCGGATATTTCCACCGAAGCTTTGGACGAGACCATAGGAAATCGACAGGCCAAGGCCCATCCCCTCGTCGTTGGTGACTTCCTTGGTGGTGTAGAAGGGTTCGAACACCCGTTCCGGATCGGCGATCCCGGGGCCGTCGTCACTGACCGTGACCGACAGTCTTGGCCCTCGGGTCAGCGCGATCGAGATCGCCCCGTCGTCCTGTTCCTGCATGGCGTCGGCGGCGTTGGTGATCAGGTTGACGAAGACCTGCACCAGCCGCACCTCGCCCCCCGAGGCCCAGGCCGGGGTGTCGGGCCGGGTCCAGTCCAGCCGCACCCCGTCACGGGCCAGGCGGCCCGAGGTCAGGTCAACCGCGGTGTCGATCACCTGCACCAGGTCGACCCGGCCCATGGGTTCGCTTTCGTTCCGGGCAAAGGCGCGCAGGTTCTTGATGATGCGGGCTGCACGTTCCGCAAGCCCCGAGATCTTGTCGAAATTGTCCCGGGCAGTTTCGGACCGGCCCCGGTCCATGAAGGCCGCGCCGTTGTCGGCATATTGGCGGATCGCCATCAGGGGCTGGTTCAGTTCATGGGAAATCCCGGCGCTCATCTGGCCCAGGGCGGACAGCTTGCCGGCCTGGATCAGCTCGGCCTGGGCGCGTTTCAGGGCAGCCTCGGCCTCTTCGCGTTCGGTCACCTCGCGGCGCAGGCGGGCATTGGCCTGGGTCAGCGCCCGGGTGCGGGCGGCCACGCGGGTTTCCAGTTTCGCATTGGCCAGGGCCAGGGTGCGCCGGCGTTCGGTGGCCAGGTTCAGCATCGCTCCGAAGGCCAGGCAGATGGCGGCCACGGCGGCGCCCTGGGTCAGGGCCAGGCGGCGGGCGGGCGCGAGGTCGACCAGGATATGGCCGGTCATGCCGATCACCGGCAGCGGCTGATCCAGGTGCAGGGCATGGACCGGCACGTAGGGGCTCCAGCCGATGCGCCAGACATCGCGGCCGCGAATGGTGCGGGCCCGGATCGGTTCCTTTGCGCCGGTGGCGGGGTGCAGGCCGGGCGTGGGCTGGCGTTCCTGCCAGAACAGCAGTTCCGAGCGGTTCGACACGAAGACCATCCCGTCGGCATCGGTGAAATAGACCGGGGCGCGGCCGCCCCGCCAGGCCTCTTCGAGGTCGTCGACATCGACCGTGACCACAACCGCCCCGTCGACCTTGTGGTCGGGCCCGAAGACGGGGGCGGCAAAGGACCATTCCCGCCGGCCGCCCGGGCCGCGCCGGCCATGGGCGTCGCCCAGGGCGCCTTGCAGGGCGCGCAGGAACTCGGGCGCCGCGGCGAGGCTGCCGTCTGCGCCGCTGGCCGAGACGCGGATCAGCCCCGTGTCGTCCACGTAGGCCAGGTCCAATGCGGAGGTCTTGTCGGCCACCTGGCGCAGCACGGCCTGGGCGGCGTCGCGCCCGCCGGGGGCGTCAAGCGTGCCCAGCACGGGATGGTCTGCCATCAGGACGGCAAGCTCGCGGAAGGATTGCAGCTGCGAGGTCAAGCTGTCGGCGGCCAGGGCCATGTCGGATTGTCCGCGCAGGGCCAGCTGGTCGAGGACCTGGCGATAGCCCGCCCGCCCGGCCAGGGCGGCCAGAAGGGCCACGGCCGCCAGGAAAAGGGCCACGACCGCGCGGTTCTGTTGGCGGATGCGTTTCATTGGCACAAGCTACCAAACTGGCCCTTGCATTGGCCAGAGCGCCCGGTCATCTGGATCCATGCAACGCCTCAGCCAATCGCCCACCGATCCCGCCTTTGTCCAGGACCCGTACCCGTTCTATGACAGGGCCCGCGCCATGGGGCCTTTGGTCTGGTGGGAGGAGTACGGCATGGTGGCGGCCTTTGGCCAGGCGCAGGTGCATGCCCTGTTGCGCGACCGGCGCTTTGGGCGCGAACGGCCGGCCGAGATGCCGCGCGAGGCGCCGGCCCACCTGGCGCCATGGTTGCAGACCGAGGCGCATTCGATGCTGGATGCCGAGCCGCCCCGCCATACCCGCCTGCGCGGGCTGGTGCTGCGGGCGTTTACCTCGCGCAAGATCGCGGCGATGGAGGCGGACATCGTGGCGCTGTGCCACGACCTGGTGGACCGGTTTCCGGAGGGCGCGTTCGACCTGTTGCCGGCCTATTGCACGGCGGTGCCGGTCACGGTGATCTGCCGGCTGCTGGGTGTGCCCGAGGAGGATGCCGACCAGTTGCTGGACTGGAGCCACCGGATGGTGGCGATGTACCAGGCCAGCCGGACCCGCGAGACCGAGGACAGCGCGGCGGCGGCCTCGGCGGCGTTCACGGCTTACCTGAAGGACTATATCGACCGGCGCCGGGCTGCCCCGGGGGACGACCTGATCACCCGGCTGATCGCGGCGGAAGAGGACGGCACCCGGCTGACCACCGACGAGCTGATCGGCACCTGCATCCTGCTGCTGAACGCCGGGCACGAGGCGACGGTGCACGGGCTGGGCAACGGGGTGAAGACGATGCTGGGGCTGGGCCTGCAGGCGGCGTGGATGGAGGGGGAATCCATCGCGGCCACGGTCGAGGAAATCCTGCGCTACGATCCGCCTCTGCACATGTTCACACGCTATGCCTACGAGGACCTGGAGGTCTTTGGCCATGGCTTCCGGCGGGGCGACCAGGTGGCCCTGATGCTGGGGGCGGCCAACCGCGACCCGGCGGTCTGGCCCGATCCGCACCGGTTTGATCCGGAGCGGGCGCAGGCGGCGCATACCAGCCTGGGCGGGGGGTTGCATTTCTGCGTGGGCGCTCCGCTGGCGCGGCTGGAGATGCAGATTGCCCTGCCGATCCTCTTCGAGCGCTGCCCCGGTCTGCGCCTGGCCGCGCCTCCGGTTTATGCGGACAGCTACCATTTCCATGGGCTGACGCGGCTGATGGTGGCGCGCTGACCCTGGGACTGCGCCCGTGACCGGCGGTCGGCCGGGGTATTTGGAAAGAGAAAGAAGCAGAGTCGCGGCGCGATTGATCTGTGCGGTTTTTCGCACAAAGCGGGGGCGGGTTGTGTGGAACTTCGCACAGTCGGTTTTGATGGCGGGGGGTGACAAGTGTGCAGTCCTTTGAATTTGCTTGGTTATCGCGATTTCAAGGGGGCTGGGGGAAGATCTGTTGTCACTGCATTGCGGGTTTGCATGATGCGGGATCAGCGCGCAGCCCTTTGCGCCGCCAGATCAAGAGACATCCAATCGGGAGGAGAGATCCGATGAAAAAGTTCCTGACCGCCACCGCCGCCGTGGCGCTGTGTTTCGGTGCCTCGGGCGCCATCGCGGCCTGTGACGACGGCGAGATCGTCGTCAAGTTCGCCCATGTGACCAACACCGACCGTCACCCCAAGGGCATCGCGGCCTCGCTGCTGGAGCAGCGGGTGAACGACGAGATGAACGGCACGATGTGCATGGAAGTCTATCCGAACTCGACGCTGTACAACGACGACCAGGTGCTGGAAGCGATGCTGCAGGGCGACGTGCAGCTGGCGGCTCCGTCGCTGTCGAAATTCGAGACCTTCACCAAGCAGTTCCGCATTTTCGACCTGCCGTTCATGTTCAAGAACATCGATGCGGTCGATGCCTTCCAGGCGTCGGAAACGGGCCAGGCGATGAAGGATTCCATGGCCCGGCGCGGTCTGCAGGGCCTGGCCTTCTGGCACAACGGCATGAAGCAGTTCTCGGCCAACAAGCCGCTGGAAATGCCGGGCGATGCCGCCGGCCTGAAGTTCCGCGTGCAGCCCAGCGACGTGCTGGTGGCCCAGATGGAAGCTCTGGATGCCTCGCCGCAGCCGATGGCGTTCTCGGAAGTTTACGGCGCGCTGCAGCAGGGTGTTGTCGACGGGCAGGAGAACACCTGGTCGAACATCTATGGCCAGAAGTTCTTTGAAGTCCAGGACGGCACCACCGAGACCAACCACGGCGTGCTGGACTACCTGGTCGTGACCTCGGTCGACTGGCTGGAAAGCCTGGACGCGGACGTGCGTGACCAGTTCATGACGATCCTCGACGAAGTGACCGCCACGCGGAACTCGGAATCGAGCGCCGTCAACGAGCAGGCCAAGCAGGCGGTCATCGATGCCGGTGGCGTCGTGCGCCAGCTGACCGACGAGCAGCGCGCGGCCTGGGTCGACGCCATGAAGCCGGTCTGGACCGAGTTCGAAGGTGACGTGGGCGCCGACAACATCGCCGCCGCACAAGAGATCAACGCCTCGATGTAAGGTGGTGCCGGCCGGTCCCGCCGGGGCCGGCTTTTTCGTCAACCGACCAGTGCGCCGGGCCAGCTGTCGTCCGGCGCGCGCATTTCGGGAGGGGGCCCATGAGCGGGCAGAAATACCAACCGCAGGGCGGTCTGAGCCGTGCCATTAACCATATCGAAGAAACGCTGATCGCCGTCATCCTCGGGCTGATGACGCTGGTAACCTTCGTCAACGTGGTGCTGCGATACGGGTTCAATTCGTCCTTCATCTGGGGGCTTGAGGTCACGCTGATCCTCTTTGCCTGGCTGGTGATCCTGGGCGTGAGCTATTGCGTCAAGATCACCGCCCACCTGGGCGTGGACGCCGTGACCAACGCCCTGCCGGCGGGGCCGCGCCGGGTATTGGCGCTGATTGCGGCGGCCTGCTGCGTGGCCTACGGGATCCTGCTGTTCAAGGGGGCCTGGGATTACTGGGCGCCGTTTGCGGCCCTGCAGCCGACCGAGGGCCGCTGGTTCCCGCTGGGCTTTACCGAGGGTGTCCGGGACCGGGCGTTCTACACCACCGACCAGGTGCCGATGCTGGGGATCTTCCGTTGGCTGGAGGACGCCATCAACTATGGCGAGACATATGACAAGCTGCCCCGGGTGATCCCTTATTTCATCCTGCCGTTCGGCTGCGGCCTGCTGCTGCTGCGCTTCGTTCAGGCCGCGATCGGCATCGTGACCGGCACGCGTGAAAGCCTGATCGTGAGCCACGAGGCCGAAGACGAGGTCGAGCGCGTGGCGCGCGGCGAATACGAGGAGTAACCCCCGATGGATGTCGCAATTCTCTTTCTGCTCGTCATCGGGCTGATGCTGATCGGCGTGCCGATCGCCGTGTCGCTGGGCCTGTCGTCAATCCTGTTCCTGCTGGCGTTCTCCGATACCTCGCTGGCCTCGGTCGCGCAGAGCTTTTACCAGGCGATGGCCGGGCACTACACGCTGCTGGCGATCCCCTTTTTCATCCTGGCGTCGTCCTTCATGTCGACGGGCGGGGTGGCCAAGCGGATCATCCGGTTTTCCATCGCCTGCGTGGGGCACCTGCGGGGCGGGCTGGCGATCGCCGGGGTCTTCGCCTGCATGATCTTTGCGGCCCTGTCAGGCTCGTCTCCGGCGACCGTGGTGGCCATCGGGTCGATCGTGATCGCGGCGATGCACCAGGCGGGCTACACCAAGGATTTCGCTGCCGGCGTCATCGCCAACGCAGGGACCCTTGGCATCCTGATCCCGCCGTCGATCGTGATGGTCGTCTATGCCTCGGCCACGGATGTGTCGGTCGGCCGGATGTTCCTGGCGGGCGTGATCCCGGGGCTGCTGGCCGGCGTGATGCTGATGGTGACGATCTACATCATGGCCGGCATCCGGGGCATGCCCAAGGGAGACTGGGCCGGCTGGGGCGAGATCTGGGCCTCGTTCAAGGACGCCTTCTGGGGGCTGATGCTGATCGTCATCATCATGGTGGGCATCTACGGCATCCCGGGCGTGACGGGGGCGATCTTTACGCCGACCGAGGCGGCGGCGGTGGCGTCGGTCTATGCCTTCCTGGTGGCGGTCTTCGTCTACCGGGACATGGGGCCGCTGGCCACGCCGGAGGGGGAGCGGAACCATTCGCTGCTGGAAAAGCCCTGGGCGCTGGTGACGGCCTTCGTGCATCCGGACACCAAGAAGACCCTGTTCGAGGCGGGCAAGCTGACGATCACGTTGATGTTCATCATCGCGAATGCGCTGATCCTCAAGCATGTGCTGACCGACGAGCAGATCCCCCAGCATATTGCCGAGGCGATGCTGGCGGCGGGGCTGGGGCCAGTGATGTTCCTGGTGATCGTGAACGTGATCCTGCTGATCGGCGGGCAGTTCATGGAGCCGTCGGGGCTGTTGGTGATCGTGGCGCCTTTGGTGTTTCCGATCGCGATCGAGCTGGGGATCGACCCGATCCATCTGGGCATCATCATGGTGGTGAACATGGAAATCGGGATGATCACGCCGCCGGTGGGTCTGAACCTTTTCGTGACGTCCGGCGTGGCGGGGATGCCGATGATGCGGGGGGTGAAGGCGGCCTTGCCGTTCCTGGCCGTACTCTTTGTCTTCCTGATCCTGGTGACCTACGTGCCGTGGATTTCGACCTGGCTGCCGACCCTGCTGATGGGGCCGGAGATCATCACGAACTAAAGGGCGTGTCCCATGCGTGGGACATTTTTCAACCTAATGAAATCAAGGGGTTGCGGAGGCGGTTTAACGCTTCCGCAACCTTTTTCGTTTGGGCAGGCGTGATCCAGAGGGGCGCTTCCGCGCGTTTCTTTTTATCACTTTGAGGGGAGGTGACGCGTTTGGTTCAGGTCTCGCCTGTGGTCGGGTTTTCAGGATTTTGCTGAGAAGCGGTTTAAGGGCAGGTGTGCCTTAAACGCGCTTGGTCGAGTGTAGGCCGGTCCCGTGCCTGTCAAGGACAAGCCGCTGACGCGGGGGCCGTTGGCCCTCCTTGACAGGCGCGGGACCGGCGGGCGGTGCGTTGGTCAGGGTGGGGCGGTGACGTGAACTTCCCCCTTACGGGGTGTCGAGGGCGGCGAGTTTGGCTTCGATCCGAGTTTTAAGTTCGGTGCATTGGCCAAATTCGTAGCTGGTGTGCTCGGGGTCAAAGACCTCAAGCGCGGCGGTGACATGTGTCAGGGCGGCTTCCAGATGCACGCGAGGTTCGGTGCAGCTATCGTGACCGGCTCGTGCCGCCTGGGCCAAAGTGAGATTGTTTTGGGTCTTGGCCCATTGGACGGCATGGGAGTCGCGAGTAAGGACATCGAGGGCCTTGCTATAGGCGTCCACGGCTTGTGCAAGGAGGTGTGCGCCTGCCGGGCCGTTGGTACGACGTCCCTGGATTTTTAGTGCGCTGCCGAGGTTGTTCTGCGTTATGGCCCAGTCTACGGGAAATGCGTCGGGGGTGAAGACCAAAAGAGCGTCGCGACAAGCGGCGGCGGCTTGGGCTAGGAGATCGGCGGCGCCGGCCAAGTCGTCTGTGCGGACGCCCTGATCTTGTAGCGCGGTGGCGAGATTGTTCTGGGTCTCGGCCCAGAGCACGGGAAATGCGTCGCGGGTGCGGACTTTTAGAGCAGCACGATGTGCGGCGACAGACTGGGCTATGAGGTCGGCGCCCGCCGATCCGACAGTGCGTCTGCCCTGGTCGTGCAGCGCGATAGCGAGATTGTTCTGGATCAATGCCCAGTCCATGGGATAGGCGTCCGGACTGTAGACTTCAAGGGCGTTGCGAAATGTGGCTACGGCCTGCGCTAGAAGGCTAGCGCCCTCTGGTCCGTTTGTGCGGCTGCCTTGAATTTCCAGTGTGGTTGCGAGATTGGTCTGGGCTATTGCCCAGTCTAAAGGAAACGTGTCGCGGGTGAAAACCTCTAGGGCCTTGCCAGAGGCGACTTTGGCCTGAGCCAGGAGACGGGTGCCTGTGGGGCCGTCGGCGCGGCTGCCTTGGTTTGATTTACCGACAGCAAGCCAGTTCTGACCCGCAGCCCAAAGCCATGCATTGGCCTGACGCAGTTCTGCGGTCAGGCATTCTGTCAGCATGTCGATGCTGAACTGGATGCCTGTGCCGCCGTAGCGCAAGCCGTGGCCGCGTAGAATGGCAAAATAGGAGAGAATGCGTTTGCGGGCAGGTTCGATGGGGTCGATAGCTGCAAAACTGTCCGCCGCCGCGGAGAGGATGCGAAACGCTTGTTCCGTGCGCCCGCGCAGGAGGGCGTTGTTCGCGCGGAGTTCGGCGGTTTTGGCGGCCTCGTCGAGTTCGACCTCTTGCACGCGAGAGAGGATCTCTTCGACTTCATCCAGATCACCGGCGTCGATGGCGGCGCGGGCGGCGGATTTGAGGTTGGAGAGGCGTTTGAGGCCGTCTTCGATGGCGTTGACCTCGGCCTTGAGCGCGCGGTAGTCGCGGGCCTTTTCGGTGAGGAATTCAATCAGAGCACCGTCGGTGGCGTCATAGGCCCGGGCGTATTCGAACCGTCCGGCGAGAGTTTCGAGCTGGGACCGGGAGAGGGTGCGAAGGTCGGAGAGGGCCTGTTCGAGGGAGCCTTTTTCGGCGCGCAGGGCTGCGATGTCGTAGTCGGAGACGGATTTTGCATCGGCGGCCTTTGCCTTGAGTTCACCGATGCGGCGGCGGGTGATGCCGAGGACGTCGCAGAGGGGTTGGTAGACCTTGACCTGTGGGCGTTTGACCCGGCCATTTTCGTAATCGCCGATCCGGCGGACGTATTGGTCCCATGTGTCGGGATTTTCTTCCTCGAATGCCTTTTCCGCGAGGACGAGCTGCGTCCAGCCAAGCGCCTCGCGCGCTTCGCAGATTTCCGACCCGAGCAACTCACCAAATGACGGCATTCGTCCTGAAACGTCCTGTCTCGTCCCCGTTCCGGCGTCACGGTTGGGCCGGCTTTCACGGCATCCATTGGGGGTGATCGGACGCGGTCATGTCAACCGCCTGCGCAGGCATCCAACCCAGATGAGGTGCAAGATGCTTAAGGAATTGTTGGAAAAACTCTGCCATGTAGTGGACATGGCAACCCGGCCCCGGGTGTTGAATGTGGCTTTGTTTGCCGTGGCGGCGGCGGGGCATTGGGGGCTTTGTGACCCGGTGGTCGGGCGGCAGGTGAGTGTGGCCCTGTCGCTGATCATCGCGCTGAGGCCGTGAGGGCCGTGACATTCAAGGGGGCGTCTGGATGCGCCCCCTTTCGGGATCGAGGTCCGGGTATGGGCCGGTCAGGGCCCGATCAGGCGGCGTCGAGCGCGTCGATGATGCCGCCGAAATCGGCGGCCTTGAGGCTGGCTCCGCCGACGAGGGCTCCGTCGACGTCCCGAACGGCAAAGATCTCGGCCGCGTTCGAGGGTTTGACCGAGCCGCCGTAAAGCAGGCGGATGGCCGCGCCCTCATCGCCCAGGTGCCGGGTCAGCTCGGCGCGCAGGAAGGCGTGGACCTCGCCGATCTGGTCGGTCGTGGGGGTGAGCCCCGTGCCGATGGCCCAGACCGGTTCGTAGGCCACGACGAGCGTCGCGCCGGCGGCGCCGTCGGGCAGGGAGCCGGCCAGCTGTGTGCCGACGATGTCCAGCGTGGTGCCGGCCTCGCGCTGGGAGAGGTCCTCGCCCAGGCAGAGGACGACGGTCAGACCGGCACTGATGGCGGCCTCGGACTTGGCCTTGATCGCGGCGTCGCTTTCGCCGTGGTCGGCGCGGCGTTCGGAATGGCCGGTGATGACGTAGCTGGCCCCGGCGTCCAGCAGCATGTCAGCCGAGATGTCGCCGGTATGGGCCCCGGAGGCGGCGGCGTGGCAATCCTGACCGCCCAGGGCGATGGTCTGGCCCGCAGCCTCTGCGGCGCGGGACAGGAGCGTGGCGGGCGGGCAGATCAGGACCTCGCACTCCGGGGCGGGGCGGTCGGCCAGCGTCTTGAGTTCCGCCAGCGCCGCGCCGGTGCCGTTCATTTTCCAGTTTCCTGCCGCCAGTTTACGCCGCATGGTCCACCCCTGTGTCGATTGTGTTTCCCCAGAGGTAGCACCCGGGGCGGGGCGAGACAAATGCCGATGCGGCGGGCGGTCACATGTCGGCGAACTTGATGGATTCGCCGCAACCGCAGGCTTCGGTCACATTGGGGTTGTTGAAGCGGAACCCAGCTTCGAGCAGGCTTACTTCGTAGTCGATTTCGGTGCCGAAAAGGAACATCTGGGCCATGGGCGCGATCATCACGCGGGCGCCGTCCTGTTCGACGATCTCGTCGTTGGGGTCGGCGTCGGCAACGTAGTCCATGGTGTATTCCATGCCCGCGCAGCCGCCTTTCTTGACGCCGATGCGCAGGCCGGTGGTGCCGCCCTTGTCCATCAGATTGCGGATTTGCGTGGCGGCGCGGGGGGTCAGCGTGACCGCCTGTTTTCCGGGAATTGCAAACATCGCGAGAGCTCCTTTGAGAGCAATGTAAGGGTTCGGGCGGGCAGGCTCAAGCTTTGGGCCGGTTGGCTGGCCCGACCAAGGCGCGTGCGCGAGGGTGGTGCGGGGAAAAACGGCCGCCCGGGGTCAGGCCGGGCGGCCGGGATCGGGCCGTTGGATGCCGGGGGACAGCGAAAACGTGGGCCTGGTCAAGGGGTTGGGGTCAATGACGTGGCCGGCCGCGGGCGCAATGTGCCAGGGCCGGCGCGCGGTAATGCGCGGGCGCAGGGCTATGCTGTGCGGGTGACAGGCCGGTGACGGTTGGGTAACGATATTGAAACACGGGCGGAAATCGCTGTGGATAACAGGGCGATACCGCCCGGGCGTCACATGAAGCCCAGTTCGAGTCGCGCCTCGTCGGACATCATCTCCATGCCCCAGGGCGGCTCCCATGTGAGGTCGACGTCGACCTGTTTGACCCCGCCGATGGGTTCCACGGCATCGGCCACCCAGCCGGGCATGTCGCCGGCCACGGGGCAGCCCGGAGCGGTCAGGGTCATGAGGATCTTCACCTCGTTTTCCGGCGAGATATCAATGGTGTAGATCAGGCCGAGCTCGTAGATATTGACCGGGATCTCGGGGTCGTAGACCGATCGACAGGCCTCGACCACCTGGTCGAAGAGCGGGTGATCTGTGCTCGACGGCGGGATCAGGGGGGTGCCTTCCATGGGCTCGGGCGACTGGGTCATCAGGGTCCTCGTTCCGGGTTCCTGAGTGAAGATATAGGAAATGTGGGGGGAGCGTAAAGGGGAGGGCTTGGCACGAGGATGTGCGGTTTTGTACCGGGCGCGGCGAGGGGGATGGGGTGGTTTTGTCCGTTTTGTACAAAACGGGGGCGGGGTGTCAGCGGCTGCCGCCGTGTTCGGGAGGCAGGGGGCCGGTGTGCCAGGTGCAGCCTTCGGGCAGGGCGTCGGCTGCGGGGATCTCTTGCCACGGGGCAGGTGCGATTTGCCTCCATTGCAGTCTTGGGTAGATGTTATCCGGACGCTGTTCAAACCATTCTCGCCAACGGCTGAAAAAATCTTCATCCGACAGGATCGTATCCGCCATTTGGCAGGCGTTGCCTATTCGTAATCGTTGAAAAGGTGATAGTGTAACGGAGCCATCAAAAAATACATTTCGCCAATCCGCTGTATTGTCAAACTTAGCTGAGGACAGATCCACTGATTTGAGCGCACCACCATGGTTAATGGTATCGTAGAAGACCGTTCTCGATGAGATGATTCCGCGGCGAGCATTGTCCGTCAGGAGGGACATGGAAAGCACGGCCCCTGGCAGTCGCGCTCCACTAAGGTTGGCGTCCTGTAGTTTCGCCCATTCGAGTTCCGCGTCTTGCAGCTGAGCCGCGTTCAGATCTGCGCCTTCCAGATTCGCCCCTAAAAGGACCGCTTTTTTCATCTTAGCTCGGATCAAAATTGCGCCTTGCATTTCCGCATAGGACATATTTGCGTGTTCTAGCAATGCATCGGTGAGATTGGCTGTGCGCAAGTGAGTTCGGTGTAACTCGGCATTCTGCATTTCTGCGAGTTGAAGTCTCGCTCCAGTCATATTTGCTTTTTGGAATTTGGCACTATCAAGTTCTGCTCCTTGTAAATTGGCCTGTTGCAGATTTGCTGAAATGAAATTTGCTTTTTTTAACGTGGAATTTCGGAAGTCTGAATTTTGTAGCTCAGCTAGGCGAAAATTTGCTTCAATTAGATCGGAGTTACTTAGGTCCGTGTTTTGCATCTTGGCGAAGCTGAAAGAAGGTTTTTGCATCGTCGTTTCTCTTAGATCAGCTCCATTCATATTTGCTCCATCAAAACTTGTGCCTTGCACAAAGGATTCACTAAAATTTGCGTCTTGCAATGAGGCGCTGCTAAAGTCCACTTCTCGAATTTTCGCATTTCTGAAATCCGATCTTGATAGATTCGCTCTTTTGAAGTTTGCGCCGTCTAGGCTTTCTATTGGCATCGAGGCGCCTTCAAGGTCGGCATCTGTGGCGGTAACATTGGCCATTTTTGCAGTTGAAAGGTTTAGATTGACCAGGAAAGCGCCGCGCAGATCTGCGCCGGTTAGGTCAAATTGAGCGCCGAAAATGTATGGTGTAGAAGCGTCATGCTCGAAATTGTCTGCTTTTGCGAAAGTCCCGCCGTTTAAGCCAAGAGTATTAGTTATCGGTTTTTGAGCGACCTCAGTTGTTGCTTCCATTCTGAACCGGTTAAGGTGTGCCGGAATACTCAGATCCAAAATTCTGGCCGTGCGCTTGATGCGCCATTCGTCAAGGTGCTCTTGCCGTTGTTCGGGCGTTAGCTCGCCGCAATCGTCAACGCCTTCACGTCTGCACCATGTTGCCATATCTTCCTTGTAGGCGATGGCGTAAGGGAGCCAGCCTGAGGGACGCTCAGTCAGGCGCTGGTCATGCAGGTCGATGGCGGCGAGGGTCACGGGCCCGATGGTCTCGACCGTGCGGCCCCAGGTGACCGCGAGGGCCGCCGCACATAACAAGGTAACGCTGATGGTGTAGGCGGCCGTGACCTTCAGGTAGTTCGTCGGCCGGCGCTTGGTATGTCGCATCCGGCTGAGCAAAAGGCGCAGGCTGACGGAGCCCATGGCGAGGGCGCCGGCGAACATCAGGGCGCCGACGGATGTCATCCAAAAATCCCGGGCGGGCATAGATTTGCACCAGATCCAGCCCATAACGAAGGGCGTGGCCAGCCAGGTGATCGCGAAGTTGAGGGCCATCGAGGTGTAGTCGGTCTCGCGCCGCTGGGCGCAGCCGTCCTGGCGCAGGATCTCGCGTAGGGACAGGGCGGCGTCGGTCATGAGCCAGGGCGAGACGGCCTCGCCCAGGCGGGTGCGATTGATGCGGGGCGGGGCCTCGGACAGGGCGTCCCAAAGGCGGATGAGGTAGAGGTGCAGGTAGCCGTAGGTCGCGAAGACCAGGATCGGGGCGGCGTAAAAGAAGAGGTAGGTGGGCACGGTGATGTTGACCACCGGCAGCTGGGTGCCCCGGCCGACGCCGTAGAAGTCGATGTGCTCGACGCTGACCAGGGTGACCACGGCGAAGACCAGCACGGAAAAGAGCCCCAGCCAGGTGCTGCGGGCATTGGCGGTCAGGGCGTCGATGCGCTTGACGGTGGCGTCGGACATGGGGGCGGCTCGGGCCGGGGATCAGCCCGGCCATGGTTACGGGCCTGCGCGCGGCGCGCAAGCCTTTCGGCCGCAGGGGGTGGGCGTAGGATGGGTTGTTTCAACCCATCGCGGGTGTCATTGGCGCAGGGTGGCCTCCGGCAGGGCGATGTGGCGGGTCATGGCGCCGTCCGAGAACGCGGTTTCCAGCGTGCCGTCCAGCTGGCGTTCGACCGAGATCTGCAGAAGCTCGGTGCCGAAGCCGTGGCCCGGGGTGGGGGCGTGCTTGCGCTTGGCGATGCCCTCCTCGGACCAGTCGATCAGCACCTGGTCGCCCTCGTGCCGCCAGCGCACGGTCAGCCGGCCGACGGTGTCCGACAGGGCCCCGTATTTCGCCGCGTTGGTGGCCAGTTCGTGGAAGACCAGAGCCAGGTAGGTCACCGCCTTCTGGCCCAGGATCAGGTTCGGGCCGTCGATCGTCACACGCTCGATCTCGCGGTCGAGGTGCGGTTCCAGCAGGGTGGCGATCAGCTTTTGCAGGGAAATCTGCGGCCCGGCCTGTTCGTGGGCCACGACGACCGGCACGATCAGCTCGTGGGCCTGGGCCAGGGCCTGCACGCGGCTTTCCAGGGCGGTGGCCAGGTCGTCGGTCGATTTCTCCTGCCGGCGCGACAGGCGGATGATGCCCGAGATGATGGCGAAGATGTTCTTGATCCGGTGGTTCATCTCGCGCAGCAGCAGCTGGCGGTCGTCGAGCATCTCGCGCAGGGCGATCTCGGTTTCGATCATGCGCGACAGGTCGGTGAGCGAGGCGACCTGGGCCTCGGTCCAGTCGTGGGGCTGGTTGTCGATGGCGCAGAAAGAGCCCAGGGGCTGGCCTTCGGGCCCGTGCACGGGCACGCCAAGGTAGGCCACGACGCCCAGTTCATGGGTGGCCAGGTTGTCCTTGAGCAGGGCGTGATCGCGGGCGTCCGACACGGCCAGCGGCGCGTCCTCGGTCACGACATACTGGCAGAAGGAATGGCTGAGCGGGGTCTGGCGGGCGCGGGCGACGTCTCCGGTCAGGCCGGTCTGGGCCTTGAAGAACTGACGATTGCCGTCGACCAGAGACAGCAGGCCCACGGGCGTGCCGGTGATGCGCGTGGCCAGGCGGACGGCCCGGTCAAAGACCTCTTCGGTGGGCGTGTCGAGCAGCCCGGCGGTGTCCAGGGCCGACAGCCGGTCGGGGGCGGTCAGGCGGGCAGAGTGGCTGTCGGGGCGGGCGTCGGGGAAGGGACGGGTTACCATCCGGGGGCTCGCAGGGGGGACAGGGCCGGCTGTGGGCATTCCATGGTGGGTCTTGGATCCTTCATTGCGCTGGGCCGGATTGCGGCGCGGCGAAAGGAACATGTAGCGGGTGCGGGCACGCGATCAACAGGAAATTGATCATTCGAGCACATTTATGGGCGGGGCCTCCGGGTGCACGGGGCGCGGTCAGTCGTTGACGTCGTCGTGGAAGCGCTTCACCTGGCCATGGGGCAGCGAGAACACCCGGCGCAGGATCACCCAGGACACCAGCGACAGGGCGGCGAAGATCAGCACCAGAAGGGGCAGCGACAGCACCAGCCCGAGGTTCAGCAGCAACATGGCCACCAGGAAGGCCCCGATGGCGAAGCCCAGGAAGATAAAGCCCGGGACGACCACCTCGAGGATCCCCAGCACCAGGGCCGCGGCGGCCCAGACCCACCAGAGCGACAGGATCATGGGTCCGCGCGCCCGCCCAGAAGGCGGAAGGCATCGGAAAACGCCTCGACCGCGGCGGCAGGCACGACAATGGTCTGCTTGCCGTCGCCATTGCCCAGGGCGGTCAGAGCCTCGACCTGTTTCAGGGCCACCTGGTACTGGGCGCTTTCGATGCCATGGGCCTGGATGGCCCGGGCGACGACCTCGGTCGCATAGGCCTCCGCCTCGGCCAGGATGCGCCGGGCCTTGGCGCTTTGTTCGGCCGCGTAAAGCTCGCCATCGGCGGCCAGCTCGACCGCCCGGCGTTTGCCCTCGGCCTCGGTCACGGCGGCGCGCCGGGCGCGTTCGGCGTTCAGCTGCTGCAACATCGCCGCGCGCGTGGCCTCGTCGAGGTTGACGTCCAGCAGCTCGGCCCGGGTGACTTCGATCCCCCAGTCATCCACCGCCTCGCGCAGGGATTGCTTGATCGTGTCGGTCAGGTGCGAGCGGTTCGATTGCACCTCGTCCAGTTCCATCTTGCCGATCTCTGATCGGACGATGCCGGCAACGGTGGTGGCAATCGCCTCGTCCACGTCGCGGATGCGGTAGACCGTCTTTTCGGGATGCAGGATGCGGAAGAAGACCGAACTTTCCACTTGGACGAGCACGTTGTCGGCCGTGATGGCGTCCTGGCTCATCGCCGGAAGCTGACGTTCCAGGATCGAGATCCGGTGCGCGACGTGGTCGATGAACGGGATGATCAGGTTGATGCCGGGGCCCAGGACAGCGGACAGGCGGCCAAAGCGTTCGACCACGTATTTTTCGGACTGCGGTACGATCTTGACGCCCTTGAAGATCACCAGGATCAGGAGGATGGCAGCCAGGATGTACAACATGCCGCTGGATGTGAGGTCGGCAATCTGGTCTTCGGTCATGACAATAGGTCCGGTACAAAGGCGTTGCGCGCAGAATGGGATTTTGCGGCCGGGCTGGCAAGGGGAAGGGGCCGGCCTCAGGTCTTGAAACGTCGACCATGGAGGGTCTTGCACTGTTGCGACAGGTGGGGGCTCTGCCCCCGTCCTCCGTTGGAGGACTCCCCCGGGGTATTTTGAAAGAGAAAGAAGACAAGAGCGTTCGCATATGAAGAAATGCGCGGATCCGGCGTTTGCAGAGCCCACGAAGCCCTTGCCACCGCGTTCTGGCCTGTCCGCCCCTGGTCATGGGCGCAGCTTCCTGCTTCTTTCTCTTTACAAATACCCCGGCCGATGGGATCGACCGGGTGCGCGGTCTATTCAGCGCGCCGACGTTTGGCCGGGCGTGGACGCACGTTGAGTTCGATCTCGTCGTAAAGCTTGTCGACAACGTTTTTCTTCGTCACCGTCTCGATCCCTTCCAGTCCCGGAGAGGAATTGACCTCCAGAACCTTCGGCCCGCTTTCCGAACGCAACAGGTCCACGCCCGCAAGACCCAGCCCAAAGGCCCGGGCCGCCCGCACGGCCATGTCGCGTTCCGCCTTGGTGATGCGCACTGACGAGGCGCTGCCGCCCTGGTGCAGGTTTGACCGGAAATCGCCCTCGGCGCCGGTACGTTTCATCGAGGCCACGACCTTGCCGCCGACAACCAGGCAGCGGATGTCCTCGCCCGCGGCTTCCTTGACGAATTGCTGGACCAGGAAATTGGCCTTGAGCCCCCGGAAGGCCGAGATGACGGATTCGGCGGCCTTCTTGGTCTCGGCCAGCACCACGCCTTTTCCTTGCGTCGATTCCAGAAGCTTGATGATCAGCGGGGCCGAGCCCACAAGCCCGATCAGGTTCGACGTGTCCTTGGGCGAGGCGGCGAAGGCCGTGGTCGGCATGTCGATCTTGTAGCGACTGAGGATCTGGTGCGCATGCAGCTTGTCCCGGCTGGACGCGATGCCGGCCGAATTGTTGACCACGAAGGTGCCGGTGGTTTCGAACTGGCGCACCACGGCCGTGCCATAAGGCGTGATCGACGCCCCGATCCGCGGGATCACCGCGTCGTAGCGGGGCAGGCGTTTGCCGTCGTAATGGACCTCGGGCATCATCGGGTTGATGGCCATGTAACAGCGCGTGGTGTCGATGACCTCGACCGTATGGCCGCGCGCTTCGCCCCCTTCGACCAGGCGGCGGGTGGAATAATTGTTCTCGCGGCTGAGCACGGCGATGCGCAGGGCCCTGTTCGGGGCGATCGTGCGCATCTGGGCCGAATGGTAGACATCGTAGCCCAGGATCGGCTGCAGGTGCTTTTCGGTTGGCGTTATCGAGATGTGATCCTGCAGCGCCTGCCGCCCAAGCAGCATCCGCGTGGCCATGCCCGAGCGGTCGGTCAGGGTGATCTCGATCGGCCAGGTCTGGCCGGCCACGGTGATCGGCGTACGGATGACGTAGCGCAGCTCGGCCTCGCCATTGGACGAGGTGACCTCGCGCCGGTCGGCGATCTCGGCCGAGCAGGTGATGGCCAGCTCGTAATGGCCCGGGATCGGGTGGACGTTGAACCGCACCTTGGGCTTGGACGAGGGCCCGAAGGTTTCGATATCCGAGGCATGCAGGGCCGAGGTTCGGGCTCCGGTATCCACCTTGGCCGAGATCGCCGGCAGGCCGAGATCGGGAAGCGAGACCCATTCCTCCCAGCCGAAGGTCAATGGCGGTGGGGTGGTATCGGTATCGGACATGTCGGATCCCTCTCGTGACGATGCCCCCCGTGCTAAGGGGTATTGGGGACGATTTCCACCCGCTAGCATGTGCGGAGCGCTTTGCTTTTGCGCTGTGCCGGGGTAGAGGGCGGCGATGACCAGCACATTCTCATTTTCGTTGGCGGCCACCGATGGCCGCGCCCGCACCGGGAGCATCTCGACCCCGCGCGGCGAAATCCGGACGCCGGCTTTCATGCCCGTGGGCACGGCAGCGACGGTCAAGGCCATGATGCCCGAAAGCGTTCGGGCAACCGGGGCCGACATCCTGCTGGGCAATACCTATCACCTGATGCTGCGGCCCGGGGCCGAGAGGGTGGCCCGGCTGGGCGGGCTGCACAGGTTCATGAACTGGGATCGGCCGATCCTGACGGATTCCGGGGGCTTTCAGGTCATGAGCCTGGCCGGGCTGCGCAAGCTGACCGAGCAAGGCGTGACCTTCAAATCCCATATCGACGGATCGAAACACCACCTGACGCCGGAACGCTCGATGGAGATCCAGAAGCTGCTGGGCTCGGATATCGTGATGTGTTTCGACGAATGCCCGGCGCTGCCGGCCGAGGAAAAGGTCGTTGCGACAAGCATGCGCATGTCGATGCGCTGGGCGGCACGCTCGCGCGAGGCCTTCGGAGACCGGCCTGGCCATGCGCTCTTCGGCATCCAGCAGGGGGGCGTCACGCAGGAGCTGAGGGGGGAAAGCGCGGAGGCGCTGAAGGCGATCGGATTTGACGGCTATGCCGTGGGCGGCCTGGCGGTGGGCGAGGGCCAAGACGCCATGTTCGGAGTGCTGGACTACGCGCCTGGAATGCTGCCCGAAGACAAGCCCCGCTACCTGATGGGTGTGGGCAAGCCCGACGACATCGTCGGGGCCGTCGCCCGGGGCATCGACATGATGGATTGCGTGCTGCCCTCGCGGTCCGGCCGAACGGGACAGGTCTTCACCCGCAGGGGGGTGGTGAATATCAAGAACGCTCGCCACCAGGATGACCCCCGACCCTTGGACGAGGCCTGCAGCTGTCCGGCCTGCCGGAACTACTCCCGGGCCTACCTGCACCACGTTTTTCGCAGCCAGGAGATCATCTCGTCGATGCTGCTGACCTGGCACAACCTGCATTACTTCCAGGAGATCATGGAGGGTATGCGCCGGGCCATTGCCGAAAGTGCGTTCGATGCCTGGCAAGCCGAGTTTCATGCCACTCGGGCCCAGGGCGACATCGAGCTACTCTGAACCTGGTCCTGCACTGCAGATGTTGCGCCGGGGTATTTAGAAAGAGAAAGAAGCAGCAGATCGCGCCATTGAAGAGCGGATGTGTTTGTTTCTTTGTTGCTGGTGCGTGGCCATCCTGACCGACAGAGACCAAAGTACTCCCCTTGGGAACGGAGCGCGATTTCAGCTTCTTTCTCTTTCTAAATCCCCCGGGGGAGACCTCCGAAGGAGGACGGGGGCAGCGCCCCCAATCCAACCTGTCAACTCGCCGCAGGCATTTCACCCCGGGACAAGGCCGCCACACCGGTGCGCGCGATTTCCACCAGTCCAAGCGGACGCATCAGGTCGGCGAAGGCATCGATCTTCTCCGGCGCGCCGGTGATCTCGAAGACGAAGCTGTTTAACGTGCTGTCGACCACGTTGGCCCGGAAAATCTCTCCGATGCGCAGGGCTTCGACCCGCTTCTCGCCGGTGCTTTCGACCTTCAGCATGGCCAGTTCGCGTTCGATCGACCGGCCCTCGACCGTCAGGTCATGCACGTCGCGCACCGACACGATCCGGCCCAGTTGAGCCTTGATCTGTTCGATCACCTGCGGAGTCCCCGTGGTGACAATGGTAATGCGCGATAGCCGGCCAGTGTGATCGACCTCGGCAACCGTCAGGCTTTCGATATTGTATCCCCGTCCGGAAAACAGCCCGATGACACGGGCCAGAACGCCTGGTTCGTTTTCGACCAGCACGGCGAGGGTATGTTGTTCCAGTACGTCGGAAAAGGTCGGGCGCAGGTTGTAGGCGGAATGGCTCGTGGAGCCCTTCTTGATCTGTAGAGCGGACATGGATGGCCTCGCGATGGGTGGTGCGGCGCGGACGATCGTCGTCCGTGCCGGAATTTTCTAAAATTCCGGACCATTTTCTTCGGAGAAGAAAATGGCACCGGTGTCAGACGAGCACGGAGCCCTTGCTGTCGATCACGCCCTGGGTTTCGGCCTCGCCCAGCAGCATCTCATTGTGGGCCTTGCCCGACGGGATCATCGGGAAGCAGTTCTCGTGCTTTTCCACCAGGCAGTCAAAGACCACGGGCCCGTCGTAGTTGATCATCTCCAGGATCGCATCGTCCAGGTCGGCCGGATCGTTGCAGATCATGCCCTTGGCCCCGAAGGCCTCGGCGAGTTTCACGAAATCGGGCAGGGCCTCGGACCACGAATGCGAATAGCGCTCGCCGTGCAGCAATTCCTGCCACTGGCGCACCATGCCAAGCCGTTCGTTGTTCAGGATGAACTGCTTGACCGGTGCCCGGAACTGCACCGCCGTGCCCAGTTCTTGCATGTTCATCAGCCACGAGGCCTCGCCCGCGACGTTGATCACCAGCGCGTCCGGGTGCGCGATCTGCACCCCGATCGAGGCCGGGAAACCATAGCCCATCGTGCCCAGGCCACCGGAGGTCATCCAGCGGTTGGGGTCCTCGAAGTGCAGGAACTGGGCGGCCCACATCTGGTGCTGGCCCACTTCCGTCGCGATGTAGCGGTCGTGGTCCCTGGTCAGGGCCTCAAGCCGTTGCAGGGCGTATTGCGGCTTGATCGTCTTGCGGCTTTCGCTGAACGACAGGCAGTTGACCTTGCGCCAGTCGTTGATCTGGCCGTGCCACTTGCGCACCGCCTCGACCTCGGTCTTGCGCCCGCGCGACTTCCACACCTTCAGGATGTCTTCCAGCACATGGGCCACGTCGCCGACGATCGGGATGTCGGTCTTGATGACCTTGTTGATCGACGACGGGTCGATGTCGATATGCGCCTTGACCGACCCGGGCGAGAACGCGTCGATGCGCCCGGTGATCCGGTCGTCGAACCGCGCGCCGATGTTGATCATCAGGTCGCAGTCGTGCATCGCCATGTTGGCCTCGTAAAGGCCATGCATGCCCAGCATGCCCAGCCAGTTCTTGCCCGATGCCGGGTAGGCCCCCAGGCCCATCAGCGTCGAGGTGATCGGAAAGCCCGTGGCCTCGACCAGTTCGCGCAGCAGCGCGCTGGCGTGGGGGCCCGAGTTGATCACCCCGCCGCCGGTGTAGAACACCGGGCGCTTGGCCGTTTCAATGGCCGAGACCAGCTCGGTGATGGCCTCCATGTCGCCCTTGACCTGCGGCTGGTAATGCGAGGCCGAGGGCCGCGGGCCGGCATAGGTGCCGGTGGCGAACTGGACGTCCTTGGGGATGTCGATCAGCACCGGGCCGGGTCGGCCGCTGGTGGCCACGTGGAAGGCCTCGTGGATGGTCGCGGCCAGCCGGTCGGTTTCCTTGACCAGCCAGTTGTGCTTGGTGCAGGGGCGGGTGATGCCGATGGTGTCGGCTTCCTGGAACGCGTCCGAGCCGATCATGAAGGTCGGCACCTGGCCGGTCAGCACGATGATCGGGATCGAATCCATCAGCGCGTCGGTCAGCCCGGTGACGGCATTGGTCGCCCCCGGCCCCGAGGTCACGAGCGCAACCCCCGGCTTGCCGGTCGAGCGGGCATAGCCCTCGGCCGCGTGGACCGCGCCCTGTTCGTGGCGCACCAGGATGTGGCGGATGTCGTTTTGCTGGAAGATCTCGTCATAGATCGGCAGCACGGCGCCACCGGGATAGCCGAATACCGTGTCCACACCCTGATCCTTCAGGGCCTGAACCACCATTTTCGCTCCGGTCATCTCTTGTGTCATTGTCGTGCTCTCCGGTCTCGACACAGTGTATGGGCACAAAAAAACCCCCGAGGATGTCGGGGGCGCATGGGTCGTCGTTATGGCAAACCGTCACCGGCCCATGCGCGTTGTTCCTACGATTACGACTAGCGTCAACATAAGGGTTCCTCTTCGTGCTGCGCGGGACCATAGGCGGCACGAAAAGGGGCGTCAACCGGCAAAACGGGAAAGATTGTGATCGTGGGGCGCAATGTCGCGACATTTTGTTGCGGCAGGCGGGGTGTTCCAGGACATTTGCGCGATGCGACCCCCGACTCGGGCGTTGCCGACTCGGGGGGGGCGGGGCCAGAAGCGGCGGGGCCGGGAGGCGCAGGGCAGGGGGGCGGTCAGAGGATCTCGATGAAGCCCTCCAGAGCGGTCGGGTCCGTCACGCCGTTCAGGGTCATGTGAATGTCGAGCGGCCCGTTGTCGTAGTCGATGACCGTGTTGCCGTTGACGACCGTGGCCGCCGCCAGGAAGTCCTCGACCGACCCGAGTGCGCGCAGGACGATGACCTCGTCATCCCAGTCGGTGATCACCACGTCCATGTGATCGCCGCCCGTGTGCAACTGGAACCGGTCAGCGCCCGCCCCACCGCTGATCGTGGCGGATTGCGCCCGCGAGACGAAGATGGTGTCGTCGCCGTCACCGCCGAACATCTGCACCCCGGCCTGGGTCCCGTCCTTCACCAGCCGGTCATTGCCCGCGTCGCCGTAAAGGATGTCCGCGCCGCTGCTCGTGTAAAGCGTGTCATTGCCGACACCCCCGGACAGGATGTCGTCGCCGCTCCCGCCGTCCAAGACATCGCTGCCCGCGTTGCCGTAGAGGGTGTCGTTTCCGTAGGATCCGAAGAGGTCGTCGTCGCCCTTGCCCCCGGACAGGGTGTCGTCGCCCCCGTCGCCATAAAGGCTGTCATCTCCGGCCTGGCCTTGCAGCACGTCGTTGCCGTCATGCCCATGCAGCGAATCCTCCCCGTCGCCGCCCGACAGGGTGTCGTTGCCCAGCCCGCCGAACAGACGGTCTGTCCCGTCGTCGCCTGACAGGGTGTCGTCGCCGTCGCCCCCAAAGAGCAGGTCGTCGTCCGCGCCGCCGAACAGGCTGTCATTGCCGTCGTCTCCATAAAGCGTGTCAGCGCCTGCATCCCCAAAGACAAAGTCGTCGCCCCAGTCGCCCATCAACTCGTCGTCGCCGCCCCCGCCGTGCAGGGTGTCATTGCCATCCTGGCCGAACAGCTCGTCGTCGCCGTCGCCCCCATCCAGCATGTCATCGCCGTCGCCGCCCTCCAGCATGTCGGTGCCCGCGTCGCCGAACATCTCGTCGTCGCCGATCCCGCCGTACAGCGTGTCATCGCCATCGCCGCCATGCATCAGGTCGTCCCCGGCGTCGCCCCAAAGCCGGTCGGCCCCCGCATCCGCCCACAAGGCGTCGTTGCCGTCCCCGCCTTTCAGCACGTCATCGCCATCTTCGCCATGCAGCGTATCGTTCCCCTCGCCGCCGCTCAGGGTGTCATGTCCGCCGCCGCCGTACAGAAGGTCGGCCCCGCCATCGCCCACAAGCTGGTCATGTCCGCCCTGGCCGAATAGGACGTCGGCGTCCGCGCCACCGTTCAGCACGTCGTTGCCGATTCCCCCCCACAGCACGTCATTGCCGGCCCCGCCCTTGAGCGTGTCGTCCCCGTCCTCGCCGGTCAGCAGGTCGTGGCCCGCGTCGCCGCTCAGCCAGTCGTTGCCGGTGCCCCCATACAGCAGGTCGGTCCCGTCGCCGCCCAGCAGCTGGTCGTTGCCCGCATCGCCGTACAGCCGGTCCCGCCCCGCGCCGCCCTTGATCGTGTCGTCTCCGGCCTGGCCACCCAGCTCGTCGTCGCCGTCGTCGCCGCTCAGCCAGTCGTTGCCCCCGCCGCCGGCCAGATAGTCGGCTCCGTCGCCGCCCAGAAGCTGGTCGTCACCCTCTTCGCCGAACACCCGGTCATCGCCCGCGCCGCCCTTGAGGATGTCGTCTCCCTCCTGGCCGTGCAGCTGATCGTTGCCGTCTCCGCCGCTCACCTGGTCGTTGCCGCCCTCGCCATAAAGCCGGTCGTCCCCGGCCTCGCCCTGCAGGTCGTCGTCGCCGGTCCCGCCGTAGATCCGGTCCGCGCCGGCCCCGCCCAGCAGCACGTCAGCCGCGCCGTCGCCGTACACGTCGTCGTCGCCGTCGCCGCCCTTGATCAGGTCCGCCCCGTCACGCCCGCGCAGCACGTCCGCGCCCGCGCCTCCGTAAAGAACGTTGTCGCCATCGGTCCCGGACAGCACGTCGTCGAACGCCGTGCCGGCCAGGCCCTCGATGCTGATCAGCTCGTCCTCGGCCACCGCGGCGCTGGCCGCGTCCAGGTCGGTGAGGTCGATGACCACACCGGCCTGCAGATGGGTATAGCTGGCCAGGTCGTTGCCCGCCCCGCCGTCCAGCAGGTCGGCCCCAAGGCCGCCCCGCAGGATGTCGTCGCCCGAGCCGCCCTGCAGGATGTCGTCGCCGTCTCCGCCGTCCAGCGTGTCGTCGCCCGACCCTCCATCCAGGATGTCGGCGCCATCGCCCCCCTCAAGCCGGTCATTGCCGGTGTCGCCGAACAGGAAATCGTCCCCGCCCATGCCTCGCAGCGTGTCGTTGCCGCCCAGCCCGTTGATGAAATCGCTGTAGGAATTGCCGGTGATCGTGTCGTCGCCCGACAGGGGAATGGCGCCGGCCGCCACGGTGTTCAGCACGCCGGTGGACACGTCCGGCGTGGGGTAGGGGTAGTTTTCCAGGTAGAGCGTCAGGTCCAGGTCCGAGACATGGATCAGGGTGTCGCCCTGGGCGTTTTCATAGGTGATCTGGGTCAGCGTGACAGAGGTCGCATCGGCATATCCCACGGCGCTGGCCGCGACGATGGTGTCGTGGCCGGCCAGCCAGAAACGGTAAAGCGTGCTGTCGTCGTCCCAGTCGGTTTCCAGGATCAGCTCGATATCAAGCGGTGCGGGGAAGAGCGGCTGAGCCTCTCCCTCGGCGGTGTCGTAGATGACAAGACCGGTGCCAAGTGCGTCGGTGGCGGTAATCGTGACCATGAAAGGAAACCTCGGTTCAATGCGATTTCCGCAATGAGTGCCGGGGGCTCTGGTGAGGTCAAGTGTTTAATTTGAAACGATTATGTGATGACAATTTCCACCGAAGGGTGATAAGGGCAAGGGTCGGGCCTTGCCCCCAGTCTTGACCGTGCGTCAGGTCAGAACAGGCTGACCCAGCTTTCCACCAGGTCCAGGTCCGTCACACCCTGAAGGGTGACCGTGTTGTCCGAGTAGTCTCCGGTGAAGTTGAAGACGATGTCGTCTCCGACCACGGATGCGAAAGCCATGATGTCCTCGGGGCCCGGATCGACGGGGACCGGGTCGGGGTAGTCGTACAGGAAGTATTCACTGAAATAGAGCGCCTCGTTGTCCCAGTCGGTCAACACCACGTCGGCCGAATAGCCATATTCGTGGAAGAAGAACTCGTCGGTCCCCTCTCCGCCACTCAGGTAGCCATTTCCGTAATAGACGCGGAAGGTGTCGTTGCCGGCGTCGCCGTTCATGATCGAGTAGCGTTCTTCCGAGTCGAGACCCTCCATTTCCAGAACGTCGTCTCCGTCCCCGCCGCTGGCGTAGAGAGAGCCGCCCCAGATGTAGATGCGATCATTGCCCGCTTCGCCGTAAAGCTCGGCATCGCCAATATTCCAATCCCAGCAATAGAGCGTGTCGTCGCCGTCGCCGCCATAGCCGATATCATTGCCGTCATTCACGATGATATCGTCGTCACCGATCCCGCCCCAGATCATGTCATCGCCGTCGTTGGCATAGATTATGTCGTTGCCGGCCTCGCCATAAAGCAGGTCATTGCCGCCATAACCCCCGTGTAGATAGTCGTTGCCGTCGCCGCCGATCAGGGTGTCGTTGCCCGACCCGGAGTTGAGGTTGTCGTTGCCGTCCCCGCCTTCCAGGGTGAGGTCCTCGACGCTGCTCGTGTACTGGATCGTATCGTCCATGTCGGTGCCGATGACGTGTTCCAGCCCGGACAACTTGGTGTCGTTTTGGCTGAGATAGACCCCTGCGCCGCTGCCGCTGAAATCGACGGTGTCATAGCCCGCGCCCCCCTGGATCACGAGGTCATTCGCGTCGCCGATGATCCAGTCGTCGCCGTCTCCGGCCCGGATCGTGTCGGCCCCGGTGCCCCCGTCCAGCCAGTCGTTGCCGGCTTCGCCCACGAGGATGTCCGCGCCCACGTCGCCGGTGATCGTGTCGTCGCCCGCGCCGCCCTTGATCAGGTCGTTGCCGCCCTTGCCATAGAGCGTGTCGTTGCCGTTGCCGCCGTAGAAGATGTTGTCCTCGATCGTGCCGCTGACGAAATCGTCGAACCCCGTTGCGGCGATCGTTTCGATGTCGACCAGCACGTCGCCCGCCGCGTCTCCTGCGTTGGACCCGTTGTTGGCCAGATCGACCGTGATGGCCAGGATCGAGGCGGTGTAGGACACGATGTCCGTGCCATCGCCCCCGTCCATGGTGTCGGCTCCGGCGCCGCCCTGGAACCAGTCGTCGCCCGCCTCGCCGAACAGCATGTCGTTGCCGCCCAGGCCCCAGATCCGGTCGTCGCCCTCCAGCCCGTGCAGGACGTCGTCGAAACCTGCCCCCTGGATTTCGTCGTCGCCCTTCAGCGACACCCGGCCCTCGGACACGAACTCGGCGGCCACGGCCGACAGGTCCAGCGTCACCCCGGGGGGCAGGCCCTCGGTCGAGTAGGTGACGCCCACGTCGCGGTACACGATTAGCGGCTGGCCCAGGGCGTTTTCATAGGTGACCTGAAGGATTTCCACGCTGGTCGCGGTTTCGCGGGTGATGACGCTGGCCGCCACGATGTCGGGGTGGCCCTCGAACCAGAAGCGATACAGCGTGGTGTCGTCGTCCCAGTCGTTGACCGACACCTGGTAGGTCGTCAGGGGCGGATCGAACAGCGGAGCCGCGCTGCCGAACGGATCCTCGTAAATGTAAAACCCTGCGCCCAGATCGTCATGTGCCTTGATCTTGACCATGGAAACACCCTCCTGATTCCCCTCTGGGAGAATTAATATCACGTTAACCGTGACTTTTATCCGAGCGTTCTGTCGCGCTTCCGGGGCATGGTCGGTACGGGAGGGCCGGCAGGGGGAGGCCGACACGGGGGGCGCCGACACGGGGGGCACCGACTGGATGCCCGGAGAGGGCAAAATGAAAAGCCCCGGACGTTTCCGCCCGGGGCTTTCCCGTGTCTCGCTCAGTCCCGCCGATCAGAAGTTCAGCGACAGGTCCCGGTGATGGGCGTTGCAGCCGGCCAGGAACAGGGCCTGTTCGCGGTTCAGCTCGGGCTGCTGGCGCGCGCCGATCGTGTCGGCAATGCCCGCCAGGTAGGTCTGCAGACCCGGCACCAGCCCGCCGGCGGCCTCGCGCCAGGCGGCTTGCTCCTCGAACTCGGCCACCGCATCGCGCCATTCCTCCAGCGCGTCGTCGCGCCGGTCGCGCCGCATGTCGCGGCGGGCCGAGGACAGCGGAGAGGCCACGTCGCTGGCCCCCGCCACCGAGTTGAAGGCGCCGCCGACCTCTTGCAGGGCATCCTGCGCGGCATCGGAATCGCCGTTCAGGATAATGTCCTCGAGGTCGCGCAACTGCTGTTCCAGCGCCGCGAAGGCCGCGTTGGCCGACAGCACGTCCATCAGCTCGATCACCGGCTCGACGGCCCCGTCGGCGGACCGGCGGTAGGTGTTGCGCGCCTGCTGCTCGGCCTTGGTCAGGGTGTTGAACGTCGCGTAGGTGTCGGCCCATTCCGCCGGGATCGTCGCTTCGATCTCGTCGGCCTCGGCCTGCAACGCCGCCGCTTCCGCTTCCAGCTCTGCCCGGCGCTCGGCCTCGGCTTCGCTGTTCATGTAGCGCGCCTGTTGCAGCAGGTCGTCCGCATGGGTGCGCCGGTCGCGCACCTGCTTCTGGATCCCGCGCACCTCGGTCAGCAGGGGCCGGAAGTCCGGCGCGGCTGCATTGACCGCCGCCTCGGCTGCCTGGATGTCCGCCATCGAGGCAATGGCCGCTTCGGCATTGTCGAAGGCCTCGGTCAGGTCGCCGGCCACGCGCCGGGGCAGGACCTCGACGTTCAGGTCACGCGCCTGGGCGATGGTGGCCCGCAGCGCGTCCTCTTCGCTTTGCAGCTTGTCCCAGACGTAGTCTTCAAGACACAGCTGCAGCTTGGGATTGCGCGGCGGAGGCGCCGTTTCCGACAGCAGGCTGACCCGGTTGGGCAGGTAGTTCACCAGCGATGGCGTGTAGCCCACGACCCCCAGCGCGATCAGCTGCAGGGCGATGAAGGCAATGACCCCCTTGTAGATCGAGGTCGTCTTGACCTCGGGCGGGGCGACGCCGCGCAGGTAGAACAGCGCAAAGCCGAAGGGTGGCGTCAGGAACGAGGTCTGGATGTTCAGACCGATCATGACCCCCAGCCAGACGGCGGTGATGTTGGCCTGCGGATCGGCCAGCAGGATCGGGGCGACGATGGGCACCACGACCACGGCGATTTCGATGAAGTCCAGGAAGAAGCCCAGAACGAAGATCACGGCCATGACGATGATGAACTGCGACCAGAACCCGCCCGGCAGGCCGTTCAGGAATTCGCGCACCAGTTCCTCGCCGCCGAAGGCCCGGAAGGCCGCCGTCAGCATGGCTGCCCCCAGCAGGATGATGAACACCAGGGACGTGGTCTTGGCGGTTTCGATCATCACCTCGTGCATGGTGTTTTCGATCTTCAGGACGCGCGCACCGGACCAGACCAGGGCGACCAGCAGCAGAACCGTGGCGGCCACGCCGATCCAGATGCCGGTCATGTCGCCGCCCGAGCTGAGCACCGCCTTGATGTTCATGTCGTAGGCCGACAGGGCAAAGGCGATCAGGCCCAGGGCCACGGCCCCGATCAGGGCGGGGATGAACAGGCCCGGGGTGTCCTGGTCGGGCAGGCGGTAGCCGGCCATGATCAGGGCGCCCGCGGCACCGATGGCGCCGGCCTGGTTCACCGTGGCGATGCCCGCGATGATGGACCCCAGCACCAGGAAGATCAGGGCGAGGGGGGGCACCAGGGTCAGGGCGACCTCGGCCCAGAACCGGCTGTCACGCTGGCCGGTATAGGGCACGGCAGGGGCCAGTTTCGGACGCAGGATGGCAAAGACCAGGATGAAGGCCATGTAGATCAGCACCAGCACGATGCCGGGCACGAAGGCGCCCAGGAACATCTCGCCCGCGCTGGTCGAAGTCACGTCGAAGACCGAGGGCATCGACAATTCGCCGGTGGCTTCCTTGTGCAGGGCCTTGCGCATGGTCGACGCCTGGTCGGTGGCCGAGGCCAGCTGGTCGGCCAGGATGATCAGCACGATCGAGGGCGGAATGATCTGGCCCAGCGTGCCTGACGCGGCGATGGTGCCGGTGGCCAGGGGCTGGGAATAGCCGTTGCGCAGCATGGCCGGCAACGAGATCAGGCCCATGGCGACCACGGTCGCGCCGACGATGCCCGTCGTGGCGGCCAGCAGGGCGCCCACGAAGACGACCGAAATCCCCAGGCCGCCCGGCACCGGGCCGAAGAGGCGCGCCATGGTGACCAGCAGGTCCTCGGCGATCTTCGAGCGCTGCAGCATGATGCCCATGAAGATGAACAACGGGATGGCGATCAGCGTGTCCCGTTCGACCTCCCAGTAGACCCCTCGAAGGTTGGTCACCCCCGCGGTCAGCCATTGCGACGGCCCGCCCGAGTGGAAGAAGGCATCGGCGTCGCCGGCAAAGTAATGCCCCGACACGGCGGCCAGGGTGATGGTGATGATCGCCGCACCCGGCAGGGCGAAGGCCACGGGAAAGCCCGAGCCCAAGGCACCCGCCATGATGACGATCAGCAGGACGAGAAAGAAAAGTTCCATGTATCTGTCCCCTTACGACGCCGACGCGCCGTCGTGGTCTTTGTGCCCGGGTTCGCCGCGCCTGTCGGCCACGGCCTCGAACAGGTAGGCCACGAACTGGATGAGCATGGTGACGGCGAAGATGCCCAGGAAGGCGGCCATCTGGTACTTGACGTACATGCCCGCCGTGCTGGCCTGGCTGATCTCGAAATTGCGCACCGGCGCGTTGATGATGGCCTGCGGAGACCCCATCCCCATGATCAGGACGCACCAGCAGGTGACCATGCCGAACATGATCGCCCCGAAGGCGTTGACCTTGCCCTTGGTCGGCCGCGAGAACCCGGCGTAAAGGACATCGACCCGCACGTGGCCTTCCTCCAGCAGGGTATAGGCCGAGGCGAACAGGAACAGCGCGGCATACCAATAGCGCACCAGGTCGCCCATCAGCGCCTGTTCATAGGAAAACACGAAACGCGAGATCACGATCAGCAGCTCGGCCGCCACGATCATCAGCGCCAGCCACTGGAACCCCAGCGTGCGCGAGAAGATCGCCACGATGAACCCCGCCAGGATCAGCGGCCCGTGGATCGTCGGGGCCAGGAACTGCACCCGGTTGAACTCGCGCGCGGTGTCCTCGGGCAGGAAGGTGCCGAACAGGCTCTCGATGCGCAGGAAGGCCACCGCCGCATCCGCCAGCCCGACAAAGAGCACGGCAAAGAAGCAGCCCCGGATCAGGTAGGCGTTGAACGCCGTGATCGCGCGGGCGTCCCAGCGCAGGGCCGTGTTGCCCGTGTACCAGACATAGACGACCGCCCCGGCCAGGGCCACCAGGTACAGCGCCACCACGACGAAGGCCCGCGGATCCGCGCCCCCCGCCACGATCGACCCGATCCCCGGGAAGTCCAGCCACGACACCAGGATGTTGTTGATCAGAAAGGCGGCCAGGACGAACAACGTCCCCCAGCCAAAGAAGCGGACCACCGGAGCGGGCTGGCCAAACGGCTGTATGGCGTCCGGATCAGTAAGGGTACTCACAGCATTCCCCCATTTATGTTCTTGTTGCTGTTAACCAGTCCGGTTGCCCCGGAACGCACCCCCGGTAGCGACAAAGGGGCCAAAATGGAAGACAGGAGCCGGGCCCGAAAGACCGGCTCCTGCCACGTTCATCCCGTCAGGGATTACTCGTCGAGACCGAGGAAGCGGTTCCGCTGGTTCACGAAGGACACTTCGAACTTGGCCATCATGCCGCCCGAGCTCTGGATGAAGCCCTGGTAGCTGTCGTTGACCTTGGCCGCCATTTCCGAGTGATCGCGCACTTCGTCGGTCACCTCTTCCGAGGCTTCACCGAAGGCATCCCACACGTCGTCGTTGAACGATTTGACCTCGACGCCGTGCTCGTCGATCAGACGCTGCAGGTAGACGCCGTTCAGGGCCACGGTTTCTTCGTACTGGGCCGCGTTCTCTTCCATCGCGGCGGCAGTGATCACCGCGCGCTCAAAGTCGGACAGGCCGCTCCACCAGGACGCGTTCATGCCAAGCGCCAGGGCCGAGCCCGGCTCGTGCATGCCGGCGGTATAGTAGTACTTGGCCGCCTCGTAGAACTTCATGAAGTAGTCGTTGTAAGGGCCAACCCATTCGGTCGCCTCGATAGCGCCCGACACCAGGTTTTCATAGATCTGGCCGCCCGGCAGCGACACGGTCGACGCGCCCAGCTTGGACATCACCGTGCCGCCCAGGCCCGGGATCCGCATCTTCAGGCCCTGCAGGTCCTCCGGAGAGTTGATCTCCTTGTTGAACCAGCCACCCGCTTGCGTGCCGGTGTTGCCGGCCAGCAGGCCCTTGACGCCGAACTCGCTGCCCAGCTCGTCCCACAGCTCCTGGCCGCCGCCGAACTTGACCCAGGCGTTCTGTTCGGCCGTGGTCATGCCAAAGGGCACGGCGGTGAAATAGGCGTAAGCCGGGTGCTTGCCGACCCAGTAGTAATCGGCGCCGATGTAGGCCTGGCTGTTGCCGCTGGCCACTTCGTCGAAGCTGTCGAAGGCGCCGACCCGTTCGCCTGCGGCGAAGTACTCGGTCTGGATGGCCCCGTTGGAAATTTCGGTGATGCGCGCGGCCAGGCGCTGCGCCGACAGGCCCAGGCCGGGGAAGTCGCGCGGCCAGGTCGACACGATCGTCATGGTCTTGGCGTTCTGGGCGTTGACCATCGGTGCGGCCAGGGCTGCGCCAGCGCCGCCAAGCGCGGCTCCCTTAAGGAATTTACGACGTTCCATGGATTATTTTCTCCTCCTGTCGGACGTTCGCTCTTTTTGTCATACGTGGCGGACGCGCGTTGTCACGCTTAGTGCCCCCCCCGGCGGCCACGGTATTCAGAACCGGCCCAAATGCAACAGCCGAGGCGAGGATTCGTTGAAAAATGCGTGGGTTGCGCGACGCCGGGTCAACCGCGACAAAGGTCTTCGGCGCCGTTTTCGGGCCGAAATGCTGACCGCTTGGTCAAGTGCACATGAATTGACCTTCATGTTTTGCCCGACCTGTCCGTGCAAGTCAACGGCGAGGCCGGGGTCGTTTTGGCCCGGGCCTGCAATCCTGCCGGGAGGATGGGTAAAGTTGCAGGGTGCCGCGCCCCGCTCCTGCTTGATTCGACAGGGATCCACGCCCGGGGTCACTCTGCCCCAGGTTGCTGAAATCGCGTGGTCTTTCGGGTCAGGGCGGGGGGATCAGCCTTCGACGGTCAGGGAATAGCCGAAGTCCGCGCTTTGGCCCGGAGCCAGGGCCAGGCTGTTGGGCCGCTCGGCGATCTGCGGGCCGTCTCCGACCAGCGAGGCGGTGCCGTGCCAGGGTTCGATACACAGGAACGGCGCGCCTTTCGGCTTCCAAAGGGCCAGGTCCGGCAGGTTGTGGAAGCGGAAGGCCAGGGTAGGGCCGTCCGCCGGGCCATAGCGCAGGGCGTCCGCGCCGTTGGGAAAGACCAGGGCGCCATCGGTGAACAGGGATTCCTCGATCGCGAGGGTGCCGTCGGTGAAGGGGCCGGGCACCAGGGTGCGCTCCAGCAGGCCGCCGGCGTTCAGGGGCCGGCGGTCCGGATTGCCCCGGCCCTGCAGGGTGACATGGTGGGCCTGGCCCTCGGCCCCGGGCAGGGGCCAGCGGAAGGCGGGGTGAAAGCCCAGGCCGAAGGGCATGGGGGTGTTGTCAGGGCTGGCGGGTCGGCTGACACGGACCTCGCAATGCAGGGTGGGCCCGTCCAGCCGGTGGGTCACATGCAGGTCGAAATCAAAGGGATAGACGGCACGGGTGGCGTCCGAGGCGCGCAGCACGTGGTGGCACAGGGTGTCGGTCTGTTCGACCAGGTCGAAGAGGCTGCGGCGGGCAAAGCCGTGCTGGGCCATCGGGGCAGAGTGATCGCCCACGGCGATAGTGTCCTCTGCTGCCCGGCCGACGATGGGAAAGAGCACCGGCGCGCGGCCGGTCCAGAACTCGGCCCGGCCATCCCACAAGAGGTCGCCACTGGCGCTGCGCAGGCTTTGCATTTCCGCGCCCAGCGGGGCGACGGAGAGGCTGAGGATCCCGTTCGACAGGTCGCTGGGGGGAGTGGCCATGGGATGGTCCTTGATCTGCTGGGGGCGACGGGGCCGGCTGCCCTTTGCGCGTTGGCGGTGTTTTAGCCAGGTGGCGGGCGGAGTGTCATGTCCTGCGCGCTGTGGTCTGTGTGGATGGGGCGGGATCTGGGTATTTTTGAAGAGAAAGAAGCAGGAGAGCGGGCGCTGTTGCCTTGGGGGCGGGCGCGGCGGAGATCTTGAGATTTGGTTAATTCGCCCGTGCAAGTCCTTGATTTCAAAGGGAGCGGGTGATGTCCCACGCGTGGGACATCTTGGGGCGCGGGCCGGCTTACTTTGCTGTCGGGCGGCGGTCTGGTAGCGAGATGTTGGCAACCTGTTCCGCGATGGGGTCGGTCGAAAGGGGGTGGGTTTCCGGGTAGTAATTGGCCGGGTCGCCCATCTTTGTCCATTCGCCGCCAACGTAGACTTCGAGCCCGGTGAAGTTGGCCTTGTAGCCCATTTTCTGGCTGCCGGGGACCCAGTAGCCCAGGTAGACGTAGGGCAGGCCGGCATCGAGGGCGATGCGGATGTGATCGAGGATCATGAAGGTGCCCAGCGAGGCCTTGGGCCGATCGGGGGCATAGAAGGAATAGACCATGCTGAGGCCGTCTTCGAGCACGTCCGTCAGGCTGACGGCGACCAGGTCGTTGTTCTGATCGGTGTCGACATATTCGATGACGCGCGATCGGATGGGCGTTTCCTCGATCATGGCGGCGAATTCGAAGACGTCCATGTCGGCCATGCCGCCGTCGGCGTGGCGGGCATCGAGGTAGCGGCGGAAGAGGGCGTATTGGTCCTCGGTCGCCCAGGGAGAGGTGGCCTTGCGATCGAGGGCGGCGTTGCGCCTGAGGGTGCGGGCCTGGCTTTTCGAGGGCCGGAAGGCCTGCACGTCGATACGGGCGGAGAGGCAGGCGTTACACTCGGCACAGGAGGGGCGGTAGAGCACGTTCTGAGAGCGGCGGAACCCCTGTTGGGACAGCGAATTGTTCAGCCGTTCGGCGCCTTCGCCTTGAAGGGCGGTGAACAATTTCCGCTCCATGCGGCCGTCCAGATAGGGGCAGGGCTGCGGCGCGGTGACGTAGAACTGGGGTGCGATGGGCAGCGTGTGTCGCATGGGGCTCCTGACATGAGTCCAGAGGGATGATAACAACGCCCTCTGGTCGCGCCAAGCCGAGATTGTGGTTCTGGCCGGTTCGCCCCACCCCGGGGATGGGGGATGGGGTCAGACGCGGGCGCGGCGGTTGAGCGCGGTGGTGCCCAGCAGCGAGTCGGTGAGGCCCTGGCCGCGGTCGCTGGCCAGCATCATAACGATCGAAGCGAGCTGGAGGATCGGGACGGACACCGAGATGGTGTAGCCGAAGGTGTGCAGGAAGGCCGTGGTGCCGTCGAAGGGGCTGCCGGTCTGGTCGCGCAGCTCGATCCCGGCAAAGCGCATGCCCCAGGTGGCCGATCCGCCAGAGAGGGTCACGAGGCGGTAGGCAAAGCCCAGGACCAGGAACAGGACGGGCAGGAAGAAGACCCCGACGAAGGCGGTGAAGGGCAGGGCGACCAGCACGATTGCGGCGATCAGGATCGTGTCGATGACCCAGGCCAGCAGGCGTCTGGAGGGCACGCCGGCGTAGAAGTCGGGTTGCGTCTGGGGATCGGGGAGGTGCATCGGGGCGTAGTCTTTCCTGTGTGATGGGGGGTGTTGATCGGAGGGCCTGGCGCCCCCGCGCCGGAGAGGCAGGCGGGGGCGAGGCTTCGTCGTGCAGGATCAGGCCGGGGTGGGGCCGGCGGTGGATCCGGTGTCGTCCGACCGGGGATCGGACGGGGTTTCGGCGGCGGCACGGGCCCGTTCATTCATGAACTGGTCGAACTCGGCCTTGTCCTTGGCGGCGCGCAGGCGCTGAAGGAAGTCCTCGAATTCGCCCTGTTCGCGTTCAAGCCGGGCCAGGGTGTCGGCCTTGTAGGCGTCGAATGCGCTGTTGCCGGAGGATCCGGACATGGCAGTCCGCAAGTGCATGTGGCGGGCGTGGCGGCGGGATTTGCGGCAGGAACCGAACATTTTCTTACTCCATATCATGTAGGCCAGAAGGGCCAGGCCGATGGGCCAGAAGAACACGAAGCCAAGGACCATGCAGGCGATCCAGGCGCCCTTGCCCTTGTCGTCGAGCCAGGCTTCGGCCTTGGAAAACCAGCCCATGGCATGGTCGGGGGTGGCTTGGGTGTAAACGGGGGTCATCGTCATCTCTCTCCGGTCTTGTTGGACAATGTGAAGCCTTTTCACATTGAGAGAGATCGGAAGTCGGGCGGGCAGCTTCAAGGGGTAATGTGAATGTTTTTTACATTACCCGGATGGTGCAGATTTTTCGGCCGAAAAATCTCGGGTCGCGCGGGGTGATGAGGGGTGCCCCTTTGTGCTGGCATGCCGGGTGGGGCGCCGAGATTATTCGGCGAATAATCTTGGCCCCCGCGGATCAGTCCTGGGTGAATTCGGCCACCGGTGCGCCGGTCAGGTCCTGCAGCTCGGCCGGGGTGGCGGGAAAGACGTGGTGCGGGGTGCCTGCGGCCGCCCAGACCTGCTCGAACTCCATCAGACGCGGGTCGAGCCAGGCGCGGATGGGCGACAGGTGCCCCACCGGAGACACGCCTCCGATCGCGAACCCGGTCTGGGCCCGAACGAGCGCGGCGTCCGCCTTTCCCAGGGGTTCTCCGGCCAGCTCCGCGGCCTTTGCGACGTCCACCTGGTTGCCGCCGGCGGTCAGGAACAGCAGCGCCGTGCCGCTGGAGTCCCCACGGAAGATGATGGACTTGGCGATCTGGTCGACCTCGACGCCAAGCGCATTCGCCGCATCGACCGCCGTGCGGGCCAGCGGGGTTTCGACGATCTCGGCGGTGATGCCGGCGGCATCCAGGGCTGCACGCACGCGTTTCTTGCTTTTGCTCATGGCGCGGACAATGGCGTCAATGCGAGGACGGCACAAGATGCCCCGGCCCATCACGGGCCCGCCTTTCGGGCCGTTGACTGGCCCCGCCACACGCCGCACTTTGCCCCTATGACGCGCCCTGATACCGACCTTCCGCTCTCTGCCCGGCTGACCCGTCTGCCAAGGCCCTTCGATACCGCCCTGGGGGCCGAGGCTGCAGACAATGTGCCGGGCGTCGACCCTGCGCTGCGGCCCCTGCTGGTGGGGGCCGCCGGGTCCAGCCCCTACCTTCAGGGCCTGATCCGCCGCGAGGCCCAATGGCTGGCCGAGGCAATGTCCGCGCCTGCCGCAGCCCTTGATCGGGAAACCGCGGATCTGCGCGACGCCGGCCGTGACACTCTGGCCGCCGCCTTGCGCCAGGCCAAGCGCCGCGTGGCCCTGATGACCGCCCTGGCCGACCTGGGCGGCGCCTGGTCCCTTGATGACGTGATGGCCCGGCTCACCGATCTGGCCGGGCTGGCCTGCGACCTGGCGATCCGGGCCGAACTGGCAGCGCTCGACCGGCGGGGCAAGCGGCCATTGCCGATCCGGGACGATCCGGCTGGAACGGGCGGGCTGTTCGTGCTCGCCATGGGGAAGATGGGCGCGCACGAGCTGAACTATTCCTCGGATATCGACCTGATCTGCCTGTTCGACGGGGCTCTTTACGACGAGGCCGACGTGCTGGAGGCCCGCCACGCCCTTGTCCGGGTGACGCGCAACATGTCGGCGCTGCTGTCCGAGCGCACCGCCGACGGCTATGTCTTCCGCACCGATCTGCGCCTGCGGCCGGACCCGTCCGTCACGCCGGTCTGCCTGTCGATGGACGCGGCCGAGACCTATTACGAAAGCTTCGGGCGCACCTGGGAACGCGCCGCGATGATCAAGGCCCGGCCAGCCGCCGGCGACCTTGCGGCGGGCGCGCGCTTTCTCGAAGACATCCGGCCCTTCATCTGGCGCCGCCACCTGGACTTTGCCGCCATCGAGGATGCCCATGCCATCCGCCTGCGCATCCGCGACACAAAGCGCCTGCACGGCAAGGTCGCCGTCCCGGGCCACGACATGAAGCTGGGCCGGGGCGGCATCCGGGAAATCGAGTTCTTCACCCAGACCCGCCAGCTGATCGCGGGCGGGCGCGACCCTGGCCTGCGCATGCGGGCGACCGAACCGGCCCTGTCGGCCCTGGCCGGCAAGGGCTGGATCCCGCAGGACGTGGCAACCCGCCTGCGCGATCATTACCGGGCCTTCCGTGAGGTCGAACACCGGATCCAGATGGTCAACGACGCCCAGACCCACAAGATGCCCGTCTCGGACGAGGGCATCGCCAGGGTGGCCGGCCTGATGGGCCTGGACCCGCGCGACATGCTGGCCGACATCGCCCGGCGGCTGGACGAGGTCGCCGAGCTGACCGAGGACTTCTTTGCCCCCGATGCCGCCCCCCGCCCGGCGGCCGAGGTCCACGCCTTCGACAAGGAGATTCTGGCGCGCTGGCCGCAATACCCCGCCTTGCGTTCCAGCCGGGCGGTCGAGATCTTCAACCGCCTGCGCCCGGATCTTCTGGCCCGCCTGTCGCGGGCCGCCCGGCCCGACGAGGCCCTGCTGAACTTCGACCGGTTCCTGGCCGGGCTGCCCGCCGGTGTGCAGCTCTTTTCGCTCTTTCAGTCCAATCCAGAGCTGATCGACCTGCTGATCGACATCGTCAGCACCGCTCCCGCCCTTGGGGAATACCTGTCGCGCAACTCTGCCGTGCTGGATGCGGTGATCGGTGGGGATTTCTTTGCCCCCTGGCCGGGCGAGGCCGCGCTGACCGACGACCTGGCCGCCCGGATCGCCCACGAAGACGATTACGAGCTGAAACTGGACGCCGCCCGGCGCTGGAAGAAGGAATGGCATTTCCGGGTCGGGGTGCATCACCTGCGCGGGCTGATCGACGCCGAAACCGCCGGGACCCATTACGCCGACCTGGCCGATGCGGTCATCCGCACGGTCTGTCCCGAGGTGGTCCGCGAATTCGCCCGCAAGCATGGCGATCCGCCGGGGCGGGGGGCGGCGGTGTTGGGCATGGGCTCGGTCGGGGCGCGCCACATGAACGCCGGGTCGGACCTGGACCTGATCGTGATCTACGATGCCGAAGGGGTCGACAGTTCCGAGGGCCGCCGCCCGCTGGCCACGCGCACCTATTACGCCCGCCTGACCCAGGCGATGATCACCGCCATGTCGGCTCCGATGTCGCAGGGCCGGCTGTTCGAAATCGACATGCGCCTGCGCCCCTCGGGCAAGCAGGGGCCGGTGGCCACCAGTTGGCCCGCCTACCGCAATTACCAGGAAACAGAGGCCTGGCTGTGGGAACACCTGGCCCTGACCCGGGCCCGAGGCATCACCGGACCACCGGGGTTGGTGGCCGATATCGAGGCCTTCCGGGCCGAGATCCTCGCCCGCCCGCGCGCCCTGCCGCTGATCTGCCGAGAGGTGTCGGACATGCGCGCGCGCCTGGCCGCGTCCAAGGCGCCGACAGGATGGCTGGATATGCGCAACGGGCCGGGGCGGCTGCAGGACCTGGAGTTGCTGGCCCAGGCCGGGCACCTTCTGGCGGGCCAACCCACCCGGGGCGCGCTGCATGGCCTGGCCGAGGCGGAAGCGGCCGGCTGGCTGTCCGGAGACGAGGCCAGCCTGCTGAGCGAGACCTACGCGCTTTACTGGTCGCTGCACATGGCCACCCGGCTGATCGGGCTTGCCCCGGGCGAGACCGGCACCATCGGGCGCGGGGCGGCCGATTTCCTGTGCCGCAGCGCCGGGGTGGATGGGCTGGACGCGCTGCAATCCCTGCTGGACGCGCGCACCGCCGCTTGCGCGGCGATCGTTGATGCGGCGCTGGACCGCGGACAAGACCAGGAAAGTGAGACAGATGACCGGGACACCTGACACGCTGGACCCCAAGGGGCTGATCGCCGACAGCTACCGGATCGAGGGCATCACGGCAGGCGAATGCCGGTCCATCTTCCTGGACTGGGCGCTCAGCCTGCCTGTCGACGGCGACACCGACACGGCCCGCCTTGGGCTGATCGCGCGCCACGGCACGGCCCATCCCGACCATCCGATGACGGCAGTCCTGCACGAGGGGCTGGGCACCCAGGCCCGGCCGCGCCGCCGGGGCGGCTGGCGGGGGCGCGCGCGCTAGGGCACCCGCTCTGGGCGATTGCCGGGGCGCAGAGCTGCGGGTATGACAGCGCCATGACCTCATCCCCTGACGATCAGCCCGACCTGCCGCCCGACATGCCCACCGACCTTCCGGCCGAGCGGCCCATTGTCCGCCTGAAGCCCAAGGCCAATGCCCGTCCGGTTCGGCACGGCTTTCCCTGGGTCTATGCCTCGGACCTGGTGACCGACCGGCGCACGCGCGGCCTGGCGCCGGGCAGCCTGGCCGTGCTGGAGGACGCCGGGCGCGAGCCGGTGGCCCTGGTGGCGGTGACGCCGGCCTCGAAGATCATCGCCCGGGTGCTGGACCTGGATACCGAGGCGCGGATCGGCCGGCCCTGGCTGGCGGCCCGGCTGGGCGCGGCCCTGTCCCTGCGCGAGCGGCTGTTCCGTGCGCCCTATTACCGGCTGATCCATGCCGAGGCCGACGGGCTGCCGGGCGTGATCATCGACCGGTTCGGCGACACCTGCGTGATCCAGCCCAACGCGGCCTGGTCCGAGGCCGTGCTGGAGGATCTGACCGCCGCCCTCATCGAGGTCACGGGCGTGACCAACGTGTTGAAGAACGCCAGCGGGCGGGCGCGGGTGCTGGAAGGGCTGGACGACGAAAGCACCGTGCTGGCGGGCCGGGCGCCCGACGCACCGGTGCCGGTGCCGATGAACGGGGCGACCTACATGGCCGACCTGACCGGCGGGCAGAAGACCGGGCTGTTCTACGACCAGCGGCCCAACCATGCCTTCGCGGCGGGCCTCGTGCAGCCCGGCGCCCGCGTGCTGGACGTCTTTTCCCACGTGGGTGGCTTTGGCCTGGCGATGCTGGCCGGCGGAGCGGGAGAGGCCCTGGCCGTCGACGGATCGGCTCCGGCCCTGGAGCTGGCGCGCGCCGGAGCCGTGGCCTCGGGGCAGGAGGCGGGCTTTGACACCCGCCAGGGAGACGCCTTCGAAGTGCTGGCGGCCCTGGGCGAAGCGGGCGAGACCTTTGACGTGGTGATCTGTGATCCTCCGGCCTTTGCGCCGTCGAAACAGGCGCTGGAGGCCGGGCTGCGGGCCTACGAGCGCATCGCCCGGCTGGCGGCCCCGCTGGTGGCCCCGGGAGGTGTCCTGGGCCTGTGTTCCTGTTCGCATGCCGCGGACCTGTCCAAGTTCCGCACCGCCTGTTCGCGGGGGATCGGCCGGGCGGGCCGGACCGCGCGGCTGATCCACACCGGGTTTGCCGGGCCGGATCATCCTCAGCACCCGCAACTGGCGGAGACGGGCTATCTGAAGGCCCTGTTCTACGCGCTGTGAGGCGGGCGGCATGAAGATCGTTCTGGATGCCTGCGTGCTCTATCCCAACGTGATGCGCGAGGTGTTGCTGGGAGCGGCGAAGACCGGGGCCTTCGTGCCGCTGTGGTCCGGGCGGATCCTGGAGGAATGGGCGCGGGCGGCCGACAAGCTGGGTCCGGCCGGGGCGGCGCAGGCGCGGGGTGAAATCGCCTTGTTGCGGGCGGCCTGGCCGGTGGCCGCGCTGGCGCCCGCTCCGGGGATCGAAGCGCGGTTATGGCTGCCGGATCCGGCGGACGTGCATGTGCTGGCGACGGCTGTGAGCGGGTCGGCGGATGCGATCGTGACGATGAATGCCAAGGATTTTCCGCGCGGGACCCTGGCTGAAGAAGGCGTTGAGCGGCTGGATCCGGACGGGTTCCTGATGAGCCTGTGGCAGGCGGATCCGGACGGGATCGAGGCGGCGGCCGTGTCGGTCCTGCAGGTGGCCCAGCAGGCGGATCCGTCCTGGCAGATGCGGCCCCTGATGAAGAAGGCCCGGTTGCCCCGCCTGGGCAAATGCCTGGGCTGAGCATGGCCTGGCTAGCGGCCGGCCGGGGTATTTGGAAAGAGAAAGAAGCAGCAGTCAGTCCGGCTGCATCCAGCGGATTTCCAGTTTTTCCAGGGCGGCGATGCGGTCGGTGGTCTGAGGGTGGCTCATGAGCCAGGCGGGGACGACGCCGGCGCGGCTGGCGGTGAGGACGTCGAGTTTGCGGAATAGGGCCTTTTGTGGGCCGATGCCGATGCCGGCCTTGGTGAGGAGGGCTGCGGCGTAGGCGTCGGCTTCGTATTCGTCGGACCGCGACAGGCTGGCGGCCAGAAGCGAGCTGAGGGCGCCGGCGATCATGATGCCGAAGCCGGGGATCAGGCGGCTGAGGACCATGCCCAGGGCGGTGCGCAGGGCGTTCTGGCCGGAGAAGTCGATCATCCGCCTGCGGGCGTGGCCGAGGGCGACATGGCCGAGTTCATGGGCGATGACGGAGGCGAGTTCCTCGGCCGTGACCTCTCCGTTGGCGAATTTGCGGTAGAAGCCCCGTGTGATGAAGATGCGGCCGTCGGGGGCGGCCAGCCCGTTGACCGGGTCGATTTCGTAGATGAAGACGCGGATCCTGTCCACGTCGAGGGCCCGGGCCATGCGCGACAGGATGGCGCGCAGGCGGGGATCGGCCAGTTCGGTGGACTTGCGGTCCAGTTCTCCGCGGGTTCGCCAGACCGAGAACTGGTAGGATACAAGGCCATAGATGACCGCGAGCAAGATGGGCGTCAGCTTGAGCATGCTTCTAGATATAAGCGGCGGGCGGGCGTGCGCTATATGCCGTGTTGGTTTGGGCTGGATTTCTCTGGTTCGGAAGGGACGGGGCGGCGAGCATTGGACAGGCGGGGCCAAGGTTCGGCACAATGGGGCGAGGCAAAGCGAATCCGGGCAGGGTAACGATGACGATGAACAGACGATGGATGATTGCGGGGCTGGCGGCCTCGGGGCTGGCGGCGTGCAGCGGAGGGGGATCGCCGGCGGTGGCCCGGTCCTACACGCCGTTGCCGAACGCGGGGTTCGATGCCTGGCTGGATGGCTTTCGCGGGCGGGCCCTGGCCAGCGGCGTGTCGCAGGGGACGATCGACCGGGCGTTCCGGTCGGCCGGCTACCTGCCCGAAGTGATAGAGCGTGACCGCAACCAGACAGAGTTCCGCCGGTCGCTGGAGGATTACTTTGCCCTGACGGCAAGCGACGAGAAGGTGGCGACCGGTCGGCAGATGATGTCCCGCCATGGGACGACCCTGTCGGCCATCGAGTCGCGCTACGGGGTCGAGAAGCAGATCGTCGTGGCGATCTGGGGGATCGAGAGCCAGTACGGCGCGCGGCGAGGCGATGTTCCGGTGATCTCGGCGGCGGCGACCCTGGCCTATGACGGGCGGCGCCGGCAGCTGTTTGAAAGCCAGCTGATCGGGGCGCTGAAGATCCTGCAGGCCGGCGATGTCAGCCCCGAGGGGCTCGTGGGGTCCTGGGCCGGGGCGATGGGCCACACCCAGTTCATCCCGACCTCGTACCTGGCCTTTGCCGTGGATTTCACGGGCGACGGGCGACGCGACATCTGGTCGGACGATCCGACCGACGCCCTGGCCTCGGCCGCGGCCTACCTGGACCGAAACGGCTGGCGCTATGGGCAGCCCTGGGTGGTCGAGGCCCTGCCGGGCACCTCGGGCGGGTCGGTCATCCAGCCGCAAAGCCCGGGGCCGTCCTTCCGGACCTATGCGAATTTCGGGACCATCAAGACCTACAACAATTCCACGAATTATGCCCTGGCCGTGGGCTACCTGGCCAATCGGATCGCCGGGGCGGGGCCCTTGCAGACCCCGTTCGGGCCGGATGCGGGCGGGCTGACCCAGGCGGACCGGCAGGAGCTTCAACGCCGGCTGACCCGGGCGGGCTATGATACCGGGGGCGACGATGGGGTTCTGGGCCCAAAAAGCCAGGCGGCGATTTCGGCCTATCAAAGGGCGAACGGGCTGCCAGTGACGGGGCAGGGCACGGCGGAATTGCTGGCCCGGCTTCGGTGATGTCCCACGCGTGGGACACTTGCCGGCCTTAGGGATTTCAATGGGTTACAGAGGCGGTTTAACCATCTGTTAGGATCTCGCCGGCCTTGGGGACGTTGGGGGCCGCCGCGCGGGTGACCGTGCCGGAATGCGGGTCGGAGGAGACATGGGCGCAGACAAGGGCGCGGACGGGGGCTTTGATTTCCGGCGGGTGGCGACCGAGGACGCGGGCCTGCTGCGCGGCTGGTTGGAGTCCCCGCGGGTGAAGGCTTGGTTCGACGAGCCGGATTATGCCGCGGTCGTGCTGGAGCAGCTGTCGAACCCCGCGATCCGCTGCTGGATCGTGGAGCATGCGGGGGCTCCGCTGGCCTATCTGCAGGATTACGACATCCACGCCTGGAACCCCCATCCGCTTGATTTCCTGCCCAAGGGCGCGCGCGGGGTGGATACGTTCATCGGGGCCGAGTCGAAAATGGGCCAAGGGCTTGGCCCGGCGTACCTCCGGGCCTTTGCGGACAGGTGCTTTGCCGAGGGCGTGCCGGCGCTGGGCATTGATCCGCATCCGGAGAATGCGGCCGCGATAAGGGCTTATGAGAAGGCGGGGTTTCGGGGAGAGCGGGTTGTGGAGACGGAGTGGGGGAGGGCTAGGGTTATGGTGATGATTGAAGACGGCGCTCGGGACTACGGGTGTTTCATCCAATGACCGGTTCGAGCCCAATGTGACCGATACTGCATCGGTCACGAACGACAGGTATGACGCTAGACGTGTGACGCGGTGTGGTCGGCTTTACAGAGATAGCTTGGTACAATCGCCTCAAAGTTAAATACCCGCTGATCCTTAGCTTTCTGCCGTATCCGACTTGATCAGTTCTGGATCAAGGTGATCGGTTAGCATCTTACAAAGCACAACATCTACCGCCAGTAGGAGGCCATCAGCATTATCTATATCTTTAAGAATTTCTGCGGTCAGACGGAAGTTTTGTTTCGGGTTGTGAACTAACTCGTGGCGAAGAGAAAAAATCCTCTTTAGGCCATTTAGGTATTCCGGCTCAAAGCAGACTGCGGTCTCTGGTCGATCCTTTATTCGTATTTTTGTGCCAATAGCTTCTCCGTAAGCGCCGTCTCGACCCCACGTTGCTGCTAATGGCTTCGGCTGCGAGGTGATCTCCATCTCATGATGGGGAGTGCGTTTCGAAATGTGCGCTACAAATTCGTTTCTCAAATCGCTG